>NBMB01000091.1 GCA_002084765.1 Candidatus Cloacimonetes bacterium 4572_55 | reverse complement strand
GGCCAGTTGATCCGCACTCTTGTGGATACAAATCAGCCCGCCGGGTCGTATCAGATTGTCTGGGACGCTCGGAACAACAACGGTAGCGAAGTTGCGTCCGGCGTTTATTTTTATAATTTAGAAACCACGGTGGGTTCCGCGCATAAGAGGATGGTATTGTTACGGTAACGTTTAACGAAAGACCCTAAGGGTTTTCGAAAACCCTTAGGGTCTTTTTTAGATTAGATTTTTTTTACGGATAAAATACCAAATAAATCGGTTAATCTCAATCAATTTTGTAGTTTCCGTAAGAACTTCCCAAGAGCCGAAAACTTTTAAAACATGCGCCTCTTTTATACTTGACAAATCTCAAATAGCACAATATACTGCGACACAGTAAGCAATTTATCGAAGAAGCTAAGATGCCAATTCCGGGGCAGATTTCATGGTAAAATAGCATCAGATATTGAATTGATAGGACGCTATGCCATTTTGAGATAGATAAAGCCGTGTAGATGATGGATTACACAGGCTGACGGCTTTTTTTTGTTTCCGCTCACAGACTGCCCCGGCAATTCGAAAGGAGGATACTTTATTCGACGTACCTTACGTATTCCCACCCACATTCTTAACCCAAGCAAAGGAGTAGAAATATATAGGAACCAAAGTAAACGCTGTCGTCAGCAGCAATGATCATCAGCAAATCATGGACTCCATCATGGATTTGGAGGAGTTGCTGGATTTGATAAAGGAGCAGCGAAGCCAATAGTGCTGCTTTGGTTGAGTAAGCCAAATTTCAGTATTGGTCATCCTTTCGACCAATAAACTACAGGGATAAAGATAAAAAAGGATAGGTTTTATAGATCGCTTTTCACAGCATCCTTTCTTACACCCACCCGGTAGTTGTAACGTGGCTTACAAGCAAATGGCTGAAATGATGATCGAGGTCCAAATTTTCATAAAATGTTAATGCAAACCAGTAGCGTGTCGTTTTATAATGGATTATGTAGTTAAACTTTAAATTTTGACTACTTGCATGAAATTATTTCATTATTAATTTACGCGGCTGGACAGTTTTTTTACTATCGGTAAGCTTTTGTATTTCATTCAAATTCCAATCTTATTTTTCCCAAGAAGGAGGATTTTAAAATGTTAGGAAGATTAATTGCGTCTTCACGTCAAATTTTATTAATGTTATTTGTGATTTCTATTTCATTACTCATTGTAAGCCTTTCAAACGCGGCTTACTTACACGATGTTCCGCAAACCCTAACCCAGCCCGATGGCACAATTATCAAGTGTTTTGCAACCGGTGATGAGTTTTACAACTGGTTGCATGATAAAGATGGTTACACCATTATCCAAAACAAAGATGGGTTTTATGCCTATGCTGACCGCTCAGGTGACAAATTAATCCCATCTAACGCTATTGTAGGTCAGGATGATCCTCGTGCCGTCGGATTACGGCCACATATCAACCTTGACCCTGAAAAAATCGGACAAATTCGATCTGAAAAATCCCAGCGGGTTTCCGAGAATAGCAAGAAGGGACCTGATCAGAATACAAGAGCTAATAATATTGGGACAATAAATAATTTGGTAATTTATATCCGTTTTGCCGATCAAGGCGAGTATACGGATAATATCGCAGATTATGACGACGCTTTAAATACGAATCAAAACTCTCTTAAAGAATACTTTTGGGAAGCCTCCTATAATCAATTGACAGTTAATTCATCGCATTATCCTATTCCACCCGGGACCACAGTTATCTCCTATCAGGATTCGCACAATCGGGATTATTTTCTGGAGTATGATGATCCCAATAATCTAAACGGTTATACTGAGTCTGAAAGAATGCCACGGGAACACCAACTTTTAAAAGATGCGGTTGACCATGTCGATGGACTGAGTGACGTGCCGGGTGGTTTGGATATTGACAATGATGATGATGGTCGTATTGATAGTATTATCTTTATAATTCAGGGAGAAAGTGCTGGGTGGAACGAATTGCTCTGGCCGCACCGCACTTCGCTGTACTCGCCTACCACGACTATCAATGGGATTCGAGCTTCGGACTATTCATTTGTGCTTTCAAATAGTTTCAGTGTCAGCACCACATGCCACGAAATGTTTCACGTACTAAGTGCGCCTGATCTCTATCATTACAGTCATGATGGGAATTCTCCTGTTGCTACATGGGATATTATGAACTCGCATACAAACCCGCCCCAACACATGAGCGCTTATATGAAGTATCGCTATGGCGACTGGATTAGTGACATACCCGAAATCTACTGTTCAGGTACGTATACATTAAACCCATTGTCAACCTCAGCAACGGGTAATTGTTACAAGATTCGATCTTTAAATTCATCCACTGAATTTTTTGTTGTTGAATATCGAAAAAATGATGCCGGTTATTTTGATCAGGGTGTTCCTGGTTCGGGTTTAGTTGTCTTTAGAGTTGATCCCAGTTTAAACGGAAATGCTCAGGGTCCGCCGGATGGACTTTATGTATATCGACCGGGTGGCGATTATGATGGAGCAACATGGGTTAATGGAACGTATTCAACAGCCCATTTTTCTTCTGATTATGGCCGAACCGCTATAAATGACGGGACCGATCCGCGTCCTTTTTTACAGGATGGATCAAACGGGGGGTTGGATATTTCCAATGTCACGGCAGTCGGCGCAACCATATCTTTTGATGTCACTCTCCCGACCGATCCGGAAGCAGTTGTCTCGGAAAGCGGGACTGAAATAGATGATGGCACTGCAACTCCGTTAGATTTTGGTCATGCGTTTGTCGGCACTCCGGTTACAAAGACAGTTTCTGTGGAAAATGCAGGCTGCTCTGTGTTGAATGTCAGCAATCTGAGCCTCCCGACAGGCTACAGTTTAATCGGGCAGTTTCCCACAACAGTTGCTGTGGGTGCAACCGAAACATTTCAAGTCCAAATGGATGCTGCCGACCCTGGAATATATAATGGCACCCTGCAATTCACTACCGATGATCCTGGTCAAAATCCATTTGATTTCCCCATAGCCGGTAATGCTGATTATTGCCTGTTATCCGAGGATTTTGGGAGCAGTTCCTGCACTCTTCCTGCCGGATGGACAAATGATGTCGGTGATGACATGGATTGGATATTTAATAGTGGTCCGACACCGTATAGTGGGTCAAATCCTACCGGACCGGATACTGATCATTCCGGGGTGGGTTGTTATGCCTATATCACTGAACGTAATAATGACACAAACTGGCAAGCCGATCTCATAACTCCTACCATCGATGTCTGTACCGTCAGTAATCCGGAATTGCGTTACTGGTATCACATGTACGGCGGTGGGATGGGCAGTTTATCTGTTGATGTGTACTATAATGGCTCCTGGAATAATGATGTCAATACTATTTCTGGAGACCAGGGTGATGTATGGCATGAGGCGGTTATCGACTTATCTCCATTTGGGGGCAACATCCAGGTACGTTTTCGCGGAATCACCGGATCATGGTGGGCCACAGATATTGCCATTGATGATGTGACTGTTTGTGGGGAAGCTCCTCCGGCGTTACCGGAAATTGTTGTATCAGAAGGTGGAACAGAAATTGATGATGGCACCGCGACTCCGATAGATTTTGGTCAGGCAATCGTCGGAAACCCTGTATCCAAAACATTTTCCATCAGGAACGGGGGCTGTAGTTCACTCAATGTCAGTAATCTGATTCTTCCGTCAGATTATACTTTAATTGGGATATTCCCTTCGGTCATTACCGCCGGAGCTACCGAAACGTTTCAAGTTCAATTTGATGCCCCCAGTGAAGGGACATTTAGCGGCACGTTACAATTTAATACTAATGACAGTGACGAAAATCCATTTGACTTTCCATTGACCGGCTATGCCGGTTATTGCGTATTCTCCCAAGATTTTGGAAGTGAATCATGCTCTTTGCCAGTCGGATGGACCAATGAAGCCAGTGAACCGGGCGATAATACAAATTGGTCATTTCGTAATACTGACACCCCGACCGATCCTACAGGCCCTGAATCCGGAGATCATACCGGAGACGGTTGCTATGCCTATATTGAAGCTAGCAATTACAACCCAAGTTATCGCGCTGATCTCACGACTCCCCTGATTGATATAAGCCTACTTACGAATCCGTCTTTACGATTTTGGTATCATATGGATGACGATATTTACACTTACATGGGAGATTTGTATATTGATGTCTATTCCAGCAGTACGTGGAGTACTGATGTGGCCACAATATCGGGTGGTCAAGGTGATCAATGGTTGGAAAAAATTGTAGATCTATCTACCTTTAGCGGAAATATCCAGGTGCGTTTCCGCGGTGTCACTGGGACCCATTTTCTTAGTGACATCTGTATTGATGATGTCACCGTGTGTGGGGAAGCGCCTGGCTCTCCCGAAATCTCAGTGATTGATCCAACACCCACAGACATTCCCGATGGCAGCGGCAGTTATGATTATGGCAATGTGGCCCTGGAGGGCTTCTCGGATGCAATATTTACCATTTACAACACCGGAACCGCTAATTTGACGCTTGGAGCCCATACGATAGCCGGAACCAATGCTGGCGACTTTGTTTTGCAAGGCTCATTTCCGGCCGGCCCCATTCCTCCCAGCGGATCGGCGACATTCACCATTCGTTTTACGCCGGGAGCTCTCGGCGCGCGAGCCGGGACAATCTCCTTTGTCAATGGCGACAGCGACGAGAATCCATTTAATTTTGCCCTGGACGGCAATGGAACCGCCCCGCCAACTCCGGAAATCTCAGTGGCCGATCCGACGCCCACTGACATTCCAGATAACAGCGGCAGTTATGATTATGGCGATGTGGTCCTGGGCAACTCTTCGGATGTGATATTTACCATTCACAACACCGGAACCGCTAATTTGACGCTTGGTGCCCATACGATAGCCGGAACCAATGGCACTGATTTTACGCTGCAAGGCTCATTTCCGGCCGGCCCCATTGCTCCCAGCGGATCGGCGGCCTTCACCATTCGTTTTACGCCTGGAGCTCTCGGCGCGCGAGCCGGGACAATCTCCTTTGTCAATGGCGACAGCGATGAAAATCCGTTTGATTTTGTGATCAGCGGCCAAGCGGTAGGTGGAGATTATTTTGATAAAATCGTCTCAACCGGTTGGAATATGATTGGCCTACCATTTGATGTCGCTGATCCGCACTACCTATCCATTTTTACAGCCCCGCCGGCAATCAGCGGTACGCTTTACGAATTTGCCGGAAGTTATGTGGCCACGAATACGCTCGAAACAGGAACCGGCTACTGGCTGCGCTTTGCTAATCCCGATACGGTTGAGATTGTCGGTACTATGATCGATCAGCTCACCATCGATATGACAACCGGCTGGAATATGATCGCCGGGCCGTCCTGCGATGTCCCCTTCGCCAACGTCAGCGATCCCAACACAATCATTGTCGGCGGCACTCTCTACGGTTTTGCTGGATCGTACCAAACCGCAACCACCATCGAGCAAGGCACCGGCTACTGGCTGCGTGCCAACGACGATGGCCAAATCGGTCTGGACTGCGCGATCACTGCCGTCGTGCTGGGCGAGCCTGATCCGACTGATCAAGTCGCATCTGCGGCGGCAAAAATCTCTCTGCAAGATCAATCCGGTCTGAGCCAAACTCTATACTTGGCCAATGAGGTGCTGGATGAAGCGACATCGGTGATGTTTGGCTTGCCGCCCATTCCACCGGGCGGCCTGTTTGACATTCGTTTTGATGACGACTCCCGTCTGACCACCGCGGATGAGGCTTTGATTCGTCTGCAAGGCGTCACTTTCCCGCTGACCATCGAAGTGATCGATTTGCCAGATGAATTTGGTTTTGGCTATATGATCGACGAACTAAACGGTGATGACTTCGAGGCGGGTCGGGCACTACTCAATAATCAACCCATCACAATCACAACCCAGAACCTGACCCATCTTCGTCTACGCCGAACGTCCCTAACGCCGTTATCTTTTGAAGTGTGGCAAAATCGTCCCAATCCGTTCAACCCATCTACCACGATTCAATATGAGATCCCTCGGGCAAGCCAGGTCACGTTGCGAATCTACAACGTCAGCGGCCAGTTGATCCGCACTCTTGTGGATACAAATCAGCCCGC
>NBMB01000090.1 GCA_002084765.1 Candidatus Cloacimonetes bacterium 4572_55 | reverse complement strand
GTCTCCAACGGAAACTTTTTCAATTGGGATATCGCCTTTTGTGGTACTCACCATTGTTCCTGCCACCAAGCATGCAACATCCTCAAGTTTCCGCTTGTCTCTCGGAAGCGTGGGGACAGTCCGGAGGAAATGCCGGCAAGTGTTGAATATGATCAAGCCAGGCTTTTCCATTGGGGTTGCTGTTGCGTTTTTTAAATATCGTCTAACCTTTTCGAGCCCTTGCATCCTGCTTCCGGGTGCCTTATTTGCCTTTGTCCAATCAATACCCTCTCTCCGCATATCTGCGGCAATACACATATTGTTTTCTTCCGTATAGATTGAGCTGTCAGCCGGTCCTTTGTGAATTTCATTGTTTCCTATCAGGTTTCTAAAAGATGCCGAATTTTCAACCCCTTTTATGTCTTGTGCAATTTCAGCGGCTGTTTTTCGACACCCTTCGTTGTCCACACCGGACCATCCATAATATTCATTGATTCTTATAAGGGTGCCCCTTGGAAACGATCTCATTGTTCCATCGGCCAAAGTTATATCCGATCCATCGCTTTCTGCCCACCAGCCGACAGAGAACGGCTTTGCTGAACCCCAGTCAAACGACCTATCCAAATAGAAGGTGCTTGGTATTTTAAAGGGTTCGACTACGTGTCGTTTTGCATCCCAAACATCATCGAGAGCACCGCCGGATGTAACGTCCCAATCCCCATCGCGCCAAGCCTTTCTTTTGTTCGGATCGCTAATAGCATTCAACTTTTTAAGGTAATCGGGGTCCGCTTCTATAAATTTTTTGTTTTCAAGGATTGATCCGTGGATTCTAACTCTTTTTTCATCAGCTTCATTTATAATTACCTGTCCGGCCGGAGCAGGGTCCACGAAATACTTCTTTACCCAGTTGAGCCCAACTCCCCATGGGTTCGTATTGGCTCTATATTTCCTTGGCACATTCGGGTCGCTTGATCTGCAACAGCTTTTCATTGCTTCATAGCATTTGTTATCGGGCCATCCTGTCAGCTCTTCCCATCCAATAAAGGGCAATTCGTGCCCATGATAATTCCAGTAATCCCCTTCATTGTCCATATGCCTGAGTAGGAGCTTCTCGCCTGTAGCCCATTCCCAAGTGTAGCTCTGTTTATTATATTTCGCCCCAGGGAAAATCTGGTAATACCATTTTTTTGTTCTCTCGATTATATCGTCAAGTTGCTTGTAAGTTCGCCTGAATATGGCCCCTCTCCATGCAGCACCGTAACCTTGGCCTACATGTTGCGCGAAATCCATAATCAAAGAATCTGTTTTTTGGCTTCCTCTGGTTCCATCATACAACACTTCGTATATTGGACAGTTTAGATAAACCGTTTGGCTTCCTTTTTGCGGTTCCCAGATTATTCGTTTTTTCCCTTTATCCATTCTCCCTCATCTTTTCTACTGTGCTCGTTTGAGCTTCCAGTTGGGCTTGTTGTGCTACCGCGCTCTTTCCCCACTCTTCTTCACTCTTGGCCGTTCCCGGTGCAACCATTACTCCAAAATTCCCACTATGTTTTATCTCTTGTTTTTCGATATATCCTCTGTCTTTTAGTCGCGTTTTACATGCGAAAATAATACTCGGACCGTCACCTTTTCCGATATTTCTCATCAATTGGCTTTCAATAAAATCCATCTTGGCTTCATTTGCCTCAAGATACGCTTCTTTAAATTTCGCGCTTGTTTTGAGCCATGAGTTGAACACGCTCCTCGTTATACCGCAAGCCTTGCATGTTTCTATGATGTTAAAATATAATTGTTCAAATGCTTTCAACCATTTTGTTTTTAGCTTTTCGATATCTTCTTTGTGCACAATGTTTTTCTCTATTGTATCCATTGCATATTTTTCATCACGATTCTTTTCCACCAGCTTTAAATGGTTGTCACCGACTAATTCGATATACGGGGTATCCTCCTTGGAGCAAATCTCATGGTGGGTCACATCTACAAAATTATAAGCTTCAGCGAATTCGGCATCTTGATCCCTCCATCTTTGCACTCGTTGCATTGATATTTTTAGATCCTTGCACGTGTCCATAGCGGTGATGCCTCCGGCACAATACACCTCCAGCCACATACATTTGTTTCTTTCGTCCCGTATTTTCGCTCGTATGTCCATTTTATTTTCCTTTTTCCTTTTTTTCGCTTGACAATCATAAACTTAGTTTATGATACTTGGCAAGTATAAATTGCGCTTATGGGTTTTGTTTCTATAATTTGCACTTATACATTTCGTTTTATCGGCGGATTGCCGAACGTTTTAAGTGGTAGTTGAGCGGATTGCTCACAGGTTTAGGGCCGATTGCCCACATATCAGGAGGAAGTGCAGAATGCCTTGGAAAACAGACGAATCGGGAAACGTGTTAATTGAATCTGGGAATCCTATTTTTCAACATCCGGATGGTCGCGAAGAACAGTTCAACGCGGACGCAATGATGTTGAAGCTGAAGGAACTCACAACAGAATCAGCCAAGCATCGTGGTAAATACAATCAGGTAAAAAAGGAGCTCCAACCTCTTTTAGACGCCGGGATTGAGGATGTGCCGGAATATCTAAAGAGTGCGTCGGAAGCAATTTCCCTGGTAAAAACATACAAAGAAAAAGGGAACCCAGGCGTAGAAGAGATTGAACGGATCAAGGAGGGGGTCGCATCAACGTTTGAGGCCAGGCTTTCTGAGAAAGAGAAACACTATTCTAAGTTACTTAACGAGAAGGAAGACGTTATCAAGCACAAAGACGAAATGTTACGAAAACAGCTTATCAAAAGTGCCTTCAATTCAAGTGATTTCATCCGAAAAAAGACAAACATGATTCCTGAATTCGCTTATGATTCATTTGGAAAACACTTCATTGTTGAAGAAAAAGACGGCGATCTCAAAACCTTTGCTCTAGACAGCAATGGGGATAAGATATTTTCGCTTCAAGGCTCGAATTATGCTGATCCCCAAGAAGCGATTGAAATCCTGATTAAATCACATCCTCAAAAAGATAAGCTTTTGAAATCCGGCAGTGGCGGTTCAGGAGCCACGGGCGGTGGGGCAACACCCGCATTTACTGGAAGTACAATTGATGGTGGGGACCAGGGTGCCATTTCACGAAATCTGGAGAAAATCGCATCCGGGGAGGTCGCGGTCGCGTAATATTTACGTGGTTGCACCTCTAATTTTTAATCTATTTTTTTTAAGGAGCAATCATGCCTATTTCTAACACGCTTACCGCTATTATACCCAAAATTCTCGCAAGAGGACTTCTGTCACTTCGTGAACGAGTCCTCATGACTCGTCTTGTCAATCTCGACTATTCAATGGATGCCAAGAAAAAGGGCTCCACAATTGATGTCCCTGTTGCCGCCTCATTGACGGCCTCGGATGTTACTCCGGCAGCGTACCCTGCTACCCCCGGGGATTTGACCATTCCGACAGTTCAGATTTCATTGAATAACTGGAAAAAAGCAAGCTTCGGCCTTAGCGATAATGAGCTTGGTCAAATTGAAGCCCAAGCAGACTTCATTCCACTTGAAATGAGTGCAGCGTTTGAGGCTCTTGCCACTGCTGTGAATGACAGTGTGTTTTCCGAGTACGTTGGCGTGTATGGCTATACCGGAACCGCTGGTACGGCACCTTTTGGTTCGGGTGTTGAGGTTCTATCCGCAATCAACTCACGGAAAATCTTGAATAAGATGAAATGCCCCAGGGATTTTCGGAGAGGCGTTTTGGATTATGATGCCGAGGCTTCAGCATTGGCACTCTCCCAGTTCTCCGATGCAGAAAAGATTGGTTCTGGCGAGGTGAAAATTTCCGGAGAAATTGGTCGTAAATTCGGGGTTGATTGGAATGCTGATGATAGTGTTCCGGTCCATACGGCAGGTACCGCCGCAAGCGCAACAACTGATAACGCAGGATACGCCCTTGGGGTAAAAACAATCACTCTTGCGTCGGCTGGGACCGGAACAATTCTCGTTGGAGATATATTCACAATAGCGGGGGATTCCCAAACGTATGTTGTTGTTACTGGGAACACTGACGTAAGTAGCGGTGGGACCATTGTGTTTGAACCAGGTCTTAAGGTGCCCATTACTACATCGGCAACCGCCATCACGCTTAAAGCGACGCACGTTTGCAACCTCGTGTTCCATCGGGACGCTTTTGCTCTGGCCATGCGTGCTCCAGATGAAGCCCTCAAAAAGGTCTTCAATCCGGACAACAGCTATACCATGGAAGATCCGGTTTCCGGTCTCGTCATGCGTCTCGAAGTGATTCGGATGTATAAGCAGACCATGTGGGAACTCGATTGTTTGTGGGGAGCCAAATTGATTCGGCCGGAGTTTGCGACTCGGATTGCAGGCTAACCTACCCTTTTACCATTCCTCTTATTGCGTACATTCGATATCTTGAATGTACGCAATGGGATACCGTTGCATTCAATGGAGGTTTGCATCATGTCCAATAGAAATAAAGCTTTTTCCATGATCAGTGTCTCCATCCTTGCCCTGATTGTCTTTTTAGCTTCTCCATTTATTGTTTTTTCAGCAACTATAAATTCCGTGCTATATGGCGCCAATATACCCGCCGCCGTATCAACATCAGCCACGGGCGCGATTACGGTGTATATGCAATATGTTCCGCTTTCGCCAGATTCCGCTGTAGCAATCGCTCCCTAATTTTTTCCATCTTCTACTTTTTGGCCTTGTGTTAAAGCGGGGTCAAATAAGGAGTTTTTAATGCAAATTCCGACAGTTAAAATAATTGCAGAGAATGAAACCGGTTTCATAGTTATCAATGAGTCCGATTTTAATGAATCGAAAGATAAGTTATTTAACGGAATATCCGTTTCACCATCAAAGAAGGTCTCAAAACCCAAACGTAAGGCCCCTAAATCACGAACTCCATCTAAATCGAAGGGTCTATCGGGGTCCTCGCTTTCCTTAAATGGGTCAAGCGTGAATTCCTCTGATGGTATTTAGGCAGGTGTCTCGACATGGCATACAGCGTAGATGCAAATTTGCAAAAAATACGTTCAACGATCATGGAACTCGGGGTATCCGATTGGTCTGATTTCCATGATCTTGCGGCTACGGCAATTGATGATGATCTTGAAGTCAAATGGTACCGTAAAGCGTCGAATGCCATGGGGTATGATTGGCGGCATACAAGATTTGATTCTTCATTATTGCTAAACTCTGCGTCCCAACTCCTGAATCTTTCATGCTATAAAACATTTTTTTTAATCTATCGTTATCTAGCTCAAGACACAACGACCGAGTTGGACGCGTATGGCCAACAAAGGAATTATTGGGCCAAGCAATATGATGACGAACTCATTCGTGTTGTTGAGATTGGGCTCGATTATGATTGGAATTCCAGCGGCTCAATAGATGATTATGAAAAAGCGGTCAAGAGACCTGTCAGGCGAATTAAGCGGGTATAGTTAATGGGCGTTTCAGCGACTGTCATTGTCAACGAATGGGAAGCCAAATCGACACTTGAGATGATCGAGGATTTTATATCATCTTCTGAGTTGGGTGATTCCGCAGGCGAATTTGTAGCTGATCGCATTGTTAAAAGGACTCTTAAAGGCATAGATGTAAACGACAATGATTTTGCTCCATATTCCATCAATACCCCAAAGACAGGGACACCGAATCTAAGGGACACTGGGGCAATGCTTAATTCGATTTCGTTTATCTCCAATGGCTCAACTGGAGCGGTCATTGAATGCGAGTCTCCTATTGCGCAGTATCACCAAGATGGAACGAGCAAAATGCCCCAAAGGGAATTTATGGGACTTACCAGTGCCGACGAAGTTGATTTGGTTAACGAAGTCATTATTTATCCGTTGATAGCGCAGATAACATGGAGTTGAGATTGTGGCGGCAAAGCTATACGATGACCCGACAGTCAATGGTTTGGCGGAAAGCGTAACCGTAAAGCTACAACGTAACACGGCTTTTTTTGAACCATTTTATCGTTTTGATATAATTTGCGAAGTAGAATACATACATGATACGGATAACTTATAATGGGAACAGCCGGAAACGCACAGATTCAATATGAAAGTGCTCAAACCCTGGTGCCGTACGCCGCAATGACGGATTCTGGGGACCAGATGGTGTTTACTGTCGCGGGTCCCGTATGGAGTGGGCGAAGTGGATACGGGCCGAACGTAAGGCCGGATGGGGTGGTCTCCGGTATCGATATTCTTTCCCCCGGCTCTGGGGTCAATGAGATAGATTCCACTGGTTTTATTGCATGGATTGAGGGTGTTCAAAAAATAGTATCTGGGACAACAATCACTGTTACCAGAGCATCGTCACTAACTCATGTTATTAACTCCATCGTTCTCACCGGAACGACACTTTCTGCGGTTAAGGGTACAGAAGGATCGACGTTTAGCACAACACGAGCTGCCGCAGGCGGACCCCCGTATATTCCTGTCGGCTCTATTGAAATTGGGCAAATTAAAACAAGTGCCCAAGCGTCCGCTCTCATTGAATCGTCTGAGATATTTCAAACACCTAATACGCATCAGGAGCGAGCCGATTTCCCATTGTACCGTCGTCCAGACAATACCGGTCGAGGTATCTTGGCTTCTTCGATTTCAAGAAAATACGCCCACATAGAATTTTACGAAGCGCATCCGCTTTCGCATACAGGAGGTGTGGTAAAGGGGATTTACATCCAATACTATACTCCGACATTCACAACAATTGAAACGAATGGTTTTTCACCCGGTGAAGTTGATTCGTCTCAGGAATACGTGCAACGATATGAAGAAATCTATGGACACAAGGTAGATAGTCTTCGTTCGGCCGCATTTAAAGCGGAGCTCACAGATGGTATAACTGATGCTTTATCGGCACTTGATGGGGAAATGCTGCTTTTTAAGTTTTTTCCAAATGCCGGCACTGCGCCATATATGTTGACAATGGGTATTCTCAGATTCAGCTCAGCGTTTCCACAAGTTGGCGCTATTGATACGGCGTGTACTGTTATTTCAAAGCTCCCAACCGCTAAATTTACAGGGGCCTAATCGCAATGGCGTTTATTGGTACGATCGAATTTAATTTTATCGCATTTGTACCATCTGATAATGAAGATATGCGGGCGTATTGGCCGGAAGTCTGGGTCGATATGTCCCAAGTGGAATTTGCAGTCCAACCACTCATTCTAAAAATTCTTTCGTTAGTGTATGAAAAGTCACTTGAAAATGGCGCAATGTATGCTCTGGCGGTAGGCTAATGGGGGTAAATTTTACAATCGTATTTGAAGACGCATCGTTATCTTCGACCACTGCTGAAATCAAATCGATGCTCAAATATCTTGTAAATGATCCTGATCCAGACAGCGATGATGATTTTTTTTTACCGACAATATCCATTTCAACAGATGGAGCGGTAGATGCATTAGAAACCTTTTTTTATGACATGTTGAAAAAAATTTCAACCGACGCAACAACAACCGAAAGCGACTACAGTGGCAACAAATAATGACTCCAATGTTACCAAAGATATAGAGTTTCGGTTCATTATCCCACCTGAAGCGATCCCGATTGATAATGAAGATGAATCCACATTACCTCTTATTGATGTGGACGCTTCGGCTATAGATCTAAAATGGCAGGCCATCTTACTCCGTATTTTACCAACAATCTGGATAGAGTCGAAAAATAACGGAGCGGAATATATGTTCAGTAAGCGTGATGGATAATAATGGCTGAAGATTTTACAATAACGTTTCAAGGTAACGATGAGGTGTCCGACACTATTCAGGATATATCTGATAAGTTGGACGACCTTGAAGGGCGGGACGATTCACCATCTGGGGAAGGTCCAACGATTTTGATCGAGGCCACAGAGATGGTGCCGGAAATCGAAGAAGTGATGTGGGAATTGTTGGAAATCATGAAGACACGGGCATCGGAAGAGGATGTCCAGTTCTTGTTAAATAATTCATAGAGGGGAGTTTGATGATAGCCATACTTTCAAGAACCGTTTCCGACGCTTCCATGCCGGTCGTATTAGAACTTAGCGACCCCGGGTTATACACCGGTGCACGGAGACTGTCTGTCACCAAGACCCTGGATCAAGGGGCTTCTTTTTCGGATCAGGGTTTTAGTGTTGCGGATAGGCAATATCAATTAAGATCGATTATTTCTGAAGATGACGCTGCTATTTTAAGGTCTTTATTGGAAAACAATAATGAGCTCACGTTATCGGTTTGGGACGGCCTTTTTAAAGTCGCGCCCATAAGGTTCCAAGTGAAGGGTAACGGAAAAGCGGTATTTTTATTTGCAATTAAAGAACAACTTTCATCATAGGGGAGACGCACAATGGCAAGAGGCGATTTTACAGTATTTGACGAAGCGAAAGCAACGATGATCAAGGGCGGCTGGGAACCGGCGGACGATATCAAATGCGCGATCCTGGACAACACAACAACCCCGGCGGCGGCGGATGCTACCCCGGCACTTGGCGATTATACGGAGGTGGGGACGGCGGGCACTTATACTGCTGGTGGCACATCCTTGGGCACCCTAGGCGATTGCGTGTCGGAATCAGGCGGCACCATGACGTTTGACTCTACCACAAATCCATCCTGGGCGCAGGACGCAAGCAATGACACGGATGCTTATTGGGCGCTGGTTTACAATGACACGGATGGTTCCGATTTGGCAATTGGGTTCCTGGACTTGGGCGG
>NBMB01000089.1 GCA_002084765.1 Candidatus Cloacimonetes bacterium 4572_55 | reverse complement strand
AGCACATATTGTTTCCAGTTTTTCAAGGTGTTTAGAAAAGTGTTGGTGTAGCGATTATCTAATTTCTTGGCTTTCTCCACCCAGAGTTCGATTTGCGTTTGAGCATTTTGCCGACTGATGTCTGATTCAAAAATATACCGCAATTCATATTTGATGTCATAGGCGGTTTTGAGTTCTGGAAATTCGCGAAAGACATCTTTTAATTTTTGTTTGTTTTCCGGAGTCAATTTTTCCGGGTTTTTCAGCAACATCCATTTGATTCCTTTGAGCGCGTCATTTCTAGGAGACTGACCGCGTAACTGTTTACGAACATGATCTAAAGCCTTGTTCATTTGTCCAAAAAAATGGAACCGGTCAATGACAATTTCGGCATTGGGGAAGACCTCTTTTGCGGTGGAGACATAGCCAATTCACTCAGATTACTTGAAAAATAATAAAAAAATGGATCAAAATGCTTCAATTAAAATACCAAATAAATCGATTAATCTCAATCAAATTCTGTAGTTTCCGTAAAAACTTCCCAAGAGCCAGAATTTTTAATAGTGCCGGGCAATTGGTCACTATCCCTATTTCAAAGGAATTCTCTGCGGGAGTGCATACCATATCATGGGCGGCGGATGATTTTGCGAACGGCGTTTATTTCTATGAACTAAAAACTGCCCAATATTCGCTCACAAAAAAAATGAATCTCATTCGATAAGGGGGGTCTTATGGCGTACACAAAATTTTTTTTTTTTTTTTGTATGTGTATCCACGGGTGATAACTCTAACTCACAAACACATTGTTATTACTTGATTAAGGTCAGATGAAACACGTGTTGAATCACACGTTCACATGGATATACGACGAGTTGGTCATTTCTAACGGAGGATTATATGTCTATTCGACAAATGAGTGCACGGCTTCACCATTTAACATGGGTGGGTTTTGTATTTTTATTCTTAATGATTCTTGCTGGGCCATCAACAGCAGAAGAGAGCTGGAATGTAGATTTCATCAACCGGGTTGATAATTGCACCCCCCAGGATATTGTTGTTGATGATAATATTGCGTATGTAGCCAGTGATGGATTCCTCGCTGTTTTGGATGTCTCCGACGTCTCAACTCCGGTATTGTTGACGAATTACGAGACGCCGGATCGCACTGTTCTGATTGATAAAAATGATAATTTACTTTATACGACCGGATATAATTTCGACTCCATCCAGTGGGTCTATGAGTCATACCTTCGGATATTCGATGTCAGTCAGCCGGATCAACCGGTTCAATTGAGCGAATTTTATGTGCCGGGTTATGCTCAGCAATTACAGGTTTCCGGGAGTTTTGTTTTTGTCGTGACTACGAACCATAACCAGGGCGGTTTTTTCATAATCGATGTCAGTGACCCAACAGAACCTGTCCAAGCGTATTTCAACGCAAGTGATGGGATCATATCTTTTTTTGCGACAGATACGACCCTGTATACCTGCAACGCTGATTCGACTTTCACGACGTACGATCTTCCCGATCACTCAAATCCGCAATTGCTTGGAAGTTGTGAGATGGAGAAACTGGGATATGATGTCTACGTTGAAAATGGCTTAGCGTATGCAATTGGTTTTTCCGTCTGGAATGATAATAGGATTCAAATTTTTGACGTTAATGATCCGCAGAATCCAACTTTTGTTGTTGGGCATGCCCTGGCGATGAATATGACCCGAAAGATTTTTGTCCGAGACACTTTAGCTTATATCAATGATACTAATGATTTGGGCATCTTTGATGTTTCCGACCCATTGAATATTGCCCAAATCAACGTATGGGACGATACAAGATATCTAAGAAGTTTTTTTATTAAGAACGATAAACTCTACGTAGTTGATGAGAATGCTGGAATTGGTATCATTGACATCACCGATCCGCACCAGCTCTGGAAGTTGGCTTTTACGACACATCCGGATTTGCCTGGCACGTTTTTTTAGATCAGGAAATAATCTATATCGCGGATTCAGGAGCCGGTTTGTATATTGTGGAGCATCAACCTAACGGAGTTGAAAGTCAATTCCCAACTGATATTTTTCCTGCGGCGATTTTGAGTCAGAACTACCCCAATCCGTTTTGCCAAGCAACCTCGATTCAATTCTCTATTCCGGAAAAAGACCGCGTTTCTCTGAGAATTTTTAATAGTGCCGGGCAATTGGTCACTACTCCTGTTTCAAAGGAATTCTCTGCGGGAGTGCATACCATATCATGGGCAGCGGATGATTTTGCTAACGGCGTTTATTTCTATGAACTAAAAACTGCCCAATATTCGCTCACAAAAAAAATGAATCTTATTCGATGAGTAGATCTGTGTGACGTTCTCCAGAAAAAAACACATCTCTGTTGCGGGACTCAGATCAACCGAGTTTCCTTTTTTCAGATGAACTTCCATTGGAGTAAAGGAATCCGCTGAAAATTTTGCCCATACCCGATCCGTTTCATAGATCAGATAGCTGTCTTCCCGAACCGACAAGCGATGCAGATCGCCTGTTTCCGCTATTTTTCTGTAAATTGTGCGTTTATTCTGTTTTTCTGTCTTACCAAAAAAATAGCCGGCACTGTCCTGATCAAAACTTTCTTTGGTCAGATGAAAACGAGGCTTTTCTCGGAACGGCTCACCGCTTGCCGGACAGAATGTCGCGCAGTTTCCGCAGAGATTACAAAAATCAGCGATACTCAGGACCTGGGCGTGTTGCCTAATCTCAAAATTGCCAGATTTTTCGATCTTGATCGCGCCGTGAATCCTTCGAGCTTTCCATATTGGTCGCTGAATAGATGGATAAGAAAAAATGGGTCGGAAATCAATATTGGCTCGATTGGGGCAAACCGTGACGCAGACGCGGCATATTTCATCGCAATTGAGACACCGCGAGGCTTCCCGCCGCGCCTCATCTTCACTCAAAGGAGGGTGGATCGAATCGGAGAGCATTTTCTGAGTTTTTATTTCAGCACCTCGATCCCGCGTCGCAGAGCTCACCTGAGACACCGCCTCGTCTGTCGAGATTTTTTGAGGCGGATGGTCTATAGGAAAATCCATATTCTCCCGCTCTATGATAGTCCGAGCAACCTGTTTTCCGTCTTCCATAGCGCGAATCAGCGTGTCCGCGCCGCGTATAGCGTCTCCGCCGGCAAACACAGCCCTCATTTGGGTCTCGTGAGTGGTCGGATCCATACGCAAAGCCGATTCAGGAAAAAAATCCAGGACAACCTCTTGCCCCAGAGCTGTGATTACGCTATCGACCGGCAGTTCAAATTCAGAGCCGACAATCGGGATGGGTCGAGGTCTGCCGCTCTCGTCAGCGTCTTGGAGTTCAGTCCGAACGCATTGGATTGCCCGAGCTATTTTCTCTTGATCCCCGGGGTCAGAGTCGATTCGCAACGCGACAGGTGCTGTTAATTCCCGCAAAATAATCCCCTCTCTCAACGCGGCTCTGACCTCATCTGGATCCGCGGGTGCCTCCTTACGGGTGCGGCGATAGATTACTGTGACCCGTCCAGGTTCCTTTGAGGCGTCACGCGGAAATCTTTTCAGCCGATACGCAGTGCGAGCCGCGTCCATACAGCTATTCCCGCCCCCGATAACGACGATGTTCTGTCCCAAAAAGAGCGGGTCTCCTCTCTTGACCGCTTCCAAAAACTGAATCTGATCCATCACATTGACCGCGTCTTCTCCGGAAATATTCAGCTTTTTGCCGCGCTGGGCACCTATGGCAATATAGACGTAATCAGATTTTTCGCGGATCGTCCGAAATTTGTCCGCGTCAATCCGCTCCTGATAATGAAACGTGACGCCGAGCAACTCGATTCCGGCTATATCTTTTTTCAGCCCCTCCGTATCCAATCGAAAATCCGGGATAGCACCGCGCGCCATACCGCCCGCATGCTCTTTCGCTTCATACAGATGCGTCTCAAAACCGGCAAGTCTCAAAAAATAGGCGCAAGTCAAACCAGACGGTCCCGCGCCGATCACACTCACGCGCCGTCCGTTATCTGGAAGCGGATCGGGAAATCCAGCCGTCCCTTTTTCAGCAAGAAATCGCTTGATTTCTCGAATTGGCAGGGGTCTGTCATAATTGATGCGGGTGCATTTTGCCTGGCATAGATGATCGCAAACCATGCCGGTCAAATTGGGCAGAGGATTTGCCGAAAGAATCGATCGCATGCCCGCGTCGTAATCACCCTGAGCGGTCTGGCGCAAATATTCAGGAACTCGTTGACCAATCGCACAGGTCTGCTCGCAGGGGGCTTGAATGCAATCGAAACGGATACTCGGATTGGTCCGCGGATTAAGCGGATTATGCGGGGAGGTCGTCCGCAGATTACGCGGATTATGTGGATTATTTGGGGATTTGCTTTGGATAAAACTTTGTAGATCGTTGCAGTGAGCGAATCGGATTGCCTTCCTGATTTCTTTCAAATATTGCGCCAAACGTCCGTATCCACCGGGCTTTAATAGGTCGGAACAGACTGTTACCGGCGCCAAATCCGCGCGCAGAAGATCGCTCGTATTAAAGCAGTCGGCTCCCGCGGAGAAACTGATGTCCAATTTGCCGTCAAAGTCGCTTTGGAACTTTTCCGCCAGTCGAACCGCGATCGGATGAAGTGCTCGACCGCTCATATAAACCTGCTTTTCGGGGAGACTCGCATGATTGTTCACGACCTCCAATGTATTGGTCAACTTGACGCCGAAATGCACACCGGCTCCATCCGCGGCATTTTGCAAGGAGCGGATTATCTCGCAAGCGGTCTTGTATTTCAGATCGTGAGCAAAGGCTTGATCCGGAACGTGCGCGGGAAATTCCATTGTTTCATTTAGGATATCGCGCACCTGTTCCGCGCCCAACAGAGTCGGATTCAGCTTAATTGTCGTGTGCAACTTCCGGTCATTGATCAGATAGAGAGCGATTTTTTCGATCTCATCCGGAGGGCATCCGTGCATGGTGGATAGGGTGACGCTGTCTGACACACAATCTGGGACGTCAAGATAGGCGTATGAATGGAGCGCGGTCAAGCAAGCCAATTTTTTCTTTTTTTCGACCTGGCAGTTAGCCATTTTGTCCAAAAACCGCTGCATATTTGGTTTGAGAATGCCTTTCAAGTCATAGCCTACGCTCATGTTGAAAATAAATCCGGGATGTTTGTCCTTTCTATTGTCCCTCTTATTAGAGCATAAATCCGGTAGTGCTCCTGCTTTGAGCAGGTGAATGATAATCATAGCATTTAGATATTGATCAAAAGATTGATCAAGCGAAAGTTCTTGGGACCATTCACAATTATACCCTTCATCTGTCATATCAATGCATGGGCGGGCAATTTCCAACTTGTCCAGAGTCTGCACAGTTTTGAGTTCAATGTATCGAGCTCCGACCAACCACGCGACCACGATATTATGCGCCAATTGGGTATGCGGTCCCGCGGCAACGCCAATAGGAGTCTCGAGCAATCGGCCGTATCGCTCCATTTGAAACGGATCGTCGGGCTTTGGATCAAAGAAAAGAGCTCGATGGACTCCAAATATGTGATCTTGTTTAAATTCTTCGGCAATCCATTGCCATAATCGCTCAACAGAAAGCGGATATAGACGATCGTTCATTTTTAACAACCCTATTGATTATGAATGATTTCTAATATTTCAATTATATCTCGGACGTCAATGAACGCGTCCCCATTTACATTAGCACCGGACATTTGAGTATTACTCATACCTATAAAGTTTAGAATATAACCAGAAACCATGACTACATCCTCGTTATCAACGACTCCATCATTGTTTGCATCCCCTAACATGACACCCACGGATATTTGCACGGTTGAGCTATCCGATAATCCACTGGAGTCTGAAACGGAAAATGTCACTATTTCCAAACCCATCCAGTCCACAGCGACAACTGAGATATCGGCAATCCTGGTGGAGTCGTCAATTTCAACAGACAAATTGAGCGTTCCGCTTACGGTCCAAGCCAGGTCTTGCGGATCATCATCCACGTCGTTTACAAAAGCACTCAGGGGTAGCACCGCTGTCTGTCCCAGAAAAAAATGAATATCAGGAATTTGCTCAACAATTGGCGCGTCGTTGACCGGAATTACAGTCACGGTAAAGGTCGTATCCACAGATAGATCGCCAGTATCGGTCGCGCGAACTGTAAATATAGAGGCACCGTTCATATTCTCGGCGTAATCCAAAGTC
>NBMB01000017.1 GCA_002084765.1 Candidatus Cloacimonetes bacterium 4572_55 | reverse complement strand
GGGCGTTCAATTGCCCATTTAAACCCTTAATATATATTTTTGCTTTCTTATCACGTAACCAGGGCATCATGTTCTCATCAGATTGAAGTCAGGTTTGTAAGTATTTTTTCTATTTGGTATTCTATCAGACATATCAAGGTATAATTTCATTGGTTATTTGTCAAGGGAAATTTCTTGACAGAAAGGAAGGATCCGTTATATTCTGACATGAAATTTTTCATCTTTGATATGTGATATATAGAGCGTGAGTTTCAGCTCGCGCCAGTGGGGGATTTTTTGATATGAACCATATTCTTAAGTTAGCTCATGAATTACAAAACGACCTTGCCAATTTTTTGAGCGATCTGGTGCGCATTCCTTCCGTAAGCGGCGACGAGAGAGCGGTGATCCAGCGGATTAAACAAGAGACGGCTCGGATCGGTTACGACAAAGTTTACATAGACAGTTATGGCAATCTTCTCGGGCGGATTGGCGAGGGTCGTCGGGTAATCGTCTTTGACGGTCATTGCGATATCGTGGACGTCGGAAACCCAGATATGTGGAATCGAGACCCATTCAGCGGAGCGATTGAGAACGGCATGCTTTACGGTCGTGGATCGTGCGATCAAAAAGGCGGCTTGGCTTCTGCGATTTACGCCGCGAAAATCCTAAAAAAAATAGGCGTCCCAGAGGATGTGACCGTATGGGTGATCGCCTCGATTCAAGAGGAGGATTTGGAAGGCGCGGCTTGGCATTATATCCTCCATGAAGATAACCTTCTCCCCGAGACTGTGGTGATCACCGAGCCGACAAATCTGAATATCTATCGAGGGCATCGGGGTCGAATCGAGATCAAAGTAGAAACCTCCGGCGTCTCCTGTCATGGCTCGGCTCCGGAGCGCGGCGTCAACGCTATCTATAAGATGTCCCCGATCATCCAAGAGATAAAAGAGCTGAATGATCGTCTGGCTTTCGACGATTTTCTGGGCAAAGGCACAGTCACAATCTCCGATATCCGATCCTCCTCTCCGTCGCTGTGCGCTGTGGCGGATCAATGCGTTGTCCACCTGGATCGGCGCTTGACGATCGGAGAGACGATTTTTGTCTGCTTGAACGAGATCGAGCAGCTTCCCTCGGTAAAAAAGGCAAAAGCTGAGGTCTATGTAAATCGCTATGAAAAAATAAGTTACACCGGCATGGAATACCCAATGGACGCGTATTGTCCCAGTTGGGTTTTACCGAAGGACCATCCCTTGTTGGATTACACAATCTCCTGCTACCAAAATTTGTTCGGTTGCGATCCGGATGTGGGCAAGTGGACATTTTCCACCAACGGGGTCGGAACCATGGGGACGCGAGGCATCCCAACAGTAGGATTTGGACCGGGAAACGAGATCTACGCGCATGCGCCTAATGAATTTATCCCGATCGAACATCTTGTCAAGGCGTGCGCTTTTTACGCGGAATTTGTCCGGAAATATTAACCCCAAAAGGAAATGAATTGAATAAAAATATACGCAATTTTTGTATCATTGCCCATATTGATCACGGCAAATCCACCTTAGCCGACCGGATGCTGGAGCTGACCCAGACCATATCCGAAAAGGAGATGAAGGCTCAGGTTTTGGACAACATGGACCTGGAGCGTGAGCGAGGAATTACAATCAAAGCGCACGCGATCCGCATGAACTATAAGGCAACAGACGGGCAAATCTATGAGTTTAACTTGATCGATACGCCCGGGCATGTGGACTTTACCTATGAAGTTTCCAGAAGCTTAGCCGCTTGCGAAGGCGCAGTGCTGATCATTGACGCGTCCCAGGGAGT
This sequence comes from Candidatus Cloacimonetes bacterium 4572_55, assembly GCA_002084765.1. Classification (GTDB taxonomy): domain Bacteria; phylum 4572-55; class 4572-55; order 4572-55; family 4572-55; genus 4572-55. Next base: position 68,892 of record NBMB01000017.1, on the reverse strand, counting down.
CGAGGCGCAAACGATCGGAAATCTGTTGCTCGCTATGGAAAACGACCTGACGATTATTCCGATCATTAACAAAATCGATCTGCCAAACGCGCAAATCGATGAGACCAAACAGCAAATCATCGATCTCCTTGGCATTGACGAGCGCGATATTATCGCCGCAAGTGCCAAACAAGGGATCGGAGTTATAGAGATTCTCGAGGCGATTGTGAACCGCATACCCCCTCCGACTGGAGACGTTTCTAGCCCCCTGAAAGCGCTCGTTTTTGATTCCTCATTCGACGCGTATCGCGGCGCGGTGCCCCTGATTCGGGTCGTGGACGGCGTGATCAAACCGAGGATGCGCATCAAGTTTTTTGCGGAAAAGGGAACTTACGAAGTGGACGAGGTGGGCTTGCTACGCTTGCAACGTCGCCCCGCTCGTGAGCTGAGAGCGGGCGAAGTTGGTTATGTGATCGGCAGTTTTAAGGAGATCGGCAACGCGAAAGTGGGCGATACGATCACGGATGTGGATAATCCAGCCTCTGAGCCGCTCCCCGGATATCGAGATGTGAAACCCATGGTCTTCAGCGGGATTTATCCGATCAACAGCGATAATTATGAGAATCTCAAACTCGCATTGGAAAAGCTGAAGTTGAACGACGCCTCCCTGATATATGAACCGGAAATGTCGAACGCGTTGGGATTTGGTTTTCGCTGCGGATTTTTGGGACTGCTTCATCTGGAGATCATTCAGGAGCGGATCCGACGCGAATACAATATTGACATCATCTCGACGGTTCCGAATGTGGGATATCAGGTGATAATGAAAGATGACAGAGAGCTTATCGATATTGATAACCCGGGTCAACTGCCGAATGTCGGCGATATCGACCATATCAAAGAGCCGTTTATCAAGGCGCAACTTCTGACGCCCAGCGAATATGTGGGGCAGATTATGCAGTTGTGCCAGGATCGGCGTGGGGTGTATCGGGAGATGTACTATATTGATCAAACCAGCCAAAATCATCGCGGGGTGAATTTGCATTATGAACTGCCTCTCTCTGAGGTGGTGTTCAATTTCTACGACAAGCTGAAGTCGGTCAGCCGGGGTTACGCCTCTTTTGATTACGACTTTCTCGAATATAGGAAGTCGAATCTGGTCAAGCTGGATATTATGATCAACGGAAATGTGGTGGACGCGTTGTCGGTTATCACCCATCGAGATCGCGCCTACAAATGGGGGCGGGACTTGACCGATAAATTGCGTAAGATTATCCCCCGCCAGATGTTCGAGGTCGCTATCCAGGCTGCGATCGGCACGCGGATTATTGCCCGTGAGTCCATCAGACCTTTGCGGAAAAACGTCACGGCAAAATGTTACGGAGGTGATATTACCCGTAAGCGGAAGCTGTTGGAACGTCAAAAAGAGGGGAAAAAACGGATGAAACAGGTCGGGAATGTGGAAATCCCACAGGAAGCGTTCATGTCCGTGCTGAGTGTGGAGCGGTGACGCCAACTAAACCTATAATTTGTAACCGATAGGCAAAAGTTATGGAAGATATCCGATCGTTTACCACATATTTCTTTACGCATTTCGGCGGAGAATTGACGGAAGACGGAGGACAAATTCTTGTCCAACTCCCTGAGCCGCTTCAAGAATTTTTCGGAAAAAAATCGCTCTGCTTGGCTTTTCATCCGCAAAATATTACGGAAGATTCCGATCTGGTCACGCACGGTAGTTTCATGTTACAAAAGATGTCGGAATATTTGGAAGACAGGGGGACCGCATCTTCTGTCGAGCTTCCGATCAATTACACAGAAAAGGAGAAAGTCCCGTCGGAACTCACCTTCCTGAACGCAGAATCGACAAAAAACCGACGCGTGCGATCCACAAAGAACGGCTTTATTTTTAACTTTTTGATCGATTATGTCTCGGATGAAAAAGTGGGCGAGATTTTTTCCGTGGGCATTGACTCCGATGGAAACGCGTGGCAACCTCCAGACACTCGGGTGCGCCTTGTGGAGCCAAGGAGCGTGCCTTCCGCAGACCTTCACGAGGGGTATGAAAAGGCGCAACTCCTTGTCGAAGAGCGCATCAAGAAAAAAGGTGCTGATCTGGAAAAAGAGATTTTACATCGTTTATTTCGACAAATCAACCGTTTAGACTCTTTTTATACCGAACAAATCGAAGATGTCCGCACCCGCCGCGGTCGGAGAAGTCTGCAGGACTCCGAAGAGTTGGCGGAACGGTTACGCCAGGAGTTTGATCTCAAGGTGAACGAGGAAAAGGAAAATCACCGTCTACGGGTCCATGTGGGATTGCTGAGCTATCAGATTTGGCGGGTTCCCTTTTATAATTATGAACTCGATTTTAAGTTGACAACAGATGCGAATACCGAAACCGATTCGGCACTCCCGGATGAAACGGTTCGGATCGAGTTGGAACGAAATCTTTATGACACGAAATTGGTTTTTCCTTCTTGTTTTGTCTGCGAGAATCCGACCCACAAAGTGCTTTTGTGCCAGGGAGGACATGCGACTTGCGAACATCATACTCGGCAATGCGTGCAGTGCGGCGTTTGGCAATGTGAGAAGTGCGGCGTTGACGATTGCGCGGAATGTCAAGAAACGATCTGCGAGAAATGCGGAGAAAAATGTCGGATATGTCATAAAACGCTGTGCCGCACGCACCGGCTTACCTGTCATATCAGCAAGGATACGGTGTGCCCGGACTGCTCCCATATCTGCAAAGAGTGCGGAAAACTGATCTCGACTCAGCATTCTGAAAAGTGCGAGACGTGTCAAGGAGATGTCTGTCATAATTGCTTGCAGGAGTGCAGTTTGTGCTATAGCCATATCTGCCGGGAGCATATCTATACATGCGAGCAGTGCGGACAAATTTTTTGTGAAAAATGCCTGAGAGCCTGCTCAGAATGCGACAAAAAACTCTGCCGAACCCATTCCTGGCAGTGCGACGAATGCAAAAGAGTCTTCTGCGATGGGCATAAAGAGCAAAATATGATTCAATGCTCTGTGTGTCAAACAGACGTTTGTATCAGATGCCAAAAAGTGTGCGATGAGTGTGGAAAATCCGTATGCGACGCGCACGCGGTGACATGCTCGAATTGCGAAAAAATCTATTGTAAAGATCATAGCTATTCTTGCTGTATATGCGAAACGCCGCTCTGTCCTGAGCATGGCCTCACCTGTCTCCATTGCGATAATAAGGTCTGTCACAAACATAAAAAAAAGTGCCCTATATGCGGAGAAACTTTGTGCCGAAATTGCACAAACCATGCCGGGTGTTGTATTTCCTGTCAAGAATTCCGTTCCGCTCGACCGATTCCACGACCAAAGTGGATCCTATCCGCGCCCAAGTTGCCGAAACAGATGAAGAAAATCCATAATTGGAGAGAAGTCGTCACAAAGAACAACAAAATCTTCATGGGTTTCAAGGGCAAGAATGTGTTTATCGCTGTCTTTCACCGGAACGGAAGCCTGCTTCGTCATAGCTCGAAAAAATTGAGAACTGTTATGAGAGTATTGCAAGCAAGGGATTGAACGCAGATGACATTTTATCCTGAATAATTCACCACAAAGCAGTGAAACGCGCGCAAAAACTCAATCAAAAAGATATAATTCTTTAATTATCAACTCTTAATCTGCGATAATCTGCGATAATCTGCGATAATCTGCGATAATCTGCGATAATCTGCGTAATCTGCGGACCAATAATCCAGGTTATAAAATTCTAAAGTAAAATATGAGCTGTTGTTGATAAAAAAAATGCCCGAGGTACTATGTATAAAAGCGTATAATAATGCAACTTAAGAAGGAGAGAGACCATGAAGCTTATTACCCGTTCGGATTTTGACGGCTTGGTATGCGCGGTGTTATTGAAAGAGGTCGAGCAGATCGATGCGATTGAATTTGCTCATCCCAAAGACGTTCAGGATGGCGAAGTGGCAGTGACATCCAACGATATCTTGACAAATCTGCCCTATGTAGATGGGGTAGGTTTGTGGTTTGATCATCACTCAAGCGAGGAAGACCGGATTGGTCCAGATAGGGGCTATAAAGGTGAGTTTGAAATTTCGCCGAGCGCGGCTCGGGTGGTTTATAACTTTTATAAAAAGAAAACAGATAAGCTGAACCGATTCTCGGAGCTATTGGAGTCCGTCGATAAATACGACGCCGCGCAATTAGACCGTGAGGATGTGACAAATCCGAAAGGGTGGATATTGTTGGCTTTTATTTTAGACCCCAGAACCGGTTTGGGATACCATCGAGACTATAAGATCAGCAACCGTCAGCTGATGCGGAAGATGATCGACCTGATAGCAAGTCACTCGGTGGATGAAATTTTGGAAATGCCCGACGTAAAAGCTCGAATAGATCGCTATTTTTCGTCTCAAGACGCGTATAGTCAATTTATGAGAATCCACTCCAAACAGATCGAAAATCTCGTGGTTACCGATCTGCGCGGTGTAAAGAATGCTCCGGCTGGTAATCGATTCTCGATCTATCTGATATTTCCCCAAACCAACATCTCCTTAAGGATATTCGACGGCAAACAGGGGAAGAATGTCGTTGTGGCTGGGGGATACAGTATTTTCAATCGTACGGCAAATACGGATTTGGGAGCCCTTTTCGCCAGATACGGCGGCGGCGGACATAAAGCCTCTGGGACATGCCAGTTGGAAATAGAAGAGTCTGTTGATATCATCAACACAATCGTTGGTAAAATCGTCTTAGAGGGGTAATTGCAATATCAAGATGCACTATAAACGTTCAACTACGACGTGAGGTTGCATGGTAGTTGAACGTTTGATTGTGTATAATAAATAGAAAAATGCAGGCGAACTCAACCGATATTAACCGCTTAACGGGAACGGCTTGCTCAGATCGATATGCCCGAATGGCTCCGAGTCGCCGGTCCCGTCAAAATTGTTGACCGGCTTCCCGTCGATAATAAACTGCACTTGTCGGACAATCGGCAGATTGCATTCGATCGTTTTCAGAATAGACCGAATCATCAGCCACTCGCTGTGAGTTCCGCTTATCTGCTTCGTCAAAAAGGAATGATTGAAATCGAGGTAGAGCGTTTTATCAGTCGCTCCCCAGAAGCAGCGATGCAATTTTGCTTTTTTTGGTACAATTCGGATATTGTTCTCTTGAGGGCCAAAGATGAGCTCGTTTATCAGAATTTGCGCCAATTCCCCATTATTTTGATCAGAAAATCGAAACTCCACATCTCGATTTTCTCGGACAAGCCGGATTCCGGATTCGTCAGAGAAATAGAGTCCCATACTTCTGATAGGAATTATCTCCTCAAATCCGGTTGATATTTTAAGCTCGGGGACATTGGACGAGAAAACCGACTCGGACAATTTTTCTTCGCTACCCGAGCCGATCAAACTAAGGATAAGCGCAATCGATAGGATGATAATCACGGATAACCCGACCAAAGGAATGACATATTTTTTTCGGTCAATTATCCACTCTATGAATAACGCCAGTCGGTCTTGAATGATCTTCAACCAGGCGGTCAATCGATCCATAAGTTTATCCTTTTGCGAAATTTATTACAAAATCCGTCCCGATACGGGCAAAAAAACGAATGCCAAATCGTCTATAACATAGATAACATATAATGCGCGGTCGATTAATTGTCAACTCAAATTTGTTAATTAGTGCTCTGTTTTTAAGCTATCCGATTCCAGGAGCTTCATTTCATAAGGGAGTGCATAGGTATGAGATCGGTGTTGTTGAAGAATCTTCTCGGTCTCCCGTTGATGGTGCTCTTCACCTTCTGGGTCGCCTAATGTCCGGTAGACCCAAGCCGCGTGCTGTTGTCCCTGCACGAAATTCGGCTCAAGTCGAATCGCTTCTGAGAAACAGATCAACGCTTCTTTAAAATAACCAGTCTCGCCGTAGAAAAACCCCAGCTTATCCCAGATAAATGGATTTTTTCCATTCCAGACCAGCGCGTGTTCGTACGCTTCGACGATCTGATTCATTGTTGAGTTTGAGGGATTCAGTTGGTAGATAAAATATCGGGTATTTGCCAGATCCAGCGCGACGTCGCTATTTATGGGTCGGGTTTTTAGAGACCTTTTTAGGGTCATCTCTGACAGCTCCAGCCAGCCCGTCTCTTTTTCACGAAAATATTGGAGACCGTAGTAAACGCCTAACTTGTGAGAAAATTTTGCATTTAACGGCGAGAGCGCGTCGGCAAATTCCAGCTTTTCGATCGCCTGGTCCAGATGATCTTCCTGATACAAACGCTCGGCTTGATAAAAATAGAGCCAAGAAATCGGGCGAAATAGCAACAGAGCGCATAACGCAACGCTCAAAAAAATCGGATAAATATGCATGTTTCGATTATCTGCAATCTCCAACGAAAATTCTTTCTTTTTTTCCTTGGGAGCAGAATACGCAATCAAACAGAAAAATATGAGCGCGTTAATCGGCGTATAAAGTGAATTATCCACAACGCCGTGAATCAAAAATCCAGAAATAACCGCGATAATCTCGATATCCGGCTCTGATGCTAAAGAGACGCCCTGATTTTCGTTCAGACGGTCTCCGTTATTTGATTTGAATTTTTGCCGAATATATGAGATAATAAACCACAAAAACAGAATCAAGGCTGGCAGTCCGAATTCTGCTGCAATTTGTAGATATTGATTATGCGCGATTCGAGCCGATTTTGCGTATCTGCCCACAGCGGTTTGCACAGGAAAGTTGGATTGGAGGGCGTACTCGGGATAATTTCCCGCGCCGACTCCCGTCAAAGGGTGCTCGGAGATTATCTCGGCTGCCTGACGCCAAATATCCACCCGAGTGAAGGAATAAATATCCTGTTCTGTGAACCGATTTTTGAGGTCGTTGGGGAGAATAAAAATCGTGATAACTACAAGTAGAGAAATGAGTCCGGCAATCCAAATATTGCGTAGCGCAATGAGAGAGACGATCACCACAACAACCGCGATCAATGCCCCGCGGCTTCCGGAGAGATAGAGCGCGAAGCCGATCAGAATAAGCGAGATAACCGTGACAATGACATGGCGTTTCAAAATTTTTCCGAATAGCAGCCGGGAAAATATTAGAAGTACGCCGATCATAAGAAAATCAGCATAATAATTCGCTATGGAAAACGTGCCGGATACGCGAACGATATCCAGAACAAAATATTGAAATATGCCATAAAGGGCTTGACAGACAATGAGCGATAAAAAAATCGGATATACCCAGGATTGGGTCAGCGACCGTCCGCCCGGGCAGTTCGCCGTGGTCTGATAAATCGTGAAACCGATCACAAGGTAGGAAAACCATTCAAATGTATGGAAAAAGCTGCCATATAAATATCCAGACGCAACAATAGAAATCCCCAAAACAATCGCAAACGCGATAAGCGTCCAGCCGCCGTCAAAAAAATAAATTGTCGCCCGACGATCAGTCAGTTGTCGGTCTAACCAAATCATAAGGAGAACAACCGCGGCGATATGCAATAATGATAATTGATAAACGCCTTCGCCCCCTCGCAAGAGGGCGAGCAAAATGATCAAAATGCAGATGATGAACTCAATGATTTCAACGTAAAATTTATGAAACATCTCGACTCGCGGGTTGGGTGCGTTGTAATATCTGTTGGAACATTTTTTTTCTCACTTTTCCCCTTTGATTTCGCCCTGAATCGTCGCCACAAGCCGGCGTGCGCCTCCCCGATTTCGATGTTCGCACAGGTAAATACCCTGCCAGGTTCCGAGGTTAAATCTGCCGTGAGATATGGGAATCGTGACGCTGCATCCCACCAAAGTCGCTTTGATGTGCGCTGGCATATCGTCTGATCCTTCATGTATATGAGCGTAGTAGGGTTCATTTTCTGGAACCATCCGGTTCAGATAGGCTTCCATATCTTTTCGGACATCGGGGTCGGCATTCTCATTCACTGACAAGGAGGCGGAGCTATGCTTTATAAAAATGTGCGCGATCCCCACAGAAAAATTGCGCATCTCAGGAATTTGACCTGCGATCTCTTTCGTGATCAGATGAACTCCCCTCTGCCGAGGTCTTAAGCGAATTTCTTTCTGAAACCATCCCATAATTTCTCCAAATTTTTGTGCTGAAAAGTGTCGTCATACCGTGATCATAGAATAGCGATCTAATTCATTTTTTAGACTCGCCGAGCACGCCGCTCATATCAATCCCGCCGCCGAGTCCGAGGCAAAGATCGACGCGGGCGTCAATCCGCTGACGTCGGATGTTAATAAGCTGACTCTCAGCTTGAAGAGAGTTGCGCTGCGCTTCCAACATAGAAAAAACATTGACCAGGCCGCGGCGATACCGATCTTCCGCCAGCTCACAAGCCGCGGCGGCTTGATGCGCGGCTGTCTCCAATGCAGTCTCTTGACCCGCGAGATAGCGTTCAGCCGCGAGAGCGTTTTCGACTTCAGCATAAGCGTTCAGAAGGCTTTGTGCGAACTGCGCCAGTTGCATTTCCGCGTTTGACTGCGCTGATTTGACTCCAGCCAACAAGCGTCCGCCTTGAAAAAGGGGGTGCACAATATTGCCTATAATGCTCCAAACGGAGAAATCGCCGTCCAATAAATTTTCCAATTCTGAGCTGGATTGTCCAGCGGACCCGGTCAGGGCGATTCGGGGATAGAGGGAGGCTTTGGCTTGGGAAACGCGTTTTTTTGCAGCGGCGATCCGGCGTTCTGCCGAGATCAAATCTGGTCTTTTGGAGACCAGTTCAGCTGGGAGTCCAGCCGGAACGTATTCCAGATGGGGAACCGCGTTTTTATTAATCTCGATCTCAGCCGCGGGATATCTACCCAGCATTATTTCAAGTTGGCGTCGGGCACTTTCCAATTGCTGTTGCCGAGCGAGAAAATTTGCCTCAGCCGTAGCGACTGCAGATTCTGCCATCCGATAATCGAGTGATGAGACCAGCCCTTTTTCATACCGCTCTTTGATACGCCGAACAGATAGTTGGTAATTTTCCAGCGCGGCTTGCGACAGATCAACCTGCCGATTCAGTTCGATAGCCGCGTACCACATCTTTGCCAATTGACCTGTCAGCGAAAGTTTGGCACCATACCAATCGACTTGGGACGCTTGAACGTCTGCCAGAGCCGCGGACCGACCGCTACGGATACGTCCCCACAGATCAATCTCCCAGCTCACATCCAGCGACGCGCCAAAGTTATTGGAGGTCATGGTGGAAACCGAGCTCTCACCCGTTCCCCCGATCGAAGGCATGCCGAATATTTGTTGCTTGCGACGAGCCGCGGTCACTCCCCCATTTAATTGCGGATAAAGCTCCGCGCTGGAGATACGTGCTTGCGAGATCGCCATGTCAACGCGAGCGGAAGCGGCTTGCAAATTGTGATTGTGCCGCAACGATTCTCGGATCAGAGAGTCCAGAGCCGGATCATGGAAATGTTGCCACCAGTCCGAATTTTCTTCATTTTTTTGAGAGGGGGAACGCGCATCGCCCGCTATCCACGAGTCCGGCGGCGAGATGTCTACCTCCGGCTCTTTTATGTCCGGGGCGCGGATACAGGAGAGAAATAGAAGCATGGAGAGAGAAACAAACAGTTTTTTGATCAATGTATTTTCCGTTTTTATTTCGTATCAACAGGGTCTCACGGAATTCGATCCGAAGATTACGAGGATTATCGCAGATTAAAAGTTGATAATTAAAAAATTATATGGTGCCTTTGACAGATTCTCAGAAAAGTTGAGTTTTTGAGCGTATGGCATTATTATCACTCTCCTCCCTATTCTCTGTCTCTTGTGATGTATTCATTTCAGAGTGTCGCGCTAACATATTTTTTGCTAAAAAGTTCCCACGAGGAAAAGCAATTAATAGGGTATAAAATTTTTAGAATTTTGTCAATATTTTTTTGTTTTTTTTCATTATCTAACAGGAATTGCAGAGAGTTTTTTTTATGTTTCAGAGGCAATTATTTCTATTAAAAAAAAATGCAAAAATACAAAAATCTCCATGATAAATTTATTTGGAGTTGCATAACTTTTTCCATTGCTGATTTTTCTTTTGGAACAAGATGGAAACTATTCGCATAGTATCTATTTATTTTTTCAAATGGCGGGATTTTCGGAATGAGAGGCTGGTCTATTTTTTTTTCTGTCCCTCAGAACATGTTGATTCTCGGAATTGCAACAGCCGAAAAAGGACTTAGAAAATGTTGCGCATCCCTACAAATTCATATAATCTAACCGCCATAAACCTCTCGATCAGGATATCATTCAAGGAGTGTTCATGGATCATCGAGTGATAGATATTCTTGTTTATTTGGCAAATCAGCTTCGCGAGGTCTCTATAGAGAACCTTTCGGGTGCGGATCAAGACGATATGGAAATGCTGATCTCTTCCCTTCAGAAAGAGGGCTATTCGCCGGCAGAGATTGATTCCGCTTTGAACTGGTTTTTTGAGAATGAGGAAAAAAGATCGCAATTGTACGATCCGCGAATTCACGTGCAACCGACTAAAACGATACGGATTCTTCATCCAATAGAAAAAATTATTATCAAGCCCGAGGCGTATGGTTTTTTGCTTCAGGCGCACCAATTGGGTCTGATCCGCGATGAGCAGTTAGAATTGATTATTGAGAGAGCACTGCTCACGGGATGGGAAGTCGATTTGAATATAATAAAAGCTCTTACCTCTTTTATTATATTCAGTTACGCTTCAAAAGACGCCAATGAGATCGTCAATAAGCAAGGTGCTTTCAGAGCGTTTTTCTAATTTTTATAATTTGACGCGGTCACGCTTATTTTTCTTAAAAAGAGAATAAGAAATAGATATCCGATTCGTTTTTTAATTGAACGAATTGCGAGCGGGAATGACGCGCGGAGCTCTCATAACAAAAAAATATTCGGTTATATCAAGTGGAGAGAGAGTCTCTGCTTTTATTTTGAAAATAACGGAGAAAAGATGGGAAAGTCTTTAGTTATTGTAGAATCGCCGGCAAAGGCAAAAACGATCAATAAGTTTCTCGGATCGAAATTCGTGGTAAAGGCTTCCGTAGGACATGTCCGGGACCTGCCGAAAAAAAATTTGGGCATTGATATCGAAAATTCCTTTAAGCCACAGTATATCCCGGTTCCTGGGAAGTCTAAAGTATTTAAAGCATTACGAGATGCTGCAAAAAATTCTGACGCAATCTATCTGGCACCGGATCCGGATCGAGAAGGAGAGGCAATCGCCTGGCATATCGCCCATATTTTGAAGAAAGAGCCGGAGAAACTTCATCGGGTGATGTTCAACGCGATCACCTCTAAGGCAGTCGTGGAGGCAATCGAAAATCCAACGGCTATTAATATGAATCTGGTGAACGCACAGCAGGCTCGTCGGGTGTTGGATCGTTTGGTCGGGTACCAGGTGAGCCCGATCCTTTGGAAAGCGATTCATTATGGGAAACTGAGCGCGGGGAGAGTCCAGTCGGTCGCTCTGCGACTTATTTGCGAGCGGGAGGAGGAGGTCGAGGCGTTTAAGCCTACAGAATATTGGACTGTTACCGCTATTTTTACGACGAAAAATGGAGAGGTTTTTTCGGCAAAGTTGGCAAAGATCGAAAAAAAGAAGGCGGAAATTCCGAATCAAGACGCGGCTGACAAAATTTTGTCCGATCTAAAATCTGCGCAGTTTCATGTATCAAAGGTGGAGCGAGCCGCGCGGAGGAAAAATCCTCTGCCTCCTTTCATCACCAGTACTCTGCAGCAGGACTCGGCAAATCGATTCCGCTTTGGTGCCAAACGGACTATGGCGATTGCTCAGCAGCTCTATGAAGGGATGGAAGTGGGTCAGGAAGGCGCGTCTGGGTTGATCACCTATATGCGGACGGACTCGACCCGAATCGCGCCGGAAGCCCAAATGGAGGCGCGGGAGTTTATTATGAGCAGATACGGCTCGGAATATGTTCCTAAAAAGGCGAGGATTTTTAAGACCAAAAAAAAGGCGCAAGACGCGCATGAGGCGATCCGTCCCACTTCTGTGAGTCGCACGCCGGAGTCAATAAAATCCCATCTCAACAGGGATCAATATCGGATGTATGATCTGATCTGGCGGCGATTTGTCGCTTCCCAGATGAGCGCGGCGATATTTGACGCGACCACGATCGATATCCAATCCAACGGATATATTTTCCGAGCAACCGGCTCTATCCTGAAGTTTTCCGGATTTTTGTCGGTCTATGAGGAGGCACCGGAGGCTCAGACAACAGAGGAAAAAAAGGATCCGGGAAAATCTAAAGATACAATCCTTCCTCTATTAAAGGAAAAAGAGCGTGTTGATTGTAAAAATTTGACGCCTAAGCAGCATTTCACAAAGCCTCCGCCACGATTTACTCAGGCGTCTTTGGTAAAGTTGCTGGAGACTGAAGGAATCGGGAGACCCAGCACGTACGCGTCTATTGTTTCCACGCTGGTGGATCGTGAATATGTGCTATTGGAGAGCCGCCGTTTTGTGCCGACCGAGCGCGGACGGATCGTCAAAAAACTCTTGGTGCAGCAGTTCTCCAACCTATTTAATGTCGATTTTACCGCGAAAATGGAAGCGGATTTAGATCGAATCGAGGCGGGAGATACGGACTGGGTGGAGATGATCCGTAAATTCTACGTACCTTTCCGCAGCCAATTGGATCGGGTCGAGAAACAAACCACTGTGATCAAACAGGCTCTCCAAGAGCAGACCAATGAAAAATGCCCAAACTGCGACAGCAATCTGGTGATCAAGTGGGGACGTCATGGGAGATTTCTCTCATGCAGCAATTTTCCAACGTGCAAGTACGCTCGACCTATCGTAAAAGAGGGCGAGAAATTACCCGCGGAGACTTCGATTAAGTGCGGAAAATGCGGCTTACCAATGATCGTGAAGACGGGCCGCTTCGGTCGATTTTTGGCTTGCAGCGGCTATCCGGATTGCAAGAGTACGCAACCGATTCCCACTGGCGTCACGTGCCCGGAACCCGATTGTAAGGGAAATCTTGTCGAGCATAAATCAAAGAAAGGCAAGATGTTTTATAGCTGTAACAAATATCCCGATTGCCGATTTATCACCAACAATCGCCCGATTCCGTACGCCTGCCCTCACTGCAAGCATTATTATACGGAAGAGCGGAAAATGAAAGAAGGAGAAAAACGAATTTCCTGTCCATCTTGTCGGAAGACAGTGGAGCTACCCGCGAATTTTCAGGAGGCGATCTGAGAATCGTGCCGACCAGCTATCTGCGTTACGTAAATATCGTCATCACTACTCATATTTATGCCAATATGGAGGGCATTGAATGGAAAAACGAGACGTAATCATTATCGGATCCGGTCCCGCTGGACTGACAGCCGCGATCTATACCGCGCGCGCCAACTTAAAACCTTTGGTCTTCGAGGGATTACAACCCGGAGGACAGTTGACGATCACCACGGATGTGACGAATTTCCCCGGCTTCCCAGAAGGAGTCATGGGACCCGATATGATGGAACTGTTTAAAAAGCAAGCTGAGAATTTCGGGACAGAATGTGTCTGGAAAAGCGTAATCCAGGCAGATTTATCGGAGCGACCTTTTAAGCTGAAGGATGATTCTGGCGAGGAATATTTGGCGAAGACGCTGATCATTGCCACCGGAGCCACGGCAAGACAATTGGGGCTGAAGTCGGAGAAAAAACTGATAGGGTACGGCGTATCTGGGTGCGCGACCTGCGACGGTTTTTTCTTTAAGGACAAGGAGTTGATCGTTGTCGGCGGAGGCGATACCGCTATTGAAGACGCGGTCTATCTGACTCGATTTGCCTCAAAGGTGACGATCGTGCATCGCCGAGACGAATTGCGGGCTTCCAAGATCATGCGTCAGAAGGCGTTTGGAAATCCCAAGATCGAATTCAAATGGGACTCTGTTGTCACCGAGATCATGGGCGATCAGAAGACCGGCGTGAAAGGCGTTAAGCTACGCAACGTCAAGAGTGACGAGATCACAGACTTTGCGTGCAACGGCGTTTTTGTCGCCATTGGTCATAAGCCAAACACGGATATGTTCAAGGGACAATTGAAAATGGACGACGTGGGCTATCTCATCACCAATGGAAAATCGAGCAAGACTGATATTCCCGGTGTTTTTGTCTGCGGCGACGCGCAGGATCCGGTCTATCGTCAGGCGATCACTGCCGCGGGTTCTGGCTGTATGGCTGCGATCGACGCTGAAAGATTTTTGGAAGAAATGGGCTAACAGATTATGAGGAGATACAAAAAAACCACGCGCTCTTATGCGACCTATTTGAATTGTGTCTCCTGCGGGAAGGAATATCGCCCAGATGAGATCGATTATACCTGTCCCGATTGCGGTCCCTGGGCAGGCACATTAGAAATTTGTTATGATTACAGCGCGGTTAAGCGACAATTGACCCGAGAATCGCTTCGAAAAAATCGGGACTTTTCTCATTGGCGCTATCTGCCGATCTTGCCGGTGAACAATCCGGATTTCATCCCAAATTTGAGGGTGGGCTGGACGCCGCTCTATCGCAGTGCCATGATCGAGCGGGAGTTGGGAGTCGGGTCGATCTGGATCAAGGACGACGGACAAAATCCCTCAGCGTCATATAAGGATCGAGCCAGTTCCGTAGCTGTGGTCAGAGCACTGGAAAAAGGAGTCCAAACCGTGACCGCGGCTTCTACCGGGAATGCCGCGGCTTCGTGGGCTTTGATGACCGCATTGACCGATCTGGAGGCTGTGATCTTTGTCCCAGAGCGGTCGCCAAAAGCCAAGCTGGCACAGTTGGCTCTCTATGGCGCGACGGTGCTTCAAGTCAAAGGATCATACGATCAGGCGTTTGATCTCTGTTGTCAAGCCGCAGAAAAATGGGGATGGTACAACCGCAGCACAGGGATCAATCCCTATCTCGGAGAAGGTAAAAAAACCGGCGCGCTGGAGTTGTGCGAACAACTGAACTGGCAACCACCCGATTATCTGTTTGTCTCAGTCGGCGACGGCTGTATCTTTCAGGGCGTGTGGAAGGGATTTCGCGATCTCTACCGCCTGGGCTTGATCGACCGGCTGCCAAGGATGATCGGAGTTCAGGCGCAAGGAAGCGCGCCGTTGGTCACTGCCTGGGAGACTGGATCGGATCGTGCAGAATCGATTATCCCACGCACAATCGCAGACAGCATATCGGTCGGATCGCCTCGGGATCAGATCAAGGCACTGAAAGCGG
This sequence comes from Candidatus Cloacimonetes bacterium 4572_55, assembly GCA_002084765.1. Classification (GTDB taxonomy): domain Bacteria; phylum 4572-55; class 4572-55; order 4572-55; family 4572-55; genus 4572-55. Next base: position 53,682 of record NBMB01000017.1, on the reverse strand, counting down.
TGAGAGAGTCTGACGGACAGTTTATATCCGTATCCGACCAGGAGATTCTCGCGGCGATCCGAGGGCTGGCGAGAAAAGTAGGCGTGATGGCAGAACCCGCAGGTGCCGCGGCTTTCGCCGGTATGATGAAGATCGCAAATCAATGTAAATTCAAGACTTCTGACTCCATTGCAGTCATAGTCACGGGTCATGGACTAAAGGATATCGAGAGCGTGATGCACGCCGCGCCGCGGCAATCTCTCTTGGTGGAAAATGACTTGCAGGATGTGGCTGACTGCTTGTCGCGAGAGACCCGGCAGTTTCCGTAACCCCAAACGCTGCCCTGGGTCGCATCTGGATCAATTTTCCCCTTGACTTTCCTCGGACCCAATATTACATTCAGAGCGCAACTTCGCTCAGACCCCAGGGGGTTTCGAAAACCTCCAGGGTCTTGTCATTTTTTCTGATCGGGAGGCAATTTTGTCTTACCCCTTACGCTTATTTCAATTTTCTGACCTGCATTTGGGTCGAAATTTTCCGAAGATGTCCCCGGATAAAAACCGAATCCGTCAAGATGATTTTAAAAAAACCTTGCAGCGATTGATCGATCTGGCAATTAAGAACAAAGCAGACGCGCTGTTGATTCCGGGCGATCTTTTCGATTCCTACCTCCCATCTCTTTCCTTGATCGAATACGTCCGCGCCCAATTTGAGCGACTTAACGAGACCAAAGCGCATATTTTTCTGCTCCCGGGCAATCACGACTATTGGCTTTCCCACGCGTCGCCCGCGTCCCGATTGCTTTGGAGCCTGCCGAGACTCCACGTTTTTACCGAAGACCGCATGGAACGCCAATCCTGTCGAGTCAGCGAGGAACAACTCCATGTGTATGGCTATCCGTTTCGGGAAAAAGGGACATTTATCCGACCACTGAAGGATTTCCGCGCATCGCCCGAACCCGGGCTGCATATCGTGATGATACATGGTTCTTATCAGGAAAAATTCGTCCAGTCCAGCAGCTACGAGAGCGATCTCTATCATCCGGTCTCCAGTGCTGAAATCGAGGCTACAGGAGTCGATTATGTCGCCATGGGACATTTTCATAGCTTCCAGAAATGCGGCACATCTACCCCTGCATATTACGCAGGCTCTCCAGAAGGAACCCGAATGCATGAGAAAGAAAGCGGCGAACGGTATGCTTTGGATATCGTCTTTGATCGAAAAAAGCGGGTGACTGTCACAAAACTTCCGGTGCAACAGAGAGAAATCCGAGTCTTGCATATTGACCTGCCATGGAAAAATCAAAATGATCTCCATGAGAAATTACGAGACATGGCAGACCCGAAACTGATCCTATCAATCAAGCTCTCCGGCGTTGCGCGGACCATGGAGGAATTGACCGACTCGGCAGGCTTATCAGACCGATTCAGCTCTCTTTTCTTTCATCTAAAAGTCGATACAAGCCGAGTCGTTTGCGGAGAAAAATTGACCGAGAACCTTCCCGAACACTCTCCAGAATCCGTCTATGTGCAAGTGATGGATCAACAAATTCGTCAAGCGTCGGATCCAGAGGAAAAAAGGCAATGGACGGACGCATTGTTGACGGGTCTTGTCGAGATTATGGAAAAAGCGTGAGATCACCGAAGTTTCAAAGCCTTTTCCCGAAAAACAGGAAGGGCGGAACAACTCGCTTTTGCAATTGTAAGCCGATCTGTAATTTATTATCAAGGTGGATAAACGATTTTATCTGAGAATAAAATGGAACTAAGCGCGCGAGAAAGAGATATTTTATCAGCTATTATCCAAGATTATATCATGCGTAAAGAGCCGATTGGGTCCAGGACTTTATCCAAGGATTTCGACTTAGGCATATCCGCGGCGACGATCCGCAACACCATGATAGATCTGGAGGATAAGGAACTAATCTTCCAGCCGTATTCTTCAGCCGGCCGGCTCCCCACGGACTCTGGATATCGGTTTTATGTCTCCGATATTATGGAGCCAAGACCTCTTTCCCGTTCAGAGATCACCACAATTTGGCGTAAATTGCTGCGCAAAGAGATGTACGCGGAATCCATATTGGCGCAAGCCGCTAAAGTTGTCAGTATGATCTCCTCACAGTTAGGGATTATCCTGGCTCCCAGCTTTGAAGAGGGCGTGTTCGAGCACCTTCAGCTTGTGCCGATTCATAGCAATCGGGTGATGCTGATCCTGACTATCCGCTCCCGATTGATCAAAACCGTGACGATGGAGGTCGAATCCGATCTGGATAATACGGAGCTGTCGGAAACCGAGCAGGTACTCAACCAACGATTAAACGGGTTGACGATCCAAGAGATTCGGTGCTCTATCCATGACCGAATGGCTGACGTGAGCCAAGGCAATCCCAAGATCATTAGCCTCATAATTGAACAGATGGGCATACTGTTTCAATTCGACGATTATCAACTGAAATATGTCGGCGCGTCCAATTTGTTGGAACAGCCGGAATTTTTGGACATCTCCCGTCTGAAATCGCTGTTCGATCTATTGGAAGAACGGGAGCAACTGGCTCAATTATTGAAAAAAATGGATGAAAAAAGTGGAGATGTCACCATTATCATCGGACATGAAAATACGGAAGAACGTTTGCAGGAATGTAGCATTGTCGCTGCCCATTATTCGGTTGGTCATGTACGAGGGGTTTTGGGCATTGTGGGTCCGACTCGCATGTCTTATTCCCGATTGATCACACTCGTGCGTTATACCGCCGATGTTTTGAGCCGGGCACTGGAGCCTGCACGATTTTTAACGACATTTCCAAGAGAACTCAGTTTTTATGAGAATTTCAGAACCCTTATTTGGGCTGACTCTGCGACTCTCTGTGACTCTGTTGCGAATATAGTGAGATGCGCGCAAAAGCTCCGTTTTCCTGAAGAAAATTTGGCAAAAAAAATATAATTCTTTAATTATCAATTCTTAATCTGCGATAATCTGCGGATCGATTTCCGTGATGACGAATAATCCAGGTTAGAAAAACTAAAGGAAGAATGTAGAATGACGGAAGAAAAAAAAGAAATGAATATAGAAAGCACCATGTCTGAGAAAGAGACTGATCTTCCCGATCCGGGGATCATGACGCTGGAGAAAGAACTGCGTGAGACAAGAGATAAGTGGATGCGAGTCGCGGCTGAGTTGGATAATACTCGGAAACGAGCGGCAAAGGATAAACAGATGGCTGTCCGCATCACCACGGACAGCATTTTGCTTGATTTCCTGGAAACGCTTGATAATTTTGACCGAGCTTTGGCGACGGATTCCTCCGATAATCATGGAGAATTCGCCAAAGGAGTGCAGTTGATTCATCAGCAATTGATCGATACCCTGGCTCGCCGGGGCGTAAAGGAGATGGAAGTGAGCGGCGAACCGTTTGATCCCGATCTGCACGAAGCAATGATGCAAGTCGACTCCGATCAAGCGGAAAATAGGGTCGTGGATGTGGTCCAAAAAGGCTATGTAATATACGACCGAGTTTTACGCCATGCGCGCGTCACTGTGGCAAAAGGGTAAAACAGTTTTTTTCAAGATTTTATGTTTATTTGAGGAACTCACGAGAAACTAATGAGAGATAGCGAGATATATGCCTGGAAAAGCAGATTATTATGAATTGTTGAACGTCTCTAAAAAGGCGAGTCAAGAAGAGATAAAAAAATCATATCGGCAATTGGCTGTCAAGTATCACCCAGATAAAAATCAGGGAGATAAAGCCGCTGAGGAAAAATTTAAACAGGTGAGCGAAGCCTATGAGGTGTTGAGCGATGACAAAAAGCGGGCGCGCTACGATCAATTTGGTCATGCTGGTCTGTCTGGGGCAGGTGCTGGCTCTTCCGGATTCCACACAATGGACCCGTTTGATCTTTTTCGCGATATTTTCAGCGGATTTGGAGGCGGTGCTTTTAGTGGGCGAAGGCACCGATCTCACGGTCCGCCTCCCGGAGACGATCTGCAAGTCAAACTTCGTCTGACGCTTGAAGAGATCGCTGTTGGCGTTGAAAAGACATTAAATATCAAATATTTGGATCATTGTCCTGAATGCCGAGGTCGCGGCGCGAAGAGAGGATCGGGCTGGAGAAAATGTTCCGCATGTGGCGGTCACGGCGAGGTACGAAAGATTACCCAGTCGATTTTTGGTCAATTTGTCAATATCTCCACCTGCGGACGCTGTAATGGAGAGGGGCGGATCATCGAGAATCCTTGTCCCTCTTGCTCGGGCGAAGGACGAACCCAACATAAGAAGCGGCTCAAGGTGGCAATCCCCCCAGGAGTTTCCACCGGGAATTATCTGACAATGGAAGGCGAAGGAAATGTAGGTCCCAGAGGCGGTTCTGCCGGCGATGTGATCGTGGTCTTCGAGGAGATCGAGCATAACATCTTCGAGCGGCACGGAAACGACGTGATCTACGAATTGCCAGTCAGCTTTAGCCAGGCGGCATTGGGGGATGAGCAGGAGGCTTCGACCCTTTATGGTAAAATCAAGATAAAAATTCCGCCTGGAACCCAATCTGGAAAAATTTTGCGCCTAAAAAATAAAGGAATCCCCTCTCTAAATGGATATGAGAAGGGATCGCAACTGGTGCGGATCGTGGTCTGGACACCGCAAAAATTGTCCCGTGAAGAGCGGGAGTTGCTCGAAAAATTGGCAAAGGTGTCGGGTCATTCGGTGCCAAAAGCCGAACGTGGGTTATTTGAAAAAATAAGGGATACGTTTTTAGGATGATAAATTACCAATCGACTACGGATATAGAATGGGCGGAATTGCGCGTAACTGCGCCTGCGGAATCCGAGGAGCTTGTGTCGAGTTGCCTGTCCAATTTTGCGGCAAACGGCGTCGAAATACGGGATTGCCAGACCTTGATCAAAAGCGAAACGCCTGACCATATCTTGATTGTGGGGTATTTCCCAAAACAAGATAGTCCGCAAAAACAGAAGCAACTGCAAGCCGCGCTGTCCGATCAAGAAGGAACGAGCCATATCGACTGGACAGATCGAATTCAAGTCCACTCTCTGGAATCGGAGGACTGGAGCACTGCTTGGCAGCGACATTTCTATCCGATTGATCTCACGGATCGGATCACAGTTTGCCCATCCTGGGAGCGGACATTACCCGATGGCGACCGCATCGTGATCGAAATCGATCCGGGCATGGCTTTCGGAACCGGAGAACATGAAACCACCCGTTTGTGCGCGCAGGCGATCGAGCGTTATCTCCGACCTGGCGATAGCGTCCTCGATATAGGCGCAGGAACCGCGTTGCTGTCGATCATCGCTGAACGATTGGGCGCGAGTTCTGTGACGGCTATTGACAACGATCCCGACGCGGCGCGATCCGCAAGAGAAAATTTGATCAAAAATTCCACGGAACGGGTCGAGACGCTTCATATTGATCTGGAAAAATTTGACAGCCGTCAACATTTTGACATGGTCGTCGGAAATTTGCAAACACACATCATCCGAGATAATTGGCGATCGATCAGCTCTTTTTTTTCGGATCGCAGCGTCGGTATCTTCAGCGGCATTTTGATAGAGCATGAGTCCCAGCTTGTTCCGCTTATCCAACAACAGGGATTTCAGGTCATCGAGTCGAGCCGCCTCAACGAATGGCTCTTGATTGTGGTAAAAAAGGATGCCGAATCATTATCTCCCGCCTGATCGCGTGGATCAGAATTATGTCCGATTTCCACCGGATGAAGCGCGTCATATTTCCCGATCGCTCAGACATCGCGTCGGGGATCGGATCACCGCTATCGATGGCGTGGGCTATCATTATCAAATAGAGATTACCGAAATTGATAAAAAAGAAGTCGCGGGAATCATTTTACAGCGTCAATTCCGCGTCGGAGAGCCGTCGATCCACCTGGCATTGGCGCAATCCTTACCCAAATCCCGAAAATTTGATAGCGTCGTTGAAAAGGGGACAGAAATCGGCGTCTCCGAGTTTATTCCATTCATATCAGAACGCAGCGTGCTTCGACCTCGTCGCAGACCGGTCAGCAGACCGGATGGAAAGGAAGATCGCTGGAGACGTATCGCGATCTCCGCGGTGAAACAGTGTGGTCGATCCGTTCTACCGACAATTCGGGCGGTTCACGATTGGAAATTTTTTTTGGATTTATGCGCCTGTTTTGATGAAACGCTGGTAGGGGTTCCCGGCGCGAGTTCAGGTCTCTCAGTCAGAAACAGGACCGGAGGATCGGTCTTGCTGATCATCGGTCCAGAGGGAGGTTTTACAAAAGCCGAACTTCAGGAATTAAGCCGAAGAAAAGTCGATTTTTTTTCCTTCGGCGATAGGATTTTACGAGCGGAGACGGCTGGTTTGGTCGGCTCCGCGTTGATTCTATATTAGGGTTCCACATCGGAGCGGAAGCGGGTAGAGTGAAATGGAAAGTAGACCCCATACCCTCATTGCTTTCCGCCCAGATATGCCCGCGGTTTTTTTCTATCAGTTCTTTACAAAGGATCAAACCCAATCCCGTGCCAGCCTCCCCATCAGTGCCTTCAGTCTTAATTTTGTTGTTTTCATCAATACGAAACAAAAGGCCTAACCTCTTGACGCTGATTCCCACACCGTTGTCCTTAACCGTTATCTCCATACAATTTTCGCCATCGATATGAGAATTATGAGCGCGAACTTCCACCAATCCACCGTCATCCGTAAATTTGATCGCATTTGTGACCAGATTTCGCAAGGTCGTGTTGATCATATTTTGATCCGCATAAGCCCGGCATTCTGGATTTACGTCAAATATGACCCGAATATTCTTTTTATTTGCATTTGCCCATAAGAAATCGACCGTGGTGGAGACCATCTCATTCAGGTCGATCCGTTGCGGATGATAGATCATCTCGCCCCTTTGCAGCTTTGCCCAATCCAGCAAATTCCCCAATAATTTATAGGTCTTTTTTATTGCGTCGTTTAAACCCGTGGCAATTTGCTGACTCTCTTCCGGCGTAAATTCGATCGTCGATTCGCTCAGAAACTCAGCATATCCCAATAAGCTCGTGAACGCGTTTCTCATGTCGTGAGAAATAATTGTCAGAAGCGAATCTTTGCTGGCATTCAATTCGATCAACTTCCTGCGCTGCTTGCTGATAATCAGATGGGCGGTTATCCGAGCCAACATCTCTTCATTATAAATCGGCTTGGCGATGTAATCCACCGCGCCCGCTTCAAATCCATTGACCTTATCTACGGAATCTCCCAACGCGCTCATAAAAATCACGGGAATGTCCCTGACCTTTAGAGAACTCTTCAACAAGCGACAGGTCTTCAGCCCGTCCATCTCCGGCATGATAACATCTAACAGGATCAAATTCGGCTTTTCTTCCAGAGCTTGCTCCAATGCGCTCTCGCCATTCTGAGCCAATAATATCCGAAATCCAACGTTGGACAGATAATTGAATAGCAGATCTAAATATGTGGGATTATCGTCTACAATCAAAATTGTAGAATCTTTGACCTGATCCAAATTTCTCATGACCTTCTCCTTGATCGACTGCGATAGTTGATATGCCCTTATATTCTTAATAACAATATAAATAAAATTTTAATTCGTATATTTATAAAAATTAACCTGCGAAATGAAGTTAGCGAGATTCGAAATCCTGATTGATCAAAAAAGATAGCCGATTCCCAGAGAAATGACGCCGTTTTTGGCATCTTCTGGCGATTCCAGAATATTTAACATTCCCCAAACATATCTAAAATCAAAAATCAGCAAACCCGTGCCTACATCGAAATTTAGGTCTGCGCCAAAAATAAGCCCGGCGTCTGTTTTTTTGACATTATCCCATCCCGTAGTTCTAAATTCGCCATCCGCGTCCTTGTATCGCTTTTCCTTATCGATTGTTAAGTCAACAGCACCACCGAAATAGAGGTTCGGCTGAGCGATTCCGTTAGATGGAAATTTGTATTTTATCAAGATCGGCAGCTCCAAATAATCGACTCGCCAGGTGGTTGATTCCTCAGAATCGAGATATGTGGCACCTGCCGAGCTTTTTCCGCCCTTCCGAGAATAAAGAATCTCGGACTGGAGCGCTATTTTACGGCTGAAGTGAAACTGAACCGCCATACCCGCGCTAAAACCGGTTCGGGCTTCGATATCTTCTTGTTCTGGCGTATCCCCCGATAGACGGGTATGGTTGGCACTAACCAAAAATCCTTTTTTAAGATGAAACTCAGCGGATCCGACTTTTGGCATAAGTAAACAAAAAAGAATCGACGCGGCGATCACATTGAAAACGCGCATGACAGTCACTCCTTTTAAAATTACGCGAATGAATAAGTGGAATTTACGAGCTATTGACCAATGCTGTAGCGCTTGTCATGGCTGAATAGTTATAATTTTTTTATAGCCGAGTATGTGGCTACGTAGTTACAAAATAAAACAAATTAGGAAAATAGGCAATATAAATTCGGATGGTGCTGCATTTTTCATCGTCCCCATAAGGCTATTATATGCGCAGTTCTCCGGTTTCATCTTCCAGCCAATTAAGTGCTGCCTGTTCGTCTTGCTCGATTGCCATTTCCACCGCTTTTTTCGCACACTCTAAAAGGTGCTTGGATTGTTTGCGCAAGTTAAAAGATTCCGTAACTTTTTGCTGAATTTGGGTTTGTTTTTCTTCTGACAAAATCGGAATAACTGTTTCTTTCACCTGGTCAGGTCGCCAGTGCGAAATAATTGAACCACCCACATCACGATTGATCTGCTCTTGCGTCAAAATGGAGTTCAAAACCAGCGTTAAATATTCTCCATTAATTTTATCCATCCTTATTTGAAGACGTAGTATTCCACCTGATGGAATCATTTTATGCGGTTTTTCATGGAGATAATATGCAATACCCGGTGTTCCATCCTTGCTAAAAAGTATCTCCCCTTCTTCTGGCTGATTTTTTTTCAGTTTTTGATACAAACTCTCAGAAATATATTTTTCTTCTGAAAGTTCAAACGAACTTAAATTACTAATCCTCAAAAATGGAATCCCTTCATCAAGATATTCACCGCTTCCAACCTCCACGCTTTTTCTGACCGAAACTAAAGTACCTAATGTATCCCAACCACCGGAATAGCTTTGAATGGCCTTAACGATTTTCTCATATTTCGGCTGAAAGTATTCCGCATCGATACGTCCGGCTTGCTCAGTATCTGAATAGTTCTTGATAAAAGTTAGCTGGTGTTTGGGTTGCCAGTTGGTTAAATTGAGTTCATGAAGGAGTATAGCGTGGGCTTGATTAAGTTTTATTTCTGAGTTTGTTTTTAAGCGAATGGCACTAGAGAATATAGATTTAACCTTCCCTTGAATCGTATCCAAAATAGGTATTACAATATTTTTACTATCTATTAAGTTGAGATGCATCTGAACGTTCCCAGTAAACCAGCGCCGCATCTGATCAAAACCATATTTTGAATTGAGGAAGACAGTCAAATATTCACTATTAACCTTAGAATTATTATTCAGTTTTACTGCAATGGTATCTTGGGATGTATTGCATTCATCTAAACTTACAAAAGAAGCGGCTGGATATGCGGTCTTGCTTAAAATAATATCTCCTCTTTTTAAAGCTGTTTTATAATTTTTTAGGTGCTCCGTTTCTGGTATGTAAATAATATTTCCTTGTTCTATAACGAAGTTTTTTAAGTCCCCAATACGAACGAAAGGGACACCCGAAGTTGAATAACACTCAGATTTTATGTCAAATATCCCTTTACTAAATATGAAAACTTCATCTCCTAATCTCGTGTTTTCTATCTTCAATAGTTTTTTTTGTGCTGAGATATATTTTTCTTGATAGCATTCAGCGTCTATTCTGAAGGCACTGACTATATCAGATTTGTTAATTATTGAAATTTGCATACTTAACCCTCCACCCAAAAAGACAGCTTTTGACTCTTCGCCCATTCAATAAATGCTTCTGCTATATCATCCGGCACTTCTCCATCATGGCTATGCAAATCATGGTCAACAATCAAATGCCCGTTTTTATCCAGTTTATATTGGCCGTTGCCGTTTTTGATATAGATATAATCGCCGAAATTATCCTTGCCGCCCTTTTCTGATACGGCAAAAAAGATGGGGTAGTCGTCTGCTTCAGGGCAGAGTTCGTCATCCCATTTCTGCACGAAAAGCACGCTTGATAAATCATGCCTAAAGCCCTGTGTATCTTGCGCTTGATCAATCAACTCTCTAATCTCTATAGAATGATCAATCTCAATCTCAGAACGCTTACAACTCTTAATAAAATGACTCCACGCCTTATTATCTTCACCAAAACTCTGCTCACTCAAAATAGCCGCCTCTCCAACGTCAGAATCTATCCATTTCTCCTGATAACGCTGTTTCAAAAACAGGAAAAAATCATATAACTCTTCCTGTGCTTTTTGCGGCAACACCGAAATATCAAGCTGCTTCACCATATCCATCTTTATTCCCTCCAAAACGAGAACTTCTCACTCCTCGCCCAATCAATAAATGCTTCGGCGATACCGCCTGGTGCCTCTCCATCATGGCTATGCAAATCATGTTCAACAATCAAATGCCCATTTTTATCCAATTTCGGTATGCGGTTTGAAGGTGTTGCCGTGCAAGCCGACCACACCAAGAATACGCCCATGTTGAGCGATAAATTTACGAATGTGTTTATCCGATGTGTTATTGAATCTGCCTTGCGGAAGAACAATTGCCATACGTCCGCCGGGCTTGAGAAAGTCCAGATTTCTTTCAATAAAAAGAATATCACGTCCGACTTTGGTTTGCGCCTTTCCATTTGCCTTAAAACCGAGTTCGTACTGATGCAGGATGCGGCTTTCCTTGATGTCCCCGGCAAATGGTGGATTTGCCATCAAAATATCAAAATTGAAACACTTGTTATCATTTTTTTCTACCCTTAACTTTTCCAGCCGCTCAAAACCCTTGCCGTAGGTGTTGATCCATTTTCTATCTTTTTCGGTTTTGTCATTCCAACGCTCAAAATCCAGGGTGTTCAGATGTATGACATTGGTTTCACCGTCGCCGGCAATCAGGTTCAAGGTTCGGGCAACCCGGACTGTTTTTTCATCAAAGTCGATGCCAAAGACTTTGAGCACATGCCGTTTATCTTCTTCCGGGATTTCCTCGTTGGTGAATAGATGACCGGTCAGCTTGAAAATAGTATGCACCGGAAAACCGCAACTGCCGGAAGCGGTGTCAATCATATACTCGCCTCGTTTTGGATTGAGCATCTGCACGCACATATCAATCACATGGCGAGGCGTGAAGTATTGCCCTTTTTCACTTTTAGCGGATTTGTTCACCAGGTATTCAAAGGCTTCATCGACAACCAACAGATTGGAGTTAAACAGCTTTACATCTTGCAAGCTGGATACACAGACTGACAGGTGACTGTCGGAAAGCCCAAAGGCGGAACTTTCCGGAAATACACCTTTCCATTGCTCTTTTGCCTGGTTGAACAAATCATGAATTTTATGTTTCAGTTCCGTGTCGGTTTGCCCAGTGTTTCTGAACTCCATGACCCGAAAGTCTTCATCGTCAATACGGCTGACTGTTTTCTTGAGCGCGTCATAATCCTGATCTCCTGAAGAATTTTTGTCATATTGGGGGTTTGACTCACGTAAGGCAAAATTTGTATCCTTCCGCAAAAAGTAATTAATAATACCTTTATCTTTCTGGCTGAGATATTCATCATAGAGCTTGGTGAATATGAGCTTAAAAACTTCCTCGAATACATCAACCCCGGCATTAGCAAGCACTTCATCCTCCATTTCCTTGATTTTATCTTTCAGAGATTTTCGTTTATTTGTCAACTCATCTTTGATTATCAGGTCTTTTAAAGTAAATCGCTCGGTGAGAATATCCTTCAGGCTTTGTTTTGCCTTGGGAATATCGGTGATGTCTTCAAAATAGTTGGGATCTTTGCGGTGGTAATGGGAAATTTGCTCGCCGTTCGTCCATACGCCAATTGGCGCGCCAGTGGCGTTGCAATAAGAACGAAGTTGATTTTTTCCGTCTTTGAGTTTGGGCTTCTTTAGCTCGATGATGATATAGGCGGTATCCAGGCGATCTTTGTCAAAAATAACAATATCGGCTCTTTTCTTTTCCCGACCGAAATTGACCGAATATTCAAAGGCTAAGCGTTTTTTGCCGTAATCATACTGCTTGATAAGCCGCGCCGCATAAAGTTGACGAACAACTTCCTCCGGCTTGAGCTGAATATTTTTGCCTCGGACAATGCAGTTCACATACGGCGTTTTTTTACCTCTGGTAATTTTGATAAAAACTTTTTCTCGTAAAGAGCAGATTTCATCATCCGAGAACAGGGCAAGATGATAAGCACTGTCTTTGAGTATCTTCTGGATTATGTCCGGTTGTGTCATAATTTACTCTCCGTTTCGTTTATTTGGGATTGGCATGGCGATTGAGTCATGACGCGGCACTCCTAAAAAAAATCAACCCTTGCACCATTAGGTGACAAGGTCTCAATATTAAAGATTAAATTGGGGAAAAGCAAGAGCTATAAGTAGGATCTTGAATGATAATCTATGATAATCTGCGATAATCTGCGGTAATCTGCGGACAAATTTGCGGACTGATCTCTATGGTCGCTTTTGACAACTATTTATAAACTCTTCAACGCTCTGTCCCAAAAAATGTTGGAAAGAGGCGTCAAATTCTATATCTTTTCCAAGATTGGATAGGATTTTTCTGACATTTTGTATGCCATACCGCTGAACGAGTTGCGCCGCATAATATTGAGCCGAAAGATATGCCTGCTTGAGATCGGAAGATGAAACAATCTCACCCGATTCGGGCTCTCGGATAAACAGGCTGTCCAAGCAGGTCGGAGTCATTAACAGATCTGGAGGCGCAAGGTCGCCTCTATGCTCGGAGATAAAAACCGCCAGTCCCTCATTCAACCAAAGAGGGCAGTTCCCCGAGGTCTCCTGGTCAATGAGCAGATGAATATATTCATGAACGATAATTTCCTTTAGCCTCCCCCTTTTCTCAAGCAATTCTGGGGATTGGAGATAGAGCCTTTGATCCTGATAAATCCCCCCAAATTCCCACGGCTGGCCTGTTTCCTGACAGTAGTGCCAGGTTTCCGAAAAAATATGCACAAAAACCTCTCCGTGCGGCGTCCAACCCCATTCTTCTTTGACCTGCTTGCGGTAATGGTGGAGGATATTTGTCACAGATTCTATGGAAGTTTGCCTGACGGCTCGATCTGCAATAATGAGAAAAGGCGGACTGTGGACCTGTCTGGACCGCGAATCATTTGCCTCGGCGTCTGCAAAAAGGGACAATCCAAGGCAAAATAGAAGCGTCAAAAAAGTCGATGAAGCGTGGGACATAATCATAAGATGGATATTCCCGGTCAGGAAATCTTGGGTTGGATCGAAATTCGATCAAAGTCCCGAGCGATATGCGCGTCTGGGAAAACAGATCGGGCTTGCTCTTCGACCTGCCGATCCTCATATCGCCGAGAGCGGTGATTTAGATAGAGCATACCGACTTCTGCCTCACGGGCAATATGCGCAGCTTGTCGAGCCGTGAGATGTCCATATTTTTCGGCAAACTCTCGATGTTCATCGAGAAAAGTCGCCTCGCATACAAGACAATCCGCTCCCCTCGCATGATCGATCAGCGTCTCGTCATAGTGGCAATCTCCGATATAAACCAACTTCGCGCCCGGCTCGGCTAAATCCAAAACAGCGTCAGCATACACGATCTTGTCGGAATCCAGCGTCACATTTTCCCCTTGCTTGAGGATCCCCCAAAAACGTCCCTCTGGCACACCAAATTTTCGAGCCTGATCGGGAAGAAATCGGCGGAAGCTTTTTTCTTGAAAAATAAATCCAAAGGATTGATGGCGACCATGTCCGACCTCGAACCCAGATATCGAGATACGCTTGTCCTCCCTGAGAAGCTCCTCGCGGGATGAAATCTCATAAGTGCGGAATACTTGATCGCGCTCCCCAGGTCGGGAATCCCAAACAGCGTCCGCTATTGTCTCGATAAAATCGAGCGTTTTTCGATTGCCGTAAATCGTGATCGGACAAGGCGGTGGAATCTGCGAGAGTGTGAAAAGTAGCCCGCCTAATCCGATAATATGGTCGATATGATGGTGCGTCAGAAAAATGTCCTGTAAGCCCTTCATGCCAACATTGGCAATTCTCATCTGACGCTGCGCGCCTTCGCCCGCATCAATCATAAACCGCCGCCCTTCGTGGATCGCCATGGCGCAAGACGTGTTGCGTTTTGCAGTCGGAATAGACGCGCTGGTTCCGAGAAATAACAATTCAAACATTTTTTTTATAACTCCTTTGCCACTTTTTGATGAATTCGTCTCAATTCAGCTTGCGCTAAATCGATGCGGGTGCCGACTCCCTGCGCCATCCCGGGACGTCCTCCGCCCCTTCCTCCGAGTTTTTGGCATGCCTCTTTCATCAACTTGCCCATCTGACCTGGGGCGTTCTCGGAGCGTCCAAAGACAAGAGAGACTCGGTCGGAAACGACTGCCAATAGCGCGATAACCGAGGGATTTGATACGATCTCTTTACATAACAGAGCCAGCTCGTTCATCTCTCGGTTCGGCAAAATTTGGCTGATCACCCTCACGCCATTGATCTCTTCCGCCTGATCGATCATTGTTTTTGCCTCATATCGAGCCAATTCTTTGTGCAATTCAGCGATCCTTCTGCGGAAATTTTTTCGTTCGGCGCGCACTTTTTCTTGAATCGCCGGAAGCTCCTGCCATGAGCAAGTCATCCGGTCTGAGAGATCGACCAAAACCCGGTGTTTTGCTGCATAATCCTGATTTGCTCGATTTCCGCATAAAAATTTCACACGGATATTCTTCCTGATTTTTTCCAAACCAATAATTTTGATCAGACCTATCTCTGTGGTTCCTTTGGCATGGGTTCCGCCGCACGGCGAAAAATCATAATCCTGAATCTCAATAATGCGAATCTCTTTTAAACCCTCCGGAGGCGGCTTGCGTAACGAAAATCGATGAAGTTCATCTCTGTTCACGATGTGGACGCGCATGGGACGATTTTCAAGGATGATTCGTTGGCATTCGCTCTCCACCTTCTCGATCATATCCGTCGTCATTTTTTTTAGCGACAGGTCGATAGCGCTATAATCCGCGCCCAGGTGAAATGAGAGCGTCTGGATATTGTGTCTCTTAAACAACACCGCGGAGAGGAGATGTTGACCGCTATGTTGCTGGATATGATCAAATCGTCTTTCCCAATCGATTCGACCCCGAGCGCAATCCTCGTCAAATTTTTCAGCTTCCAAGACATGATAAATCGCCCCATCTTTCTCGTACACGTCAATGACTGGTTTGTCGTTGATCGTGCCTTTGTCCGCGGGCTGTCCGCCGGAAGGCGGATAGAAACAGGTCTCCTCAAGAGCTATTGCAACGCGCCCCTCCACAGTTTCTTGACCGATCACACGGGACTCGAATATTTTTTTATAACTATTTGTTAGATAAGATTTTATCGTCATTATTTTCTCCTTGTGGCGCGTGACTTGACCGAGACGTGATCATTACCAAATTCCGCTCAAATTTCGCAACAAAACGGAGGATCACAAGGCCGCCAAATCCCACGCCGATAAATGTGGTAAACAGTCGCCATAAGACTGTAAAAACGCCTAAAAAATGTTTTGGCACAATCATCCCCATCAAGATCGCAGAGCCGAACTCTGCCACGCCGCTGGCTCCTGGGCTGGGCGCGAAATAGATCAGAAAATTGAGAATGATCTGGATATTGATCACTTTTAGAAACGGAGCCTCATACCCGAAAGCGATGATAATTACGTATGCGATAATAAATTTGGTGACCATGGAGCCGCTGGCAAATAGTATGGAACCGGCTATCGCCAACTTGCCCTTTCGGAGAAAAAGCATGATCGAGCAGTGGCTCTCCTTGATCCCCAGACACAATTTTTCAGAAGCTCGACGGATGCGGGCGTCATATCGATCTGGCGTAATCCTGGCTAAAAATTGCGCGATTATGCGGACAGCCCGCAGGATTGCCTCCGGCTTAAGTATTGCCAGAATAAATATCGCGCCCAGCCCTGTCATCACGACCAATCCATAATTAAGCAGATAGCTGATATTTTCGTTCTGGATGGTCTGATTTTGGGTCAGGTATAGGAAGAGAATCGAGATAAATAGAAAGGAGACTGACGCCAGAAACTGCATAAATCCGGCACCAATCGCTTTTGGGAAACTCAATCCTTTGGATTTTAACAAGATAAGCTGCATGGGTCCGCCGCCGCTCTGGGTCGGAGTGATAGCTGCCATGAACATATTGCCAAACGTGGCTTGACACGTGTCAATAAATCGGTAATTCGGTTCCAGCTTTTTGATCAATATATAAAGCTGGCAGCAGCTCCAAAAATGGTTCAGGAGACCCAAAGAAATAGCCAATATGAGATAATTTATATGAATCCGGCTTAATGCCTGCGCGCTTTCCGACGACGCTGTGAAATAAAAAACAGCGCAAAAGCTGATCACTGTCAGAAAAATGAACAGCTTAATGCCCCGTTTGATTTTATCTAATGCGACCGCTTGTCTGGTATTATCCGATTGCGGTTCCGTTTTTATTTTTTTCCGTAGCTTATCCAAAAAAAAAATTTCCCAAGCGATCAATTCAAGAGATTATTTTAACTGAATTATTTTATTTCAAGAATCATATCGAATTTCCTGCGATTTATGAATGCGCCTCAAACCAACTTTTACCGATACCTACTTGGACCTTGACCGGGACATTTACCGACACATCAAGAGGGAGCGCGTTCTCCATTGTTTTGACTACCAAATTCTTCAAACGATCCGCCTCCTCCTCGACGACCTCGAATATGAGCTCGTCGTGCACTTGCAAAATCATTCGGCTGCGAAATTTTTCTTCCTTCAATTGTCGATGGATATGAATCATCGCTATTTTTATCATATCCGCGGCTGTGCCTTGAATGGGGGTATTTACTGCGATTCGCTCAGCGTATTCTCGAGTATGTCGATTGGTCGAATTGACGTCTGGGAGAGGTCGGCGTCTGCCTTTCAACGTTGTCGTATATCCTTTGTCTTTTGCCTGCGCCACCGCGGATTCGATATAGTTTTTGACTCCCGGATATGTGGCAAAATAGGCGTTGATAAAATGCTGTGCTTCCTTGACGCTCATGCCCAGCGAGTTCGATAGACCGAATGGCGTTTGCCCATATATAATGCCAAAATTGGTCACCTTTGCCACCCGACGCATCTCCGAAGTCACCTCTTCTATAGGGCAACCAAAAACAGTCGCCGCGGTCAAGCGATGGACGTCTTCCCCTTGTTGAAACGCCCGACTGAGCGCGCCGTCACCCGCATAATGAGCCAGAATCCGCAGCTCGATCTGTGAATAATCCGCGGACAGAAGCAGATCGTATCTCTCTCCAGGCACAAAACCCTTGCGGATTTCTCTACCTTCTTTAGACCGGATAGGAATGTTCT
This sequence comes from Candidatus Cloacimonetes bacterium 4572_55, assembly GCA_002084765.1. GTDB lineage: Bacteria > 4572-55 > 4572-55 > 4572-55 > 4572-55 > 4572-55. The sequence continues at coordinate 36,173 of NBMB01000017.1, read as the reverse complement.
GGAGATTTGGTTCTCGGGTTGACAAGCGACCTGTGGGGATCACCGTCTGATTAAAACTGGTGTGAATCCGTCCAGTTATGGGGTTGATCAATTTTGGCAGCGCGTCCACGTATGTATTTTTAAGTTTATTCAGCTCTCGATATTCGATAATCTGCGCTGGCAGATCATGATCGCGCGCCAATTTTTCCAAAGTTTTTGCGTCCGTGCTGGGATCTCTCCTTGGCGTTCGTTTCAGAACAGGGAGTTTCAATTTTTCATAAAGAATTTCTCGCAATTGTTTTGTAGAGTTGATGTTGAACTCTTCATCTGCCAGCTCATAGATGATCTGTTTGCGCCGGATCAAGCCGGTCTCAAGACGTGCGCTCATCTCGGTAAAAACCGCGCGATCGATCATCATACCCGCGCGCTCCATATCCATCAAAACCGGTAGGAGAGGCGTTTCAATCTTATGAAACAGCGAATCCAACTTCATACTTTTCAATTTCGGAGCGAATATTTCTTGCAAGCGCAACGTAAAATCACTGTCCTGACATCCATAAGCAGTCGCGGCGGCAATATCTGTCTCGGAAAAATTGATCTGATCCTTGCCCTTGCCCACCATATCCGTGTATGTCGTCATTCTGTGACCGAATAATTCGAGCGAAAGTTCCTTCAGTCCATAATGATGACGGATCGGGTCGATTAGCCAAGCCGCTATCATAGAGTCGGACAGCTTTCCTTGAACCTCAATTCCCGCGTCTTGAGCCAGAACCATCATATCATATTTCATATTATGCGCGTATTTCGGAATATTCGGATTCTCAAAAATCGGTTTAAGCTCGCTCCAAACCCGATCAGCGGACAAGTTACCCTCTTGAAAATTCCGCAAAATTGCCCGATCCCCCTGCTCGTAACCGCCTTTTTTTACATGGGCGATCGGTATATACCACGCCTCCCCAGGCTTGACGGCAAAGGAAATACCCACGGACCGTGCCCGCATAGAATTCTTATCCGTCGTTTCCATATCAAAGGCAAAGCCGGATGAGGACGCGAGTACTTCCAACAACCGCTCGAATTTCTCCCAGGTATTGACCTGACGATAGTCCGCTTTTATAGCCGACGCAGACCCTGATAAGTCTAATCCCAGTTGTTCGTTTTTCGGAAGAAACCGTTTTAATAAGCTCCGGAATTTTAAACGCTTACAGAGTTCAAACATCTTTTTATGATCAAAAGAGTGCCGCTTCAGGTCCTCCAGATTCACAAAGAGAGGCGCGTCGCGACGGATTGTGACCAGTTTTTTCGATAGGCGGATAAGGTCGATATTGATCGGATTGCTGAAAAATGTTCTTGCTCTCTTGTGGGAAAGTTGCGCGGTATTCTCCAATATGCGATCCAATGAGCCGTGCTTTGCCAACAACTTTGCCGCGGTCTTTTCTCCAACTCCGTCGATACCTGGGACATTGTCCGACACGTCGCCGATCATTGCCAGCGCGTCGATCACCTGATTCGGTTGCACACCAAATTTTTTCTGCACCTCGATAGCGGTAATCCATTTGTCGTCCGCGCCTCGCCGACCCGGCTTCAGCATCCGCACCCGATCCGTCACCAACTGCATGAAATCCTTGTCTGCAGAATAGATGACCACATTTGTCCCCTGACTCCCGAATTTCTCGGCTATCGCGCCAATGATATCGTCCGCTTCAAATCCCGGTTCCTCGATAACCGGACAGTCCATAGCTGAGAGAAACTCGTGGATACGTGGCAACTGTTCCGCCAAATCGGACGGCATTTTCTCACGGGTCGCCTTATATGCGTCGTACATCTCATGTCGATGCGTGGACCCGCTCGGATCAAACACCACGGCAAAATGCGAGGGTTTATACGCGTCCAATAGTCGCAGGATGGTCGTGATAAATCCATAAATCGCGCTGGTAGGTTTTCCGTCGGTCGAAAGATTTTGATCTCGAAAGGCAAAAAACATCCGATAAGCCAGAGCGTGACCGTCTACCAAAAAAAGATTTTCTCTTAGTAATTCAGACATCAATCGGTAACTCCTTTTGAAATATGCTATAACAGTTGTCAGAGCGTAAAAAATAAACCAAAAGCTGTTGAAATTCAACAAGTTTCTTACTTTATCTTAAAAAATATATCGCTCAAGTGAGACCCGCGGGAGCTTTGACGGTCACCGATGTGTCCCAGATAAAAAAATATCGTAAAAGAGTAGAAAATGCTACCATCCTTTTCAAATTTTATCTATCTTTAGCAGAGAGAGATCGCTTGTTTTATCTGTCTATTGAAAGCTGGAAAATGATGCGCAATATTAAATTGATTATCGAATACGAAGGGACGAAATTTTGCGGTTGGCAGTATCAGCCAAATTGCCGCACCGTACAAGGCGTTATCGAAGACGCGATTCTTAGACTGACCCACGAGCGGACTCGTATTACCGGATCGGGCCGCACCGACTCAGGGGTTCACGCTTTGGAGCAGGTCGCTAATTTCCGTATCGACTCCCCCCACCCGATCCATGTATTTCGGACCGGGCTGAATGCCTGGCTACCCGACGACGTCAAGATAATCGACGCTCAGGAAGTGGATATCTATTTTAACGCGTGTCGGGACGCCAGATGGCGTCGCTATCGCTATCAGGTGATGCGGCGTTTTTCTCCCATACATCGCCGTCACGCTTTATATGTAAAAGGCGACCTGGACGTCGAGAGGATGCAAAAAGCCGTTCCGATAATCCTCGATACCCTCAATTTTCGTTCCTTTTGCTCGCCAAAAACCGACTCCACGAATTTTTATGTGCAGGTGATCGACTGCTTTTGGAAGCAAGAAGGGGAGATGATTATCTTCGAAATCTGCGCGAATCGATTTTTGTATTCCATGGTCAGAATTCTGGTAGGATCGTTTTTGGAGATCGGAAAAAATAAGTTATCTATCCATGAGATGAAAGAGATTCTGACGGCTCAGGATCGCTCAAAAGCCCCGGCAACTGCCCAGGCAAAGGGTCTTTTTCTTGTTCACGTTACATATTGAATTCACAGATTTATCCGCGGATTTATTCGTAAAAAATATGGATATAATCGCTTAATAATAACTATTTTTATAAAAAGTGTTACTTAATTAAATTTAAAGGATTTTCTATGAAAGGAATCATTCTTGCCGGAGGAAGCGGCACGCGTCTCTATCCGATCACCCGCGCAGTGTGCAAACAGCTTTTACCGATCTATGATAAACCGCTGATCTATTATCCTCTCTCCACATTGATGCTCGCCGGTATTCGGGATATTATGATCATATCCACGCCGCAGGATTTGCCTCGATTCGAGGAATTGTTTGGCGACGGATCTTCTCTGGGATTGTGCTTTCGATACAAGGAGCAACCCAAGCCAAACGGTCTTGCCGAAGCCTTTATCCTGGGGGAATCATTTGTTGATAACGAGCCAGCGGCTTTGATCTTAGGGGATAATATATTTTATGGAAACGGTTTGGCGAACCTGGTTCAGAGCGCGGCTCAACAGCGAGAAGGTGCCACAGTGTTCGGTTATTATGTGAATGACCCAGAACGTTACGGCGTGATACATTTTGATCAAAACAGAAAAGTCATCTCCATTGAGGAGAAGCCAAAGCACCCAAAGTCCAATTATGCTGTGGTGGGTCTCTACTTTTATGACCAGGAGGTGACGGAAATCGCTAAACGGATGAAACCCTCCAAACGAGGCGAGCTGGAGATCACCGATGTCAACTGCGCCTATTTGGAAAAAGGTCGGCTGAAAGTCCAATTGATGGGACGCGGTTTTGCCTGGCTGGATACCGGAACATATCAGTCATTGAACGACGCGACCATGTTCATCAAAACCATCGAGGAGAGGCAGGGGCTGAAAATCGGTTGTATCGAAGAGGTGGCGTATCGAATGAAATTCATTGACGACGCTGGATTGGAGCGGCTCGCGGCTCGCTTTCCCAGGGACAATCATTATGGAAAATATCTGCGAAGCTTATTAGAAGCTTGAGGGGACTCAAAAGATGGCTCTGATCCGGTGATACAACTTGATTGATTAAAAAAAAGAGGAATTTTATGCCTTTCGAATTTCAAGAAACTCGTCTATCAGGAGTGCGGATAATCACGCCAAAGGTCTATGGAGACGAGCGTGGATTTTTCTTTGAGACCTATAAATTATCAGAATTCACCCGGTGCGGTATATCGGAAAATTTTTTCCAGGACAACCAATCACGTTCAATAAAAGGGACGCTGCGCGGTCTGCATTATCAACTTCCGCCCCACGCGCAAGCCAAATTGGTGCGTTGTATCCATGGGGAAATTTTTGACGCAATCGTCGATATTCGCAGGAGTTCTCCCACTTTTGGACAATGGGAAGGATGTATGCTGTCCGCTGAAAATAAAAAACTTCTGTATGTGCCCACAGGATTCGCTCATGGATTCTATACCGTCAGCAACGTAGCTGAAATTCTCTACAAAACAACGGCTGAATACGCGCCGGACTCTGAGCGAGGAATTATCTGGAACGACCCGGAAGTCGGCGTTGATTGGCCCTCTCGACAACCGATTTTATCCCCAAAAGATCGAAATAACGCCTGTCTGAGAGATGTGGAGGCGTTTCCATGATCTGGATAATCGGTAGCACTGGGATGCTCGGAAAACAAATCTGCATGGAGTTACGCCGACTCAAAATCCCCTATTACGGAACAGACCGTGAGGTGGATATCACCCGATCCGAGGCGTTGGAAAAATTTTCTGAGGGTAAATCCGTGAGACAAATCGTCAATTGCGCGGCATATACAGATGTGGATCGGGCTGAGGAAGAGCCGGAATACGCAGAGCAAATCAATGGGCGCGGGGCGAAAAATATCGCTCAAATCGCCGCCAAATTAGACGCGACAATGATCCATTTTTCGACCGATTTTGTATTTGACGGTCAGAAAACATCGCCCTATCGAGAGGATGACGAACCCAATCCACTCTCGGTATATGGTCAGACAAAGTTGAGCGGCGAGCGGAAAATAATCCAAGTCTCGAACCATCATTCCTGTTGGAAAAAATATTATATTATCCGTATCAGTTGGCTGTACGGAGTGTGCGGAAAAAATTTCGTCAAAACGATTATCCGGTTATGCAATGAACGGAAATCGTTGAATGTGATTCACGACCAAATCGGCTCGCCAACCTACTGCGCCCCGCTGGCTCAAAATATTGTCCACCTCCTCCACACAACGCCTCAGAAATTCGGGATATATCACTATTCCGATCAAGCCGCTATTTCCTGGTTCAATTTCGCAGTGGAAATTCAAAAACTTGGGGTTGAATTTGGACTCATCAAAAAAGAAATCCCAATCCGACCGATTTCGGCAGAGGAGTATCCGATGCCCGCGACCAGACCCCCCTATTCAGTTATGGACAATGGGAACATTCAACGCAATTTTGGGTTTCGCGATTTTTTAAAAGAAAGGAAAAAAGAAATTTGGCGGGAAAATCTTCGTCAATTTTTCGTAGATTTTTCTGAATCTTCATAATCTCTATCATCTGCGTAATCTGCGGACAAGAGAGGTGCTATCATGCGACAATTCAATTCAATTCTCATAACTGGTGGATGCGGATTTATCGGCTCGAATTTTATCCGCTATCTTCTGGAGGAGAGCGACTTTACCGGTCATATCGTCAACGTGGACAGCCTGACGTACGCCGGAAATCCTGAGAGTTTGGCGGATATTGCCGATCAATATCGAGAGCGATATCAGTTTGAAAAAGCGGATATTTGCGACATCAAGCGTATCGATCAGATTTTTGATCAATACCAGATCGACTGCGTGATCCACTTTGCCGCGGAATCCCATGTAGATCGATCGATTTTTGGACCAAAGGACTTTGTCCAAACCAACGTGATCGGCTCCTTCAATCTGCTGGAGATCGCTCGGAAACATTGGGGGGTCCGTCTATCTCCCATCAAAGAAGACCTGTTATTTCATCATATCTCTACCGACGAGGTTTTCGGCAGTCTGGACGAGACCGGGTACTTTTATGAAGATACCGTGTACGACCCCCGTAGCCCCTATTCTGCGTCAAAGGCGGCTTCTGACCATCTGGTCAACGCCTATTTCCACACCTACAGCGTGCCGATCACGATCTCGAATTGCTCCAATAATTACGGTCCCTATCAATTTCCGGAAAAGCTGATCCCTTTGATGATCCTCAACATGCTGGAGGGCAAGCCCCTACCGATTTACGGCGATGGAAAAAATGTCCGAGATTGGCTCTATGTGGGCGATCATTGCCGGGGAATTTGGCGGATCGTGCGTCAGGGGAAAATCGGTGAGACGTATAATATCGGGGGGAATAATGAGCAGCGAAATATTGACCTGATCAACCGATTGTGCGAAAAAATAGCTCGCGCCACAGGAAAACACCCGGATGAGCTAAAAAAGCTCATCGCTTATGTGCCTGACCGGCTTGGACATGACCGACGGTACGCGGTCAACTGCGACAAAATCAAATCGGAATTGGGCTGGGAACCAGCTGTGGATTTTGATCGAGGGCTGGACATGACCGTTGCCTGGTATCTGTCCCATCAGGAATGGATCGATCAGATCAGAAGCGGCGGATATCAAAAATGGATCGAGACGAATTACGACGCCAAATCAAGTAATTAAATGTAATATTATACTTATAAATAATATTATAATAGGAATATAAATAGATGAACCCAACGCTTTCCATTTGCGTCGTCAATTACAATGCTGGAGATGTGGTCGTTGAATGTCTGGAATCAATTTATAAGAATGTGACGATTCCAGACTTAGAAGTAATTTTAGTGGATAACGCTTCCTCGGACCAAAGCAATCTGACGATCAAAAAAAAATTTCCGCAGACCATTCTTATTCAAAACTCAGAAAACGCGGGCTTTATCCGCGCCAACAATCAAGGTTTAAAGCGATCAAGGGGTCGCTATGTGCTATCGCTCAACCCGGACACGATTGTCCCCCCCGGTTCACTCGAAAAATTGACGCATTTTCTTGAGACGCATCCTGATTACGGCGCGGTCGGAGGGAAACTTCACAGCCCAAACAACGATTTTCAGTGGCAATGCCGCCGCAGTTTCCCCACGCCTTTTGTCGCGTGCGCCTATTTTTTGAGATTACGGAAATTTTTCCCAGAAGTCGAGTTGTTCCACCGTTATACACTGACGAATTATTCGCCGGATCAGAGCTTGGATGTAGAGGCGATTTCCGGCGCGTGTTTCATGGTTCCGCGGGAGGTGCTCGAGCAAACCAATGGGATGGACGAAAGTTTTTTCATGTACGGGGACGATCTGGACTGGAGCTATCGGATCCATGAAAAAGGGTGGAAAATTCGCTATTGCGCGGACGCCCCGATCATGCACTATGGGGGACTCGGGGGTGCTCAGCACGGCTCATACCGACTGATTTCTCACTACTATAATGCGATGTGGATTTTCTATGATCACCACCTTCGGAGGAGCCGATCTCTACCGACCACCCTATTGGTCTGGATAGGAATAAAGGCGATGACCGGATTGCATAAACTGCTTTTTGCGTTGGGAATTCGCCGCTCCGTCTCTCGGAAAAAGTAGCCGCGCACCTATCGTTGAAACGAAAGTCCTTCCTCCTTTTTGTAGCTGGCTGGCGGAGAGAACTCACTGTCCGATAGAGATTTTTCCTCGATCTGAGTTACCTCGGACTCTTCCATCACTTGATCCCCTTCCTTTTTTATCATCTTTAGGGGGACGCCCTTTAGCTGACGGAGTGCTTCCATTTCCAAATCCTGAACATCCGCGCTAAATTGATCGGATAGATCAGACTGAAACGACTCATACATCTCATGGAAAGGGCGCAATACGTCACCTAACTCGTATGTCATCCAGATTTCATTTCGATCTTCGCCTATTGTCGCGATCACCAATTCGCAAGAATATCCCAGAATTTTGTCCATTTTCCCTGTCTTTTCAATCTTTACTTTTTGCTGCTTTTCAGCCTCATTCTTCATCTCCTCGTCCAGTCGCCGACGCGAATCCTGATCCAAAACCGAAGAAAAACTTTCCTTTATATCTTTCATCATCTTCCGAAACTCTTCGATGCTTATCTGCGAATAGCTCTGTTCACTATGATTGATCATAATCATGGATTGATCCTTGAAAATGATCTCGTTATTCGGATCGCTCTCATCGACAACCCGGGTCCAACTATCTTTTATATATGTTCGGGTCACTATAGACCCGCCTGCATTTTCCCCGCTTAACTCAGCGAGATAGCCCTCCTGAGTCTCTATTTCATTCTCCAACCATTTTCGGTCGTCGCCGGACAGTCCTTTCAGATCCTCCTTCATCTGTTCGATCTCATTTTCTGCATCAGCGATCTCCTCTTCGTCCGGCTGAGAAGGCATATCCGCGCCTTGATGAAATTCTGTTTTTGTCGTGATAATCCCTTCGAACCCATACGCGGATAAGACGGAAAAAAGCACACAACTTATTACCAAATAAAAAGATAATCTCTTCATATCGTCTCCTTTCAACGTAGCGTAACATATAGCGTAACATCGCCAAATTTGACAAACTTCGCTTAGTTTTAAAAAACCAAAAGACATCGAATGAGATTAACGTATCCCAAATTTTGCCTTTTGTTCTTGAACAATTTTCTCTGCATCTTGCTCATTATTCACGACAAAAAACAGGTCTTCCTGTCCCTTTTCCCGAGCCACCCGATGCAATTGGAGCCGCGCGGTCGCGCTTTTAACAATTTGCACGGAAAACCGGCGTCCGGACTCCTTTGCTAAATCGGTCGCCTCCTGCAGAATTTTCGAGACTTTTTGAGACTGCACTTTGACTCTTCGTGAATCAGCGACCACGTACCATTTTCGGCTAATCGGCATACTTGCCCTGAAATCCCGAACAAATCGCTTTGCTTCCAGCACGGACATCTGTCCCATAAATGTAATGAAAATACCGTTTTTTATGGGCATAATTTGATAGCTGGTTGGAGGCGGTCGCCTGCTGAAAGTCGGCTTTTTTTCAACAGGCTTTTTTATGGGTTTTATCGGTTCTATCCGTTTTTTTGGTTTCAACGTCTTTTTTTTCATTATTGGACGATAATTGTCCAAGATTTTTTGAGCCTCTTGTTCATTGGTCACCGTATAGATTTTATTCAGTATTCCCACCTCTTTTGCCAGCCGCTTAATCTGCACACTCAAAGTCACTTTATGCAAAAAATGGATGACAGCTGTCACGTTTTGAGCTTTGCTTAATGCTAAAATATCAGAAATAACCTCTTTTAGAAACGGTCGGAGTGATTTCAGATTCTTGAAATCGATCAAGAGAAACCATCCTTTTTGAGATGAGACTTTAGATAAAACATTCCGCTTGAATTCTTGCAAAAACTTGTTCGCCTCATTGTCAGAAATATGCCCATTCAAGAAGAAACGAACTTCATTTCTTGTTATATGGATTTGATACATGTTTAGCATTAAAAAACTTCCCTATATGTGCCTCGCGCCGATATGACACGAAGAGAAGAGAGGTAAAGCGGTTAAAAAACGCCTGTTATGTGATAAAAAGACCGACTCTCAATAAAATCGTTGAAAATATTTTCTTGGCAAATAGAGGTCAAAAAAATGACGATTTTGTATAATCGTCATTTTTTTATGATAAACAGATAAACTTCTTGCGAGATCGGATTATTTGTAGAATTGATCCAAATTATCGACGATCTCCGCCTGGTCCCTCACCTCGGTAAACCATTCGTTAAAAGCGGTATTTTGTTTCGGAGCCAGCAGTTGTGTCTTGATAGAAGATTTCTCTTTCTCAAATTTTTCCTTATCCGCATCTTTGTGTTCCAAGACTTGGATCAAATAATATGCCTTGTTGGTCTTAAGCGGCTTGCTTGATGTATTCAGGGATAAAATAAAGGCAGCGCGAGTCACATCGTTATCACGACCAATATTTTTCACATAGGAGCTCCGGGTGAACTCCTCGCTCTCTTGCACCGTAAAATCGGAATCCGCTTCGGCAATCCCTTCAAAAGAGGTTCCATTTTGTACCACTTGATACAAACTGTCCGCGATTGCGCCGGCGCGCTCCAGCCGTTTCTCACGAATCAGCTTATTTTTGATCATTTCTTTGACTTGATCAAATTCTTTAAAGCCTTCGGGAATAATTTCTTTTAATCGGAAAATCGCATAGCCTTTGTCGCCTCCCATATCAAATTTGGAAGTGGGTTCCCCGATCTCTTTAGAAAAAATCGAGCTGACCGCATCTGGCATCCGACCGAGACCCGCTATCATACCGCCCTCTTCAGTGAAGGCTTTGGTCACATTTACTGTCAGACCCGCGGCTTCCGCTAACGATTGGAAATTTTCAGGGTTCTCCGAGACATCCGACGAGAATTTATAAGCCGCCTCTCCCACTTCATTTTTGGTGGCGTTGCTCGGCTCTTCCTTTAGTAGAATATGGCTCGCGTGGATTTTTTCCTGATCCTCGTCATTCGAATCTTTCTCCATCTTAGAGCTATGCCGCAGAATTAAATGCCAACCAAAGCGACTTTTTATCCAGTCGCTCATCTCATTATCTTCTAATCTAAAAGCCGTTTCTTCAAAAGGCTTCACCATTTGGTTCCGACCAAAGAAGCCCAAATCACCGCCTTTTGCGCCACTGCCCGTATCTTGTGAATATTGCGAAGCCAACTCAGCAAAATCCGCTCCGCTCGCTAACTCTTCCGTGATCATTTTCCTCTTTTCTGTCAACTCTTGATGATCCTCCGGCGACATTTTTATCTCAAGTTGGACATAGTCGGCGATGCGCTGTTCCGGTTGCTTATAATCATCTTTATTTTCATTGTAATATTTCTGTATCTCATCACCTGTCGCGGTCACCGAGCTTTGATCCACTTGATTCAGATCAACCGAAATATACTTGATTTTCACTTTCTCATTCTTGGAGACAAAATCTTCCCACGCCTCCAAGTCTCCGACTCTGACCGACGCCTGAACCTTATCCTGCAATTTCTTTCGAGGCAAATAGTTCATCAGAGTTTGCTCGATCATCCTCAGTTGGCTGTCGTCAGCCTGTTTTAGAGCAGTTATATACTCGGCGTAGTTAAAAACCCCCATGCTATCGATAAAGGTAGATTTCAAAAAATCCGGCGGATTGGTCTTCAACTCCTCGGCAACCTCTTCATAAGTGACCTGGATACCGTGCTTTTTCACCTGCTGATCGAACAGAATTTGGTCGGTCAGGTCTCGCAGTGTTTGAGAGCGAATTTGCTTTATATCTTGATCAGTCAGTTCAAGGTCCGGGTCTTGCACCTCCCGCTGATTTAGTGCTTGCTCAAACGCGCGACGAAATTCGTTTATCATAATTTTATCGCCGTTAATTTCCGCAGCCACGTTGGTCGTTTCCGATTCGTTTTGTTGCTGCTGCATGGAAGGTGAATATTGCATCCCCCATAACACAAATGTGCTCAGGATAAAAGCGATCGCCATAAGCCAGATAAATACCTTGCTATAATCGCGCATTTTTTTCATGCTCATTGTCAGAACTTCTCCTCTTTTAATTAAGTCAATCTCTCCGGAATTTTATTTTCCGAAATATTATAATTCCAAAAATACAATAGCGCGCATCGGCATAAATCTGTCTGAAGTTGTTTTGGATTATTGCAAAACAACTTCAAAACACCGTCTTGAGTTACGAACTCCCGAAGTACTTATGCTCGACTGCAATAGATTCTTAAAATATAGATAAATCCAAATTATTGCAAGTTTTTTATATTTTACTAATTTAATAATTTAATAAGTTGATATGTAAGGGGTTAAATATAGAAATATAGAATATTTTTTTCAAATTATTCAGATTTAAAAGTGCCATTTCAAAAAGACGCGAGCGTTTGCGCCGTAAATATCGGCGATGAGGCGAGGTTTTGTATCATTTTTTCCAGTTGAATCGTCGGAAGTAAAGTATTGTCCTTTCAGAATTTCATCGCTACGGTAAGAGAACCCCATATCAATCATATTCAGAACCCATATTCCAATTGTGATACCCGACGCCCATTGGAATTTACGGAATGAATCGTCCGCCTGACGGTCACGATCTTCCACAGCTTGAAACGCGTCTTTTAATTCGTCCACGGGCCTGCCTTGCCGCTCCAAAAAATGGTAGTAATCCTGCGAAAGATTAAAATCAGTCACATCATCTTTATATTCCAGATAATAGTCGATCGCAAAGTAAGAACCCACGCCGACCAGAGCTCCATATACCCAACCCTTTCCTGGACTACCGACATAGCTCTGTCCCCATCCAGGAATCAGGGTGCTTCGCAAAAGTGCCTTAAAAGGTGTTTTTTTGGGGAGTTTGAAAAAAAGTTTATCTGGCTGCTTCACTTTTCCGGAAAACATAGGCGCGAGGATCAAGACGTCAATCAAATTGACCCCATAGAAATAGCCGGTCAAACCTACCCACAAATTTCGCTGATGATAAAGGCGATCAGATTCTCGATATTTGTCCGCCCATACATCCCACGATTTTTCTTTTTCCAAAACCGGCGTTGTTTCTATCCAGCGGTTTTTGGCGTCTACCAGATCGTCATTTTTCGACTTGTAGCGATAATGTAAATAGCCGGTATATCCCGCGCTGGATAAGCTGAGAGCACCGAACCAAAAGCCCTTGCGCGACTGACTCGTGTAACGCTGTCCCCATCCTGGAAATAAGGCGGAACGAGCGAGAGAGGATACCCGACTCGTGCCAAAGATGTAGATATCGAGCGAATCTCCGCCGATGCGTTTTAGTCCGATATAACCGCCGGTGGATTCAAACCCTTTGCGTAAAATTTTCACCCGAAAAAAGTTGGTCGGGGAAATTTGAAGCCGGGTGGGCGTCTGGTGCATCGTGCTTTTCGGCTTGCCTTGAAATAGGATCAAAGCCGGCGTTGGGTCTGTCTCAATATTGAGATACGGCTCTTCGGAGAAGCTGACTGTTGGCAGGAGAAGTGCCAATAGAACGAAAAAATTTCCGTTTAATATTCGGATATATCGAAAAATTAGACGCGGATGATTCATTGAGTCACAGCCGATCTCTAAGGATTAAAGGATGATAAAGCCGCTCTTTCGAGCCTTTTCTGAACTTATACCGATTCGTCGAATTTGTCAAGGCTTTCTTTAAATGTGGTATGGATTCAAAAAACCTTTTGACGGGCGTCAGAAAAAACTGTTGACAGATTCGTTTTTTTTTATACCTTGAATTCGTGCGACCAAATTCATAATTCTACCAATTTATTTATCTTCTCAATTTTAAAAAAATTATTCCAAATATCAATTTAAAGGAGATTTTATGGAAGATAAAAATATTGTGTTGATTATCGATGACGAGCCTCATGCGCAAGAGACCGCGACTGGATTATTACATAGGGAAGGCTATCAACTGCTGTCTGCTGAAAGCGGTCGGGAGGCACTGGAGCGGCTTCGAAAAAATGATGTGGATGTGATATTGATGGACGTGATGATGCCGGAGATGAATGGGTTTGAGTTATGTTGGTATGTGAAACGACAAAAGAACTGGCAGCATATTCCGATTATTTTGTTGACCGCGTTGGACACCAAGGAGGACTTGGCGCGGGGATTAGACGCGGGTGCTGACGATTTTTTAACCAAGCCGATTCGAGGCGTTGAGCTACGCGCCAGGGTGCGCTCCATGTTGCGGATTAAGAAGCAATACGATGAACTTCAGGATTCGTTGAAACTGCGCGAGGATCTGTCCAATATATTGATCAAAGAGATGCGCGCGCCTCTATCCAATATTTTATTAGGCGCGGACGCCATACGAAAAATGGTTGATTTCGCCGACTCCATACAAAATTACGGGGATCAAATTTATCAAGACGCCTATCGACTGAACGGCTATATCGACGACGTGATGCTGATGACGAGAATGAAATCAGGGCAATTGATTCTCAGCTATACCAATGTGAATATTCCGGAGATGATCACAGACGTGGGACAGTTCTACCAAAAAGCCGCTGGATTAAAAGGGATTGAATTGACGTTTGATTTCAACGGGCAGGGACAGATCGTCAGTATGGATAAAATTTTGTTTCGACGCATGATGGACAACCTTCTTTTTCATGTAATTGAGCATTCTCACGCCCGCCAGATTCAGCTTGTCATAGAATTCCCCGAGAGTGATGAAGATGACCTTTCATTGCGTATCCGATTGATTGACGACGGGGAAACTATCCCGCCTGAATATCATTATCGTATCTTCGAGATCAGCCAGATTCCTTCTTTGAAAAATATGGGAGTGGCCCAAGTGGGCTTCGGATTAGCGTTTTGTAAGACTGTTGTCAAAGCCCACGGCGGAACAATTTCCCTTTTCCAAAATGCGCCCTCTGGCTCTATTTTCACGGTGGAGATATGAAAATATCCCAACAAACGTCAATAATGCGCGCGGCTACGCGCTCGTGATGTGACAAGTCTCTGGGTTGCGATCTTTTTCTCGGTCTTCCCCGCGCTGGCGCATCGGAGTCCGAATAGGATCGCAAGCGAACCGACGCCCAGAACAATCAATAGGCTTTGAGCCGGGCTGGACCTCCAGAGCAAAAATCCACTTCCGATAAAAAATACGGCCATGACGTATTCGATAATTACGGTCTCTACCTGGGAGAATCCCATCTCGAAAAGCCGATAAGTGAGATTGCTTTTGTCCGCCATATAGATCGGTCGTCTGTGATATAGCCGCAGCAAGGTGGCAAGAGTGGTGTCGAATATCGGCACGCCGATCACAAAAGGAAGGATAAGGGCATGGTTGAAAGAGAGCGAGAAATATCGCGTCTCCATTAACGCCAGGGTGGCTAATGTGACGCCCAAAAGGAGACTGCCTGTATCGCCGAGAAATATAGAGGCGGGTTTGAAGTTGAAGTAGAGAAATCCCAGGCAGGAGCCGGCTAATGCAAGAGAGATCACTGCAGAGAGCGCATCCTGGTTGATCCAAGCAAATATGAACAGACCCGCGGATGCAAGAAAGCTAACGCCACTGGTCGCGCCGTCTACATTATCCATGAGATTCAGCGCGTTGGTCACGCCGATAATCCACAAAAGTGTCAGTGGATAGCCTATCAGCGGATAGTCAGCGAGAAATTCGATCTTTATATCTAATATAAAAATGATAGCGAGCGCGACCGCGAATTGAACCCATAATCGAAACCGGTAATCCAGGTTCCTCAGATCGTCCGCGATTCCCAATGCCAGCAAGACGGTCATGGAGATAAAAATGCCGACGAGTTTAAAACTTAATTCTAAAAAAATACAGCTTATTAATAAAATGGATAGGTAAATTGCAAGACCGCCCATTAAGGCGATAGGGTCTTTGTGAATTTTCCCTGGATTTTTGGGATTGGGAATATCCAATATATTCAGTTTGTGAGCCAATCGAATTATTGTCGGCGTTATGAGCAGTGAGCTGATCAGCGCGCCTAAAAAAACCATAATATACGTCACAGGCATAACCTCCTGGATTAGAGAAAATGAAAAAAAAATAGAGAGCCCCCAAAAACGGATAGTTCTCTATTTTCTATCTTAATAGATAGATACAAAGATATACCGCTACCCGCCAACGAGATTCAACTTGCAGACACAACAAATATGAAACAGCCTTAAGCTATATTAAAAAAAATTCAGATCCTGGCAATAGTGCCTTTAAGCAATCGTTAGCAAAGTACCAATAATTCCTCCAATATTTTCTCAGATATTTTCTCCAACCAGACCAATTCTAAATCCTTCTAAAAATAAGATTTTTGTTTTATGATGTCAAGGGTTAAATTTACGAGCATATTTGATCCATCCAGCGCAAACAGTCAGCTAATTGTCGGATTTTAAACACAAGTTGTGTCATATCAAAGAAGAAGCTCTCCTTCTTGGTAAACCTGGTCGAAAAAAATCCTATAAATTTTTTTAACCTGTCCTATTCAAATTAAAATCATCGAAAAATATCCAAATTTTTTTAGATGGCAAACAAAAAAGACTTTAAATTTTTGCCTTATTATCGTAAACTTTGTCGGGATACGAATTCTTTTCTAAATTTTTCGATATATTCGATATAAACAAGGAATCAATTTCTATGTGTGGAATCTGCGGCTATCTCAAATTCAATTTTCCCGATCACGCGGAAAAAAACGAAGTGGTGGACCGAGAAATTTTGGAAAAAATGATCGATATGATTCGCCATCGCGGACCCGATGAGTCCGGCGCACAGATACAAGGTCCGGTAGGATTTGGACACGCTCGCCTCTCGATCATTGACTTGTCAACGGGTCGGCAGCCCATGAGTTCGCCGGACGGAAGTTATTGCATAATCTTTAATGGCGAGATATTCAACTATATTGAGTTGCGCCGAGAACTGCAGAGCCTGGGCGTCTCTTTTCGCACCGCATCGGATACGGAAGTGTTGCTCCAATCCTATATCCAGTGGGGAGTTGACTGCCTGAAACGGCTGAATGGTCAGTTCGCGTTTGCTTTATGGGACAGTCCCAAACAGCGGCTATTTCTTGCTCGAGATCGGGTTGGTATTCGTCCTTTATATTACACTCGGCAGGACGACGCGCTTCTTTTCGCATCGGAGATCAAATCATTTCTTCCGTATCCGGGAGTCAAGTTGGAGATAGACCCTCAGCTTTTCTCCCAACTTTTCACATTCTGGGCACCCTTAGCTCCCCAGACCCCATTCCGAGATGTGTGGGAACTTCCGCCCGCGCATTATCTTATGATTCATACAAAAAAAGAGGAAAATCAGACGCGTCTGCAACCTGTGCGTTACTGGTCGATCCCTCTCTCTCAGTTAGAAAAAAATCGCAGTTTTGACGACTATCTCCAGGAAGCGTATGAACTTTTGGTGGACGCAACCCGGATCAGGCTCCGTTCCGACGTACCGGTTGCCGCGTATCTTTCCGGAGGGCTGGACTCTTCCGCGACGGTTTCTATGATTTTGGAGCATACCCGTTCTCCTTTGCAGACATTTTCGCTCCAATTTCAAGACCCAGACTATGACGAAACCCGCTATCAAGAGCAAGCTGTCCAATTTTTCGGGACAGATCATAGCTCCATCGTCAGCTCTCATAGCGACATAGTGCTTGACCTGCCGCGAGTGGTTAGACATGCGGAAAAGCCTCTGTTGCGATCAGCCCCAGGTCCTCTCATGCAATTATCCGGTCTGGTCTCGGACAGCCGAATAAAAGTGGTGATCACTGGAGAGGGCGCAGATGAGGTTTTTGGCGGATATAATATTTTTCGGGAGAATAAACTGCGGCACTTCTGGGCGAGACAACCGGAATCTGAGCGTCGTCCACTTCTGATCAAACGGCTTTATCCTTATTTGCTGAAAGAGCCGGATCGCACGTATCGATTTCTGAAAAATTTTTTTAGAAAAGGGATGGAAGAGACGCATTTGCCTCACTATTCCCACCTGATACGCTGGCATAACGGAGAACGGATCATGCGATTTCTCTCTCCAGATATTCTTGAAAATATTTCTGCGAGCGCGTCGCCGCGATGTGACGCGATAGAAAAATATCGCCTCTCCCTTCCGCCGGATTTTGATCAATGTTCCCCGCTCGCAAAGGCTCAATATATCGAGATCGAGACCTTTCTCAGTAGTTATCTCATATCATCCCAGGGCGACCGAATGATGGCCGCCAATGGGGTGGAAGGACGTTTTCCATTCTTAGATCACCGTCTGATCGAGCTGAGCGCGCGCATACCAGATCAATATAAAATTTTGGGCTTGAACGAAAAATATCTATTAAAGAAGATGTTCGCCGACAAAGTTCCGCCCGCAGTGGTCAAAAGGGACAAACAACCCTATCGCGCGCCGATCCTTCCCTCCCTTTTTCATCCCCAAGCTCCAGATTACGCTACGGAATTATTGGACGTGAACTATACAAAAAAAAGAGGGTATTTCAACCCTGAGTTTGTCGGAAATCTGAGGAAAAAATGCGAGCGCGGCTATCGAGATGGACGGACGGTTAGCCCCACAGAGGAAATGGCGTTGACGTCTCTGCTCACGACTCATATTCTCCACGAGCAATTTATCGAGAAAAAAGACGTGGATGATTTTTAATAAATCCTTTCCTCTGATAACAGAGAATAGAGAGAAGAGCTATAATAAGGAGCCATATAACTCTTTAATTGTCAATTCTTAATCTACGATAATCTACGTAATCTGCGGACCGAATCCCGTGATAAGGTAAAATTATGAAACAAACGGTTGTGACGAATTCACCGGAAAAAACGCTGGAACTCGGAAAGGAATTGGCAAAATATCTGGCTCCCGGGGATTTTATAGCACTTATCGGAACCCTCGGTTCTGGGAAGACGCTTTTTACACAGGGGATTTGTCAGGGATTGGGGATTCTCGACTACGTAAACAGTCCGACATACACTATTATCAATATTTATGAGGGAGAAATTCCGGTTTATCATTTTGACCTTTTTCGATTAGGAGATATGAGCGAACTGGAAGAGCTGGGTTATGAGGAATATTTTTGGGGCGGCGGGATCACGATTGTCGAGTGGGCAGAGAGAGCCGCAGATTATTTTCCCGACTGTCGGATCGAGATAGAGCTTGATCTGATCTCAGCCTTTAGGCGCGAATTGTCGATAGTGCTTCATCATTTTTCGAACCGAGATTTTCATTGTTTTCAGGAGTATTTGGATGCGAATTTTAGCGATTGAAACCGCCTCCATGCAGGGAAGCGCGGCGATTCAAGAAGATTGCTCGCTGATTGCGGAATATAGCTTGAACGTTCGGGCGACCCATTCGGAGCGTCTGCTCTCTGCGATCGATACAATATTACACCATTCAGGGCTGAGATTTATCGATCTTGACGGATTAGCGATCTCCATAGGTCCAGGATCGTTCACCGGTCTGCGCATCGGTCTTTCTACGATAAAAGGCTTAAGTTTTTCAACCGGTCTGCCGGTCGTCGCAGTATCCACCTTGCGAGCCATGGCCACGCGATTTTTGACCACAGGTCATTTGATCTGCCCCTGCTTGGACGCCCGAAAAAAGGAGATATACACAGCACTTTATGCGGATTGGATTCATGGTGATGGAAAAAATTCGTTGCGCGAACTCAGTCCTCCACAGGCTATTCCGCCGGACATTTTTCTCAAGGGTTTGGCTGAAAATTTTTCTGAGCCCGTGATTTTCTCTGGCGACGGCGCGAAGGCATATCTGCCCCGGATTAAAAAATATCTTCCTGGAAGGGCGTTGATTGCTCTGGGTTTTGCCGGGCATCCTCAAGCAGGGACCGTGGCGTACCTCGGCATGGAGCGGTTGCGTCAGGGAAAAATAGAGGATGTGGTAAATCTGGAACCGTTTTATTTGCGAAAATCAGAAGCGGAAATCAAATGGGTAGAAAAACATGGATAAAAAAGGATAAAATCAAAATGAAAATATATGGATTTTTATGGATTGTTGTAATCTTTCTTATTCGAGCGATTGTTGTGGACGCGGCTGACAATACGTTTGCCATGTACACCCAACTCATCTGGTCCTCGGATGGTTCTCGGATCGCATACACTATGGATTCGTATCAAGGCGAGGATCAATCGAATCGTCAGGACCTGCTCAGCTACGACCTGTATCGTCGGTCTCGGGTCTGTCTGACTCCCCGTGCGAATCGGTTGCGGATCTCTCCAGATGGACAGGAAATTATATTCAAAGATATGTTCGGCGTGTATCGAACCGAAATCGGTCGTTGGAAAAAGACAGATTTGCTTTTGTTCAAGGATCCGACAGCGTCCGACCGTTTGATTGACATGCAGTATGGAAAAGACGGGTCGTCCTTTTATTATATAGCCCGTCGTCGGGCACCGGAACGGTACGAGATGTGGAGATTTAAGTTTCATCAGAAATCAAAGGAACTGGTCTATTCCGCCAGGAATCTAAAGGACAATCAGCTCAGTGAATTCTGGTCGAACGCGGTCTATTCTGATCCAAATTCCTCCCGGAAAAATGACTTTATCTCACCGGATATCCGAAAACGTCTCGTTGTTAAGTCAGCGTTCGGAGAGTTGAGCGATATTTTTGTGGATCACCAGAACTCGGCTCTTGAGGGACGCTATTTTCAGCAGGTAAAATTGGTTTGGTTCCGGTGGTTTTCTGACCCGAATATGATATTGATCGCCCTACTGGAGGATAAAAATGGAGACGGTGTCGCGGAAAGCCCTTCGACATGGATTCTTTATCTCAACCGTCTGGAGAAATTTTGTCTTGCCCACGAAATTATTCAGGATCCGCATATCACAGAGGACAGCTGGTTGATTTATATTCGGGACGAGCAGATTCACATTGTGGATCTGCAGAGTGGAGAACAGGTTATCCAAAAAACAAATATGATCCCCAAATGGTATAATACCAATCAGCCGGTCACGGTCTATCCTTTCAACCCGACAAATCGGGATAAACGAGCAAAAACTGGGTTTTATCTGCATCGAGGAAATATCTGGGAGTTTAATCGAAAGGACTCCTTTCTGATCCAATTGACTCAGATGGGAAATGTCACAGAGGCGGCAGTCTCCCCGACCAAAGATAAGGTGGCTTTTATACGGCAGGGGGTGGGGAAGTCCTTCCCATACTCGGAGATATGGATAATGAATCCAAATGGAACTGGACAAAAAAAAGTTGTTGACAAAATGAAAAACTTCTGATATAAATATAACTGTAGCCGTTTATTAGGGTTACTACCACTGACGAATGCAAAAACGCGCAAGGGTTGAGGGCGAATCCTTCAAATAACAAGGGGGTCGTGTGAGTATCTCGTCAGTGGTATTTTTTTTGTCCATAAAGATTGATCAATTGGTCAATCTTTTATTTTTTTTACCACAACCATAGTAATATCATCGTATTGCGGCGCATTTCCCATATATTGTTTTAGATCAGCCAGCATCTGATTCAGCATCTCTGTAGCGTCCAATTCGCCAAAGCGGACAATGCTCTCGATCAACCGATTCCGCCGATACATATCTCCCTTCTCGTTTACCGCTTCGGTCACGCCGTCCGTGTACAGAATAACCGCATCGTTGGGATTTATCTTGATTTCGTGTTCCTCTAAAAAGCTGTCCAATTTATCCATTATCCCCAGACGATCCGCCAGACCGATCGCTACGCCGCGGGCTTTGATACTCTCGCAACATTTTTTACCTGAGCGATATATCAGAATTTCCTCGTGTCCCGCGCTGCTAAAACAAATACTCTGGGTCTCCGGAATCCAATCCATATAGACCATAGTCATAAAGCGGAACTCTTCCATGTCCTTAGTCAACAGGCGGTTGACCTCGATCAATATCTGCTTTGCGGACTGCCCTTTCCCAGCGATTGAGCGGACAATGCTCCTCGCCATGACCATGATCAGCCCGGCTGGGACGCCCTTTCCGGCAACGTCGCCGATAGCGATTCCCAATCGACTGCCGTTCTCCGGCGGAATAATGTCAAAATAATCGCCCCCGATCTCACGAGCTGGGATCATCTTGCCGACAACCAACAGCCCCGACACAGTAGGGAAATCAGTGGGAATCAACCCAGTTTGAATCTGATTGCCGATTTTCAGCTCTTGTTCGAGACGCTCTTTTTCCGACAAACTCTTGTATAACGAGGCGTTATTGATCGCCAAAGCCGCAGAATTCGAGAATGTGGAGAGAGCACTCACGGTTTCCACTGTCAGCGGCGCATTGGTGATCGCGTTATCAACGACAAAAATGCCGATTACCTCGTCGTTGGCAAGAAGTGGAGTCGCAAAAAAGGAACGATTTTTCATAAAAAGATCGATCTCCTTGATCCGTTTATCGTTCTCGACGTTCGTGACCAAAATCTCTTCGCCTCTCATAACGCATCGGGCAAAAACGCCGCCATCCTCTTCAATCGGAATTTTCAGGTCTTTTATCTCGGATTCCAGGCTTTTTATCGTGGATCGAGGCGTGAGATATTTTCCGGTCTCATCGACCAGGAGGAGAACTGCCCTGTCAAATTTCAAGCCGCTCACAACGCAAATAATCGCCATGTTCAATAGGCGGTCCAGCTCCAAAATGGAATTCATCGATTTGCCGAGATCATGCAAAATCTTGAGTTCGGTCACCCGGCGATCCAGCTTTTTGGTCTGTTTTTTATATTTCAGCACATGAACCTGGATCGCTTCCGCCATTTTGTTATAGCCTTCCGCCAACTTTTGTAGCTCGTCACGCGTGGAGGTTTTGATCCGCTTATCAAAGTTGCCCTCTCTGATCTCTTTAGCACCGTCAATGATTTGTCGGATCGGCTTAATCACTTTTGCCGTGAGCAGTACGCCCATGCCGAATAAAAAAAGCAAACTAGCACCGCTGATCAACAGCAAGGTTTGTTTGGGGATGTTGATCAGAGACGCTATATCGTCTTTGGAAAGCGCCACGAAGACCACCCATTCAAGATTGGTCTCCTCGTTGAACTGAGCGATGGGCGCGCCGAAGAAGTAGTAAACTTGGCTGCCGATCAAATCCTCAATCCATAAATCTTCGCTGACAAGCCGTTGAAATTTCCTGGATATAAAAGATGTATTTGGGGATTCTAATAGATTTCGAGAATAAATCTGGGAGCCTTCTTTGTCCAAGACAAGGATAGGCATATCCAGAATATCCAGTTTGGTCAAGTCATCGAAAATTATATATTCGATATCCAGCCGAGCTATTCCAGAAAAATAAAGTTTATCCTGCGAATCTTCTTTAGAAAAAATTTCCGTGATAAAGCGACACTTTTCGTAACGGTTGGAGCTGATAAAATCTCTATCTTCAATGAATTCTCGATACAGTACTTGACTATCGTGTTGAAGTTGAGAGATCATGCTTTTCCATTCAAGCTGAGTTTCGGGAGATTCGCCGCTATCAAGAATATTGACGCCGTTTTGATCCCGCAAATAGAGATTCCAGAACGGGTCTTCACTGTGATATTTTGTATCAATACGGACGCTGTTCAATTTTTCTATCTGTTTGGCGCGACTCATGGTGTAAATTCGCTGGTCTTTGGAGACGGAACGGATCGAGCGATGCACATTGCTATTGATAAAAATATCAATGTCCTTAGCCAGCACAGAGGCTCGCATATTCTGGAGATAGACCGTGGTCTCAATCACGATCCCCCGAGAATTCTCGCTGATAAGCGTTCCCAAGATAATCAGGGGCACTAATGAAAAAATGATAATCGCAAACAACAGCTTTGCCCGAAGCCCGATATAAAAATATTCCGATAAAATCTTCATGATTAACATCAACTCCTATTAAGATTTTGGTGGCTGTTTCCCGTTACCAAGTTCAATTTGGCAGTGAGGTTGGAGTGTAGCTATAGAAATGTAGCTATAATAAGGAGTTAAAATGCTCCGAAGCTCGGTTATCTTTGAATATCAACATGACTTTAAGTATCTTATTACGCTTCACCTCCAGTGCCTCGATAGTGACCAAGTCTTCATATTCAATGGTTTCCGACTGTTTGGGAATATGCCCAAAAACCCAATTTACCCAGCCCGCGACTGTGTTGTAATTGCCGTCGGGGATATCCACGCCAAAATAGCGATTCAATTGGCTAATTTTTGTATGTCCGAAAGCTATAAAACGCATATCATCGACCCTAATCACTTCCGCGTCTCGATTTTCGTTTTCATCCCAAACCTCCCCGATCAGCTCTTCGATAATGTCTTCCAACGTCACCAGACCGGATGTTTGGCCAAATTCATCGAACACAATCGCCAATTGGCTTTTTTTCTGCTGGAACTCGAACAAAAGGTCGCCCAATCGTTTTGTCTCCGGTATTTGGATCGGGAAGACCTGGCACTCCACCACATTCATGTCGTTGAGATTACGACGCCAGAATTGCATGGCGTGTTTCGCATAAGCAATGCCGATGATATTATCCAGATTTTGCATATAGATCGGGATACGTGAGAATTTGGTCTTGACCATCAGTTCGAGCAGCTCGGAAATTTTTGCTTTATACGGAATCGCGACGATATCCATTCGAGGAGTCATCACTTTACGCGCCGGAGTTGTAGAGAAATCAAAGACGCTGTGCATAATTTGACGTTCTTGGGAATGGATAATGCCCTCCTGTTCGCCGACTCGGATCATGTCCCGAATATCCTCCTCTGTCACGGATGCGTGATCTCCTTTTGTCTGTCCTCCCAGCATGTAGATGATCATCATGGCGATCTTGGTTAATAGGTATGAAGGAATGCTGAAAATCCGCAAAAACCAGATCAAAGGAACCGAGGCGATCTTGACAAAAAAGCTCGAATTCTGCTTGGCAAAGGTCTTGGGCGTGATCTCTCCGAGGATCAGGATCAGGAATGTGACGACTCCGGTTGCTACGGCAAGCGCGTATGCTTGACTAAGAGAGATTGCCCGCGCCACATTGAGCGAGATT
Organism: Candidatus Cloacimonetes bacterium 4572_55; assembly: GCA_002084765.1. Classification (GTDB taxonomy): domain Bacteria; phylum 4572-55; class 4572-55; order 4572-55; family 4572-55; genus 4572-55. The sequence goes on along the minus strand of NBMB01000017.1, from coordinate 11,742 downwards.
ACCGAAGCGATCGACGCGGCTGCGACGTTGACCAGATTATTTCCGATGAGGATACCGGTCAATACCCGTCCCGGATGCACGGACCATAAGTTCATCAGCTTTTCGCTATACCCGCCTTTTTCTTGAAGTCGATGAATATCGACCGCGTTGAGAGAGCTTAGGGCAATCTCTAATCCGGAAAAGAAACCCGATGAGATAATCAACAGGATAAAGGCGATGAATTTGGATAAAAACGAATCGTCCATATTTGGGTTTCTCTACTTAAAATTATTTTTTTGGAAATATAATCTCTTTTCCGATAAAAATAAACCATAAAATAAGGGGGGCTAAGGCTTCTAACAATGAGGCAAAAAAAAGATACACCGCATCTTTCCAGATAAAACCCGTGGCGGCTCGAAAAAACATAGAGATTATCGACAACACATGCAGAAAAAATAGAGTTGATAAGCCATATATCAGATTCATAATCATGAATCGCAGTTTTATGCTCGGGGTGGCGAGAACCAAAGCTACGAACGGGACTGTGTTAAAGACGACGTTCATGGCGATATATGCCACATCTGGCGCGTATTCGGGAAATCTGACAAACGTCTTGCCGTCTCGTTCCGCCACTTCTACGATGTTTCCAGAATAGGCGACAATATCCAGAACCCATTCCGCGATTGCCACGGGCAGATGGATATAGACCGCGTGCAGTCTGAACCAGATCATGGATAAGATCAGCGCGTAGAGGACGAATAGTCCAAAAAATTTCCATTTATTTCGCATATTCCGACTCCCTCTCGACCACGACATCGACCCAGAATAGCCACATCCCCAGAACCACAATACTGAATAGGGCATACCAGAGATAGTTATGGAAAAAATCAAAATATTGGGGAGAAAAATGTCCGATTATCGCCAATATAAAAAGTCGAAAGATATTCAGAAAATAGATTCCCGGAATCCCAAGTCCAAATCCAATCAGTTTATCGACAATCGTGGAGCGGTATGCAAGGATGCCGGAAAAAAAAATGATCATTGTAAATATGCCGGTGCATTCATAAATAACGCGAATCGGGATGAAATCACCGTATTTGATGAACTCCATGGAAACTTGAACCGATATGCCTGTGAGATACAAAAATTTACCGGTCAATTGCGCGGTGAAGACGCGGATAAAACCCAAGTGTCCGCTTTCCTGAGCGTAGAAATACGCGATGTAGAGCGGTCCCATGACCGCGGCGAAAATAAAGACAAATTGAATCCATGCCTTGCGTGGGCTGACGCGTTTATATGTTCCCATATTTCTCCTGTGTTTGCGATCCGAACATACTGTCCACCCTGGAAAGCAAATAGGCGCTGAGGGCAATGCCGATTTTTACCGATTTGGACAATGATATTTTTTCCTTAAAAACATTATAGTGGACATGTTCGATCTTTTCGAGGATGCGAAAATAGATGTGCGACATTATCTCCGCTGTGACCATAGTGGATTTATCGATCAAAGGAAGCGTGCGGGAAGCGCGCTGAAAATACTCTTTAGCTCGCAAGACCTGAAACGACATTAAATTTATAAACGCCCTGCTGTAATGACTATTCAAAAGATCGCATTCTGTATAAGAAAATCGATTCAAATCCTCTAACGGGATATAGATGCGATCCCTCTCCGCATCCGATTTAATATCTCGGATAATGTTCGTCAATTGAAAAGCAACGCCTAAATGACGGGCGTATTGACGGGTTCGTTCGCAACTATAACCAAAAATTTCTATAGACATCAGACCGACCGCAGACGCAACGCGATAACAATATTGCAATAATTCGTCAAAGGTGACATAGCGATTTTTTTTCAGGTCCATCTCTATTCCGTCAACCAGATCGTCGAAATATTTTTGAGGGATAGGGAATTTATCCAACGACGCGGCAAGCGACTGCGTAATCGGATGGATGGGACGACCCTCGTACATCTGTCGGATTTCCCCTCGCCAGTTGTTCAAGAGCTGTTGTTTATTTCCCCCGGGTTGCTCTTCATCGACCAAATCATCGGTATACTTACAAAAAGCATAGATCGAAAACATTGCCTCCCGTTTCGCCTTAGGCAATAACAGAAAGGAATAGTAGAAATTTGAACCCGAAGACCGGGTGTAGCTCTTCACATATTCCTGCGGATTCATTTTAGTTTCCTTTATCTAAGGGGACCCAAATCCAAGGGGATCGGAGCGATGATTTCCATCCTATTAAAAAGAGGGATCAGGCGATTGGTGCCGCCCGATCCCGGTTAGAGCCGACTATCGGCCTTCTTTAAAAATCACATGCTTTCGTACGATAGGGTCATATTTTTTCAGTTTCAGACGACCCGTTGTATTCCGCTTATTTTTGGTCGTCGTATACATATACGAACTTTCCGTACTATGCAATTTAACTATGACTCGATTGACACCTTTCGCCATGTTTACACCATCCTTTTGGTTATTTTTTAAACGATACCACAATATTACACAACTATCACACTTTTCTAAAAAAAGACTTATCTTCTCCAGTGCCTGGAGAATTTATAAATAAAGGGGATTATACGCCATTTGTCAAGTTTTTTTGATTCGCAGATTCAAAGGGTTTTGGAAAATGCTTAGCATGGATTATTTGTCAGCAACAAAAATGGATAACTCGTTGTTTTTTTATTAACTTATTTTGCTCTTGCAGGAAAATTGCAACGAAACTTCGGTGCTTTCCTGCTACTGAAAAAAAATAAGATAGGATTTGAGAAGTGAATCTGTTATTTTTATAGCTGTCGCGCGGTCTTATGTGAGACGCGCCCTCTAACATATCGGAGATTGATCCCTAAGATCGGAGCTGAATCATCCATGTATCCATTAAAATTAAAACCGAAGTTTATCGAAAAAGTTTGGGGCGGGAGAAAACTGGAGACGCACCTGCAAAAACAGATTCCAAATAACCGAACAATTGGCGAGTCCTGGGAACTGTACCATATTGACGGCGACTCCAGTCAGATCGAAAACGGTGAGTGGCAGGGGAAGCACTTGCATGAGATTATGCAACGGTTTCCCCAAGATATATTGGGTGCTGACCATCCCGCGGACGCATTTCCTCTTTTCATCAAATTTATCGACGCAGATCAAGCGTTATCGGTTCAAGTGCATCCAGATGACGCGCACGCTCGACTTTTCGGACAACCAAATGGTAAGACCGAATCCTGGCTCGCGCTGCAGGGCGATCCCCATGGCGAAATTATTTGCGGGTTGCGACCCGGCACAGATCAACAGATCTTGGAGCGGGCAATCCAGAAGGATCGATCCGCAGACCTGCTCAACCGCTTTCCGACTCGCGCCGGCGATGTCTATATGATAAAGGGAGGCACGGTTCACGCTATCGGCGCGGGAACGCTTCTACTGGAGATTCAACAGAACTCCAACGTTACTTTTCGCATCTATGACTGGGGGCGGCTCGGACTGGACGGAAAACCGAGACCCCTGCATATCCGAGAAGCACTGCAAGTCGTCGATTATGAAATTACGGAGGCGGAATTTCGACCCGCGCCTCAATCTTTCTCGCATAACGGATCCGCGTATTCTCGACTGACGGACTGCGATTATTTTGTGATAGAACGCTTTCAGGTCGATTCTCTCCTCTCCATGCCCCGAATTCGCGGGAAATTTGAGGCGATCATCAATTTGAGTCATCCCTGCCAACTTGAATCCCCGGATAACGCTTTTGATCCAGTAGAATTAAAAACTGGAGAGGTCGCTCTTCTGCCCGCGTCTGTCCGCGATTACCATATTTCCGGCAAGAAATGCGAAATCATCCGAACCTATGTCCCCAAGAGGCGCAAAGGTCACGGAGAAGGATTATAGCGAGGTGTTTTTTTGAGTAAATTTATAAAAGACGGGATAACAATTGGATTTCGTCTCCAATCATTGACGCTGATCCACAGCGCAATCTACCTTTTGAGCTTCCTGCTCCTTTTTGCCGCGTTTTTCATGACCGATCTACCTCGGTTCACCCAGGCCATTGATATCGACGCGATCATGTCCAATCCCGGGGAATCGATAGAGGACTTAAGCCGAGAGTTAGCCGAGCTGGATACCGCGCCTTTTTGGCACTTTGGACTATATAGCTCTCTCGTTCTCCTCATCGTCTGCTTACTTTTAACGTATGCCGCAGCAGGAACTTACGGCGTCGCTTTGTGGTGGCGCACACAGGAAAGTCAAAAAGCACCGCCCTTGTCTATTTTTTTCCAATATGGCAATCGATTATTCAACCCATTCCTTAATCTATTAGGCACAATCGGCTTGTTCCTGTTGGGCGTAGTCGTCATTGATTCGCTGATTATGATCGGACTGGGTTTGCTGATCAACCTGACCATTGGAAAAATCTCTTTCCCTTTATTTATGACCTTTTGGATGCTATTATGGAGCGCAAATTTTATCCTTTATCTCCTTGTAATGATCGGATTTCTATTATTCACACTATACGCCCTGAGTCGCCGAGTCGATAAAGCAGACCCCCCAACGTCGATCTGTTACGACGCGTTTCAATTTATACGCGGCCGTCTCAGCTCGACCGCTGCGTTATTTTTCGTCGGAGTCATCCTCAGCCTGGCTCCTGCAATCACCGCAAGCGTTTTCTTTCTGCTGATCGATAGCGCGATCTCCCATTGGAGCGTCAACGTGCTGGAGGCGTTGGTTCACTCATATATTGCGGGATTTGTCACGGTTTATTGGTTGGTCGCGCCCTATTTTCACTACTTGGATGAAAAGATACTTGAATGAGAAATCAGACGCCGCGTATGAATTGGAATATCGTTGCTGGATTCCTGATCGGAGCTGGTTTTCTGTACATATCCCTACGCGGAATCCAGTTAGAAAAACTGTGGGACTCCCTGGAGCGGGCAGATTATAAAATCCTCATCCTCGCGTCTTTGGTCTATACAATCACATTTATCTTTCGGACATACCGGTGGGGCGAGCTTTTACGTCCCCTGACTTCGGCTCGGTTCTCCAGCCTCTACCACGCGACCACAATCGCATTTATGGTCAATAATATCTTGCCGTTACGAATTGGCGAAGCAGTGCGAGCATATCTTATTGGCGAATGGGAAGAGATCGACAAAGCCGCCGCGTTTGCCACAGTAATCTGGGAGCGAATCTTCGACTCTCTCGCTCTATTCCCGATCATCCTCACGCTCATTTTTCTCCCCTTCCCCGCGCCAAACTGGCTGCGAGTCGCCATCGCTTTCATATTTTCCGCGTATGCAGTCATGATAGCGATGATCGTGGGTCTCGCCTTTGCCAAAAAGTCTACTAAGAGAAAAATTCACTGGATCGTCTCCGCGTGTCTGACGATTTTCAGGAAACTCGCTGGCTTTATCCCGAACTCGGGTCAGGAGTCGAAAAAAGGGGATTCAATCAAATCTCGGGTGAGCAGTATCTCTGACCTTATCTTGAAGCAAACCGATTCCTTCGCAGATATGCTGTTAAAGGTGATCGATGTGATCCGCAACCCCTTGATTTTAATCAAGATTAGTATTTTGAGTTTCTTGATCTCAATTTTCATCTTCCTAAACATTCAGATGACTATTGTCGCGTTTTTCGGAATCGAGACCCACTGGACAGCCGGAGCTTTGATGATCGTCATGATATATATGGCTGTAGCGATCCCCTCCACTCCCGGTTACGTCGGCACATTCCATGGCGTGTGCGTATTGGTTCTGCTCAAATTTGACATTGACAAAAGCGCGGGGGTCGGGTTTGCCTTTTTGCTCCATTCCATGCACTACTTGATCAACATCGCGCTGGGAATGGTCAGCCTATTGGGTCGGAACCTCTCCTTGAGCCGAGTGACCGCCCAGGCCAGAAAACCACAGGATTAAACAGCCTCTCGAAGTCGAAAACTATCCGGAAAATGAGAACTTATCAAAAAAAAAGTGTAGGAAACACGTTAAAACCATGAGAAAATCTTAATTTTCTCACGCGATAAAAATAAATGGCTTTAACCTGCATTATTCATAATCATCGGGGAACCAGAGGTCTCAGATGTTTGATATTTAATGGGTTATATCCGATTTTTAACGAAAATTTGGCAAAAAAGATATAATTCTTTAATTATCAATTCTTAATCTGCGATAATCTGCGTAATCTGCGGACCGATTTCCGTGATGACGAATAATCCAGGTTAAATAGATACAACTCTTTAATCATTGGCTCTTAATCTGCAATAATCTGCGTAATCTGCGGACCAAATCCCCGTGGCTATGAACAATGCAGATTAAACAAAAAAGGATATTTGAATATGAAACATATTACTGTTTTCGGCGCGGGTTATGTCGGTTTGGTGACCGGCGCGGGTCTTTCCGATTTTGGAAACCGCGTGATCTGCGTGGACGTGGATAAAAATAAAATCGACGGTTTGAATCTGGGAATTATTCCCATATATGAGCCGGGATTAAAGGATCTGGTCGATCGCAATAAAAGGGCGAATCGTCTCACGTTCACGACAGATATTGTCAATTCGATAACAAAGGCGGAGGTGATCTTCATCGCTGTCGGCACGCCGCCAACGTCTGACGGACAGGCGAATTTGCAGTTTGTCGAAGAGGTGGCGCGCAACATCGCCGAACATGCAAAAGGCTATAAAGTGATCGTGACAAAAAGCACGGTTCCAGTCGGAACTGGCCAGTTGATCGAAAAAATTCTGTCTGAAACAGCGGTTGATCTGGAATTTGACGTGGTCTCAAATCCTGAATTTTTGCGAGAGGGATCCGCGATCGAGGATTTTATGCGTCCAAATCGAGTGGTGATCGGCTCTCGGACAGAGCGAGCCGCGAAAGTGATGAAAGACGTCTATCGCTCGCTTTATATCAATGAAACGCCAATTATCACCACGGATGTAGAGAGTGCTGAAATAATCAAATACGCATCCAACGCCTTTCTTGCAACAAAAATTACATTTATCAACGAAATTGCAAATCTGTGCGAGAAAGTGGGCGCGGATGTGCATCATGTGGCAAAGGGGATGGGATCAGATCATCGTATCGGGAAAAAATTTTTGCATCCGGGTCCTGGGTATGGAGGCTCTTGCTTCCCAAAGGATACGAGCGCGCTGGTTAAGATCGCGCATCAATTCGGCGAGAATATCCGGATTGTCGAAACTGTGATGGAGGTGAATGAGGCGCAGAAAAGACGGATAACGGACAAAATTCTCTCTATGATGGGAGGGGACGTCAGAGGCAAAACCATCGGAGTTTTGGGTCTGGCGTTTAAACCAAATACAGACGATATGCGAGAATCCGCGGCGTTGACTGTGCTGCCCTTGTTGATCGATAAGGGCGCAAAGATCAAAGCCTTTGATCGAGTGGCTGCAAAAAATGCCCGCGCCTTGCTTCCGGATTCCGTCGAATATTGCAAAAATTCGTATGAAACCGCAGAGGGCGCAGACGCGTTGGTCATCCTGACCGAGTGGAACGAGTTCAGAGAGTTGAATTTAGAGCGGATCAAATCGCTACTCAAAGAGCCGGTTATAATCGACTGCCGAAATCTGTACGATCCATCAATGATGGAGGAATTGGGCTTCTGTTACGACTGCCTGGGACGAGGTTCAAAGAGGGATTTGCATCGATAATATGAGCGGCTCCAAATTTTTTTTTTTTAAGATACACGGAAATCTTTACGCATGGTTTGACCGGTATAAACGCGATCTGCCCTGGCGGAAGACAGACAACCCCTATCATATCTGGGTGTCGGAGGCGATGCTACAGCAGACTCAGGTGGTCAAAGTATTGGATTACTACGACCGGTTTATCGACGCGTTTCCCGATATAGAGCGTTTAGCCCGATCCGATCTGCAAGACGCGCTAAAAATTTGGGAGGGGATGGGGTATTATGGACGGGTGCGTAATTTGCATAAAGCCGCTCAGATTTTGGCGCGACAAGGCAACGAGGTCCCGGCTGATTACAAAGCGTTCCGAAAACTCCCCGGGGTCGGCGATTATATTGCCTCGGCAGTTCTGAGCTTTGCCTTTAAGATGCCCTATCCCGCGCTGGACTGCAACATAAAACGGGTCGTATCCCGTCTTTTCCTCGTGTCAAATCCTGTCAATCAGACGTCGTCGAAAAAAATCTTTGAGAAGAAAATTCGCCTGATTTTCGACGAGCAAAATCCCCGTCTATTTAATCAAGCGATCATGGAATTGGGGGCGTTGGTTTGCCGTCCCTCAAAACCGCGCTGCGCGGATTGTCCTATTTCCTTTTCTTGCCAGGCGTACCGGGATAATGTTCAGGAAAACTACCCGGTCTCGATTCCACGAAAAAAGAGACCCCTTCGCCATCTTGCCGCGGCGATTATTTTGAAGGAGAACCGCGTTTTGATCGTTCGTCGCCCTTTGGACGGCTTATTGGGCGGGTTATGGGAATTTCCTAACGGTGAGATCGAATCTGATGAACGATCAGAACTGGCTTGCATCCGACTGGCAAAAACCGCTCTCGACTTGACAGTAGAACCCTTTGAGGAATTGGGGAAAATCCGACACGGTTACACCCATTTCAAGATTGTTGTTGCTGGTTTTTGCTGCGAATATATCCAGGGCGAACCACCAGAAGCAATTGATTTTCAATGGGTTCGACCGGATGATATTTCCAAATTTCCCTTTCCAAAAGCGCACCTGAAGCTATTCGAGCTGTTTAGGGCGTCTCATCCCAAACAATTGTTTTTTGATAAAATGTAAGTTTTGAATTTTTATCATTCACCTTTTTATGAAAAAAGGAACGCTATGAAATACACGTCGCTCAAAATTAAAAATTTTAGAGGTCTTCACTCCCTTGATTTGCCGGATATCAAACAGTTGAATTTATTATAAATATGCTTAGAGATTTAATATTGGATGACGATGAGGATTTATCGAAAACGGCTTTCATTACAGCTCGCGCCCCAATCGTCAAGTCACTGGGTATAGGAGCTCAAAAGTACTATTGGGATTTCTCACATCCGTGCTTTAGCGAGATCAGAAAATTTTTAAAGACACTTTTCAGCTCCTGAAAACTCCATCATAGTCTGGTCCGACCCGGCTCATCAGATCGGATTGCAACCAAAATTGGCTTAAAAGAGGCGGAACCTCATGCAATATCATATTAAATTCGCGCTGTTATACATATTTTTTTCCGCAATTCCCTGCTACGCTGGATTTAAGCTGAATTACGGCGTTCGACCAATCGGAATGGGCGGCGCGTTTGTCAGCGTGGCGGACGATGGGACAACGGTATGGTGGAATCCCGCGGGATTGGGTGAACGGGAAGTAAGCGAGTTCAATATATCCGGCGCAAAACTTTTCAACGGATTGCGCAGCCCAGAACTCTTGAGCGTTTATGCCAATTCGATCCAACCATTCGGTCGGGGAATTGGCGTCGGCGCGTGGCATTTCCACCTGATGCACACCCAGTTCGACCAGGGACGAGAGGAGGTTGACGACGGTTACTATCAAGAAGGCATATTCGGGATGGCGTATGGATTGGGTTTTAAATATAAATTTCCTATCAGTTTAGGTTTTTCGGTCAATGTCCCTTTCAAAAAACTGAAGCCCAATGACTATATAAGAAACGATCCTTTGTTTGAAAATCGCACTTCACTGGTCAGGTACAGCTTTGATGTGGGTCTCTTGCTAAAGCTAAATGAACATTGGACTTATGGAGCCGCAATTCGTAATCTGAACGAGCCAAATATGTCCTTTGAAAGCGCGAGAATGAAAGATCAGGACATTGACAGCGAATTATGGACAAAAGATAAACTGCCTTATACCTTCCAGACCGGCGTCTCTTTTCGTAACGATTTTAGATTTTGGACATTGCGAGCAGCTCTGGAATATTCCTACCGGCACCGTCAGATTGATGGAAATCGGGACGAATCTCTCCATTTTGGTATGGAAGGGTGGTTTTTTCGAGGCATGTCCGGTCTCCGGTTCGGATCGAATCGGGATGAATTGGCTTTCGGATTTTCCGGTCGGGTGAATCAGCAGAGTATGCCGATCCAATTGGATCTGAGCTATTCTGTTCCATTTACCGAGCTGGAGTCTCCTGGGAACAATCTGCGCGTAGCACTCCGATTTCAGTTCGGGCGGGAAGGTGGATTTTCGCCTGAAATTACAATAAAATCCTTTGATATGAGCAATCTTTTTGCCTCAACCTATAAATATTATTCGCGGTCTCCAGTGGGATACGTGGAGATTTCCAACGATACCGGCAACGCTTTCAAAAATATTAAAGTAGGGCTGGTCATTCATCAATATATGGATTTCCCCACAGAGGCGACAATAAAAAAACTCAAACCCTATTCCAAAAAGGTTTTGCCGCTTTATGCCGGTTTTAATAACACGATTCTCTCGGTTGAGGAAGACGCGCCAGTTCAGGCAAAGCTGACAGCGACCTATAATATTGCCGGGGCGCAGATGGAGCAGAGCCTCGCAACCACCTTTATCTTGCATAGCCGAAACGCTATGAATTGGACCGATCCATATAAAATCGGCAACTTTGTCACGCCGAAAAATAGCACGCTGGATCAATTTATTAAGCAGGCGATCTATCCCTATATTCCAGAGAACGCGAACAGCCCGTATCCGAACCTATCGCAAGCCATGCAGATTTTTGATACATATAGCGCGTATGGCATACGTTACATCGTCGATCCCAACAATCCTTACAACGGTCCCTCGGTCGGCGAGGAGGCGATCGATTACATCCGATATCCCACCGAGATGCTGAAGCTACGCAGCGGCGATTGTGATGATCTTGCCACGCTCTTTTGTGCCTCTGTCGAGAATCTGGGCATCTCCTCTGCGCTGATCGATGTTCCGGGGCATGTGCTGGCTATGTTCAATCTGGGCATATCGTTGCAGTCGGTTCTGCTGATGGGATTGCCTGCGGACTTGATACTACGCTGGCAAGACCTTGACGTCGCTTATATGAGCAAAGAAGATAGCCTGGCGTTGGATCAACTGGCAGAGGAATACAATTGGAAAAATCAAGTTTGGATCCCAGTCGAGACCACACTGTTCGGCAACGGATCCTTTCTGGAAGCCTGGCAGGTCGGTCTGGAAAACTATCGAAAAGAAAAGGGCAGGCGGCGGGTGATTATCCTTCAAGATTCCTGGCGGAAATATACGCCGGCAACGCTCGACGCCCAGGAGTGGGAACCCGATCCTCCCGCGCCAGAGATTGTCAAACCTTTGCTCCGAGCGGACAAAAAACGGTTGTTACAAGAGATATACGGCTCTCGTATTGAACGCCTCATGGAGCAGATTAACATCGGCGACGCGCCCGCGGACGCTTTCAATAGCTTGGGAGTGATCTATTGTCAAGGCGGACTGTATGAGGATGGCGAGAAATATTTTTTGGACGCGCTGGCTTACGACGAAAAACATGCGGGTGCTCATAATAATCTGGGCAATATTTATTATCAGGAAAATCGTTGGGACGACGCCATTGAGCATTATAAAGTTTCCTTGGAAAGCGATCCTGAAGACGCGGGAGTCTATGTCAATATCGCGCTGGCAAATTATAAAAAAGGCGATTATATCTTAGCCAAAAAATATCTGAAAAAGGCTATAGAAATTTCGCCCGGATACCAAAAGCTCTACAAAAGTCTATGGAGAGACGAGGAGTAGTCTTGTCCGCAGATTTCGCAGATTATACAGATTTTTAGAAGAGATGAGGAGTAGTCTTGTCCGCAGATTTCGCAGATTATACAGATTTTTAGAAG
>NBMB01000016.1 GCA_002084765.1 Candidatus Cloacimonetes bacterium 4572_55 | reverse complement strand
GTTTGGCTCATGCCCAATTTTTCGGCGGCAGTTTTGACGGTTATGGGCAAAAGGGGCATACTGACACCCTGATATATAATAACCCGCCGGTCATTACGGAATCCACTGACAAAATCGTCGCAGTCGGTTGGAACATGATCGGTTTGCCTCTAACAGTGACGAACAGTCATGTCGATTTTCTCTTTCCGGATGCCATAGCCAACACGCTTTATGGGTTTAATGGCAGCTACCAACGTGCCGACTCCCTGAAAATAGGAATCGGGTACTGGCTCCGTTTCAGCAACCCGGATACAGTCGAGATCACTGGCGTGGCAATGGACACGGTCTGTATCAATGTCAATCCCGGCTGAAATATGATCTCTGGACCCTCCTGCGATGTGTTGTTAGGCGCGGTCATTGATGATCCGGACGGTATTATTATCGCCAACACGCTCTATCGTTTTAACGGATCTTACCAGTCAGCCACAACAATAAGGCAGGGCGAGGGCTATTGGATCCGAGTCACGGCTGACGGGCAGCTTTGTATGAGTTGCACCCAGTCCGCAGTTGTCAGCCATGAACCAATGAGAGAGATCGATCTTTCTGAAAATGTTGCCCGATTGATCATCTCCGATGTCGGCGGCTATGAGCAAATTCTGTATTTCGCTTCAAGCCTAATAGGCTTATCTTATGAGCAATTCAGCTTACCGCCGGTTCCGATGCCCGGGTCATTTGACGTCCGTTTTAACGGAGATACCCGTCTGACCACGGCTGATGAGACCGTCATTCACATCCAGGGCGTTGACTATCCGCTCACGATCAGTGCTGAGAATATTTTGGTCGAGTATGGCGTTGGTTATGCAATTTGCGAGATGATGGGCGATACGGAAATAAGCCGCCGTCCACTTATCGCCGGCGAAAACATCGTGATTGCCAACAGTGAAGTGACCCACTTGCTATTAAGCCGCGTTGCACTGACTCCAACTGTCTTTGCGGTCGAGCAAAATTACCCGAATCCGTTCAACCCAATGACGACCATTCGCTATGCCCTGCCAAAAACTGACGACGTAGAAATCCGAGTCTACAACATAACCGGTCAGCAGGTCAAGACATTGGTCGATAAGCCGCATGAAGCCGGTTACTATTCGGTTGTTTGGGACGGTCGCAATGATCTCGGTAGCCAAGTCAGCAGCGGGACGTACTTCTATGTGATAAAAGCTGGTAAGAATGAGGCAATGAGGAAAATGGTTTTACTCAAATAAGGAAGGGTTTCCGGTAGGTTAGGTTGAGGCGTGGATTATTCGGAAACAGACTTAACCTACCGGAGAATTTAGGCGAGGTGCCTCGGACGTTATGCCAACTTTACGACGGGGCTGATAAGGGAGCTTCTCGACTTCTGATAAATACGGGCTTATAACTTAATTTAGAAATTTAACAAAGAGGAATATAAACTATGGACGCTGATTTTTTGCTTATCCACGCGGATCAACTGGCTACCGCGGATGACGGAGAGCCAGGACCTGCAGATCATGCAGATCGTTTGAACAATTTGGGAATTATAGATGGCGGCGCGCTTGCGGCTTTAGACGGCAAGATCATCGCTGTCGGGAAGACAACCGACATCCTGGATCAGGTAACGATATCGAAGTGGACGCGGGTGATAAACGCATCCGGGTCTATGGTGTTGCCCGGGTTTGTAGACCCCCACACCCACCTGGTTTTTGCCGGGAGCAGAGAGGATGAATTTGAGCTGAGAGCGCAGGGGAAAAGCTATCGGGAACTCTCTGTTGACGGAGGAATCCGCTCGACTGTCCGACGTTTGCGACAAACTTCCGAGCACCAACTACTTGGCTCGGCACTCCAACGTTTGGATCGATTAATCGCTTATGGTACAACCACTTTGGAAGCAAAAAGCGGATATGGGCTCTCCACCGAATCAGAGCTCAAGATGCTGCGAATTATACAGAGGGTTGGCGAGATATCTGGGTTAGACGTCATACCCACATTTCTCGGCGCGCACGAGGTCCCAGACGAATATCGGAACGATCCGGACGCATACGTGGAATTGGTGATCAATGAGATGATCCCGGCGGTCACGAAGGAAAATTTGGCTCGATTTTGCGACATCTTTTGCGAGAGCCATGTGTTCAATGTCGATCAGTCCCGGCGGATTTTGCAAGCGGCAAAGGATGCGGGAATGGGGCTGAAACTGCACGCGGACGAGCTGACTTCGATTGGCGGGGCAGAGCTTGCCGCGGAGATGGGCGCAGTATCCGCGGATCATCTGGTAGCGGTCTCGGATCATGGCATTGAGCGAATGGCGCAAGAGGGCGTGATCCCAGTGTTGCTCCCCGGCACCACATTCAGCTTGGGAATAAAGGACTACGTTCCGGCTCGAAAGATGATTGACGCCGGATTACCTGTAGCACTTGCAACCGATCTGAATCCGGGCAGTTGCTACACCGAGTCTATGCAGATCGTTATCACCCTCGCCACGCTCATGCTTAAAATGACCGCAGCCGAAGCGATCACCGCGGCGACTCGCAACTCTGCGTACGCGATTGGCGAGGGAAAAAACTGTGGCAGCCTGACTGTAGGCAAAAACGCGGATATGATTATTTGCGATATTCCGAGCTACAAATATTTGCCATATCATTTCGGGGTGAACCATGTCAGTATTGTGATCAAAAATGGCAAAATTATCCACGCCAACTGAAATAGCGATTTTTTTTTGATGAAAATCAATCAGATGTTTGCTATAATATTCAACGGTCTGGGTAACCTCGATGTCCTTATCTCACAAAAAACTTGACAAGAATGAATTCTATCGCTTATTATTTAGTAGCTGATTTAATAGTATAAATAGCTTGCGCTATTTTATTATCAATTTTTCGATTTTTGAGAGCGTTCGTTGCCTATCGGAGGGCATGCACAATGACGATGAAATTAGGTGATTTACTGGTTAAACATAAAATTATCACCAAGAAACAATTGGATGAAACGCTGGCTGAACAAGCGCGTATCGGCGAAGGACGCCTGGGATTTCATCTGGTACGCATGGGCGTTCTCAGCGAACGTAAACTCTTGACTTTTCTCGGTCGCCAATACAGGTTGCCGATTATTGATCTCTCCAAAGTAGAAATTCATCCCAATGTGATTAAGCTGATTCCATCTGATGTCGCGGTAAAATATCAGGCGATTCCGGTCAAGCGAGTCGGTCGTAAGCTGACGGTGGCTATCGCCAATCCGCTGGATATGTTTGCACTGGACGACATCAAGTTTGTCACAGCAATGGATGTGGAACCTGCTGTCGGCGCAGAGAGTGCTATCAAAAAAGCAATTGACAAGTATTATGAACAAGCCGACTCCTTAGCCGACATCATGCGATTGGCAGAAGAAGATCAGGACGACATCGAAGTGGTCAAAGATGAGGATAATTTCGACGATGAAAAAATCAAGATAGAGTCGGAAGAAGCACCTGTGGTAAAATTAGTGAATAGCGTGATCGCGGACGCAGCTCGTCAGGGAGCAAGCGATATCCATATCGAGCCGTATGAGCGTTCGTTTCGGCTGCGATTCCGCATTGACGGCACCCTGTATGAACAACCGCCTCCCCCGATGAAGCTCCGGGACGCGATCACCTCCCGAGTAAAAATTATGTCGCAGTTGGACATCTCCGAGCGTCGGGTGCCGCAGGATGGTCGGATTAAAATAAAAATTAGCAAAAAGAAAACCATTGACTTACGGGTCTCCACCCTCCCGATCCAATTCGGCGAAAAGATCGTGATGCGGATTCTCGACCAGTCCAATCTTTTGAAACTGGAGCAACTGGGGTTCCCCGCGCTATCCGAACAGCGATTTCTGAGGGCAATCAACAATCCATACGGCATGGTTTTGGTGACCGGACCGACTGGGAGCGGAAAGACCGTGACGCTGTATTCCGCTATATCCAGAATTAATGTCCCAAGCACCAATATTATGACCGCAGAAGACCCTGTCGAATATAACTTTGCCGGTATAAACCAAGTCCTGATCAAAGAGGAACAGGGTATGACCTTTTCTAAAGCACTGAAAGCCTTCTTGCGACAGGACCCAAATATTATTCTGGTGGGAGAGATTCGGGACTACGAGACTGGCAGTATCGCTATCAAAGCCGCTATCACCGGTCACCTGGTTTTAAGCACACTGCACACCAATGACACCGCGATGACCATTAGCCGGCTGGTCGATATGGGTATTGAGCCGTTTCTGGTCTCGACAGCGGTCAACCTGATCCAGGCGCAGCGCCTTGTGCGCCGCGTCTGCAAACATTGTAAACGACCCATAAAAATTCAACGAGAACAGTTGGAACAGATGAGCCTGACTCCAGAAGATGTCAAAGGGCAAAAATTTGTCGGAGGCAAAGGCTGCAGCGAATGTAAAGAGACAGGATGCAAAGGACGTATCGGTCTCTATGAGGTGATGGAGTTCTCGCCAACGCTCAAGCAGATGGTTCTTGATCGAGCCGGAGCTATGGAGGTCAAACGGCAGGCAATTCGTGAGGGAATGTTGACACTGCGTATGGACGGCGTTGAAAAATGGCGGAATGGTATTATTCCATGGCAAGAAGTGATCAAAGAATCGTCGCCAGATCGAGGACTGGAAGATGTGATCAAAGAAGCGAGAGACAAAGGGCTCTTCGAGTTGAAGGAGGAAAAACAGACTCCCAAACGGAAAAAGAAATCATAATAGTATCCGCAAATTACGCGGATTTCGCAGAGAGGTATTAAGGAAATGCGTCTATCGTATGGCGAAAAATTTATATAATATTATAACATAAGGATGGCATGAGAAATGATTAATATTCGTCAACTTTTAGAAGAGATGCTCAAAAGGAAAGGCTCTGATTTACATCTCACAGTCGGACTGCCTCCTATGCTTCGTATTGATGGGCAGTTGAGACCAACAAACTATGAAATTCTAAAGCCGGAAACCTGCCAACAAGTGGTGTACAGCCTCTTGACTGAGAAACAGAAGCAGCAGTTTGAGACCACTCGTGAGCTGGATTTTGCGTTTGGCATCAAAAATCTCAGCCGTTTTCGGGCAAATGTGTTCTTACAGCGAGGACGAATCGCTATCGCCATCCGCCAAATTCCGTATGAGATACACTCCTTTAAGAAACTAGGGCTTCCCCCTATAATCGGGGATATGACCAAAAAGCCCCGAGGATTGATCCTGGTAACGGGACCAACCGGCAGCGGGAAATCGACCACGCTCGCGGCTATGATCGACAAAATTAATCGAGAGCGTCGGCAGCATATTATCACTATCGAAGACCCGATCGAATTTGTCCATCCGCATCAAAAATGCGTGGTCAACCAGCGGGAAGTGCACTCGGACACGCTTTCTATTACGAACGCGCTCCGCTCCGTCTTGCGTCAGGACCCAGACGTCATCTTGATCGGAGAGATGCGTGATCTGGAGACTGTCGCCGCGGCGTTGACTGTTGCCGAGACCGGCCATTTGACATTCGGAACTCTGCACACAAATTCCACGGCGGAAACGATTAATCGCGTCATCGACGTGTTTCCCGCCAATCACCAGCCCCAGATCCGAGCGCAGTTGGCATTTGTGCTGCAAGCTGTTTTGACGCAGCAACTGATACAGAAAAGAGGCGGCGGACGGGTCGTGGCTTGCGAGATCATGATCTGCACAACTGCAATACGAGCGGTCATTCGAGACGATAAAGTACACCAAATCTATAGCTTGCAGCAAGCTGGCACAAAGCACGGCATGCTGACAATGAACCAGTCCCTTGCCAACCTTTTTAACCAAGGCTTGATCTCCAAAGACGAATTGTTTGTGCACACTTCGGATCCAAAAGAAATCGAGCGGCTGACCGGTCAAAGAATCAAAGATTGATCGAAATACGTTCCAAAAGTATTTATTAAACTAACATGTAGCGTGGAGGAAATCTAAGGCGATGGAGAAAATTAAGTTTAAATGGAAGGGTATCCGGGATCGGAAAGAGGTCTCCGGAGATATCGAGGCGTTTTCTCGTGAGGAGGCCGAGGGGAGATTGCGCCAGGAGCAGATAAAACCGACCGAGATCAAAAAAGCGGGCGGTTTTTCGATGGATATGGATATCACGATTGGAACCGGCGTCGGGACTGCGGACGTGGTGGTGTTCACCCGTCAATTTTCGACAATGATCAACGCGGGTCTGCCTATTCTCTCCTGTTTGGATATTCTTGGAAACCAACTGGAGAATAAATTTTTGGCAAAGCGTCTCAAACAAATAGCTTCCGATGTAGAGGAAGGCTCGACGCTTTCCGACTCTCTCGGTAAGCATAAGGATATTTTTGACTCGCTTTACATCCATATGGTGGAAGCGGGCGAGATCGGCGGTATTTTGGATACCATTTTAGAGCGCTTGGCGGATTACATGGAAAAAAATGCCAAAATTTTGGCAAAGATCAAAGGTGCTATGGTCTATCCCATGGTTGTAATCGGCGTCTCCTCGGTTGCGATTGCCATCTTATTGATTTTTGTGATCCCCACATTTGCCGCGATGTTCAGCGGAATGGGCGCAGAACTGCCAGGACCGACCCAGACTGTGTTGGTAGCGAGCCATATCCTGATCGGATATTGGTGGCTGATAATCCTGACAATAGTGGGGATCATCGTCGGGATAAAGCAGTGGCATAAAACAGACGCGGGAGAGAAAGTTTTGGACATGGTTCTTCTGAAGTTGCCCGTTCTCGGAAATCTCCAACGGAAAACCGCTGTCGCCAGGTTCACCCGAACACTTGGCACACTGCTGGGAAGCGGCGTCCCAATTCTGGACGCGCTGGAAATCACTGCAAAAACCGCGGGAAATCGGATCGTCACCGACGCAGTTCTGGACACACGAACAAGCATCAGTAAAGGCGAGACCATCTCGAAACCCCTCTCAAAGCATGAATTTATCTTCCCACCTATGGTGGTCTCCATGATCGCCATTGGAGAAGAGACTGGCGCGCTGGAGGATATGCTGGTGCGGATAGCCAATTTTTATGACGACGAGGTGGATCAAGCAGTGGAGACATTGACCGCGGCTATGGAGCCCATTATGATCGTCGGATTGGGTATCACAATTGGCTATATTGTGGTGGCAATGTATATGCCGATGTTTAAGTTGATTAGTGCAATGGAAAACTAATCGGGCCGTATTGTAGGGTTGATTCATACACGATTCGTTGTTAAAATCCTATGCCGAGACAACGGTATAGGATTTTTCTACTTAAATCTCGACACTAACTTATGGAAATTTGCGTTAATACGTTAAATGATCGTTGGAAATCAAATCAATTGTATTAAAATATCGTATTAAAATAAAGAAATTAATGGTTTTTTCTTATGAGATTAGGGGGAATTTTTATGTTTAATTATCGTCAGGCATTGGTGGAAGCACTTAAGTATCCTGGACAAGTCAAGTACGAGATCGATTCTTATGACTATTACTTCCAAGAGGAACTGAATCAAACGGTTGTGCCGAATTTTCACATTAATAAAAAAATTCACGGTGTTTATCCGGTATTTGGCGAAAAATTCAGGTATTTTAAGCAAACAAGCGAGGCACTTTATCGGATATTTGAAAAAGTTGCCGAGGAACGCCATAAGGAGATCAACGAAGGCTTGGACACATTCGATTTCTTGGAATTCGAGCAAAGATTGATCAAACATACGCCAAAATCTGGCAAGCTGATCCGCCATATCCGGCTGGACGTGATCTATTCGCCTTCATACAAAAATTTGAAAGTTTTAGAGTGCAATCCTGAGAATCCTGGAGGAATCTGGGATAATGATTTTGCCGTCAATTGTATGACGCGCAACAGGACGCGGTTGTACGAGGGTATTTTTGCCGCCAACGGGGATTTTGGAAAAATCAAACATCATAAACAAAAAGAACGGCTGATCAATTCATTGATCCACGCGTATCGCGACATGTTCGGAGAAGATCCAAAGACAATCGCTATCGGGCTATTTCCTGAAGACGACTCGGCTTTTATCGCGCATTGCGAGGCAAACTATTTTCGCTCCCTCGGATTTGAGAGCTTGGTAGTGAATCCGGCTGAATTTCGGTATGAGAACGGGAAAGTCTATGTTGGCGACAAAAAAATCGATGTGCTGTTCCGCGGTTTCCTGATGGAAGAGATTCGTCAGCATATTCCCAGATTGGAGGCAATGGCGAGCGCATACGAAAACGACGATATCTGCATTGTGCCGCCATTCTCGGACGCTCTGATCAGCTCCAAAACGCTGATGGCGGAGATCCCGACCAGATACAGCCATCTGCTGACTGAAGAGGAAAAAGAGCTGATTGAGGATATTTTTCCAGAAGCGGTTGTTGTCACACCAGAAAATTATGACGAAATTATGAATAACGTCATGGATAAGGTGGTTAAAGCGGGCGAAGGATACGGCGGTTTCGGCGTGATAGTGGGTCGCCAATCGTATGATAAAAAGCTGCCTGATTTGGAAGAAATTCAAAAACGCCCATATATCTCGCAGAAATATTACCCCCATGAAACGATTAAATGTCCCTATATTGATAATGGGAACGTTTCTATTGAGACTGTAAACGTGGTCTTAGGGAACCTGGTGATCCTGGGCGAATATACCGGCACATTGGTGCGCGGTTCTCTGTCAGATGTGATAAATACGCATCAGGGTGCCGAGATCCTCACATCGATTGACGAAGACCATATCCTGGAATAATGAAATAAAATATCGCCAGACGTCTCGGAAAAAGCGTCTGGCGATAGATATCGATAGACAGGCACCAAAAACGCGAGAGGATTTGCTCAATTCTCTGTGACTCTGTTGCGAATATAGTGAAATGCGCGCAAAAGCTCCGTTTTCCTGAAGAAAATTTGGCAAAAAAAAAATATAATTCTTTAATTATCCATTCTTAATCTGCGATAATCTGCGTAATCTGCGGACCGATTTCCGTGATGACGAATAATCCAGGTTAAGAAAATTTGCTCAACTCTCTGTGACTCTGTTGCGAATATAGTGAAATGCGCGCAAAAGCTCCGTTTTCCTGAAGAAAATTTGGCAAAAAAAAATATAATTCTTTAATTATCCATTCTTAATCTGCGATAATCTGCGTAATCTGCGGATCGATTTCCGTGATGACGAATAATCCAGGTTAAAAGGAACGCAGCAAAATGAAAAGAAAAAATAACTTGATTATATTGACAATTTTTTGTATGCTTGTTTCTTGCTCGCCTCGTGGAGGAAATATGGAAAAAATATCGACGCGGACTCTTGATAGCGTATCGCAAGTTGAGTGGAATACGCTATCGGAAAAGAAAATTTTTTTTGGACATCAATCGGTCGGATTTAATATTATTGACGGGATAAAGGACGTTATTCAGAAGAATAATCGTATCTCGTTGGAGATCGTTGAGACCGACGATCCGGCTGATTTTAATCGTCCTATATTTGGACACGCGCGAGCCGGCGAAAATACCAAACCAAATACAAAGTGCGATGATTTCAAAAAAATGTTGCAGAGCGGAATCGGAGATAGCGTTGATATTGCTTTTTTGAAATTTTGTTATGTGGATATGAGTCAAAAATTTGACGAACAAGAGGTATTTGATTATTACAAGCGGACTTTGAGCCAATTGCAAGCCTTATATCCGCATCTGAAATTTGTTCATCTGACATTGCCGTTAAAGTCAAACCAAGCCGGACTAAAGGGTTGGGTAAAAAGTCTTATCGGAAGTCCCCTGGGCAATTCCGTGGATAATATATGTCGGAACCGATTTAACGATCTCATGCGGGGGGAGTATGAGGGACAAGCACCTTTGTTTGATCTTGCATTGTATGAATCCACGTTGCCGAACGGTCGCCGGCAGGTCTTTGTCCATCAGGATACGACCTATTTCTCAATGGCACCGCAATATACAAATGACGGAGGGCATTTGAACGAATCCGGGCGTGTGTGGATTGCTGAGCAATTGTTGATTTTTCTTACAAAATTGGATGAGAAAGGATAATTAAAATTAATATATAATATGAAACGATTTTTTAATTTTTTACGGAGGACAAAGAAGATGGAAGAATTGATGGACGAGGGAAAATTAACCCTGGAGGATCGGCGTACGCTCATAGAATTGACTCGGAAAACCGTTGAAGCTCTGGTAAGGAAAGAGCCGCTTCCTGAAATTGAAACGGTTTCGCCTAATTTGGAAATGCCCTTAGGGGCTTTTGTCACTTTGAAAAAAAACGATCGGTTAAGAGGGTGTATCGGTTATACGATCTCCTTTCAACAATTATACCGCACTGTGATCGACGCGGCTGCAGGAGCCGCGCTGCGTGATCCGCGTTTCTCTCGAGTCAGGCTGGAGGAGTTGCCAGACTTGACTTATGAAGTATCGGTGTTGAGCTCTTTTAAACGGATTCATGACCTTGACGAGATTGAAATCGGCGTGCATGGAATTATGATCAAACAAGGATTTCACCAAGGGCTTTTGTTGCCTCAAGTAGGGGAAAATTCTGGATTTACTCCAGAGATGTTCCTGGCGCAGACGTGTCGTAAAGCCGGTTTGCACCCCACAGCCTGGCGAGACCCTATTACAGAAATCGAGATATTCTCAGCGGACGTTTTTGGGGAAGAAGTTCTTAGTTAAGCCGTACCTGTGGTATTTTATCGGGAATTGTCATAATCAGATTGACAAATTCCCTTTATTCTTTATATTTTCCTGATGGCATTGTTCTGATGGCATTGTTCTGATGGCATTGTTCTGATGGCATTGTTCTGATGGCATTGTTCTGATGGCATTGTTCTGATGGCATTGTTGGATAGAGAATCGGTGTAATTTAAAAAGTGGGGGGATTCGAATGGCAAAAAAGAAAAAGAAAAACGTTGAAAAACGAAGGCAGAAAAAAGCAGTCGCTCGCAAAAAAAAGAGATCGGCTAAATTGGCTTCTATGAAGAGAACCACGACCTCAAAGGAGATGAAAGATCGAGATGTTGCTCAACTTCAAAAGGAGATGAAAGACCCGCTGGCTATCCTTATGTATATTGATCAGCTCACGAACATGATCCAAGAAAAGGACTACTTCAACTCAGTCAAGCTGGATCCGAGAAAGGTCGAAAGCGCAATTATACCCTTTATCGACGCACATATCGAGGAATTAGATGATATGGCTTTTGAAGATTACCAGACCAGCCTGAAGGAAGAGGTCTTAGATAAAGTGATCTCCTACTCTTTTAAAGCCGACGTATCTGAGTTATTCGACAGGGCGATTCGATCCCCCAAATTTGAAGCTTCTGAGAAAAATGCGCTGATGCTGGGACATCTGATCACCTCATTTGAACAGCAAAAGGCGTTTAAGGAACCCGATGAACTGCCACAAGACGGTGACCTATCAACATATCCTATCTGGGAAATCTTTCTTGATCTCGCGCTCAGGGAATTGGGTGAAAAAAATGAAAAAATAGAAGAATTTAATGAAAAAATAAAGGTCAAGCGGGAAAATGAATTTGCGGATCTCCAGGACGGTTTCCAGGACCAAGCTCAGCAGGATGCATACGACGATGAGCCGAAGAGCGATGAAAGGATCGGAGGTCCGTTGTTTGACAAGCTGGAGTTTGCGTCCAAATTTGAAAAGATGAAGCGTCACATAGAGTTCCGTTTCCGACCGGATGAGATGTTCCATACCATGGCTCTCTATCCAAAATTCCGCGGTGTCCCTGACTATCTCGCGTTCGCAGACGCTTTCGAGGATCAGAAAATATCTTATGAGACAGCAAGGAGTTACTTTCCGATGGCCATCCTCCAGGATTTCTCAGAGAGTGATACGAGGCTGAGGTATCAAAATTATTTGGAGAAACATAGCGACGATCCGTTCCATCACGAGAATCTTATGGATCTGAAAAAATCGACTGCCGAAAATCATCTTCTGATCAACCTGTTCCTCATCAGTCTCTTTGAAGCGAATGAGGATAGTCATCCATTCATGACCCGGATTTTGGACGCGCCCGACCAAATCGATAATTATCTGGAATTCGGAGACCATCTTTATAAAGAGGAGCGATATCCCAGCGCGGTTCGAGCCTATCAACGGGCTATAGAGGCGGATCGTGAGGATTATCGCGGCTATCATGCCAAGGCGCGCGGCTATGAGGCTCTGAAAAACTGGGAATATTCCGAAGAACACTATGAGATCGCTATAGACCTGATGAATCAGGCGAAAGATGAGGGAGCCGATATCCCGAAAGATGTGATCGACAAATTAGAGCGAGACCTGGAGCGAGTCTCGAATATGTGAGTATAAACCCTAAGAGCTTTGTTTGGAAGCCCTTAGGGGTTTTGACTTTATCCATTCTCTTGCATAGCGTCTAAAGAACCCTTATTTGGGCTGACTCTGCGCGCTCTGTGACTCTGTTGCGAATATAGTGAAATGTGCGCAAAAGCTCCGTTTTCCTGAAGAAAATTTGGCAAAAAAAAATATAATTCTTTGAATTATCAATTCTTAATCTGCGATAATCTGCGTAATCTGCGGATCGATTTCCGTGATGACGAATAATCCAGGCTAAGTATGAATAAAAATATGACAATTGCATACGCCAATTTGATCATATAAGATCGATAAGTGAGTCTCGGTCTTCGATTGTGATCTGCTCATCTTCTGTCGGAGTAATTCTCGGCAATATCACGCGAAAGATGCTGCCCTGACCAGCCAGGCTATCGACGGATATGGATCCTCCATGCAGTTCCACGCTCATTTTCGCCAATGCCAGACCCAATCCGGTGCCTTCCGTGCGATCCGGGTCGCACTGGAAAAATTTATTGAAAATGCGATCCAAGTCATTCACGGCAATGCCCGATCCATTGTCTAAGATTTCCACTTTGATTTGATCTCTGGACGGATACAAGCTAATTTGTATCTGTTTTGGCTCTTTTTGGGTGAACTTGGCTGCATTTTCCATCAGCTCTTCAAACATTTTTGATAGAAATTTGCTGTGACCTTTGACAAAAAAGGTACTCTCTGGCAAAGCCATCTTAATTCGCACGTCCTGAAATTGGGACTTTATTTTATTGCAGACATGATTTAGCAATTTATTGACCGATAGAGCCGCCGCCCCCTCCATGAAGTGATCGCTGCGCTTGAATTCCTGCAGTTTTTCTAAAAAAGTGAAGTTCTCCAGCAGGTTATCCATCTCGGCGCATCCCTTTACCACAGTCTTATAAATATTTTGAAGCTCTTCATCAGGGAACTGATACCGAGGGTCCAACAAAATGTGCATCCATCCACGAACCAACGTCAGCGGGGAGTGCAGCTTATTGATCAGGTATGTCAGGAAATGATCGCTAAGTTGCTCGATCTCCTGCAGGCGGCTCACCTCATGATCCTGATGGCGAAGCAGCTTTCCTTTGACTGTGGACACCAAATCCATAGGCTCAAACGGCTTAATGATATAATCGTCAACCCCCATCTCTTTGCCGATCCGGATATCTTTTTTGCCCGCTTTTGCCGTTAAAAATAGAAAGGGTATGCTTCGCAATTTTGTGTGAGATTGCAAATTTTGATAAAATGTGTATCCGTCCATTTTCGGCATCATAATATCCGATATAATCAGATCCGGAAATTGATTATTCAAAACACCTAAAGCATCTTGCCCATTATTAGCGGTTATCACCGAAAAACCCTCCATGGTCAGGCAATAACGAATCGATTGTAATACAGCGACGTTATCCTCGACAACAAGTATGATTTTTTTCATCGGATTTTCTCCTTCAAGTAGCAAACTCGGTTATCTCGGTTCGGAATTATCTGCAAGAAATACGTAAAATTTCAGAGATAATTCTATTAATTCTATAAAAATAAGGATATGATGCATCCAAAGATTTGTCAATTAAAAAGAATATGATAGAAGCGACGAATCTAACCTGCATTCAATCTGAGGAGAGGGACTGGCAGACAAAATATTTTGTTTGAGACGTTGTCATTGATTGGGCAAAATAAAGCAACCATTTTTATCGTCATGTGTTATATTGCAAGTTGCCTTGTAGAGAGCTTTCGTATTTTTTGATCACGAAAAGGAGTTTTGTAAAAATGAAAATTTCGATCGAATATTGTGTGCAATGAAACTACTATCCACGCGCTTCCAGTTTGGCGGCGGAATTAAAAAAAGCAGTCGGAGCCGATGTAAAATTGATCAAAGGCTCAGGCGGGGCGTTTGAGGTTCAATTGGATAGTCAAATGATTTTCTCAAAATCTCGGCTCGGTCGTTTTCCCGGACCGGGTGAGGTTGTCAATTTGATAGAGGCAAAAACCTGACCGAGACCATAATTTATAGAACAAGATCGACATCGGTAACTTTTCATGCGATATGCCGTAATGACGAATAGCCGGTTGTCCAATATTTATCTAATAGCGTTCGATTCGAATCAACTGACATCATTATAGCTGGAATAATACGGCTGAAATAATAATGAAATAATAAAGGAGGAACCATGATTGATGAACTGAGAGATGAGAATCTGACTGACGACGAGACGACGGAAGAAGTTCCGCCAACTCAAGAACAGACGAAGAACTTTGCTGATGGCGATGTAAGTCCCAAGGAGATCGAAGACGGGAAAATTTTTGCCGTTCTTTCCTATTTTTTCTTGTGGTTTATTCCTTATTTAATGGAGGATCAAAAGGGAAACCGCTTTACCATGTTCCATGCAAATCTGGGGATGGTTTTGTTCGGCTTACAATTGATTTTATTCATTATCAGCATGGCTCTCTCGTGGACCTGCATTATCCCCCTATTGGTTATGATTCCGCAGATTGCCTTGATTGTATTGGCGATCATCGGCATTGTCAAATCGCTTAACGGTGAAATGTGGAAAATGCCTCTTGTCTATGATATCGTCGTCAAGTTGAATCTGTAATATTTTCATCTTTTGCTGAAACGAAGAAGACCTCACAGGTTTTGAAAACTTGTGAGGTCTAAATTTTTTTGAATCGTCTCAGAAATGGTTCAGGCTGAAAAATGCAACCCATAAACCGAAAATCCCTTCCTTTTCCGATTGTTAATGTCGTGCTGTATGAGCCGGAGATCCCCCCCAATACCGGCAATATTGGGCGTACCGTATTGGGCATCAACGGTCGTCTTTATCTTGTGGGTCGGCTGGGGTTCAGCGTTGATGAATATCATCTCAAACGAGCCGGACTGGACTATTGGTCGCGCCTCAGCGTCCGGCGCATGGAAGATCCAAACGATCTGCATCTTGACGATAAACGGTTTTTCCTATTCACCAAAGGCGCGAAAACCCCCTACTTTTCCGCTACATTTCGGCTCGGCGATTATCTGATTTTCGGGAGCGAATCGAGAGGTCTGCCTCAAGAATTGTTAGATCAATATCCGGATCGAACCCTGCAATTTCCCACAATCGGGCAGATTCGTTCTTACAATCTTGCGAGTTCTGTGCATTCTGCTTGCATGGAGCTTGTCAGACAAAATCATGCGATTCTCCATCCCTATTATCGTCGGTTGGAAAGAGAAAAAGCAATGGATCAATAATTTGCCCAAAATCAGGCTTCTCACCCCTCTATTTTTGATAAAATGCGTTTTCCTCTTCATAGCGGTTGCTCACGCGGACGACGTGACCGAATCGAGCACTTCTCTTTTTGAAATATCCCAAATTTTTTATCTCCAACAAATAGATTCATTGCAATTATCCCGCAGACCCGTGATCCCCGGCTCTGAGAAAATCTTCCGAAACGACAGCCTATTCACAACATACCGGATCGATTATTCTCAGGGAAAGATTCACTTTTTCGAATCGCTCGACGACACGATCTTAGTCTGGTATCGCTATCTTCCGCGAATATCGTGGGAGAGTTCTCATCGTTTTCGACCGATTCACCCCCACACTTTTCGTAAAGCGAAAAAGAGAATATCAGGGTCAAAACGCGTGAAGCAGTCAGCAAGTTCCTGGTCTGACGACGCCAGCCTCAATATTACCGGAAGCAAAACCCTCAGTCTGCAAGTGGGAAGCAACCAAGATATGACTCTGGAGCAGAACCTGCGGGTGAATCTGACCGGGCGGGTGGGGAAAGATGTGGAGGTAACAGCACTTCTGACCGATGAAAATTCGCCGATTCAGCCTGAGGGAAATACCACGGAATTAGAAGAGCTGGATAAGATATTGATCCGAATCAAAAGCCCTCGTCTTCAAGGCACATTCGGCGATTTTGACATCCATTTTCATGAGACCGAGTTGGCTGACTATCGTCGAGATGTGCAGGGCGTTCGGGGAGATGGAACATACCCATGGGGAAATTTTACGATTGCCGCCGCGGTTTCCAGAGGCGAGTATCATACCAACGATTTTTTTGGTCAGGAGGGGAACCAAGGTCCTTATCAGCTAACGGCAAAGGATGGCTCCGACGACCTGGTCGTGTTGGCTGGCACTGAGGAGATTCGGATTGACGGGGAAAAAATGCGACGGGGAGAAAGTGGGGATTATACAATTGATTACGCAGCCTCGGAGATCACTTTTACCCAACATCGGATGGTCAACTCGCAGAGTCGTATTTCGGTTGATTTTCAATATTCAAACCAAACTTATAATCGCGGTTTTTACGCGGCGACCGGCGGTTTTCAACTGTTCGGAAACTGGCTGAAGTTAGGTATAGCGGCGGCTCAGGAAAGCGACAACAAAGAACGTCCTATCGAGTTGGTTTTGACCGACGAGGATCGGGCGGCTTTGCGATCCGCGGGCGACGATCCTTTGCAGGCAACGCGAGATGGCGCAACAAGGGGTCAGGGAGAGTATGATCTCGTTGTTGACGAGGAGAGCGGCGAATCCTATTATGTCTATGCGGGGAGCGATTCTGCAGGCGCGTATCAAGTCCGTTTCAGCTATGTGGGAGCCGAGAACGGGGACTATGCGCGCAGTCCGGTGGGAATTTATTATGAATATGTCGGAGAAAATCAGGGGGATTACGCGGCGGTTCTATTTCTCCCGCTCCCGCGTCGGAAACGGCTCGTGGATTGTGATCTGCGGCTGGATACGGGCAACCTATCGCTCACAGGAGAGATGGCGATCTCGCAATCTGACCAAAATATCTTTTCGGATCAAGACGACGGGGACAATAACGGCGTCGGTTTTTTTCTGAAAGCCAATATGGAGCACTTGCCGATTGGGTTGGGACATATCGATATGAAGGCAAAAGCCAGATATACCTCTGCCAATTTTTCGCCGTTAGGCCGGCTCGACGACAGCGAACGGGATCGTCGATGGAATCTATCCGCGGCTGAAAATGAGCCGGAGAGCGTATACGAGGTCAAGACCGGCTATCGTCCGATCTCTGCGCTGTCCGCGACCGGAAGTTTCGGATTTATTGAGCAAGGCGATGACAAAGACGCGCGGCTACAATCACTCGGTCTGCATATTCAGCCGACTTCCGCTCCGCATATTCAGGTCGTCCTGGAGCGCAACCGGAGCGTAAATCAGACAGCGGAAATAAAGCGATGGAAAGAGGTTGGGAGGATAAGTTACAGCGTGTGGAAGCTCTCTTCTTCCGTTGATTTTCATAGGCAAAAGACCGATCGGCTCTTTCGTGATCAAGGACAAACTACGTCCCAAACCGATGATACCTATCGGCTCTGGAAGATCGGTCTTTTGACAAAAAATCTGAAAAAGTGGAGCGGTTCGGTCACGGTTTCCAATCGATCCGATCAAAATTTTGACTCCACATTGGGTCAATGGCAGGATCAAATCAGAGCCTGGAACCAAATATATCGGGTGTCAATTCCCGATTATCGATCGATCTCTTTTCAGGCGGAAGCGCAAGCCCGTTGGGTACGATACCCAGCCGAAGGAGGCGAAGAGAGTCATTTTTATCTCATCGATTCTAAGACCCGCTATAGGTCAAAAAATCGATTTTTTTCGATTTTGTGCAATTATCGAGCGACAAACAAAGCGGTCCAACGTCGGGCAGAGGAATTTCTTTTTGTCGGAGAAGGTCAGGGCGATTACAGTTACGACGCGATGAGCGATATCTATTATTTTGATCCGAATGGGGATTACTATCGTCGTACCGAGCAGGTGGGCGATGCTGAGCAAACGGTCGATTTGCGCGCAAGCCTTCGGATAAAAGTCGAGCCGTATCGAACAGGAACCCCTCGGCTCTGGCGTCAGTTCAAAAGCGACCTGTGGCTGCGGGTGCAAGAGGAGACTCGGGAAACCGACCGCGCAGCGATCTATTTTCTGAATTGGCGAAAATTTCAACAAGATGAGACCACTCTGCGAGGGCGGCTGTCGGTGGAAGAAACTGTGACCTTTTTTCCGAGCAATAGGCGGGGATCCATCGAACTGCGTTACCGGTATCAAGATGATGAAATCAACCAGTATGTCACCCGGCATGAGGAAAAAGAGCGGCATCATTATCAAGCTCAGATCAAGAGCCATATCGCGGCAACGTGGACCGCTACTCTCAGAGGAAAATATGAACGGAAAACAGAGTCGGTGATCGAGCGTGGAGAGGAATCTGAGGTGGATGAATGGGGTGTGGATATCGAGACCACACGGCGGACTTCTCTAAGATGGGAGTATGGCGTGGAGATAAAAGCAGCTCAGTTGACAGTTGACGATGTGTCTTATGACAAGCCCGCAGACGCGTTCTCATGGAGCCTTAAACCCACAGTGAGTTGGTCGCCAAATCGAAAGAGTCGTTTGCAAATCTGGGTCTCTCAACAATCCGTGCAGTTGAATCAGGACGCAAATTTGCCCTATTCGATTCGAGGGAGTTATAAGCCAGGTCAGACATGGAACTGGCGCGGTAGTTTCAACTATCGATTTTTTACCGATTTGACGCTGTCGGTTCACTATTCTGGATCCAAAGATCCGGAAGAATCGATTCTGCACGAGGGGGAGATGAAGTTGCATGCCCAATTTTGATTAAACGACCTCGAAGAGAAAAGCGATACTGAAAATTCTTGACATTACTCTTTATCCAAATATATTAGTATATACTGATCGGTATATTTTGATATATTTGGATATATTTTGATATATTTTGATCAGTTGAGGACCCAAATCTTATAGATTTTGACCTCCAACGTATGGGCTTTAAAATGAAGGAAAATGGTGGGGATTTATGGTAACTGAAGTATGGGCAATGGCAGGCGGCGGCGGCGCGCAACAGGGAAACCCGATGTATAATGTGATATTTATCGGTATCATCGTGGTCATTTTCTGGGTATTTTTGATCCAGCCCCAACGCCGTCAGCAAAAAGAACAAGAAAAATTGATCTCCAGTCTGAAAAAAGGAGACCGAGTGGTCACTCAGAGTGGAATTCATGGCGTGGTGACGCAAACGCGGGATAAAACCATGATTCTTCGGGTGGATGATCACACAAAAATTGAATTTGACAAACAGGTGGCACTACGTCTGAAAAAAGGTAAGTAAGGATGATTTTACCACGATAGGTGGACACTATGGCTTTATTACCCATCGTCTATTATGGCGATCGTATTTTGCGGAAAGCAGGAAAGCGGATAGATCCAACGGATCTGAAAGAATCGGCGAGTATAAAAAAGTTGGCTCACGACATGATCGAGACGATGAGAGAGAACAATGGCATCGGTCTCGCAGCGCAACAGGTAAACCGTCTGGAGCGGATCATTATGATCGACGTGTCTTCGTTCGATGAAAACGCAGAGCCGTTTGCTTTGATAAACCCGGAAATTGTCAAAGTGGGTAAGGAAAAGGTTGTGATACAGGAGGGCTGTCTCAGTTTTCCCGATCTGTACCTGGATATCGAACGTCCAGCTCTGGTGACTGTCGCCGCCCTGGACATCGAAGGCAACCCAATGACGCTGGAAGCTGACGGGATTCTGGCTCGGGCACTGCAACATGAGATCGATCATATGAAAGGCACGCTTTTTATCGATTATATCCATCCTCTAAAGCGGAAATTTTTATTGAAAAAATGGCAAGTTTCCTCAAACGCGCGCAAAAAATCGGATGGCTAGATGCGTATTATTTTCATGGGAACGCCTGATTTTGCGGTTAATACGCTGCGGGCGTTGATCGAATCCAAACATGATGTGATCGGCAGCGTATGTCAGCCGGACAGACGTAAGGGTCGAGGTCGGAAGATGCACGCGCCGCCGGTCAAACAGGTTGCGCTGGAGAAAAATATTCCAGTTTGGCAGCCGGAGAAGCCGAATCGTCGGATATTTTCGGACATGCTGTCCGAGAAACAACCCGATCTTATCGTCGTTGTCGCGTATGGGCATATCTTGAAGCGACGGATACTTACGCTACCCCGATTCGGATGCGTCAATGTTCACGCGTCACTGCTCCCCGGCTATCGCGGCGCGGCTCCGATCCAGGCCGCGCTTTTTTCTAACGATGAGAAAACCGGCGTCACAGTTATGCAGATGGATCGGGGTATGGATACCGGCGATATTCTTCTGAAGCGGGAGACGGATATCGATCCGGACGAGACCGGAGAAGAGTTATCGGAGCGGCTGTCGCATCTCGGAGCAGACGCGCTCATGCAGACGTTGGATATCATAGAAAATGGAGAGGCCTCTCCTGTTTCTCAGGATCATGAGCAAGCCTCATACGCCCCAAAAATTATCAAAGAGGACCAATTGGCAGATTGGTCAGAAACCGATCGAAAAATCCATGATCGCGTCAGAGCCTTCTCTCCAAAACCTGGGCTGGGCACGGAATTATCCGATCTCAATCTCCGTGTGAAGATTGTCCGCACCCGGCGAGAATCAGGTAAAATATGGTGTAATATCAAGCAAGTGGCACCCGGGACCATCCTTGAGATCGACAAAAAGCGAGGAATACTCGTCGCCACCGGGAGCGATCCGATTCGGATTATTCAGGTGCATCCGCAAAATCGCAAGCCGATCCATATCAGAGATTTTTTGCTGGGGTATTCTGTCAAAATCGGAATGGTCTTTCGGTCTCTCACAAAAAGAATCAAAAAGAGGAACAAATGACATATCGACATCTCGTTTATGCACTATTTTTCCCGTTTATTCTCTCTCTTGCCAGCTGTTTCGAGAGAGAGGAGAAGGATGATAGCCCTGTGATCGCTCGGGTAAACGGCGAGACACTGACCCTGAACGAACTCAAGCGAAAGATACCAAGAGAGTATTTGGATTCGTTCAGAAATGATGAAAAGCTGGAGTTTGTGGAGCAATGGGTCAGACAGCAACTTCTGTATCAATCGGCTTTAGAGGCAAATCTGCAAAAAGATAGCGAAGTGCGCTTTCGTCTAAAAGAGTTTGAAGAGCAACTGCTCGCTGATGAAGCGCTCCGACGAAAATTGGAAGAGGAGAGTCGTGTTTCCGACGAGGAGGCAAAGGCGTACTATGATGCACATGAAGATGAGTTTATGCGGGAGGAGACCGAAGCGCGCCTGAGCCATATTGTCATATCAAATCAGAAACGGGCAACCGATATTCGTAAGCGTATTAAAGACGGCGAAGATTTTTCCGCCTTGGCAAAGGAATTTTCTGAAGATCAAATGGGTGCGGAGAATGGAGGAGATCTGGGCTATTTCTCTGAAAGCGAAGCTCTTGATGATCTGACCCAAGCCGCGCTGAAGCTGAAAGTCAACCGAGTGTCCAAGCCAATCAAGACTGGTTTTGGCTATCATTTGGTGTTGGTGACGGATCGGAAAGAGGTTGGCTCTATTCGTGAATTCGAACAGGTCAAACAGGATATTTTCAATAATCTGGCATTGAAAAAGCAGAAAAAATGGACCCATGAGTTGATCAAGCAATTGGAACAAAACGCGACTATTGAAACGCATCCTGAAATTCTGGAAAAGCTCTGATCGTATCCGTAGATTTATCCGCAGAGTGCGCGGAGTAATATCTCCATATAAAAATTTTGAGAGGCGCTATATGCAAAAAAACTCGGATTCAATTACGCGCAAAACACTTGCACTTTATATCTTTATCGCCATCTTCGGCTCCTTGATCGCAAACTTTGTCGCGGATTATGTGCAAGCTCGAAACAATGCAAGCGATCCCCGATTAACCGAGTTGACTCGAATTCTTGATATTATTGATCAGCACTATGTCGAGGATGTGATGCCGGACGATCTGATCGACCACGCTATTGATGGCATGTTGCTGCAACTGGATCCATACTCCAATTATATGAAAAAAGAGAGCTATGACGATCTGATGCTTCATAGCAAAGGGGAATTCGGCGGTTTGGGAATTCGTATTGCGATACGAAACGAAGTTCTCACGATTATCGCCCCTATCGAAGGGACTCCAGCCAAGCAAGTCGGTATTTCAGCCGGGGATCAAATTATTTCTGTGGAAGAAGAGTCTACGACAGGGTGGACAGTGCAGGACGCTATCGAAGTTTTGCGGGGACCTAAGGGCAGCGAGGTGCGCATCACAGTTCGGCGCCCCGGCGCAACCGAAACGATTGATTTCAAGATTGTGCGGGACATAATCCAAATCCATAGCGTGCCGTACGCCTTTATGATGACCGATGAAATCGGCTATATCGGGGTCGTGGAATTTTCGGAGAAGACAAGCGACGAGCTGAATCAAGCTATCGACGAATTGAAGGAAGAAGGCATGGAAAGCCTGATTTTGGACCTGCGCAACAATCCCGGAGGGTTGCTGGAAGCCGCGATTGAGGTGAGTGATATTTTTCTGGATAAAGACAAAATGATCGTTTATACCAGAGGGCGCACCTTAGAACAAAATCAAGAATTTACAGCGCGATTTCCATTGCCAAGGCACAATCGAATCCTGTTGGCTGTGCTGGTCAATGAAGGGAGCGCGAGCGCGTCGGAGATCGTGGCTGGCGCGATTCAAGACCATGACGCGGGAATTATTATCGGTAAAGAGACTTTCGGGAAAGGATCCGTGCAATCCATATTCCCTCTGTCCGATACGCGAGCACTCAAGCTCACGACCGCGAAATACTATACGCCCAGCGGTCGTTGCATTCATAAAGATCGCGATCATGACGATCTCGAAGTCCTTTCCGATTCTTCTGACATCGATATTTCCGAGGAAGAGGATACGGAGCGGGAAAAGTTTAAAACCTCTGGAAATCGAACGGTTTACGGCGGCGGAGGCATTACTCCCGATATGATTCGTGAGGGATATAAGTATTCCGATTTGATGCGCGACATCTTCCGAGAGAGTATTTTGTTTGATTTTACAGTTGGTTATGTGAACCAACATCCAGACGCGGATTTGACCGTCACGGAAAAGATGAGGCACTCTTTCTTTGATTTTATCACGGAAGAGACGGAAATTTCCGTTACCAAAGAGGAATTCGAGGAGATCCGAGAAGAACTGACGCAGGAGATGCGCTATAATCTGGCGTTGACTTTGTATAATGAAGAGAGGGCCCAAGCTGTTCGTTTGGAGAAAAATCCTCAGGTGCAACATGCAATCGATTGTTTAAAAAAAGCGACCGGTATCCATGATCTAATTCAACTGGCGTCGGTCGAATCGGATGAGGGATCTGATCTAAAAGAAAAATAACGCGTGTTTTTTGAATAAATTCATTCGCTTTCATAGCAGAAAGATAAAAAATGAAAAAAACAGGAAAACATTCCTCTGTTGATGTGTCTGTGGTGATCCCTCTTTATAATGAGGAAGGAAGCCTTGCCGAGCTTCACAAGCAGATCGTACAAGCTCTCAAGCCGAGAGGGTATCGATATGAGGTGCTCTTTATTGACGACGGCAGTCAAGACGATTCTTTCGAGGTTATCCACGGGCTCAGCAAAATCGATCCAAATGTGAGGGCAATTCGTCTGCGAACTAATTGTGGTAAATCAGACGCGTTATCGGTCGGATTTTCTCTTGTTCGCGGAGAATATGTCATCACAATGGACGCAGATCTCCAAGACGATCCCGATGAAATTCCGAGCCTGATTGATAAATTGGAAGAGGGTTATGACCTTATTTCCGGCTGGAAAAAAGAGCGTTTCGACCCGTTAAGCAAAAGAATTCCCTCTCGATTTTTCAACAAAATCACCGCGCTGATAAGCGGGATTCCTCTCCATGATTTTAACTGCGGGCTAAAGGCGTATCGCCGAGAAGTGACGCAAGAAATACCCGTGTACGGAGAACTGCACCGCTACCTACCGGTTCTGGCAAAATGGCAGGGATACCGAATCGGGGAATTAGCAGTCACGCACCATCCCCGAAAATACGGCGTCACTAAGTTTGGATTTGCTCGATTTTATCGAGGATTTTTCGACCTGCTGACAGTCATATTCCTGACTCGTTATCTGAAGCGACCCATGCACTTTTTTGGCATAATCGGAGCCATTGTTTTTTTCATCGGTTTCGCTATCAACCTGCACCTTTCTATACTTTGGTTAAGAGGAATCGGGATCGGCGAGCGTCCTATGCTGCTGCTGGGAGTCTTGATGCAGATTATCGGGACACAGTTTTTCTCCATCGGTTTAGTCGGGGAGATGATTGCCAATATGAGATCGGAAAAGAGAAGTTACTCGATCCGAGAGACGATCGATCCTTTGAACGATTAAAGAGTCCGCACATTACGCGGATGACGCGGATTAATAGGGTTGCTATTCGGATTGCCCGAAATATATGAGTCGTTTAGAGATAGTCGCTTTTTCGTCATTCTGATCCGTTGTCTGGAGGCGATAAAAATAGACGCCGCTACGAACAGGTTCTCCCCGATCATTCGTTCCGTCCCAGTTCACGCTATATTGACCGGTCGGGGTCTCTTCATCCCATAGGGTCCGGATTCGTTGTCCGGCAATATTATAGAGATCGATTTTCACCCGTCGCTCATAAGGCAGTTGAAACACGATTTTTGTGCTTGTCTTAAAAGGATTAGGTTGATTTTGTCCAATCCATAGGTTTGTGATTCCTTCGACTTTTTCTATTTTTTTCGCCACAATTCGGAAGGGATAGGTTTCGCCGCTTCGAGGCGTATTAGCTGTCATCACCGGCAGCGCGCCAATGCGAGAAAACCGATCAATCTCCGTGTCCTCGACAGTGACGTCGCCAGTATGAGCCTTCACATATTGTTTGGTGGACCGCATATCAATCTCTTCTCCGGTCTCGAGATCGATAAGAGTGAAACTTAGTTCCGGGTCTACTTGAGGCAAATCCCAGGTCAGTTCAATCTTTTTTCCAGAAGCACTCGCGTCCAGTTCCATCTCCCATATCTCCATGTCCCTGACCTCTGATCGAATATCCTTGTGAAGAAAGGAACCCGAAGAATTGGAATTTTTCGGCGTATCATCTCGGAAAATCGCACGGACAAACTCCAACTCATGCGATAGCAATTCGGCTCGATCAAAACGGACGTCATATCCGGTATGCGCCTCTTTATGCACGCCGAAATAGGTATCCTCATCGCTCACATCGCCGCAACGCACTTGGAGCTTTGCCAACCACTCGAAATCCTCAACAATTGGCAATGATCCCGATGGCGGGGTTTTCCAGATATGCAGGCTGTCCGCGCTCGAATAGATGAGCATAGCCGCGCCGGAAAGGATAGTCTGTTCCGGATCAGTCGGATCTTTTTTATGCCACTTTCCCTCTTCCCACGCCAGAAAATAGGCTTCCGGGTCAGGCGGACTCAGAACAAAACAGCACATCAAAATCGGATCTGGATATGGGTTTCCTGTGAAAAACGCTTGCCAGGAACCATCCCGAGTCAATAGAACCGGCTCGGCAACGTCGCACCCTGAAAATTCGACACTCTTTGTCTGACGCTCGCCGGTACGAATATAGTATGCTCTCCCGATCTCCAGATAATCGTTATAGTTGAGATAATAAATTTCCCCATCGCTCTTGCGACGGCTATATAATCGATGGCGCGGAATGGAGTCAAAAACAGTTCCAACATGGGCGTTTGTCAACTGAACTGGCGGGGTGAACGGTTTAGATTTCCCCCCAGGTATATTGAGTTCTTGGATAAACGGATCCGCCGGGTCAGAGCAAAGATCGCAGTTATCCGGGATCATATCTTCGTCGATATCCCCATTATATATATTCTCAATTTGTATATCCATGAAACAACTATCACATAATCCGCTACTGTCCATCGCGACCAGCGTCGCCTCGATAGTCTGTCCCACTTGATCGCAAGAGAACAGAACCGACTCGCTCTCGTCTTGTTGTCCGGATAAGCGAAGGGAGGCGATCCCGCAATTGTCATCGCTACCGTTGTCGATATCCGACGGGTGCAATAGAGCCTGCCCCATCGCATCTAACTGGACAACAAGTTGACTCTGACACCGAGCTGTAGGCGCGATGTCATCCACGATATCCAACTGAATTGCCGCGCTATCTGATAGTGGCGTAGATTCTTCACCGCTGTGACCCTGATCGTCCGCCCGTATCGTCAGCACATCTGAATAGCTGCGACACAAATTCGGGGAATAGGTGATTCCTTGCGCCAACGCGGCATGTAACGCGGCTTGCGAACCCGTCAAAATAGGCATGCCCTCCGGGTCAAAAGAGACCGAGATATCGGTTGAGTCCACAAGCGATATGGTCCCCTGATCCGCGGATAGCGTGATCTGAATATCCTCTTGTCCCGCGTCCAAATCAGAAACAGAGACGTCTCTGATCACCAAATCGTCGCCAACTGGATGCGTGACATGGAGTGTATTTACGGTCAACTGGGGCGGATCGTTGACAGGAATGACACGGATGCGGGCGACTGCAGGATCGGATTCTCCGCCAGGATTGTCCACGGCAATATAGATGAAGCTGTCTAAGCCGCTGAAATTCAGATTCGGCTGGTATAAAAATCCACCAGTTTCGTAT
This sequence comes from Candidatus Cloacimonetes bacterium 4572_55, assembly GCA_002084765.1. Lineage (GTDB taxonomy): Bacteria > 4572-55 > 4572-55 > 4572-55 > 4572-55 > 4572-55. The sequence continues at coordinate 11,605 of NBMB01000016.1, read as the reverse complement.
AAAGTCAATTCCCCAAACAAGACGTCAGTCACGACATGAGCTGTCAGCGGCAGGTTGTTTTCATTCGGCGCGTTGTTGTGCAGATCACTATCGTTAGACAGCACACTGGAGCCGCCTAATTGCTCGTCCTCGTCAACGACATAGCCCAAATCGTCGTCACTCACCGGCGGATCATTGATCGACACGACCGATATGTCCACTGCGCGCTCGGCGATCGAGCGGGTATGACCATAATCGTTGAGACGGATTTGTAGCGCGTCCGATCCGTTGTAGTTCAGGTCTGGATGGTAAACCAATGTGGTCAAAACATTGTTCAGGGAGTCCAGCGTTCCCAGAATCTCCATTGATGATGAGCCGGTTTCGCTCGACAGAGCCAAGACGCCGTTGGTTACAGAGAGAGATACTCGATGATTGTAGGAGCCGGTATCCGGATCAGAAAGCGTGATCAACGAATCCGAGGTAAACCATAGGGAAGAATCCTCAAGCACCTGGACAGCTACCGGCGCGCGAATATCCGGCGGATCATTAATCGCGTCAACGTGAACCTCAATCCGAGTGGGGTCGGTCGTGATTGGCGGCGAATCGTCTTGTCCCAGATCCGTGACTGTATAGGTAAAAAAAGTATCTCCATAAAAATTTTCGACCGGAGTAAAACAGGCCCTGTGTCCGTTGGGATTCAGGACAGCCTCTCCTGATTCAACCTGAGCAATCGCAAAAGTGAGCTGTAGAGGCGGCGTCTCTAAATCGCTGACTAAGTCGCGTAGGTTTATGCAAACAGGCGTATCCTCGTCTTCCTCTGTAGATAAGTTGGCACTGTTTGCAGTCGGCGCATCGTTGACTGGAATGACAATAATCTCAACACTCTTAGGCTCCGCGGGCACAATTGGGTCAAGAGTCCAGGCATTGATAGAAAGCTCATCAGACCCGCTCCAATCTGGCGGACCGCGATAGGTCACAATCGACAATGCGTTGTTGACGGAGGAAAAGCGTCCATAGAACTCAAGCTGAGTCCCACTAAGCGGGGTCTCAAACGTCACATCTTCTGTATTTGCCACAGTCAGGATACTGTGCGTGACCGAAAGTTGCACACGCAAAATTAACCCGCCGATATCCGGATCCGTGACAAAAATCAGCGAGTCCGCGGTAAATCGCAGAAGAGAATCCTCAAGCACCCGGACAGCCACTGGCGCGTGGATCACTGGCGGATCATTTGTAGCTCTTATTTCAACGAGAATATCCGCTGAATCAGCAAGTGCCGTGCCCGCGCCGCTGTGCCCCAAATCGTTGACTACCACATGGATAGTATCGTCTCCGGTATAATTCGGATCCCCTTGATAATAAAGGGATCCAAGAGTGGTGTTAAGCGTCGCCGAGTCGCCGGTCAGAACAAAAAATTCCGCGTTGTCTCCAGCAATTATAAAAAAACCATGACTGGCGGACAGCGTTATCTCTAAGGTATTGTCCGGCGGATCGGTTTCATTTACGTCAATGTCGGACACGAAAAAATTCTGTATGAGAGTCGGCATGTCCTCACCCACAGAGATACCTAACGGCGCACTGAGTTCCGGCGCGTCGTTGACCAGATCAATCGTTATTCCAAACTTCGCTTGATCGGTCAACGCGTCGCCAGGACCTGTGTGACCCTGATCATTGAGATCAATCGTCAAGCTGTCAATGCCATTGTAGTTCAGATCTGGACGATAAATCACCGTGCTCAAGACCGTGTTCAGGGCGTTTAGAGTCCCAGAAATTTCTATTGAGAAAGAGTTGATCTCCGAGACATGGACATCTTCATCTGATCCCAGACTTGGAACCCCGTGATCAGCAGAGAGCGTTACGACCCAATTTCCTTGTCCCGCGTCCTCATCATCCACCGTGATGGGAGGCAGGAAAACCTCGCCGTCCTCAGTCACGGTCGCTGACCCAGGTGGAGGATAAATTTCCGGTGCATCGTTGACATTGGTGACCGTTATCTCCACCAATCCGCTGTCCGATAGAGCTGGAGAGCCGTCGTCGATAACAACCGCGATCACGGTGTGTGTGGAATCTTCCTCATAGTTCAAATTTGTCGGATCCTCTACGAAAATCTCTCCATTAGTAGAATTGATACTGAAAGTGCCTGTTTCGTCAGAATCAATCAGGGAATATGTCAGCAACTGCGAGGGGCGATCATCCTCATCCGCGGCGGAAACTGCTCCCAAGATCGTCCCTTGCGGACTATTTTCCGAAATATCAAATGCCGCGTCCTCTATTACAGGCGCATCGTTTACGTCGATCAGTGCAATGTCGATCCGAGCCGTATCGGACAAAGCCGGGGAGCCGTCATCTTCCACTCTCACATGGATTGTCATAATCGGATCGGTTTCGTAATTCAAATACGTGGGATCCTCTACAAAAATCTCTCCATTAGCAGAGTCGATACTGAAAGTGCCTGTTTCGTCAGAATCAATCAGGGAATATGTCAGGGACTGCTGGGGCATATCTTCATCAGAAGCCGCGGGAACTGTCCCAAGAATCGTCCCTTGCGGACTATTTTCTGAAATCTCGAGGGTTGTGTCCGCGATTACAGGCGCATCGTTCACGTCTGTGATCTCGATATAGAAACGCTCGTCGAAAGAATAAGATGGGAGTCCGTTATCTGTAGAGAGAATTGTGACCCGGATAGATCTCGGATCACTTTCATAATCAAATTCATAATCAAAAATTTGGGCTGTCTGTAGCGAGTCGCCCGCGATTTGGAATGGGCTATCTACTTCTTCAATTTCATAGGTGTGTTGATCTTCCATATCCGGGTCGGACGTCGTGAGAATTCCGATAATCTCGCCAATCGGCATATTTTCCTGTATCTGCAAATCCCCGCTGAGATCGATCGATTCTGGCGGTTGGTTTGTGACCATACAGACAGAAAAGCTTTCCCGAGTCGTGTCTTGACAGTCGAATGCAGAAACAATAATTTCGGAGAAAGTCGAATCATCTTGCGATGGGTTGGAAGGCTCCTCGACCACAAGTATTGAGTCGGTCAACGTCAGCCGGATTGGGCTTTCGCCAGACACGGAATAGGAAAGAGGCTCATCGGGCGGATCGCTGTCAAACACGTGATTTAGATTCATCTCATAGGAACCAAAAGCCACGGAAACTAACGTGTCGGGAATCTCATGCACAACAACCGGGGAGGCTGGAGGAAAAGGCTGGACGTGTATCTTGATAGTGGTGTGCGTATAGATGAAAGGAGTATCCGCGGATGTGATGATGAGACTGTCTGTATCGGTCATATCTAAGACAGGATTATCATTTATATCGGTTATGGTGAAACTTCCTAAGTAGGGCAAGCAAGAGGAGTCCCACATCCACTGCAATGTAACCGGTTCCGCTTGAGGGTTATATTCAATAGTAAAAATCGTATTTTGAGTTGTGCTGGCGCGTATATCTTTGACACAATCCGGATCATTCGGATCATTCGATAGCCATACGCCGCCACCTGAATCGGGTATGGATGGTGGTGCCGCTATGTCCAGAGAGTCAAAACCATCAGTGGCGTCTGGATGAAAACCGATAATGAGATCCTGCGTAAATCCATTGACGTCAACTCTCATATAAACGCTAAAGTTCTGCGCGTAACTCGTAGTCCAAGCCAATGTTAAAAAAAGAATTAAGTTGAAAAAAATCAGGAGATAACGACTTTTTACACACATCATGGCACGCCTCCTAAAAGCGATTCAGTTGTAAAATAAATTTGAAAAAATTGTGGTTGGACGCGATTTATCGTATCAAAATGAGCTTTTTGACAATGGCTTGATCTTTGGCTTTTAATCGATAGAGATAGACGCCGTCTGGGACGAGACGACCGGAATCGTCTGTTCCGTTCCAGCTGATTTTTCTGGTGCCCGCGGGTTCTATCTGTGAGACAAGCTCGGTAATTTTTTTCCCGGAGATGTCAAAAAGTTCCAGCTCCACATATCCGTTTTGCACCAGCTCATAGCGAATTGTCGTGGTTGCCGAGACCGGATTTGGAAAATTTTGCCATAGAGTGGTTTCCAGCTTCTCCGTGAGACGATCTTCCTCGACCGATATCTGCTCTATAAAAACGATAAAGCTATCGCAAACTGTTACCTGCTCCACCTGGGCGCAGACAATTACCTGCGAACTGCCAGTCACGTTTTCTATGGAACTTAGCCAGAGTTGATTCCCTGAGAGTTCCGCTGAGATATTGTTGTCTGTTGCCACGGTGTATGAGATCGGGAAATCAGGGTCTCTGGTAAAGACCGTATCCAAATTCGCGACAATATAGGTCGGGAAATTTCCAGACAGCTCTTGATCAGAAATAGATCGGCAGGGACAGATATATGGCGTGAAAATAACCGGTAAGCCGTGTCGACTAAATGTGGGATAGTCTCCATTAGGGAGGTGCAGGTGATCGGTTACAGTCATATCGAGAAAATTTGTATCATCGTCAATCACAAAGCTGCCAAAGTTTGCTAACAATTGTAAATCCCAGGTGATATCAAAGGGATAGCTGTTTCCAAATAGGCTATATTCATGACTTTTCAGAGAGCATGGAATTGCGGCTCGGATATCCACCCAATATCGCTCGCCGTTCCACCGCTCCTCAGCGTAAAATCCGCTCGGTATAGGCGGAGGGGCATCCGAATCTATCCCGGGATCAAAACCGTCTGTCGCAGAAGGGTGCGCGCCGAGATAGATTGTATAGCTGTTAATACCATCGGTCATGGAAATCGGGACGTTAAAAGTCTGGGCACTCGAGATGAATGCCAGAGTGAATATAAGGATAATGATCAAGAGAGAGACTTTCATTTTTACCTCCATAGCGCGACACATCTTTAATATGTTTAATAATTAAGTTTAGGTATCTAAATATAATTTACTTCCATAATACATTAGATATGATAGTTCTATTTATATTACTTGTCAAGGAATTTTCTGTGGAAATCACATTTTTTTTTATTTAAAAAAGAACATATACCCTGGCGGTGTTAAGTCTTGTCGTCGCGCGAGTTTTATTGATCTGTAACCGATCTCACAAATCTTAAGGGTTTAAAACCCTTAGGATTTGCAAATTTAATATGGCAAAAACTTTACAAAACGATATATTAAGACGTCCACGTTTTTTTGGACATGATACTTTGCTGTAACGTAGAACAGCGTTCCGCGTCATCACTCCTGTACGACCAATAATTTTAAAGAAAACGAAATGAAATCGAAATTGCTTATCTTTTTTCTATTTTTATTATCCTCGGTCATATCGTTGCAAGCCCAAGAGAGCCAAAATATGAGCTTGATTGGACGTTGGGCAGACGGTCCCTGCCTCGCTGTGCAGGCTGTCGGCGATACCGCGTATATTGGGAGAGGCGGTTATCTGCAAGTAGTCGATTTCACCAATCCTGAAGAGCCGGAGCCGTTGGGAAGGGTCTTGACTCCAGGAGTTGTCAGCGGCGTTGCAGTGCGAGATAACTACGCATATACGGCTGCCGGGAAAGCGGGTCTAAGGATTATCGACATCTCCGATCCCCAAGATCCGCAAGAGATTGGCGCGGTTGATTTACCGGGGTCCGCAGAGAACGTCGCGTGGGGCGGCTCATACGCGTTTGTCGCGGCGGGAGACGCGGGTCTTCGGATCGTCAACATCTCTGACCCGACCGATCCATATCAGGTGGGGTTTTATGAAAACGGGACTCGGGCTCTGGACGTCGCTGTGTTGAGCGACTACTACGTCTTTATCGCAGACGCGAGCGGTCAACTCCGAGTCATCGAGACGTTTGATCCGAATGCCCCAATCCAAATCGCGTCGGCTCTGACCCATAGCTCCGCGTCCGGCGTTACGGTGACAGAGGATTATGCCTACGTCACGACCAGTCTCCACGCGCTGATAACGTTCAATATTGACAATCTTTATGATCCTCAAGAGCTTGGCTCCTGGGAGACCGATACGCCGGCGCAGGATGTCGTTATCAAAAACAATTACGCTTATGTAGCTAATTATGAGGCGGGATTAAAGATAATCGATATATTTGATCCGGCATATCCCATTCAGGTGGGGCAATACGATACCGAAGGCTATGCTCTCTGCGCGGCGATTGGGCTATCAGGCGTCTATGTTGCGGATTATCAAAAGGGCGTGCGGCTGATCGATACGACCATCCCGCTGCTTCCGAACGAGATTGGCTTTCTCGATACTCCAGGCTCTGCGTATCAGATCGCTGTCCGGGATCAGGCTGCCTATCTCTTGGACCCGTCAGAGCAATTGCAAATATTGGATATAGCCCAGTCAGAGGAAATCATCGAATCTGGGTACTGCGAAACAGGAGAGTATGTATGGGACGTCTCCCTTGCCAGCGACTACGCATTGATTGCAGAGGGCGATCTCGGAATCCAGATCGTGCGTGTGAGCGATCCAGACAACCCAACGACTCTGTGCCGATACGATACAGGGGGACGCGCGTACAGTGCAATCGCTGATCAGGGACTGGCGTATATCGCGGACGGTCCTGGAGGGCTGAAGATTCTGGATATGACCGATCCGGCAAACCCAGCGCATATCGTCCATTGCCCCACAGTGGATCAGGCTTATGGCATCGCCCTTTTCGGACATTACGCGGCGATAGCGGACGGCGCGGCAGGATTAACCTTGATAAATATAACCGATGTGGAACAACCTGTGATTGTCGGGCAACTCGATACTTCGGGGAACGCGCAAGATGTTGTCTCCCAGGGAGATTTTCTCTATATCGCAGACGGCATGGGCGGCGTGAGTATTGTCAATGTGCAAGACCCAACCGCTCCGCAAGAAACCGGGCATATCGACACGATCGGCTTTGCTAAAACTGTAGCGATAAGCGGGCGTTATCTCTATGTGATCGAATGGGGGAATCGAGTTCGTGCGATCGACGTCGCCGACCCCAGCCAGCCAGAAGAAGTCGGTTTTGTGGAATCCATCGGCAGGGCGACCGACCTGTGTGCTCAAGACAATCTGCTCTTTATCGCTGACGGAACCGGGGGCTTGTTGATCTTCCAAAATGATCTGATGATATCGGTCGAGGATGACCCGTTTGTTGGATACGCTTCATTTCACTTATCCTCAAATTTCCCCAACCCTTTCCGAGAAAAAACCGAAATTCGATATGAACTGTCGATAACAAATCCGGTTGATCTGTCCATTTACGACATCACGGGTCGCCTGATCAGGAGGATGGTTCACACACAGCAGCCTGCTGGGACATATCGAATCGAATGGGATGGAAAAAATGATGATGGAAAAGATACTGCCGCGGGAATATATTTCTATCGGCTCATAACCAGCGGTGTAGACGAAACAAAAAAATGTGTTCTGATTAAATAATTTTGTCCGCATTTTAATCTGCGTAATCTGCGGACAAATCTGCATAATCTGCTGACCTTTTTAGCACATAATAAAGGACAGAATATGATCTTAGAAACTATTGTCGTGACCCCATTTTCCGCCAATTCTTACATACTTGGTTGCTCGAAAACAAAACATGCCGCGGTGATTGATCCTGGCGGCGATATCGAGCGGATATTGAAAAATATCGAGCGTTTGGGACTCACGGTCACGCATATTGTCTCCACTCACGCCCACATTGATCACGCTGCGGGTGCCGCGGGTCTGAAGCAAGCTACTGGAGCCGCTTTCTGTCTGCATCCTGACGAAATTCCTCTTTTGCAGCAGTTAAACGAACACGGCAGCATTTTTGACCTGCCGATCAGTGGGATTCCCGAAGTAGATCACCCTTTGAGGCAGGGAGACTCGCTCGCAGTGGGCGACTTGAAACTCAATGTGATCGAAACTCCGGGACATTCTCCATGCGGTATCTGTCTGCTGAGGAAGAACATGCTTTTTGTGGGCGATACCATTTTTGACGGATCCATTGGTCGCACCGATCTGTTTGGCGGTGATTATCAAACCCTGCTCCGCTCAATCCGAGACCGAATCCTGACTCTACCGGATGATGTGACGATCTACCCCGGTCACGGTCCCGCCACAACAGTGGGCAAGGAACGCCAAACAAATCTTTTTTGTCGTCTTATGTAACAATGAACGGCTATTAACGTATGACTCTCTCGCGTCCCTATGTGACAATGAATATGGCGATGAGCACTGACGGCAAGATTTCGACATATCAGGGAAAATCTATACAATTTTCCAGCGTGGAAGATCGAAGGGTCATGGATGAGATTCGGTTTCAAGCCGACGCTATCTTGATTGGTGCCAATACATTACGAGTCGATGGGATTCATCTCTGGATCAAAACCGAAGCTCTGGTGAAAAAACGAGCGGCGCAGAAAAAAGCCCCTCATCCGATCAATATTGTGATAAGCCGAAGTCTTGATATTCCGACTGATTGTCGCTTTTTTTCCTATCCGGATACGGAAAAATGGATCATCACGAGCGAGAACAGCGACTCGGAAAAAATGAACGATCTGGCTCGATTCGCTCGGATTCACGCCTTATCGCAATCCCAGTCCCACGATGATATAGACCTCTCTTTGGTCATGGCATATCTGAAAAAGTGGGGCGTTAACCGACTGCTATTAGAAGGCGGCAGCCGGCTCAATTTTCAGATGATTTCTCATAATTTTGTAGACGAGTTATATCTCACAATTTGCCCGATCATTATTGGCGGAGAGAGGGTCGCCTCGCCGGTCGGTGGACAAGGATTTCCCTCTCATAAAATTCGCAATTTGAAGTTTCTCTCCTGCCGTCATTTTGAAGGAGAGCTGTTTCTTCGCTATCAATTTCTTCATGGTCAAATCGGCAATCCGAGGAAATATCGGAGTGCCCTGGATCGAGAAGTTTTTTTAAGCAAACTTGAACGCCTCGAATTCTTATGCGGTAATCTTGAATAATGCTTACGGTTGAAAGGAAGTGTAATGGATTCTCAATCAAAAGATTTTTTGAAAAAACTATTGGCCGCCGCGGCACCTGCGGGTTTTGAAGACCCAGCTACGGACGTATGGAAAAAATATGTAGAACAGTTCGTGTCACCCGTTAAATCGGAGACGCGCGGCAGTCGCTATGCAATTATTAACGAGGACGCAGCAAAAAAAATATTGGTAGTGGGTCATTCCGACGAGATCGGGCTGATGGTCAACTATATCGATGACAACGGGTTTGTCTATGTAGCTCCTATCGGGGGGATGGATCCGATGGTGTTGCTATCTCAGCGGGTGCGGATACTGACTCAGAATGGTCCCCTGTTCGGCGTGATCAGTAAAAAGGCGATTCACCTGATGGATCGGGGCAAAAAGGACGAAATTCCCAAACTGTATAATCTTTGGGTTGATATCGGAGCCAAAGATAAGAAAGAGGCGGAAGAGTTGATCCAGGTCGGTGACCCGATCATCTGGGGCGGCGATTTCGAAGAGATGCGCAACGATTTGGCTGTGGCTCGAAATTTTGACGATCGATCCGGCTGTTATGTGTCCGGCGAGCTGATGCGCCGTCTGAGCGAGCATGCGGATAAGGGCAATCTGAAAGTGGGCGTCGTGGGCGCGGCTTCTGTCTGTGAAGAGGTCGGAAACGGTGGAGCTGGAATGTTGGCGGAGAGACTCCGACCCGCATTGGCGATCGCTGTCGATGTCAATCATGACACCAATATTCCCAGCGTGGAAAAAAAGCGTTTTGGCGATATAAAATGCGGCTTAGGTCCCTGTCTGACAAAGGGCGTGCGAACCAGCAGAACGGCTTTCGCTCTGATGGAAAAAGCTGCTAAGGCAAAGGAAATACCCTATCAGATTGATATCGATATGGGTCGTACCGGCACAGACGCGGATTCGATGTATCACCGCGCCTCGGGGACGCCGATCAGTCTGATTAGCATTCCTTGTCGTTATATGCACACTTCCACCGAGGTGATCAACCTGGAAGATATGGACAAATCAGTCGATATTTTGGTCGAGTTTGTTCTCTCTTTGGATGAAAATATTTCCTTTGGTCGGTAATTACAATTTATATCCTTGCAATCAGACCTCATAGGTTTTCGAATTTTCAAAGCCTGTGAGGTCTTTGGTTTAATATGTTTAATATGAATAAAGAAATGCACAAAAAATTTCGTCTTACTTCGATGACTTCCGCGGCTGGGTGAGCGGCAAAAATGGGTCCTGAGGCCCTGGCGCAAGTGCTGCGTCCTTTGCAAAAAATCTTCCCAACTGACCGGTATCCTCAAGTTACAGTGGGATTAGAAGATGGGGATGACGCCGCGGTGTATCAGATCAACGCGCATACCGCGGTCATCCATACCCTGGATTTTTTTACCCCAATTGTCGATGATCCTTATGATTTCGGAGCGATCGCCGCGGCAAACGCGATGAGCGACGTCTATGCTATGGGCGGCGAGGTCGTGATGGCTCTCAATATTTGCGGATTTCCGGCTGACTTCCCCGCGGAGATCGTTTCCGAAATTCTTCGAGGCGGCGCGGAAAAAGTGATGGAATCTGGCGGTATCCTGGCGGGCGGTCACACTGTCCAGGACTCGGAGCCGAAATATGGCTTGTCGGTTATGGGGATCGCACATCCATCTTGCCTATTGACAAAGGCTGGAGCACGACCCGGAGATTTGTTATTTCTCACAAAACCTCTGGGATCGGGTATGACCACCACAGCGTTTAAAGCGGACGCGGCGGATCCGTCAGACCTTGCAGTCGCTGTGCAGAGTATGACTCGGCTCAATCGAAAAGCCGCGCAGATTATTCGTGATGTCAGTGCTCAAGCTTGCACCGATATTTCCGGATTTGCCCTGCTGGGACACGCGTATGACATGGCGTCTCAAAGCTCAATTTGCTTCCGAATTCATGGGGAAAATCTGCCTTTTTTACCAGGCGCAGTGCAATATGCGGAAGATTGGCTTTTCCCCGCGAGTTCCTGCCGCAACCAAAAATATTACGGACCGCATATCCGATTCGACTCCAATATGACAGAGGAAATGCAGCTACTGCTCTTCACACCAGAGACATCCGGCGGCTTACTGGTCGCTGTCTCTCCTGAAAAATCAGACAGACTTCAGCACCAATTCGACGAAAACAAGGAATTTTGTCGACTTATTGGCGTCGCTATCCAAAGTAAAGGTGGAGAGAGGCTGATTATTGAATAGTTAATGCCATATTATTTTTCTCCCATTTGCCAAATCCCGTCCCAATGGTCCGACGGCGGCGATTCTTCATAGTGGCGACACCGCGCAACAAACAACTGGCTTGGTCCATCGTTTTTTGATAAGCGTAAACATTCCTGGAAATATCGACCTGCCTTGCGCCATTCTCGACTGCGATAGGCTTTCAGACCTTGTTCGTACAGACCTGCGAATTCGATGACGCTCGAATCGTCCCGGTCGTCGGACAAGAGTTCGTACATAGCGACGGGTCGCTGTTTTCCCTTCACCCGCACCCAATCGATCTCACGAAAAAGAAACAGATCTGAACATTGTCGATAAGTTCCATGGCCCGTCAAAATACCGGTTTTGTAGAACTTATTCGTATCCACTCAATAATCTCTTTAATCAGGTTATGATTTATGATTTATCTATTGCAATTTATTCAGATTTTCATATACTTAAAGTACTCTCTTAAGAAACTGGTA
>NBMB01000088.1 GCA_002084765.1 Candidatus Cloacimonetes bacterium 4572_55 | reverse complement strand
TGCGCTTCCCAATTATCAGGCATGTTAATGCCGGCAATGTAGGATTTTAAAAGCGTAAAATGATCATCGTTCAAATCGGCCGGCGCTTTGGAATCGCCTATCATCACATACAAATTCGTACCGCCGGCATGAGACCCTTTCAGCCAGAATTTCAGATTCGTCTCACCGGATTCTTCCATATCCATCTCCGGCGTCAGCAACCACTGTATGCCCCCCGCACTGTCCCATGGGCCTTTGGCGCTGTATGCTCCCGAATGCACTGTGCTTTCATTCGGTTCCCAATAGTTCGTCGGCTGGGGAGTCGCTGTGGGATCGGCAATCGGCGTCCAGCAACGCGGTGCGGTCGCGGGTGCGGTCGCGGGTTGTTCCTCCCACTCATATTCAAAGCCTTCGAACCAAGGGAAAGCGGTTACCACCGAGCAGGCGGTTTTAAAGCTCCAGGTGCGTTGAGCGGTATCGCCGCTGGAAGTGTTTTTCGTTATGACAGTCCACTGATACGTGGAACTGCCGGAAAGCGGGCCGCCGATAACCGCGTTGCTGAGGCTATACTCCTCGGTCAGCGGATCGGATGAAGCTGAAAAAGCATGAACCACCGTTGTTGGCGGATCCGGAGGCTCATCAGTAACAATATCCAGCAACACTTTCACCTGATCGGTATTGTTATGTGGAACCCCGGGGTTTTCCCAACTCAGACCGGTATCCAGAGGGACATCACGTTCGTCATCTGCGGGGCCGGGATTCGTGGGCGGATCCGGCACCGTCAGGGACCAGTCTCCGGTTACCACGATATCATCGACAAAAAAGCCGTCACAATGAGGCGCGCGCGCATCACTTTGAAAATAAAATTCCAAAATAAATTCATCAGTTCTGTCAAACTGGCTGATGTCGATATCCTCTTTGGTCCATTCATCCGGGCAACTCCCACTGCACGCATAGCCTTCATCAGGGACAACCTGAGGAGGGGTTGCAGGGTTTAGATCGTGGTCTATCAACGGAGCGACAAGGGTTGAATTTATTTTAACCTGCCCGTAATCCCATGAAGGATCGCCGGTGCATTTATAATAAAAGGTGAGTCTTAAATTGACAAAATCACGAATCGGATGCTCCTCCCCGTCAGCCGTGAAACCGGTGGTATATGTTTTGCTTATCGTTGATGCCGTGTTCGGCAGATATGTTCCTGTTGTACAATCTGTAAACTCACCATCCGCACAGTTGGCGGATTTATCGCCGGTGTGTTTTTTGTCATCATCAATCGCCCATGCGGTTCCGTTGGTTACCATAGTCCAACCGGACGCATCTTCAAAATCTTCTTTGATAATGTCATCAGCGAATGCCGTGCTGACGCACAGCAGTAAAATCAACCCTAATCCTGAAATCGCTTTACCCAATCGAGAAACTGAGGTAATATTGGTTTTCATTTGTTGCCTCCCTTTTAATTATTGAACTATTTAACTTTTAAGATATAAAAAAACAATATGCAATATTTGTACCTTAATTGATATGTTTAAGAAAAAAATCAAAATTAAATTTAATTATTGAACTATTTAACTTTTAAGATATAAAAAAACAATATGCAATATTTGTACCTTAATTGATATGTTTAAGAAAAAAATCAAAATTAAACGAAATTAAATTGGATCAGTTCGATGATTTGTAGCTATAATCGTCGTTTCAGTCGGACGATAATATAATGGCAGGCCGCGGATACAGCTAACTTTAAGGGCTTTGACAAAAATCAATGCCGTTTAAGCCTCTTAATCGACGACACCGGACAATAGCTATTAAATTAATTTGGAATAACTGTTAAACAATTTAACGAGAGTGAAATTTATGATTGAATACGTGATTCACCTCAAAAATCAGCCCTGAATGTAAAAAAATATTAATACTGTCTTAAAATATTTAATAACAATCATTATCAACGTCATCATTTTTAACCTTTAAAATTATTATTCATTTTTTAAGCAAGTGTCATATTAACGCGTTAATCTTGTTATTTCAAGAAGATATAACGCATGAACAAACTATCATAAGGGCGTTGACGTCAAAATCAATTACTTATGGCACAAAACTTGAATAATACAAGTCAGAACAAATCGGAACAAAAAGAGGAGTGACATGCGAAACAAATCGGGATTCACAATGCTTGAAGTATTAATCGTTGTTACCATTATGGCTATCATGATGGGATTCGGGATTCCTTATATTTTGGGATGGATGCCGAATTACAGGGCGCGTAACGCCGCGCGGGATGTCCACTCAAACCTGCAATCGGCCAGAATGACGGCAATTAAGGAGCATAGAGCTTGTACGGTTACTTTTGGTGCTAACGGTTATACCATTTACTTCGACGATCCTGACAATCACGATTATGTTTTTGACAAAGACGACACGAATGACGAGCTCCTTAAAGAAGTGAATATAGCTGAAGAATTCAAAAATGATGTGGTTTATGGTGGCACGACATTACCTGATAATTCCGTCACCTTTTTAAGCAACGGGCTTATTGAAGCACTACTGGGTAATGCCTCCAGAACTATCTCTATTACCACTGCTGACGGAAGTCGTAATTGGGTGATAACCGTCAGCCCGTCCGGAGGCGTTAGAACGACTCTCCCATAATAATGCAAGGTATTGGTATAATGTTTTTTAAATTAAAGAATACTGTTAAATTGAAGAATAGCGAAGGGTTCACGTTGCTCGAACTCCTATTGGCATTAGCAATCTTTATGATTGTTATAGGAGCGGCCTATTCCACGTTTCTTTCTCAGCAGAAATCTTATATGGTACAGGAACAGGTTGCCGATATGCAACAAAATATCAGAGCGGGCATGTTTGTTATGCAAAGAGAGCTGCGCATGGCCGGATACGACCCCATCCCTCATGTCGGTCTTAATCCGGACGGTATTACTGCTTTGAGTAGTAATCAAATTACTTTTGAATACATTAACGATACTAATAATCCGAATACGTTGGATACGGTCAGTTACAGTTTATATACAAGCCAAGGGCGTCAGAATCTTGGAAGAAGAATAAATGGATCAAATAATTATTCCATTGCCGACAACATTGATGCGCTCGACTTTGTATTTTTTGATACTGCCGGCATCCAAACCACGAGTCCGACACAAGTGGTATCAATACAAATTACAATTGTGGCCAGAGCCAACCGCGACGACTTGGATTACACGAACACAATTTCATATAAGAATGCATCCGGAACAGAGATATTGGCACCGCAAAATGATCATCGCCGCCGCCGGCTATTAACCACACGAGTCAAATGCCGCAATCTCAGCTTACCATAATTTTAATTTAATAATATAAGGACAATGATATGCAATCAGACAACATGACAAACGAAAAACTAAAAGAACAGGGATTCACGCTCATTGAGATTATCATCGCGATGGGAATTTTGGCATTCGGCCTGCTGGCAATGGCGTCAATGCAGGTGATGGCCATTAAAACCAATGGGAAGGCCAATCGTATTACCGAAGCTTCCACCTTTAACATGGATATAATGGAAAAGTTAAGGACCGATACTATTTCCACTATTAGTGAGTTCTCAAGTTGGTCGCCTCTTCCAAACGACCCATCAGGCTTATATCAGTACAAAGTGAAAAATGTTATGGATCAAGGACTATCTCCGGCAAATTATAAAACGTTTGATGTGGAAATAAAAAGTTCGAATTCTAATGTACTTAACGATAAAACAATTGTATTTACTGGTATAAGCACATCGGGAATTTAATCATAACAGAATTAATGACACTTTTGACAAGCGTCATTGAAGGGAAACACTGATGAAACTGACTCCCTCAGTAAACAATGAAAAAGGCACGGCATTAATTATTTCATTAATGTTGTTGGTTCTGCTGACCCTGCTGGGCATGGCGGCAACCACCACATCAACCCTTGAAATTATGATAGCGGACAACGAACGGGATTATAAAGTGAATTTCTACAAGGCTGAGTCCGCAGCGATTCAGGCTGCCGTGGTAATGGAAAATGAGTCTGATCCGGAAAATAAAATGAAAGGAACTGGCGAGTGGGCGGCCGGTGGTGAAAATTGGCTAAGATACGATAAGGATGCAAGCACTCCGCCTGATATGACGAAACTGAATACTTGGGATGATCTGACGACTGCTGGTGGTTCCCTCGAAGAATGGGCCACTGATGCTACCAATGTCACTCAACTTGATGATAACGGGAATATAATAGTAGCATACGCCGCCCAATTTGTGGGCATTAAACAGGGTGAATCATTAAAACTGACAGGCACTGAACGAAAATATAGCTTTGTAATTTGGGGACACAGCAAAACAGACGGCGGGCGGGCTTTAATCGAAGTGGGCTATAAGAGAGAGTTCTGAGGCGGCATCGTTCACTGACAACAGTGCCGCTTAATCACTGTAAATGTAGGGTGCGTTAGCGGAGCGTAACGCACCGTATTAATATTAAAAATTTTTTGTACAATAATATCGGTGCGTTACGTCTGGCGACTAACGCACCCTACAATCTTTTCTAACCCATCAAAATAAATTATGAGGATAAACTGATGAAATTTAAAAAAATAGTACTATTGGGATTGATTGCGGTTGTTGTTTTGTTTCAGGCTGGGGTTGTGCTTGGAGAAGATTGCACTCTGGTCGCACAGGACTATAATGAAGGCGTATGGAAGTTTCTTGGCACTTACCAATTTGATGGCACTACGCCCGCAAAAGTAACTGTGAAGCGCGAAACGAATGACAGAATTTATACCAGTGCGGATGCTGTACGCTTTGTAAATGTCAATGACACAGCCAATCCAATCACGATTGATGATGAAGGTGCTGGTTTTTCAACTACCGGCAACTGGGTGATTCCCAATCCCTGTGTAAATGACCAGAGCAAAGATGGCTGGTATCAGGACGATTTCAGTAATGTTGGTGATGGCAACCCATGCCATAACCATCAGACGGAAGAATTGGGATCGGCGACATGGACTGCGAGCCTTGCGGCTGGAACTTATAACGTTTATGCCGCGTGGACCGATGGCGGAGAGATGGCTCAAAAGGTGCCTTACTGTGTGAGCGGATACACCAACCTTGGCTATGGTGTAACCTCTGAAGCCGGTTCCGGAGGCGGCATCTCGCCAGAGGAAATCAAGGAATATAGCATTGGTGCTACGCCATTTTTTACTATTACACCTACACCGGGTGCTAACAAAGTTATCAGTAATGTGTATGTGAACGGTATTTCAGTTTATGACGATCTGGTATTTTTAGGTAATGAACAAACAGCTTCAGCAAAGTACACTTTTCCGCCTCTTGACAGGTGGAACCTTATTAAAGCCACGTTCACTAACTTACCAACTCTATGCAATGACCTCAAAGGCAGCGTCAGTTGCGATAACAGCTCTGATAATTATCTGGTCGCTTCTGACTCCCTTGATTCAAGTAGCCAATATTACCGCTTTACAGTTTCAGAACGCAAATATGTCAAGATATTTACCACCGGCCCGGCTAATATTGATACCAGGGGGTGGCTATACAAGAACAATTGCACCAGCCAAATCGAATATGACGACAATGATGGAGACGGCAATAATTTTCTGATTGACCATGAAATGGATCCGGGGGACTATTATATCCGGGTGCAACGACAAAATAGTTACACCGGTGCCTATAATCTGCATATACAGTGTGATTCGGATCAGAGTGGAAGTTGTGACGACGCAACGTCAATTGCTTGTGGCGGCAGTGCAAGCGGTGATCTCGGTGGCAATGATGACTATGATTACTTTACGTTCACACTTTCCGAACGCAAGTATGTCAAAATCCATACTGAGGGATCAACTGACACCCGCGGTTATCTCTATCAAGATAATTGTACTGATCAAATAGAAAACGACAATAATGACTGGGGAGGAGACGGCCACAATTTTCTGATTGACCATGAATTAGATGCGGGTACATATTATGTACGGGTGCGAAATTATAATGATCCTGCTCATCCGAATCCTACAGGTAATACGACAGGCCCCTATTCCATACATATAGAATGCGTCGATGATCAGGGTGAAGACTGTGCCAGCGCCTCTGCGATTGTCTGCGACAGTACGACTAATAGCGAAATTCAATGGCAGAATGATAAGGATTACTACCGCTTTGAACTGCCGGCGGGTTATCCCAGTCTGGTTGAAATTTTCACCACCGGTCAATTTGACACTTATGGCTATTTACTCAGTGATACTATCGGATGTGATAGTGTCAACAACGGTTATATTGCTCGTGATGGTGATATTGAGTACGGAGTGGATAACAATTTTAAAATCGAAGAACAGGAACTGTTGCCCGGAACATATTATAT
>NBMB01000015.1 GCA_002084765.1 Candidatus Cloacimonetes bacterium 4572_55 | reverse complement strand
AGTTGTTACACATAGCCGCGACCTCAACATGTTATAAGTAAAATAATGGGATGCGATTACTTAAGATAATACGTGAAGCAACAATATGCAATAGGGTGACTACCGCAAATTTAAAATCCCAATATTTTTTTGAGATAGTCGAATTTCGGGAGATTTTTGGAAATTTTTGATATAACCTGAGTAATGCATCGCAAAGCGCGGAGAATAAATTCTTAAATGAAATACGCACAAAAAAAATATAACTCCTTAATTATCAATTCTTAATCTGCGATAATCCGCGTAATCTGCGGATAAAATTCCGCGGCGACCAATAATCCAGGATAGAGGAAAAAAAACATGCGCATTATTTCCGGGCTGGCAAAGGGCAGTCGGTTGCAAAATGAATCGCAATACCGGATACGGCCGACCGCGGATCGAGTAAAAGAATCTTTGTTTAGCATAATTTATGACCGAATTCCGGACGCGCTGACGTTGGACTTGTTCGCTGGGACAGGTGCTCTGGGTCTGGAGGCGATCAGTCGGGGAGCGGCCTCCTCTCTTTTTATTGATCGCAGCCGCGCCGCGGTTCAGATCATAAAAACAAATATTGCCTCTCTGAAATTCGACGAGCAATGCGCTGTCTGGAAATCGGACGTCCGCACAGCGATTCATAAACTGTCGAAACGGAACTCTCAGTTTGATCTCATCTTTGCCGATCCGCCTTATCAACGGGTGCTGTTGGCGGAATTGGTAGATCGTATCGCTGATAGCAACGTATTGAAAAAAGACGGCTTGTTGATCCTGGAAAAATCTGTTCGGCAGGACGTGCAGCCAAATGGACGTATGCGCTGTATTCGTGAAAATCGATTTGGGGATACAAACGTTCAATTCTATAGAATATCCGAAACACGCTGAATAATTATAACGAATGTGTTGTATATGTAAATAAGAAAAAGTGAGGAAAATGTATGAAATTTAACGAGTTACTAATTGAGTATAAGAAAGATATCGCTATTGTCGCAATCAATCGCGGCAAGGCACTGAACGCCTTGAACACCGATACCTTACGCCAGCTCTCTTCAGTTTTCTGCGAATTGGAGAATCGAGAGGAAATTCGGGTGATTATCTTGACCGGAAGCGGAACAAAGGCATTTGTCGCGGGAGCTGATATTCAAGAGCTTTCCGACTTAGATCATCAGAGCGGGCTGACTTTTTCCCAATTGGGACATCAGCTCATGGACAAAATTGAGCGGCAAACACAACCTGTGATCGCGGCGATCAACGGTTTTGCCTTAGGCGGCGGATGCGAGATCGCCCTGGCTTGCGATATCCGAGTGGCAATCGAGACAGCAAAGCTGGGACTGCCCGAGGTGTCGCTTGGTTTGATACCAGGATTCGGTGGCACTCAGCGCCTGGCTCGCGCGGTCGGGCGTGGAAAAGCCAAACAGCTTATCTTCACCGGAGATATGATCAATGCGGTTGAAGCCTATCGGATTGGCTTAGTGGATGAGGTGGTTCCAGCTCAATGGGCGGAAATAAAAGGTAAAAAGAGACCGGACGGCGAGGTAAATAAGGCAAATCTTTTGGCGTACGCCGAGAAATTGGCGGAAAAAATCGCGGCAAGAGGACAGATAGCCGTCCAGGCGGCAAAACGAGGGATCAATCACGGAATGAACATGAGTCTCTCGGATGCCAACGCGTTTGAGAGAAGCCTATTTGCCGGTCTATTTGCCACAGCCGATGCGAAAGAGGGATTGGGTGCTTTCTTGGAAAAACGCTCGCCAGAGTTTCAATCCAAATAAGCTTATGAAAGAAAAGACCCTAAAGATTCTCAAGAAACCTTAGGGTCTTCTGCTTACCAGTATTCCCGAAACACTTCTATTTCTGGCTATACGTTATCGGCATCAGAACCAGACGACGAGTCTGGCTGTGCGTCTCGCCAGAATTTTTACGAGCAGTCAGTTGATAAAAATACACACCTGCGCTGGCGATTTTCCCTTCTGCATTTCTCCCATCCCAGGCGACCTCATGCCGACCCTGCGGATATTCGCCGCTCGCCGCCCTTTTCACATGTCGCCCAGACGCGTCGAATATACCGACGTCGATCTCCGCGGGATAGGGCAGGTTAAATGCAAAGGTGACGCGGTTTGTCTCTCCATTTTTGGGCATAAAGGGATTTGGATAACTTTGCCGCAATGTCAGCGAGGTCGGATCAGGAGGAAAATCTCCCTCAACGCTGAGAGGTGCCCATTCTCCGCCAGCCTCATGATACCGCGCCATAAATTCCTGGAAAAAAATATTGGCGATGGTAGCGTCGTGAAAAATAATCATATTCTCATCATGAGAATCGCTACCCGCGGCTGTCCAGTTATACGATCCGGTCACTACAAGAGGATCGCTGTTTGCATAAAACGGATCCACGACAAGATACTTGTGATGTAGCAAACAGTTGGTTTGGTTACAATCGACGTTATCGAAATAAACGTCTGCCCACTCCGACATAAAATCCCATTCGCTGTACTGATAACCCGCCTGCTCCTGGTCGAAAACGCCCCGGACATTCACATCTTCCAAAAATCTCTCCTCCATCTCGTCGGAAATGTTATTCAGCGTAAAATTGTAGATGCAGAAAAAAAGATCATGATCCCCGCTACGAATCATTTTTGTCAATCGACGATTCAAGCCGTCAGAGGGACTCATATATTGCTCGACCCACATCCCGTTGATGTTGAATAAATGCGGTGTATTGTTCTGTTTATCCTGACCAAAGTCGCCCGCCCACATCTCCTCAAATTCTATCGAATACGCCGCGGCTAATGCGGCATCTCGAATCGTGATACCGTGTTCTGCGCTATAATATGTCCCAGAGAACGAGGCGTTCCAAGAGCCAGTCCAGACCGCGTCGTTCGATTCATCGTTATCCGCGTGGTCAACCACAGCAAACTTATTGTGCATAAAATGGCCGGAATTACCCTCGTTGATCACCTGCATGCCGTTATCGATCAGATCATCAATCACCTCGTTATGATTCTCCTCCTCATAGATAATCCGCACCGCGACCCCACGATTTCGAGCGTTGATCAGACTATTGGCAACGCCCTGTCGAGAGATGTTATAAAAACAGACGTCCACAGAGGTCTGCGCGTTGTCGATCAATTGGATAAAAATGCTGGAAAGATTTCCGGTCTCCGCCTCCACGGGATCCGCGTATTGGGTTTCCGCGTCTTTGGAAAAATAGACGCTAATCTCCCCAGAGGAAAGCGCAGAAGCACTGGCAAAAGTCAGGTCAGGGCTGTAGGTGACCCCCTGATCGTCTTCGGCAATTGCCCGAAAGTGGTAGACTGTCGCAGAAGAAAGGTTGGTCACAGTCGCTTCGTGGACAGTCGTGTAGTTTTCCGGAGTCGCCCGTCCCAGCTCGTAACTTGTTGTCAATCCATACTCAAACGAGCTGGGACACGGCATTTCTGTCTCCCACCCAAAAGAGACCTGATCCGGCTGGATGTCGGTCTCGTGGGGGAAAATTGTGATCTGGGGACCACCGCCATATATGAAGTCGGTTTGAAATTGAGGGACGATCTGGTAGCCCTCCGTATAAGGCAGAGAGGTGTCATACTGCTTCAAAATGCCCACGACGTCTAATAGCGTGCCTGACTGCGGTTCCTGCAGTTCCGCGGTGATGTCGATAAAAATGGTGCAGGTACCGGTATCGTCGGTCAGTGTGCCCAAAATATTGGAGCCTGAAAAATAATCAAATTGATACTCCGCTTGATTGATCTGAATTAAACGACCCTCGTTGTCGTCCCGGTTGGAATTGGGATCAAACGAAGCCTCTACTTCCGCACAGGTCAAGATCAGAGGTTGAGGCAGGGAATTATTCTGGCTGAGAACATCCATTTGGGTCATTTCCTTCAGCTCCGTCAATCCGTTGAACTGATCCACCTGCCCCACAATCTCCATTTCATCTCCGAGCTGAGGGTTACCAGCGATAGTCCCATAAATCGTAATACCTCCAGTTAAATCCTGAATATGAATCTCTGCGTCGCTTAGAGTTCCGACCGGAGAAGTGACGATCCCCTGCACCGTAACATACTCGCCGAATAGCGATGGGACGCCTTGCTCGTCGTTTTGATGAAGATCGCCAATGTCCGTGATTTGTGAGAAGGAAAAAACGGGAATCAGCATAAAAAGTAAAATTGAAAAAGATCGCATATATCGCATATATCGCATATAACGGTGCTCCATTAAAAATAGTGAAAAAGTGATGAAAAAGTGATAGTGATAAAGATACAAGGCTCAATTTATAGCTAATTTGTCGAAAGCGCAACAGAAAATCGGATAAATCGAAATCCGCATCGCGTAAATTCCTCACTACAAACCGACTGCCAGATAATTTTTACTTGACAAAAAAAAATGCTCTATTATTTTACACAACCTATATAACGTGGATTATCCATCGCCACAAGAAGCGAAATCTCTTTGGCTACGTGGTGAATTGTTATCAATACGAGAGAATGATATTGTTGGGGTACGCTTAAGAATGAAAACTTATACGGCAAATCTAGAGGAGCAACGGCGAAAAAAATGGCATATTGTAGACGCCGATGGTCAGATATTGGGTCGATTGGCGACTCGTATAGCGACGATTTTACGCGGAAAGCACAGTCCTATGTATTCTCCCCATTTGGATTTAGGAGATCATGTAGTCGTGATTAACGCAGAAAAGGTCAAGCTGACAGGTCGAAAGCTCGATCAAAAGACCTATTGGAGACACAGCGGCTATCCGGGCGGATTGAAAATCACTCCGATTAGACGCGTGTTGGGTGCTCATCCGGATCGGGTGATTACGCATGCGGTGAAAGGAATGCTGCCGAAGAACAATCTGGGACGTAAGATGATGAAAAAACTTCGGGTCTATGCTGGACCCAACCATGAGCATGTAGCTCAGAAGCCGGAACCTCTGAAGTTATGATTTAAATTTTAAATAAACGTTAGATTTTTAACCTTTAACCTTTTTAAACTTTCTAAATTAATTCTAAATTAATTTTAAATTAATTCTAAATTAAGGAGTAGATGATTTTGGTCACTGCCGAATTTAGTGCTACTGGACGGCGTAAAACCGCTGTTGCGCGGGTAAGATTGGTTCAAGGTTCGGGGAAACGTCGGATCAACTCCCGACAAATGGATCAATACTTGAGCCGGGCGACGCTATGTATGATTGTAGAGCAACCCTTGCAACTCACTGGATTAAGCGAAAAATATGACGTAATCGCTCGAGTGAGAGGCGGAGGTATGATGGGGCAGGCTGGAGCGATCCGGCTGGGCATTGCCCGGGCATTGCTCGTGGTGGACGGGGATCTGCGGAAGACGTTGAAACGGAACGGTTTTCTGACCCGTGACTCACGGATGGTAGAGCGGAAAAAATATGGGCGCCCGAAAGCCCGCAAACGTTTTCAGTTTTCGAAACGTTAATATTTCGGAAATTAGCTGTTAAAAAAATACTACACACGTCTTCTGATCCGCTGCCTGGTGCCGAAAGGTTGGTCTCGGAAAAGATGAGGACGGTGGGTTTAACCAAAATTTTTGTCTAAGGAGGATATCGTTGCCTAAAGTTACGATGCGTGAATTACTTGAGGCAGGCGTTCACTTCGGTCATCAGGTTCGGAAGTGGAACCCAAAAATGAAGCGGTTTATATTCGGACAACGGAACGGGATTTATATCATTGACTTGCAAAAGACGTCCAAAGCATTGCATATTGCAATGAATACGGTGAGGGATATCGCGTCTACAGGTCAACCGATTCTGTTTGTCGGTACCAAGCGGCAAGCCAAAGAGATTATTAAGGCTGAGGCCCTGCGATGCAGCCAGTATTTTATATGCGAGAGATGGCTGGGGGGCATGTTGACCAATTTCAGTACAATTCGTAAAAGTATAAAGCGGTTAAAAGCTCTGGAGAAGCAATCTCAAGACGATACCTATAGCGTCTTACCGAAAAAAGAGGTGGCAAAGTTAGAGAAAGAGCGAAATAAATTGGAGAAGATTTTAGGCGGAATCAAAGATATGCCGATCCTGCCTGGAGCACTTTTCATTGTAGACACCAAACGGGAAAAAATCGCGGTTGCCGAAGCCAGAAAGCTGAATATTCCAATTATAGCAATGGTTGACACCAACGCGGACCCAGATGAAATCGCCTTCCCTATCCCCAGCAACGACGATGCAATCCGCGCGATCTCATTAATGACTCGGGTCATAGCGGACAGCGTCCATGAAGGTCGGCAGACGTTGCAAGAAGAAGCCGCGGCTGTAGAAAAAGAAGCTGACCACGGATCCGCCGGAGGAGCTCGTCCCAAGAGTCGGAAGAGAGAGAGACCTCGGCGTCGGCGTCGAATTGAAGATAGGATCGAGGAAAGAGCGATTCGTGTAGACCCCACCTCGGGAAGTCGTGATTCGAGGCGAGAGCAATAAAAAGAATATTAAAAACTCATGCCGCTTGGATATTGTTGATTTATAAATCAACAATATCCAAGCATAGCTGATATAGAAAGTTGGAAACTCTTTCGATTAAAAGATTTCCAATAATTTATTAAAAGATACTCTTGCGATGCCACGCATTTCATGTATATTACTGCATTGCCGAATCCGAAACATTCATAAGAATTTAATCTATAAGGCATCTCATTCGATTAAATCCTTGAATGTCAATTAATTTAAAAAACTATACCGTCAGTTTGACGGAACTAAACGCCTGTGGAGATTATGATAAGGTCGCAGAGAGTTACTCCCTACAGCGACCCTCTAAGAAGCAGGAACTCAATGCTGAATCGGCTCATGTCCGATTTGGGTAAATTTTGGAGAACGGAGATTTTTTGTGAAGATAACAGCATCTGTTGTAAAAAAATTACGCGATAAGACCGGCGCCGGTATGATGGATTGCAAGAGAGCTCTGAAAGAGGCCGAGGGCGACGAGGAGAGAGCAATTGAGATTCTAAGAAAAAAAGGCGCTGCCTCCGCCAAAAAAAGATCAGGTCGTCAGACCGCCGAAGGTGTTGTCCACGCCTATATCCATCCGGGTGGTAGAGTCGGCGTCTTGATCGAGGTGAATTGCGAAACCGATTTTGTCGCTCGTAACGATGATTTTAAAGTATTTGTGAACAATATTGCCATGCAGGTTGCCGCCGCGCAGCCTCTTTCAGTCGATCGTGAGGGGATTCCTTCGGATATTGTTGAGATAGAAAAACGCATCTATACCGAACAGATGCAAGAGAGCGGTAAGCCCCAAAATATTATTGAAAAAATTGTCGAAGGAAAACTGGCAAAATTTTATAAAGAGAACTGTCTGCTCGAGCAGCCTTATGTCAAAGATAATGATTTATCGATCAACGACTATTTGGTGCAAGCCCGGGCAAAAATTGGCGAAAATGTTGTAATAAAAAGGTTTGTTCGCTATCAACTCGGCGAATAATACGGGATATGAGGTCTATCGATCATGCAATTTGCCCAATATGAACGCATCTTGATCAAGATGAGCGGGGAAGTTCTCGCCGGAAAAGCGGGATTCGGTATCGATTTGGAAACGGTGTCCATCTTAGCCGCGGAAATAAAAGATATTCGGAGTCTTCAGTTTCAAGTCAAAGATGAGAATACGGGAGAAGTCGTAGAGACAAAATCGGTTCAAATAGGGATCGTATTGGGCGGTGGAAATCTTTTTCGGGGTGCCTCGTTATCCGGAAAAAAAGGCGTCACACGAGCCACGGCAGACTATATGGGAATGCTTGCCACAGCAATTAACGGTCTGGCATTGCGAGATGTATTAGAAAGTCATGGAACCCCGGCTCGGGTTATGTCAGCGATCCAAATGCGTGACGTTGCAGAGACTTATATCCGAGAAAAAGCACTCCGGCACATGGGAAAAAACCGGGTCGTGATCATGGTCGGCGGGACAGGAAGTCCCTATTTTACCACCGATACAGCCGCGGCGTTACGCGCTATTGAATTAGATGTCAAGTTGTTATTAAAAGGCACAAAGGTTGATGGGATTTATAGTGGGGATCCGATGGTTGATACCGACGCGGTTTTTTTCCCTCGGATCGCTTATAAACAGGTATTGAAAGAACGTTTGAAAATAATGGACGGCGCGGCTTTTGCTTTATGTGAGGAAAACGATGTCGTGATCAAAATTTTCAATATTCGGAAACGCGATTTGATGCGGCAGGCGATCATTGGAGAACCTGTGGGAACATTGGTAACAAAGGAGGAAAAGCTATGATCAAAAAGGTATTGGAAGACGCAAAAGTACAAATGCGCGACGCTGAAACGGCAATGACGCGCGAGTTTGCAAAGGTCCGGACGGGTAAAGCAACGGCATCGTTATTAGACAACATTAAGGTCGATTATTACGGCTCTATGGTGCCGATTTCTCAAGCGGCTAATATCGGCGTTCCCGAGCCGAGAATGCTGACAATTCAGCCGTGGGATAAAAACATGATGTCTGCAATTGAAAGAGCGATTCTCCAGTCGGACTTAGGGATAACCCCATCGAACGACGGAAATTTTATCCGATTGCCGATACCGGCTCTGACTGAGGAGCGGCGTCGGAATTTGGTAAAAATAGTTCATAAATCAGCGGAAGAGGGTCGTGTTTCGGTACGCGGTGCCCGGCGAGACGCGATACAGAAGTTGAAAGCCGCTAAAAAGAAAAGCGATATCACGGAAGATGATCTTCATCGAGGACAAGACGATGTGCAAGAGTTGACGGATGCGTCGACAAAAAATATCGATAAGCTGATGAAGCAAAAAGAAAAAGAGATTATGGAAGTATAATATCGGGGCGGGCGTAGCTCAGTTGGTAGAGCATCAGCTTCCCAAGCTGAGGGTCGCGGGTTCGAGTCCCGTTGCCCGCTCCAAATTTTAATGTGACAACGCTAAAAAAAATGTAACCAAATTTTAATTAGAACCGAGGAGGGTTCATGCGTAAGGCGATCGTGTTGATGATGATTTTTGCGAGCATCTGTTTTTTAACTTCTTTTATCGGTTGCGGCGGCGGCGCAAAAGTGTGCAAGCCAGCCGATATCCATGACACGCCCGAAAATCACTATTTTGGAGGACGTCGAACTCTTGAAAAAGGGGGCGACGCGGAGTCTGCGAAAGTTGAATTTGATCGGGCGTTATGCCTGGATCCGACATTTGCCCCAGCGTTAGAAGGATTGGGGATGTACTATTGCAAAATAGAAGATTATACATCTGCCAAGACTCAATTTCAACTGGCATTGGCAAAATATTCAAACTGGATTCCCTCATATATCGGATTGGCAAAAATTGCTATGAAAGAAGGAAATTTCGCCGAGGCGCACAAGAATTTCGATACAGCGTTGGGACTGGAATTGACTGAGGAAAGCGGCATTGTGGATCGCTTGGAAAACCGCACAAAAGATTTCCATTCTGAAGCAACCTATTTCAAAGGACTTGCCTATCAGAAAGAGGGGAAATATGACGAGGCTGACGGCATCTTTTCCAAAATGCGTGAGAGCGACGATATCTCAGACGACTATAAAGAGAAAGCAATTGTCTTGTGGAATGAGAACAAAGCTACAATGATCAAGCAGAAAAAACTCGGCGCGGACTATGAGTCGATCATCGGTAAAGATGTGATCACCCGTCAGGAGTTGTCCGCGATTTTGCACAACGAGTTGCCGTCGGATAAAATATACAAAATGCGTCTGGATAAAGAGATGATGCGCGAGATTCAAGACATTGGCAATGCCTGGGCAAAAGACGCTATTCAAAAGGCTGTAGAGAGCAAGATGCTTGCGCTGCCCCCCAACGGTATGTTCAATCCGGATGAAAAGGCGACAAAGGGAGATTTGGCGCAATTTCTGATGATCGCTTTCGCCAATATGAATAAAGACGAAAGCCTTTTAGAGAAATATAGCGACCTAAAAGAATCGCCTTTCTATGATGTTCCCCCGCTTCATCCCGCTTTTAATGGGATTATGTTCGTCACAGAATCGGGTTTTATGACGCCTGCTAAAGGGACGTTTGGGGCTTCCAGCAGCTTCAGTTTCAACGAGTTGTTCTGGACGCTTCATAATGTTCATAAAAATTTGAAATAAGAGATGGGTCCCCCTCTAAAAACTTAAAATGAGTGTGATTTTTCTAAATTGACGTATTGTTGGACTTAACATGAAAAATGTATTAGAAAGAATAAAAGCGTCGCCTATGCAGTTTCGGCAATATCGTCAATAGTGGATTGGAGTACATGAGAAAAACGGAACAGCGATTCCGGAAGGTTCTGCTTTTGTGTATTGACAGGACTAAAATACTCTTTTATTAAGTGAACCGCGCTTTCCGTAGGGAACTCCATCACAGTCGATTTCGATTCTTCTATATCTTGAAAAAATTCTTTTTCAAATCGATTTTTCGAAATATTTTGGGTGACAAAGAAGTCCAAAATATCGGTAGAATCCAGAAGAAAAACATAGACCTGCAACAGATCGTTTTCCCGCTCCCAGGCAAGTGATAATTGCGTGGTATTGCCCTCTTTTTCCCTCTCGTAATAGACTTTGAACAGCCGATTCTGCTCCAATGCCAAGACATAAGGCGAGGTCGGCTCATAGCCTTTGAACCGAAGCTTTTGGAAGTGCTCCTTCGCCTTTCTCCGGACATTTTCGATGGGTAGGACCAGGGACATAGCAAGAAGGAAGTCTGCCGACCGTTCATCCATCCGGTCGGAAGTGGCGTCGATCAGAAAGTGCAAAAACTCTTCTCCTCCAAACGACTCCTCTTTCATTTCATAAAGTTGGAAGAGAATATTCTGAATTTGATCCGACCCTTTTGCCGTATGCAGGGTGTCCAGCATGATGTGGATACTTTCCGACATAATGCTTTCCAGCTTATCAACATCCAGAGAAATATTCTGAATATTTTTCAGCTCCTGATGAATATCTTCGCCCATATCTTGCAATAAACTCAAAGCAGTGAGCCGAGGTTTGAACGACTTTTTAGGACGTTCCAAATAACCCCAAAGTTTTTCGATCAGCTTTTCATTGCCAAGATAGGACAGAATCCAGAGCAAAGCGGTATGCTCGGATTTTTCCCACTCATCCATCCTTTTGATGATGTCGTCAAAGAGTTCGTTTCCATATTTTTTAAAGAGTTTGTCCAACTCTTTCTCACCCTCTTGCAGACGAAATTCTGGCAGACGGCGCCATTTTAATAGCCCGTCAATATCGTATTTTATCTCCAATCGTCGACTAATTTTTGAACTCCTTCGAGAAGATTTCATATATTTTCTTTTCATTTTTTATCCGTCCTCAATATTTTATTAATTTTGCGCAATTTTGTCAAGAAAAAATACGCTTTATGCAGGTTATAAGCCGAAAAAATCGACGGAAAAATACCGATTCTGTTTAAACTCTCTCGCTATTTTCCCACTTCTCGGAAAATAGCTTGTATTTATGAAAAAGCCGATTATATTCCAAATAGATTCACATCGCGTCTATTTGGCTAAATTAAGGGAATTAAAACGGCTATGTTACTACCTATTCATCCGGGTCATCCGCCCGCAAATCGTATCAAAAGGGTCGTGAGTGCCCTATCCGACGGTAAAATCGTGATCTATCCGACTGACACGGTCTATGGCATGGGTTGTAGCATGATGAATAAGAAAGCGATTGGAAGGATTTATCAACTGAAGGGTTTGAAAAAATCACACCCTGTCAGTTTTATCTGTTCTGACCTGTCGCATATCTCGGAGTACGCGGAAATCTCCAATTATGCGTTTCGAATTTTGCGTCGGCTGCTGCCCGGTCCTTATACCTTTGTTCTGCCCGGATCACGCAAAGCACCCAGACTGATGTTGACCCGTCGAAAAACCGTTGGCATCCGTATCCCAGAATGTCTCGTAGCGGTGAGGATCGTCGAGGGACTGGGACATCCTATTGTGTCCACCAGTGTGATTGACCGAAACGGGAGGGTTATGGACGATCCACGCGAAATCGAGCGCCTCTATAGAAACGATGTGGCAGTGGTGATCGATAGCGGTTTGTCCGGGATCGTCTCCAGCTCTGTCGTGGACTTGACGACCAACGAGCCAGTTGTACTTCGTGAAGGCAAGGGAGATGTTTCGCTATTCGAATAGAATAATCCGAAGAGTCCGCAGATTTCGCTGATAGGGTTTAATTGTCAATGTTCTTTTTGGATGTCTCCAGCAAGTGTCCGGATTTTTCCTGCTTTGTTTCAAGGTAGAAAAGATTATGCGGATTGGGCTCCATAATTACGGGTATGCGCCTGGAAATTATGGTATTTTGAGAGCTGAGACCTTCGATTTTCTCAGGGTTATTTGTTATCAGATCAACAGATTTGACGCCCAGATGCTCTAAAATTTTCGCGGCGACGTCATAAGTTCGGAGATCATTCGGGAAACCCAGATGATGATTCGCCTCCACCGTATCGAGACCCGCGTCTTGCAAGGCATACGCTCTGATTTTGTTGCCCAGCCCAATACCCCGTCCCTCTTGCCGGAGATAGACGACGACTCCGAAACCCTGCCTGGCAATGTGATTACACGCCCAGTCCAACTGCTCCTTACAATCACATTTTAGAGACCCCAAAACTTCGCTTGTCAGACATTCCGAGTGAATCCGAACCGGAACGTTTTCACGGCGAACCTCTCCTTTTACGATTGCCAAATGCTCTTTTTTATCCCGATTATTATGATAGACATTGACCAAAAATTCTCCATATTTCGTCGGAATCGGTGCCGAAGCGTACAGGCTGATCTTCAACAGCCGACCATTTTTGTCGTCGAACCTGTCCGTATGGTCGATAAAACCGATGTTCATACAACGCGCTCCTTGTTGTTTCTTAAGACGCTCCCGTGAGAGCGCAAAGAAAGGTTTCGATTACTCAAATAAAACAGGGGAACTGGCAGTCAGCTGCGTCGATCCAGTTTATATCGAGAAACCTTACGGCTCAGAGTGGATGGATCGATCCCCAAAACCTGGGAGGCCTCGTTTCTGTGCCAGTTGGTTTGACTCAGAACCCAAAAGATATAAGCTTTTTCCACGGTCTCCATTGTCGGATTGACAGGATTGGAACCGCTACACAATCTTTCATCTGCGCTGGCAAAGATTTTTTTCGGTATGTCGTCAAAGCATATCTCATTTTTTTTTGTCAATACGACCAGACGTTCGATCAGATTCTCCAACTCTCTGACATTGCCAGGCCATTCGTAATTTTGAAAACGTTCTATCACCTCTTTGGAAACGCTCTTTCTTCCATTACTATGTTTCTTCAAAAAATGATCGCATAACAACACAATATCCTCTTTTCTGCCCCTCAGCGGCGGCACGTCTATCGGAATCACGCTCAGTCGATAGAAAAGGTCCTGTCGAAATTTGCCCAATCTAATTAAGTTTTCCAAGTCGGCGTTCGTCGCGGCGATCAGACGAGCATCTATCGGTTGCGCCTGGACGCTACCGACTGGTATCACCTCCAACTCTTGCAACACGCGCAGCAGCTTCACTTGAGTCGAGAGGGAAATTTCTCCGATCTCATCCAAGAAAAAAGTTCCTTCTTCCGCCTCGGCAAAAAGCCCTTTTTTTTCTCGAATAGCTCCGGTAAACGCGCCCTTGACATGCCCGAAAAGTTCGCTTTCCAAAAGGGTCTCGGTCAATGCGCCGCAATTGACACTGATAAATTTTTTGCTCGATCTGGAGCTTTGACGATGAATTTCTCGGGCGATTAGCTCTTTGCCGGTTCCGCTCTCGCCTCTAATCAGGATGACGCTATCGGTATGAGCGACCTGCTTGATCATCTCGAAGATTTTCTTGATCGGTCCGCTATTACCGATAATGGGGCGAGCCTCTAATTTGGAGTTTAGTTGTTTTTTCAGAAATCGGTTTTCTTCCCGAAGGAATTGATGATCCAACGCGCGTTTGATATATGCCTTCACTTCATCAATTTTAAATGGTTTAGTGATATAAGCAAAAGCTCCGCTATTCAGCGCGCTTATTGCGCTTTCTAATGATGCAAAAGCTGTCATCATAATCACCTGAGAATGATACCCCCGTTCTTTGATCGCGGCCAATAGATCAAGACCCGATATGCTATTCGGCATGTTGATGTCGGCGATCACCGCAGGATAGACGCTCTTTTCCATCTTCTTCAATGCCTCAGTTCCAGATAAACAGGTATGAACCTCATAACCCTCTTTATGGAGCATTATGCTCAACATTTCGCATAGACTTTCTTCGTCATCGACAACCAAAATTTTTGTTCTCACCATAATAGCCTCTTGTTGTTAAAGTTATATAATTAAATACGATTCTGAAATTGGCGGAATACGTTTATCAGTATGATATTCGAGATACAT
This sequence comes from Candidatus Cloacimonetes bacterium 4572_55, assembly GCA_002084765.1. GTDB lineage: Bacteria > 4572-55 > 4572-55 > 4572-55 > 4572-55 > 4572-55. The sequence continues at coordinate 85,679 of NBMB01000015.1, read as the reverse complement.
TTTTAATAAGATATGCAACTGTTCCAGAGAGGAATCCGTCAGAATTCTTCTTTTATTTTTATAAAATTTTTCAGTGAGAAATTGATACAAGATCTCCCTAATTTCTGGGGTGATCCTTTTGTAATTTATGCGATCTTTGGAAGCGACGATCTCGCACCCGGAACAGATCAAGCCTCCTTCCACGATGGAGAAATATGGATGCGTTCGCTCCTCCGCCAATGCGCCACATCTGAGACATCGATCTAAAATCGGCTGAAATCCAAGCAGCGCGGCAAGTTTGGTCAAAAATGCCAGATACAAAATAAACAGTTGAGACTCTTCGGATCGATTCAATTCAGTTAAGATGGAAAATACCAAATCAAATAGGACGCTATTTTTTTCCTCATGGTCGATAACCTTGTCGATTACGGAAACCGAGGCTGCAGCAAAGCGTATCTTTTCCAAATCTCGACGCAGATTACTAAAAGATTCGATGATGTCGCAATGCGAAATATAGTGAGTCTCACGATTTTCCTTATGATAAAACAAGACCTCGGAAAGGACAAAAGGCTCCAGACATGCGCCAAAACGACTCTTTGGCTTTTTGATTCCTTTTGCAACAAGCGTCACTTTTCCGAAATCGCGAGTCAATGCGATAATATAACGACTGGCACCGGATAGCGAAACATTTTTTAATGAGATAGCCTCGGTTTTAGCGATACGGGACATAGCTCCGCCTTTATTCGAGTTTCAAATATACGGATTTTGCTCAAACTTTTCGACACGACCCCCAATGTCGTGTAGGACATTGCAAATTAATCAACGCCTTGCTTTCTGTCAACATCAATCCTCAGGCGTGGAGCAAAAGGAAAAGGGCGCGGAGACTGATCTCCACGCCCATCCCAGATTCTCAGGGTTTTATCTGTCCGATCTGGGTTATCTTTCACATTTTTTCGATTTTGTCAGGTCAAAACCCAGGGGTCTTCAGTCAACCATCAAACTCACAATTCCAACAATATCCGTAATATCCAAAACGCCATCGCCATTCACATCCGCGGCCAGAAACTGCGCCCCGGTCAAATCACCCTGCCCAAGCACAGCATTGAGCATGAGCGTCACATCTTCGTGTGCGATTTCACCGTCGCCGTTTATGTCGCCAGCCATAGCTTGTTGAATCTCAACCGTAATCGGGCTGTTGACCGCATCAGGCGAGGTAATCGTAATTGCGCCGGTGCGTGCGTCGCCATTATTCATTGCATAATCAACTGCTATCTCGCCGTCATTGACCCCGGAACTACCGCTGCTAATGGTCAACCAGGAATCGTCGGACTCCGCTGTCCAGTTCATATCGCCGGACCCGGTATTGTAGATGGCAAAGCTGATCGTGCCGCTACTTGACGGGATTTCCTGCACAGCCGGCGTGACAAATAGCGTTGGCTCAGTGGGAACAGAGGACGCGCTGACTGCAATGTATATCGTATCAGACACGCCTTGATAGGAGATGATGGCTCGTGTATCGCCCTGGACCAGACCGGTGATGGCGCTAAGTTCAGCGTCAAACATTGCAATCGAAGGGTCTTCGACGTAGCCTGTTATTTCCGAATTTCCATAAGAAAGCGTGGTCACAAAACTATCGAAAGCAACCCGATAATCTGGGTAGCTTGTCTCGCCCTGATCCAGACGCATGGCAAAAGGTTCGACAATGAGGTGCTCAGCTGGCGAATTTGTCTCGACTTGCACGGAAACGGCGTGCGTCGCAATCGCGACCCCATCGCCATCATCATAAAAAGCAGTGGCTTCGATTATCTGCTCGCCAAGAACATTGCCGTTTATGGGGATATTGACCGCAAAAATCGTATCACTGTCCGTTGTTGTGTATGAACGCTTTTGAAATCGTATGTCGATATATTTCAGATCCACCATATCCGGCACACTAACCCGAATCGACAATTCATCATCGACAAATAAGGCTGAACCATCTGCCGGTGACAGGATTTGAATCGTAGTCGAATCGTCACGAACGGTCAGGGTTTTTGGCGTTCTTACTGGTATCGATCGGATATGGGTGGACGTATTGGCCGGGATCGGGTTAAACTGAGGACTATTGATCTTCCTGTTCAACAGATAATTAGCTTTTTCATTCACTTCCAGATTCGCGGTGATGCTATCAAAAAACAGCAAAGGCGTATGCGTGGTCCAATCAAAAATGGTGGCACTCAATGGGGTTCTGGTCTGTCCGGCCAACTGACTTTCCACGCTGACAATAACATCGCTCTCCGCAAGAAATGAGGCTGTTGAATAGATCTGCAAGGCCAGTTTGATCTTGGTAATGACTTTCTTAGCATAATTCACTTCATCCAAATTATTTTCAAAATCATCTTCTAAATTATCAGGCACCAGTGTGAAAAGAACAGGGGTTAATTCGTCAAAAAAGTCCAGAAAATCCTCTGCGGCGGCAAGCGTTTCCCAAACCTCCGGGGGAATATCGGGCAAACCCGATTGATCGCCCGGAATCAGGTCGCCGACAATTAAATGGGTTGGCACATCCGTCATGGGAAAAATGACACCCCCGGCCGATTCGTCTAATTGTAAATTCTTCACGGCTCCGGTTAGCTTGAAATCGCCAGGGCCATCGACAGGAACAAACCAGGTAAAAGGTAATTTGTGATATGGGTATTTAGCCTCATCGCTTGATCCAATATTAAGAAACCACTTAGCGTAAAGCAAATTACGCAACCTAAAGTCTGCATTTATTTCCCCCACAATATCGCTTAACAATCCCGCCAGCGGAGAGCCGTTATGCGGCGTGTCGAGGGTAATTGCCCGATTGACATATCCTTTTTCATAATTTTTAAACGGAACGCCATACCGGCCATAATAGGTGTCGCCGTTGGCAAAATTAACCGCTGTGCGCAAAATACTGCCGCCCATGCTGTGACAGATATATTCCACCTGGTTGGCGGCATAACCGTTTTCCCGTATCTCATAAATTACATACGGCAGAGAATTATGCTCTGTCGGCACAGTCACATTTCCCGCGCCAACACTGAGCAGTTTTATTGCGTTCCACTCAAACCGGTCGGCTGGTTCCATCTTGAGCACCCGAATGATCTCATATCGATACTCATTTCTCCAGCTATCACCGGGAACGCCAGTCAGAGAAAAGTTATCCCAGGTTGACGGGTTACCGCCCAACCCATGCACCAAGACCAACGGCGGTCGGACAATCGTTATCGGCTCGGTAATTTCCTGATACGTGTCATCTTCAAAATTCACGGTAAAAGTCGCGGTAATCGTATGAATGCCGACATCCGGATCTTCGAAATCATCAGGAGCCACATACCAGAACCAGAAGGCATTATCCTGACCGGCCTGGGTGACGGTTATCTCAATTTCATCGGCGTCATTTGCCTCCATGCTGTATTGATTGGTAACAGTAGCCGGCATGAGCTTGCCCAGAACCCTGGCCTCTGTGCCCACATCGCCGCTCAATTCAGCTTCAACCGAGGTGATGGCCACGCCGGAAGCCTCCTGCTCATACAGCTTCAAATAGATTCGGCCCACGCCGTCTGCCGCGACTCCGGACGGATTGCCGTAGCGTTCGGGATAGCTGTAATCCCAAATTTTATCCACTACAATATTGCCGGTTGGGTCGTTTAATATGGTAAACGTGCCGCTCTCAACCGAACGATTGGGGCGCACAAGATCGGTAATTCGGATTTTTGCCTGCTCATCGGAGTAGGGCGCTTGCACCTGAGCCGTGATGTTGATGACCATGTCGATGTCGCCGTAACCGGTCTTTGTAGTCAGTTCACCCCAGGTTTGACCATCGTCGCGGGTGATCTGGAGATTATAAGCGTAATAGCGTTTGCCGCCCTGAATGTCATCATTTCCGGTCAAGACCATTTTGTCTAACCAGGTGATCGGCATTTCGGGAAATTGGAAGCCGTTTTCGACCGGCGCTTGAATATCTATCGGATAATCGTCGGGGGCGGGGGCGAGACATTCAAAAGTTCTGGCCTGCGCGGTCTGACCCGAGCTTTCATCGACCGCGTCCACAGTGTATATGCCGATCTGTTCCGTGGTGTAGGCATAAGAAAACGTTCCGCTGCCGGTGGCAGTCAGGCTTTCCGAGATCATGTCCATATAGACCCCGCCTATTCTGAGGGTGACGGGTCCGTTTGGCGTATAATTGGAGCCGGTGATGGTGATCGATTGACCGACCTGCACATAGCCGTTTGGCCGGTTGCACGATGTCATACGATCCGCCGGTACCGACGAGATTGGCTGTGTGTGGACTGCCGGGGGCATCGCTGTCGATCGTGAGTGTGGCCTGCATGGAATTTGTCGTCGTGGGTGCAAACTGCACGACCACATAATGGATTTCACCGGGGGCCAGGGTCGGTGTCTCACCATCATTGATAATCGTGAATGCCTCAAGATCTGTGCCATTAATAGCGATGTTTGATACAGTAATTGGTTCCGAATCGTGGTTCGTCAAGGATTGGATCAATACGGCCTCGTCACCGACCGGGACTTCGAGGAAATTTAAGATGGATGGCGATAGATACAGAAAGCTGCCTCCCGTCCCGGGTGAGCCATATTTTGACGCCCCGCCGCCCCAGGTGCCAAACCACTTGTTGCCCTCGTTGTCGATGACGATGGAACGGACATCATCGTTGGTCAGACCGCTATTGTTTACGTGATGGACGGTCCAATCCGTACCGTCAAAGACTGAGACGCCATTATAGTAGGTGCCGATCCAGGTTCGATCTTGTTGATCAATGGTGATGGACATGACATTATTGCCTCCAAGTCCGCTATTGGATTGGTCATAAGTCGTCCAACTGTTTCCGTCAAGAACAGAAACGCCGCCCCCAAACGTGCCGCACCAGACCCGGTTTTGACTATCAACGCCCACAGCCCGCACCCTATCATCTGCCAGGCCGCTGTTGGCCGTATTATATATCGTCCATGTCGTACCGTTGTAGACGGCGACGCCATCGTCAATAGTGCCGACCCATACATCTCCATTTCCGGCCGCTGTAATGCTGCTGATAGAATTGGAGGGCAGCCCATTCGCTGTCGTAAACGTATTCCAAACCGCGCCATTGTAAACGCTAATACCGTCCTCATAGCTACCAAACCATTTGCGATTCTGCTGATCAATGGCAATCTCAACAATGCGATCACTGACGATATTACTGTTGGCTGTGTTGTAGACAGTCCAATTTGAGCCGTCATACATGGACACCCCGCCCTCATAAGCGCCAAACCATTTATAACCCTGGTTATCGATGGCCAGGGTATAAACTAACTCCGAGGCCAGACCGCTATTTGAGGCGTTGTAGGTGAACCAGTCAGCACCATTATAGACCGAGACGCCCAGCGGAAAGGCGCTAAACCATATGTTACCATTGCTATCAATATCAACATCTCCTATATGATCAGAGGCGATGTTGCTGGTGCTGGTGCTGTGGGTGGTCCAGACATTATCCTCACCACCCACGGTAATATAGTTTTCCTTTATTTCCGTATCTTCGTTTGTGCCATCGCTGGCAATTAATGAGACTGTGTAGGTTCCATCGGTTTCATACGTCCAGGTTGGGTTTTGCTCTTCAGAATCTATGGTATCGTCAGTATTAAAATCCCATTGCCAAGAGGTTGGCTCACCGTATGAGGTATCAGTGAATTGGACAGTGAGTGGTGAAGTGCCGGATGTTGTATCTGTGGAGAAGTTGGCGTTAAACTCTATACAACCACCAAAACCAGAATATATGTAAGCTGACCCTATACCTGAGCTGTTGTAATCAGAACGAGCAGAAACAAGCGCATTTTCACCAGAAATGGAGACCGAGTTTCCAAAGTCATCCCCATTGGCACCATCTAAGGGCATTAGTTTGTGAATTTCAACCCAAGTGTCACCAGTCCTTTGGAAAATAAAAGCTGACCCGGAACCAAAACTGTTACTCCCATCTACTTGATCGCCCACAATTGCATAATCATTACAAATATCAACAGTAACCCCAAATAAATCGCCAGCACTGACTGTTAATTTTTGTTGTTCAGTCCAATTATTGCCATTTCGCTGAAAAATATATACAGAAATATCTGAACCGACAATAGCATAGTCACTTGCAATTGCTACGGATACGCCGAAAAAATCCTCAGCAGCGCCATCACTTGCGGTTAATTTTACTTTTTCAACCCAAGTACTTCCTTCACGTTTAAAGATATAGGCAGAGCCAGAGCCTTCCCCATTATCATCATTACCTGTTGCGCCAACAATTGCATAATCGTTATAAATTGAGATTGACCTACCAAAAAAGTCTCCATAACTTTGATCACTCGCCCGCAGTTTTTGCTGCTCAACCCAACTATTGCCAGCTTTGTGAAATACTGAGACTGAACCTGTAGTGCTAGTACTGTCGCCATCATCCCTAATAGAACCGACCATGGCATAATCTCCATAAACCCCAACTGATGCGCCAAAATAGGAATCGTAAACATTTTCGTTAGGAGTCAAAATTGCATGTTCGACCCAACTGTTCCCCTCCCGCTTAAAGATGTACGCATAGCCACCACCTACTGTCGTATTACCGCCATAACTTCGAACACCAGCAATCATATAATTACCAGATACCGAAAGTGATATGCCAAAGCGATCATCTGAATTTTCTTCATCGCTGATAGTTATTTTTTGGTGCTCTGTCCAGGATATGCCATCCCACTTGAATACATACACAGACCCATGAAGTAATGGAGGTTCAGGATCATCATTACTCTTTACAAATGCATAATCACCGGAGATTGATACCAATTTGCCAAAATATCCACTCGTAGCAGCATCACTTGGGATAATTTTTTCTTCTGTTATCTCATTGCCAGTAATTGTAATATAGTCCGTTTTTATTTCTGTATCCTGACTTAGCCCGTCACTAACCATTAATGAAACAGTATATGTGCCAGGTTGCGCATAAATCCAGGAAGGGCTTTCTGCGTAAGAATCTATTATACCATCATTATTAAAATCCCATTGCCAGGAAACAGCATTACTAATCGACATATCCGCAAAATTAACTAATTGCATGGTTTGACCCTGAATGACATCCGCAGAAAAATCTGCGATGACATTTACAAAAATGTAGTCCTCTTTAACTTCCGTCACTTGAGTTTCGCCATTTGTTATAGTTAAATAAACGTTAAAAACACCAGACTCTTCAAATGTCCATATCGGATTTTGAGCATAAGAATCTGTAACTAAACTCCCAAATCTCCAACGCCAAGTGACAATTGGATATCCGGTTGACATGTCCGTAAATTGAACGGTCAATGGTACGTCCCCACTTAATGGCGTAGCGGTGAAATCTGGTGTAAGTGGTTGATTAACAGTAATATAATCACTTTTTATAATTGTATCTTGATTTGTCTCATCATCAATAGTCAAAGAAACCGAAAACAATCCACCCTGATAATACGTCCACTGCGGGTTTTGCTCATAAGAATCAATTACTCCATTATTATCAAAATCCCACTCCCACGACGTTGGAGTGCCTGTGGAGGTATCAGTAAATTGAACAGTTAAGGGCGCATTTCCAGTAGTCATATTTCCCAAAAAGTCAGCACTTAACGGAGCTTCACCAAAACCGGAGTATAGGTAGGCTGAACCAGCAGAGTTATTAACTCCAATGGTGCCTATAATAGCAACTTCCCCAGCAACAGCAACAGACCAGCCAAATCTGTCATAATTGGAACCATCGCTGGCCGTTAGCTTTTGCCCTTCTACCCAATTGGTGCCAGTGCGCTCAAATATATAAGCTGCTCCGGTGTTATTATCATCGCTTGAAACACCAATAATAACTAAATTGTCGGAAATCGACACTGCTTTGCCAAATCGTTCATAATCGGTGCCATCACTGGCCATTAGTTTTTGTTCTTCTACCCAACTGCTGCCGCTACGCTCAAAGATATAAGCTGAACCGGCAGAATTTCCATTATCATTATCATCCTCAGAAGCCCCTACAACGAAATGATCACCTGAAATCGCAACCGATATACCAAAATTGTCATTCGCGGTGCCATCGCCAGCGGTCAGCTTTTGCTCCTCTACCCAACTGCTTCCCGTAGGCTCAAAAATATAGACCGCGCCGGCGTCATCCCCATAAGCACCGATAATGGCTTGATCACCAGAAATCGCAACAGAACTTCCAAAAAAGTCTACCACCACCATCGCTGGCGGTCAGCTTTTGCTGTTCGACCCAACTGCTGCCGTCCCAATAAAAGATATAGGCTGCACCGGATGCAGGCCCATTGTCATCATCCCCAGAAGCTCCGACAATAACCAGGTCGCTGGAAATGGCAACCGCTTCGCCAAAATCGTCATAACTAACGCCATAGCTGGCCGTCAGCTTTTGTTGTTGAATCCAATTGTTACCGCTGCGCTCAAAGACATAAGCTGCTCCAGAATGATTTCCATTATCATCATCCCCAGGTGCTCCGATAATAGCTAAATCGCTGAAAATGGCAACCGCAAAGCCGAATCCGTCATAAGCGGCACCATCATTGGCGGTCAGCTTTTGTTGCTGAATCCAACTACCACCGCTGTACTCGAAGATATAAGCTGCTCCGACAGCATAATCCTCGTTGTCATTGCTATCCCAAGGAGCAGCGACAATGGCCAAATCACCGGAAATAGCCACCGAATTGCCAAACTCGCTATTAGCCGCCCCATCGCTGGCAGTAATTTTAAACTCAGTCAACTCACTTTCAGTCACAGCAATATGATCTCCCTTTACCTCAGTATCCTGTGCGTTCCCATTACTAACGGTCAGGGAAACGGTATATGTGCCCGGTTCTATATACGTCCACGCTGGATTTTGTTCGTTGGAGTCAATTGTGCCATCATTGTCAAAATCCCACTGCCAAATAGTGGGGTTACCGGTGGAGGTATCGGTGAATTGCACGGTTAACGGCGCATCGCCGTTGAGAGGGGTGGCTGAGAAGTCGCCGTTGAGAGGGGGACCTGCTACATTTGTAAAAATGTAGGTTGCGCCGGAATCCAAACCGTTGTCATCATCTCGATAAGCACCGACAATAGCCGCATCGCCGGATATAGCCACAGGATAGCCGAAGTAGTCATCGGAAGCCCCATCGCTGGCGATCAGCTTATGCTGCTCGATCCAACTGTCGTTACTACGCTCAAAAATATAGGCAGCTCCGGCATTTGTCCCGTTGGTGTTATCATCTTGAAAAGCACCGACAATTGTTAAATCGCCGGATATAGCCACAGAACAGCCGAAGTAGTCATCGGAAGACCCATCACTGGCGATCAGCTTTTGCTGCAAGCTCCAACTGCCGCCGCTATGCTCAAAGACATAAGCTGCGCCGGCGCGGGGCCCGTTGTCATCATCTTGATAAGCGCCGACAATAGCCGCATCGCCGGAAATCGCAACCGAATTACCAAAATGATCATAACCGGCATCGCTGGCGGTTAGTTTTTGCTGCTGGCTCCAACTGCCGCCGTTTCTATCAAAGATATAGCTGGCTCCAGCATCAGTCCCGTTCTCATTATCATCAAAAGAAGCACCGACAATGGTTAGATCGCCGGAAATCGCAACCGAAAGGCCAAAGTAGTCTGCGTTTGCCCCGCTGGCCATTAGCTTTTGCACCTGGGCCCAACTGCTACCGCTGTGCTGAAAAATATACGCGGCCCCGGCCTGACCGCCGTTGTCATTAGTGTTAAAAGGAGCGCCGACAATAGCCAGATCTCCGGAAATCGCAACTGAATTGCCAAAATTGTTTATCACTGAGCCATCGCTGGCGGTTAATTTTTGCACCTGGCTCCAACTCCCCGCATTGCGCATGAAGATATAGGCCGCTCCGGCATCAGCCCCGTTGTCATCATCTTGATAAGCGCCGACAATAGCCAGATCTCCGGAAATCGCAACTGAATTGCCGAAATTGTCATTAGCGGCACCATCGTTGGCCGTCAGTTTTTGCATCTGGTTCCAACTGCCGCCGCTATGCTCAAAGATATAGATAGCGCCTGCCTTGGTCCCGTTGTCGTTATCATCCCACTCGGCACCTACGATAGCCAGATTGCCGGAAATGGCAACAGAATAACCAAACCAGTCACCACTATCACCATCGTTGGCCGTAATTTTAAACTCGCTGATCTGGGCCTGGGCGCAAGCAACGGCTATCAGCAGGCACAGGGCTGTTATAATTGTTATTGTGGTTCTGCGTATCATAAAGCATTCTCCTTTTGTTAGACAGACCGTTAGGGTTTTATCTACCCGATCCGTATAAGTTTTCAAGTTTCTACGATTTTATCAGGCCAAAACCCTGAGGGTCCTAGCTCGGCGGGTCATCCCAATTCATCGCATTTCAATAAAACATGTTGATACAAGCTCTTGCTAAGCCAATAACGCGCCTTGTCTTGCATCATATTCAAAATAGGCTTTATCTCAGTAATAAGCCCCTGCTGTTTCGCTGTGGCCAGACATCCTATGGAGCCACTCATCGTCAGGTTATGGAACTTTGCTGTTTTACGTCCGGCAGCTTCATCCAGCAACACAAGTTCGGCGTCTTGCTCTAAGGCCAGGGTAATTGCCTCGGCTTCGCCATCATCCAAATCCATTCTCAATGAATTGAACAAGGCGACATTCCGAATGCTCATTGTCCGGATGAAAGCAGCGTTCCTGATTTCATCCGCGCTATTATACGCTGCGCCTTTTACCAACACCTCTTGTTTCACGGCAGCGGGGATATAAATCGTGGCAAACAACTGCTCCAAAATGTCGAGCCGTTGGATAGCGGCAAAATTAATCAGGGGCGTCGAGTTGGAGACAATCATTGTTGCGCACTCCATTTGGCCAGATTTCCCATGTCTTCCTCAAAATCATCCACATCATATTGGCGTGGTATTTTGCGCTCTCCCAGCAGGAAATGAAAATTGACCTTGTTCATACCGGCCAACCGCCTGGCGTTAGCAAATGAAAGGATTTCCTCGCGGTATAGTTGCAAGGCAAGTTCTTTTTTTAGCTCGATATTCAGGCGGGGTCTGGGTATTTTAGCCCCAAACATGATCTTTTCCGGAATTGACAGCACAATAGCTTGTGGCATATCTCCCTCCATTTCGACTTCATTTCGACTTCATTTCAAAAGTATCGATTCGTTTAGACAGACCCGTAGTAGGGGTTCCTTTACCTGATTTGTACAAGTTTTCAAGTTTCTACGATTTTATCAGGTCAAACCCGGGGGTCAGGCAGACTTATCCCAGGTCGTGTTTTCGCTCGACTCATATTTTGAACTTAATTTTCTGCTTGGAATAATCAATAGTAATCGTAAATAAACTGAGTATATCATTGCCCAGAAAGCCATTAATTCCCATGTTGGCTTGAAGATTTCCAAATTCCACTTCGACACATTTCAATTCATGCCCGCCGATTATTAATTTGTCTGCTTTTTGAGTGATGACTTCCTGGGTTCCACCGCCAATTCCAATTAGGCGGGTAATTACGGCAGGTTTCTGAAAATTAAAATCAACCGAATCAATATCGATAGCCGTTGTCGCAGAGCCAGTGTCCAGGATACAGTTATGAGTTGTATATCTCGATCCCTCGTATTCAAGTTCAAAGGATAGCCAGATCAATCCCTTTCTCAATCTAAATTTCATGACAATATACCTCTAAACGGCACATTTTTAACGACAAATTCTTCTGGAGTCGTGGGCAGAGAGTAGAGAACATTTTGTCCTTTTTGCTTACAAAATCGGTAAGCCTGCATAATTTCTTTTCCGCTAGTACTAACTTTTATAACTCTTCCTTCTGTAATCTTAGATTGATTTTCCGAAACAATCTCTTCGGTAAAATCACCAATTAAAATGAACTTTCCCGGGTATTTTTTACGAATGTCAGACCATTTCATAAAAGCGTCTCCTAATTTCGAACAAAATTAAAATGATGTCAATTTACATTGAGTCTTCACAATTTGCTTATTCATTTTTCATATCAAAGTTAGCAATCATAATGCTCATGCACAAGTTCTTTATGTCGGATATCTGGCCGTAATTTTAAACTCGCTGATCTGGGCCTGGGCGCATGTAGCGGCCATCAGCAGGCACAGGGCTGTTATTATTGTTTGCGCATTCTCCTTTTGTTAGACAGACCCTTAGGGTTTTATCTACCCGATCTGTATAAGTTTTCAAGTTTCTACGATTTTACCAGGTCAAAACCCTGAGGGTCTTAGCTCGGCGGGTAGTCCCCAGACCCTTAGGGTTTCCGCTCGATTAGCACCTCAGAACTTTCAAACTTCATCCTCATCCGGTAGAAAAAACCCTAAGGGTCTTGTCCTCCGGCCTAACTAAAATCCTCCATATCCATACCCAAAGTCTCAGCCACCGGGAGCAGGTGCAACTCCTTAAACGCAGCGAAACCGCCGCACCAGCTTACGGCTTCCTCTCTGGCCAACTTACTGGGCTTCTTCGATAAATAGGTATGGTAGGAGGAAAACGGCCAATCGTCCAAGCCGGTCACAAAGTCGTGATGCACGGCATTGGCATGGATATAGCGCAACACATTAAAGTAATAATCCGGGTTATCCACGGGCTTGCGGCAAAAACTCTGTATGAATAAAGAGCCTTTCCGTTTTTGCTGGATATTAAAGGCTTTGGCATAAGCGTTTTGCAACGTCCCAACCCGGTGGGCGAGCCAATTTGCGAGGTCAGACCCTAAGGGTTTTCGAAAACCCTTAGGGTCTAAAACGTTCCAAAGTGCCTCCGTTTCCTTCACCCGAATCAAAAAATGGTAATGATTGGGCAGCAAGCAATAGGCAAATGTACCAAATATGGGAAAAAGATACTCCGCATACTTCCTAAAAAAGTGGGTATAATTCCCGTCGTTGGCAAATAGATTATCGCGACCATTCGCGTGATTGTAAACATGGAAAATTTGATTTGGAACCAGCGGTTCGCGTCGGTTGGACATTTTGTACTTCCAAGACCCTCAGGGATTTATCTACCCGATCTGTACAAGTTTTCAAGTTTCTACGATTTTATCAGGTCAAAACCCTGAGGGTCCTGCCTGCTGGATGCGAGAAGAAATCAATGCGAGTCGTGAATCGGAATGGAGACCCGGTCTTCCATGACCAAATAGCTCCCATTTTGATTGTCCAATACAACCGGCAAGGTTTATTGAACTTCGTATAATTTTTCTCGTTAAGACCCGTTAAGATTGAATAAGCCAATCAGAAAGATTTGCCTTCACTCGTTGAAGTCTATCAGAACCAATTTCCCCTATTGCGCCAAGTAATACATTTCCTTCCACTACTGCAAGGCGACCAACTCGAATTACACTTGGCACTTTCAAACCAGAACTAGAGAAATCAGAATCTCCAATTTGTAACTATTTCATCAAAACCCTGGTTATAATGTCGCAATTGAGTTGAAAGCATACAGATTAGCCAGTCGTCATATCTTCCGGGAAGTTTGCCCAGCAATAAAGCAGGCCGCGGTTTTCCTTGCTGCAAAGTCGCTTGAGGAAATTTGAATAAAATTATCTGACCAGAAGATTTCATGCGAAAACAACCTTTAAATCATCCAACCTCCAATGCAAGTGATTCGATTGTTTGCGGTTTACCTTCGCGATTGAGTGCCTTTTCAAGGGCAGCTAATAAACGCCCGGCATTTCTCGGGGAGCGAAGAAGATGGGCTGTTTCCAACAAGCTGTTCAACTCCGCCTCGGGGAGAATTGCAATATTTTCGGATCCACGTCTGTGGACAATAACCGTTTCGCGGTTTGATGTGATCCGGTCCCACACTTTAGTAAAATCGCGTCGGGCGCGAGTGCAGGAACCAATGGAATCACTGCTTTCACATCAGGATGGTTCGCATATGGGTGTCAGAGGGAACATGGTTAATGTGGTAAATGCTCTTCAAGTTTTCATCCGTTTGCCGCAGTTGGTCAAACGCCAGCAGAGACGGGTCTTTTAACGAAAACATGGCAAATGCAGACATCAACGCGTCTGTTAGCACTATTCCACGTCTCGAGGAACAAAAATCGTTGATTTCTTCGAATCCCTTGCGAATTAAACCAAATAATCCGTCAGCAGATAAATATTTGCACAATTTCATGACTACCCCTTTATAAAAAATATAAAAAATTTGAAGTCTGCGAATTAATGATCAAATATAAAACAAATGATCGAATAAAGTTAAGTAAAATCCGAGCTTTGTATGGAAATGTTTACGAAACCTTTTTAACCAAACCCTGTAATTACACACGTTTAGTGCATAGGCGAGAATTGCTGGTTGCTGTCGAGTAATATCAATTTATTCCTGCAATCCAAATTTGATTCCCGCTGATCGTAACAGGTTCCGCAGCCGTCGCATTTTTGCGTCCAATTCTCTTAATTTCTAGCATCTTTCGCCATAAACTGCTGGACTTTTTCAACATAATTTCATATAATTTTGGCCAATGACAATTTAAATCGTTTTCCAAATCACAATTTTTTGACGATGGGTTGGGGAAGTTTCTTAGGAGCAAGGATGTTAGCAAGGATTTTAGCAAGAATGAGCCATTCTTTCACAAAAAAATGTAAAAACTCTTGACAATCGACTCCAAATTATTTAACGTCGATTAGCATAAGTGGACTCTTATCTGTCATATTCATATCTCGGAACCGAGGAGAAACATTGCAAAAAAGAATTAATCGATTGCGAACATCTCTAACTGAGCGTGATATCGACGGTTTTTTTACCGTGCATTATCCGAATGTGCGCTATCTGAGCGGATTTAGCGGCAGTCACGGGCTGGTCTATATCACAAAAAATCGGGCACTATTCATCAGTGACGGACGATATAAGGAGCAGGCGAAGAACGAGGTGAAAGACTTTGAGATAGATATCTTAGAGGAACCCATTTCATTGGCGAAGCGGATGTGGGAGTTGATTTCCGACAATCAGCCGAAAAAATTGGCGATCGAGTCCGTGCATACGCGGCTCGCCTCCTATCTCAGGCTTGTTGAGTGGTTTCCAGAGGAAGGTCTGACCGCGACTGTCAATCTGGTGGAAAATTTGAGAGCTACCAAATCTCCGGAAGAGGTCCAAAAGTTGCAAGAGGCGATCCGAATCAACGACCAGAGTTTTTCTCAAATTTTGAAATATATCGCCCCCGGTATACGTGAGAACCAGGTCGCGGCGCGGATTGATTATTTACAAAAAATGAACGGTGCTTCCAATCCTGCGTTTGAGACCATTGTTGCTTCTGGGGAAAACGGTGCGTTTCCGCACGGTCGCCCGACTCAGAAAAAAATCAAGAAAGGAGATCTGGTAACTATTGATATGGGATGCGTTTACGAGGGATACGTCTCGGATATGACCCGGACTATCGCTATTGGGAAGCCAGATAAAAAACAGCGGGAAATATACAAAATTGTGCAGGAAGCGCAGCGACGTTCTAAAAATATTGCTCGCTCCGGTGTAAAAATTGTCGATGTGGACGCGGCGGCTCGAGATTATATCAAATCCGAGGGATACGGCGACTATTTCAATCACGGATTGGGTCATGGTATCGGACTGGATATCCACGAAGCACCCCATATCTCGAAAAGAAAAAAGGAAAAGAGGCTTGAATCTGGAATGGTGTTTACCAATGAGCCGGGTATTTATATCGCAGGTTGGGGCGGAGTGCGGATCGAGGACGTTCTCATTGTGACCGATGAAGGCAGTGAGCTTCTTTCTCATTCGCCGAGAGAATTGATCGAAATTTGAGATATTTCCAGATCGCAAAATAAAATATTATTAAAATACTATATAGATATAATTACGTTTTAAGTAAATATTAAGATAACGATTCAGCTATTGTTTGTCATAGCTGAATCGTTATAATTTAAGAGTATATATATAATTAAGGAGAACGTGGGAGATGGCGTCTACAACAAATTTTCGTAATGGTTTTACTTTTGAGATGGACGGACATCTGTTTAGTATCGCCGAATTTCAGCATGTGAAACCTGGAAAAGGTGGGGCTTTTGTTCGGACAAAGCTAAAAAATATCAGAACAGGCGCGGTGATCGAGAAAACTTTTCGTTCCGGCGAGAAGGTGAAAGATGTGCGTCTGGAAAGAAAAAGCATGGAGTACTTGTATAGTTCCGGCGATGAGTATCACATGATGGATCCGGATACTTATGAGCAGTTTCCGATTCGCGGAGACGTGATCGGCGACGGTCTGAAATATCTGAAGGAAAACATGAATATTTCCATTTTGATGAATGGGTCGGATATTATCAGCATCGAGGTTCCGACATTTGTCGAGCTGAAGATCACTGAAACCGAGCCGAGCTTCAAAGGCGATACAGTGACCGCGGGAACAAAACCCGCGACATTGGAGACAGGGGCGGTGGTTCCTGTTCCGCTTTTTCTCCAGCAGGGGGATAAGATTAAAGTCGATACCCGGACCGATACCTATATTGAACGGGTGAAAAAATAAGCGACCCACCCGTAATAACTAACTTATGGATTACACTCTAACATGTTGGGTTGAATATGGAATTAAAATTTATTGAAAAATTGATCGCGCTTGTGGATAAGCATCAAATCGATCTGTTTGAATATAATCGATCCGGGGATAAACTTCGGATTGTCCGACGACACGCGCCGGCTCGATCGCGAGTTGTTGCTGCGGCCGCGGCCCCTCAGACCGCGCTACTTCCAGCCGCTCCTCTTCCTCCGGCTGCGGAACAGGCTCCAATCACTCCGTCGGTTGAAACCCCTGGCGACGGCAACACGGTGGAAATGAAATCTCCGATGGTCGGCACGTTCTATCGAGCACCGTCTCCAGACGCGGATCCCTATGTAAAAATCGGCGATCATGTGGAGGTCGGTCAGGTGTTGTGCATTGTGGAAGCGATGAAGCTGATGAATGAGATTCAATCGGAATACGCGGGAAAAATCATCGAAATTTCCGCCAAAAACGCCCAACCGGTGCAATTCGGTCAACCGATGTTCATTATTGATAAGGACTAAGAAAAAATCGTTATCAACAGAGCGCAAGTTGCCTTTTTATTCGCTTTGAGTAAGAATTTGAGTAAGAACAAAGGAACAGGCATGCGATGAATCTCAAGGTTACGCTGGAGTTGATGATCACTCATAGAGGTTCCGATCTTCATCTACGCGCGGGTTATCCGCCTTGCATTCGTGTGGACGGAGAAATTCGGCGGGTAGGCGATGTAAAACTGAAACCGAAAGATGTGGAGCAGACCGCTCGCGCGATTATGACTCCGGATCAGCAAGCCCAATTTGATAAAACGAATGAGATCGATTTTGCCTTCGGCGTTTTGGGTCTTGGTCGGTTTCGCACAAATATCTATCGACAGCGCGGGACTCTATCGGTCAATATGAGGGCTATCCCGAAAAAAGTGGCGAGTATTGACGAATTATGCCTGCCGAAAATATTGAAAAAATTAGCAACTTTGCCACGTGGCTTGATTTTAGTCACCGGCGTGACCGGATCCGGCAAATCGACGACATTAGCCGCTATGGTTAGCTACATAAACAACCATTCGCCGGTCAATATCATTACGATCGAAGACCCGATAGAATTTATTCATCAAGAAGGCAAGGCACTGGTCAGTCAGAGGGAAATCGGGGTTGATACGGAGTCCTATAGCACGGCACTACGGTTCATTCTCCGCCAGGACCCCGATGTGATTTTGTTGGGAGAGATCCGAGATCAAGAGACCACGCGGGTGGCACTAATGGCCGCGGACAGCGGTCATTTGGTGATGAGCACCCTCCATACATTGGACGCTCCGCAGACGATCCAGCGTATGGTCTCTTATTTTCCGCCATATCAACATGATCAAGTTCGTCGGCAGATCGCGTCGACTATCCAGGCGATTGTGTCCCAGCGGCTGCTGCCAAAGAAGAATGACAAAGGCAGAGCCCCGGCTGTGGAGGTTTTGATCGGAACTAAAGCGATTCGGGATTATATAACCGATCCTGCAGAGATAAAAAGCATCCATGGGTTGATCGAAGAGGGCGGGCAATACGGGATGCAGAGCTTTGATCAGGCGGTTATCGCTCTTTATCGAGGCGAGATGATCAGTTATGAGACCGGCTTGCTGTACGCCAGCTCCCCGGATGAATTTCGACTACAAGTAGAAGGAATTCAATCGTCTACCGCGCAGTCGTGGGAGCAGTTCGCCGGATAATACGATCGCCTCATTTTCAAAATAGAATTTTGATATATACACAATCCGGCGCAGTTCCGGTTATTTTATGCCGAAAATCGGCATGGGTCGAACATATTTGGGAACCTTCCCAATTTCTTAAGGGATCGCTATGTTTAAAAAAATTTTAATTGCCAACCGGGGCGAGATAGCCTTACGAATTATTCGCGCGTGCAAAGAATTGGGGATTCAAACAGTCGCTGTCCACTCTGAGGCGGATACAAACTCTCTCCACGTCCGGTTTGCGGATGAAGACGTCTGCATAGGTAGGGCGGAAAGCGCAAGCAGTTATCTGAACTTCCGGCAAATTATCAGCGCGGCCGAGATCACCAACGCAGATGCGATTCATCCTGGATATGGTTTTCTAGCCGAAAATGTGCAATTTGCCGAAATTTGTCGTTCATGCAATATTGTTTTTATCGGACCGACTCCTGAGACGATACGGAAAATGGGCGATAAGGCACTGGCTCGGTCAGAGATGAAATCCGCGAATGTGCCAGTCTTGCCCGGCAGCGACGGACTGGTGGAGACCCTGAAAGAGGCCGAGGAGCTGGCAAGGGATATTGGCTATCCTATCATTATCAAAGCGACTGCCGGAGGAGGAGGACGCGGTATGCGAGTGGTAGAGTCTTCCAAGGAACTGGAGCAGAATCTTCAGATGGCGCAACAAGAGGCGAAAAACTCCTTCAAGGATTCTCGAGTATATATCGAGAAGTTTTTGAGGAATCCGCGTCATATTGAAATACAAATCATGGGAGATAAACACGGGAATGTGATCCACTTGGGTGAGAGAGATTGCTCAATCCAGAGGCGGCACCAAAAACTTCTGGAAGAATCGCCATCTCCCGCGCTCACGGAAGAGTTGCGTCAAAAAGTCGGCGAGATAGCGGTGTCAGGTGCCAAGCGGGTCAGCTATGATACGGCTGGGACTGTGGAATTTCTGATGGATCGCGACAAAAATTTCTACTTTATGGAAATGAATACCCGTATCCAAGTCGAGCATCCGGTCACGGAGATGGTGACAGGCGTGGACCTGGTCAAAGAGATGATCCGAGTCGCCGCGGGCGAGAAATTATCCTATCGCCAAGAAGATATTAAAATTCGTGGACACGCTATCGAATGCCGGATTAATGCAGAAGACGTCGAGAAGGGATTTATGCCGACTCCGGGGAAAATCACCAGCCTCCATCTGCCGGGAGGTCCCGGAGTTCGAGTCGATTCGCACGCTTACGCGGAATATGAAATCCCACCTTATTATGATTCCATGATCGCCAAAATTATTGTGCACGCAGATACGCGTGCTGAAGCTGTGGCTCGTATGAAGAGAAGTTTGGACGAATGTGTGATTGAGGGCGTTCCGACCACAATACCTTTCCATCAGAAAGTCATGGATAACGAGGATTTCAAAAAAGGCGACGTCACGACCAACTTCATTCAAGGGTTAGAATTATCATAATCTCATTGTAAAAGGATTAAGTTATCTTCATCGAAATGCGGTTCGGGTGCTTTTTTACTTGCATAAAGCATCGCATTGACGTATTTTTATCGCTCGATATATTTTCATACGGCTCACTTTCGACAATCACATAACGGTTATGCAACGGATAGGATCGGTTATGTTCATCATCGATATTCAACATTTGCGCTTCGGAAAAAACAATTTCCATCAGGAACTGACATCCGAAGATATCCGATGGGATGTTGACAGAGCGCAATTGACCAGTCCGGTGCGTGTGGATTTGACGATACGCAAGATTGAGGACAAACTGCTATTTAGCGGAACTTGTGAGACTGAAGCCAATTTTGTATGCGACCGTTGTCTTACCGAGACTAAATACACGGTTCAAAAACCGTTTGAGTTATACTTTCGGTATCGAGACCGCAGAAACTATTCGAAAGATTTGGAGTTGACTGCCAAGGAGACCCAGGAGTGTGATTATTCCGGACATGAGATCGACTTTAGCGTTTATGTCCGAGAGGTCCTCATTTTAACGATACCTATTAAAATATTGTGCCGAGACGACTGTAAAGGTCTTTGTTCCCATTGTGGACAAAATTTGAACAAAGGACATTGCTCATGCCTGACTATGCAGACGGATTCTCGTTGGGAACAACTCAAGGCGTTACAAACTTAGATAATAAGTTAATATAGATTTTTATATGTTTTTATAATAGGTTTTTAGAGGGAGATATGAAAGATGGCGAATCCGAAACATAAAATTTCTAAAAGTCGGCGAAATAAACGTCGGACTCATTGGAAGGTAAAACTTCCCGGAATGAGTACGTGTAAAAACTGCAATCAAATCAAACTGCCGCATCGAGTCTGCAAAAACTGCGGGTATTATAACGGTCGTCAGGTTATTGAAATCCGAGAGCGCAGTTAGCCTGTATTATTCATAATCATCGGGGAACCAGAGGTCTCAAATGTTTTATATTTAATGGGTTAGATTCGATTTTTAACGACATTTCCAAGAGAACTCAGTTTTTATGAGAATTTCAGAACCCTTATTTGGGCTGACTCTGCGTTCTCTGTGACTCTGTTTCGAATTATTCAGGCTATAGTGAAATGTGCGCAAAAACTCCGTTTTCCTGAAGAAAATTTGGCAAAAAAGATAATTTTTTAATTATCAATTCTTAATCTGCGATAATCTGCGGATCGACTTCCGTGATGACGAATAATCCAGGTTAGTAAAAAATTTGTTTTTTTAGATGCAGATGTTTTTCGGCGGATTGGAGCGGAAAGAAAGGGATTTTTGACGGTCGGGGGAATTAGAAAATTTTTATGTCAACCGATAAATTTTGGTCAGGTGTCATACAACGCAATGAACAACGCCGCGTAACGCGGTTGTTTATTGCCCATTTAATAGGAGTTCTGGATGCATATTGCCGTTGACGCAATGGGTGGGGATCACACCCCGGCAGTGAATATTGAAGGGGCAATTGAAGCGTTGAAATGCCAGGAGGATTTAAGTATCATTCTGGTAGGCGACGAGAAGGTCATAAATCCGCTCGTCATCCCTTATTATCAAGGATTTGGGGATCGCTTAAGCATTCGTCATGCTTCCGAAGTGATCACGATGCACGATTCACCAGCTCAAGCACTTCGAAAAAAGAAAGATTCCTCCGTCAACGTGATGTATGGTCTACACAAGACAAAGCAGGTCGCCGCGGTTATCAGCTCGGGAAATACAGGCGCGATGATTACGGGCGGTCTTATGACTCTGAGGCGATTAAAAGGAGTCAGAAGACCCTCATTAGCCGGTGTATTACCTACGGAGCAAGGGATTTCGATCCTATTGGATTCGGGTGCTAACGTCAATTGTAAACCCACACATTTGGTACAATTTGCTGAGATGGGTGCTATCTATTGCCAACGTATGCTGGACAAGGACACCCCTCGGGTCGGTTTGCTGAATATCGGGGAAGAGCCAACAAAAGGCAATGAATTAGCACTGGAGACGTACGAGCTACTTTCCGAGCTTCCTTTAAATTTTATCGGCAACGTCGAGGGACGAGATATTTTTAAGGGAGTCGCCGACGTGATCGTATGCGACGGATTCATCGGTAATATTGTGCTGAAATTCGCTGAGGGAACCATCGGTTTTCTGAAATCCGCGCTGCGGAAACACACGTCGAAAAGCTGGTTGGCAAAAGGTGGATTGCTCCTACTCGCTCCGACATTGGCGGCGATCACAAAAATGATGGATTATTCGGAATACGGCGGAGCACCTCTGTTGGGTCTGAACGGCGTGAGTGTGGTTTGTCACGGCGGATCCAACGCAAAAGCATTAAAGAACGGGATTCTTGTGGCTCGGCGTTTCGTAGAAAATCAAGTGAATCAGCTTATCCAAGCGAAACTGACGCTAAAGTAGGAGTTTTCTGTGACATCTGTCGGGATTTTAGGAACAGGTGCGGCTATTCCGGAAAATTTTATTTCAAATCGATACCTGGAGAAGCTTGTCGATACGACTGACCAATGGATACAAAGCCGAACCGGTATTCGAAAGCGACATATTGCCAAATTAGATGAATACAATTCCGATCTTGCATCAAAAGCCGCTCTTGAAGCCGTGAGGAACGCAGGATTACATAGCGAAGATGTGGGTCTGGTTATTGTCGCCACGATAAGTCCAGATAAACCCTTTCCCGCGACGGCAAATATTGTACAATACAAAATCGGGGCGAAGAACGCCGCCTCATTTGATATCAACGCGGCGTGTTCCGGATTTTTATATTCGATTATAGTCGGCGAAAGCCTGATTGCCGCGAAAACACATCGATATGTGGTGGCTATAGGATCTGAGATCATGTCCAGATTGCTGAATTGGAAGGACCGCAATACATGCGTTTTATTCGGAGACGGCGCTGGTGCTGTGGTTTTGGGAGCTGTGGAAGAAGGATACGGCATTCGGTCTCGTTATATGAAAAGTAACGGGGAACACAACGATCTATTGCACCAACCAGCGGGCGGAAGCAGCCTTCTTCCGAGCCGTGAGACTATCGAACAAAATCTGCATTCTGTTCAGATGACCGGAAACGATGTCTTTAAACACGCTGTAAAATTTATGGCAAAAAGTGCCTGTGAGGCCTTGAAAGAGGCTGGCTTGACCAACGACGACATCACTCTGATGATCCCCCATCAGGCAAATCTTCGCATTATCGAAGCCGCAGCCCGCCGTATTAAATTTCCGATGAAGAAGGTCTTTATGAATATCCATGAGTACGGAAATACAACGGCTGGCTCGATACCGATCAGCATACATGAGGCGATCGCGTCGGGGAGAGCATCACACGGGGATTATATTTTGCTGGTGACTTTCGGTGCTGGTTTTACCTGGGGCGCGGCGGTTATTCGTCTATGACAGATTATAATATTGAATATTAAATACTAGTCTTAGAACATAGTCTTATATTAGATTCTAATAAAGGAAGCGTTATGAAAATCGATTTATCCGGAAAAGTGGCTTTTATTACCGGCGCAAGTCGGGGGATCGGCTATCAAATCGCAGAAACGTTGGGCTTAGCCGGGGCGATTGTGCTTATTTGTTCTCGGAATGAAGAATCTTTAAACCGAGCCTATGACCGATTATCCAGCCAAGGTATCGTCGCAGAGGCGGTGAAGTTGGACGTGACAGACCAAAGTCGAGTATCGGAGAAAATACGAGCCGCTATAAAACAACATAAAAAAATAGACATCTTGATTAATAATGCCGGCGTCGCAAAGGATAACCTGTTAATGAGAATGTCGGAGGATGATTGGCGGCAAGTGGTTGATGTGAATTTAGGCGGAGCCTATCATACAATCAAAGGCGCAGTCCGCTCCATGATGAAAAATCGAAGCGGCAGGATAATCAATATCACCTCTGTTATCGGTATAATAGGAAATCCTGGTCAGGCAAATTATGCCGCCTCAAAAGCCGGCTTGATCGGCTTGACCAAATCAGCGGCAAAAGAATTGGCCGGGAGAAACATCACGGTCAACGCGATTGCGCCCGGATTTATCGAGACAGAGATGACCGCCGGAATCTCGAAGGAAATTCGAGATACATATAAAAAGAGGATACCCCTCGGTAGATTTGGGACAGGTACCGACGTAGCCAATATGGCATTGTTCTTAGCGTCTGATCTGAGTAGTTACATTACAGGTCAGGTTTTTGTTGTCGATGGGGGAATGGTGATTTAACATAACGCCGATTAAATATAATATTATCCGTTTTATTTATTTCAATTATACTCTAAATTATACTGTAATTATACTGTAAATAGGAGGTAAGAAGCTGTGGCTCACAATTTAGAAACTCGTGTCCGAGATATTATAATCGAACAACTGGGCGTTGGAGAGAAACAAGTCACTCTTGGCGCGTCATTTGTGGACGATTTGGGAGCGGATTCATTGGATACCGTGGAGCTTGTGATGGCTTTTGAGGAAGAATTCGACATCGAGATTCCGGATGAGGATGCCGAAAATTTGGTCACTTTTGGCGACGCCTTGGATTATCTTGGCAAAAAACTGCCGTAAGTCGAAACGTTCAAATTGGCAGAGTATATTTTTTTACTCTGCCAATTTTTGATTTAAATTTTATAACCCACAAAGTTGAGGCTGTGTTCATGCTGAACAAACGGGTCGTAATTACCGGAATGGGCGTATTGACGCCAATCGGAAATTGTGTAGAGACATTTTGGAATAATTGTAAATCCGGCAAATCCGGCGCGGGTGTGATTACTAAATTTGACGCGAGCAATTTGTCTGTTCAAGAAGAAATTGACGGCGACCGGACGGGTGTGATCATCGGATCTGGGATCGGCGGGATTGGCACGTTCGAGAAACAGACTCGAGTCCTGATCGGGAAGGGTCCGAGACGAGTCAGCCCCTTTTTCATTCCCATGATGATCGCTGATCTTGCCGCTGGCGAGGTGGCGATCCGCTTTCAGGCAAAGGGTCCAAACTTTTGCACGGTTTCGGCTTGCGCTTCCGGAGGTCATGCAATTGGAGAAGCGTTTAAAACGCTTCAGCGAGGCGACGCGGACGTCATGATCACCGGCGGCACAGAGGCTCCTATTACGCCGCTTGCTGTCGCAGGTTTTACCAATATGCGCGCTCTGTCTCGGAGGAATGACGACCCATCAAGCGCGAGTCGCCCTTTTGATAAAAATCGGGACGGCTTTGTGATCGGGGAAGGCGCGGGCATTTTGATCCTGGAGGAACTGAACCACGCCGCGAAGCGAGACGCGCCTATTTTAGCGGAGATAATCGGTTACGGCGCGACATGCGATGCGTTTCACATCACCTCACCGTCTCCGGGAGGCGAAGGAGCGGTTCGATCCATGAAAGCCGCGCTTGAAGACGGCGACGTCTCTCCAGAGAAGATCGACTACATCAACGCTCATGGAACCTCTACCCTGCCGAATGACAAAAATGAGACAGCCGCGATTAAAACGCTGTTCGGGCAACATGCCCACAATATTGCGATCAGCTCGACAAAGTCTATGATTGGACATTTGTTAGGTGCTTCCGGATCGGTAGAATTTGTGGCGTCGATTCTCACGATTATGAACAACACAATTCATCCAACAATCAACTATCATACTCCCGATCCTGAGTGTGATTTAAACTACATTCCCGGAAAGATGGTAGAAAAAACTGTTGACTATGCAATATCAAATTCTTTCGGATTCGGCGGACATAATGTCACATTGTTAGCGACGAAATATAAAGAATGAAATTAATTCTTCGTATTTTCAAATTTTTCTTAAAAAAACAACCGAAGAAAAATCTGTCTCTTGATGAATTACAATTTAAAATTGGATATGTCTTTTCGGATCAATCACTGTTGAACCAAGCATTCACGCATCCCTCTTTTGTCGCCGAACATCCGGGCGAGGGACCGTCGAATCAGCGGCTGGAATTTTTGGGGGATGGAATTTTGGGGCAGATTGTCAGCGAATATTTTTTTCATCGTTACGAAGATAAGGATGAGGGTTTTCTGAGTCAGAAAAGATCGCTTCTCGTCCGTGATTCGACATTAGTTGATTTGAGCTCGAAATTGGGATTGGGTAGTTATCTTAAGTTAGGCGTAGGCGAAGCCCGATCCGGTGGGAACAGTCGCCACTCGAACCTGGCAGATGCTTTTGAGGCGTTACTTGGAGCAATTTATCTGGACGGCGGTTTGGTCGCGACAAAGGATTTTCTGGATCGGTTTCTCTTTGCAAACGGCGATCAGTACCTTAATCCAGAAATTCGGAAAGACTACAAGAGTCTGCTGCAAGAATATGTTCAGCAACATCAAAACATGCAACCTTTTTATCGTATTGTATCCGAATATGGACCCCCCCATGAGAAAATTTTTTGCGTGGAAGTGCTGATCGAAAAACGCGTTTATGGAAAGGGTAATGGGCGTTCAAAAAAAATCGCTGAGAAAAACGCCGCTAAAATAGCTTATGAAGCTCTTTCAAAAAATCATACTTTTTCAAATTGACAAAATAGTTTTTTTTATGTAGAATAAATTAGGAATGCTTGTTGTTGGGCTTTCGATAAACGGTACAAGCCAAATTTACTTTTATGTCTGGAAGTTGGGATGAATATTCGTGAAGCACTGGCAAACGCCATCTTAGAGATATCCAAATCTGAAAGCAGCGAGGGAGAATTCTTTCCCTTTTTTATTACCGATAGTTCCGAAATTGCGAACTGTGTGCGCCGTCCTGTAGAGAGGACCATACCTTATATGCAACGGAGCGGATATGATGGTTCGGCAAGTACAAAATTTTTGATCATCGGATCCCAAGAGACCGGGAAGACAAGAGAAGCACTCGAAATTATCTACAAACTGGATAAGTTACGCGCTCGGACAATTTTTTATTCATTAGACAGCTTACAATTACCCAGTAAAATCCCGGCGACAATTGACCAAAATTCATCTATTGTTGTCTTTATAGACGACTTTGGCAGAGATTGTCGATCCGTCCAAAAACGTCCCCCTATTTTAGCCACTCGAGGCGGTTTTCCTCGTCCCCTACAAAAGTTGGAAATTCTTGTCCATTTATTCGAGGGATACTTCAAAGATGTGACTTTTATCATCACAATCAATAAAGAGTATTATGACGCTTTAAAAATTGAAGATGAAGGGCATAACCTTTTACTACAATTCAAAAAAATTGAATTGAGAGGGTTGAGTTCAAAACAAATTGAACGTTTTATTGGCAATTTATCAACTGAATATGGGATTTCGATATCCAAAAACGACATCAGCCGCCTGTTAAAACTTACATACGGTTCACTTAGCGGACTCGTCTATTTTTTCCATACGTTTCATAATGAAGACGTCACAGAGATGACAAGAGAAAATGTTCATCGCTACTATGAGTTGTTCAAATCAGGATGGAGCGCGCTGCATAAGAAAATGAATGAGTATGAGCTCGCTATCCTGCAGGCTCTTGCCACCTTAAGGGCGTATCTTATTTTACCCCATTATGATCTGGTTGTCGAGATCGCTAAAGAATCGACAAAAGGGTTTTCTTTTAAAAAACGAAAAAGGCTTCAGGAAGCAATCAAGAGCTTAAACAATAAGTTTTTGTTTAAAAATGAAAATTTTATCTTTTGTTATGACTCATTTTTGTTGGAAGATAACCTGCTTTCCCTCTCGCAATTGGTTAAGATTCTCCTTGATTTCTCAAAAAAAAATCGAGAGGGGATTCGGATACGACAATCTTTGCTTAATTTATCCGATAGGCTGATGGATGAAAATCTGATTGATCTGAATCTGCAGGTGAACCAGAGACTATTGGAACTTCTGCCAAATTATACCGAAATCAAGTATAATGTCGGGACCCTACGAACGGCAAAAAAAGAGTTCGTAGAGGCTGGGAAGCTCTTTTTGGGGATGATAACGGAGCAACCGGATGATCCGCTAACGTATTACAATTACGCCATATTTTTATCCGATCAACGCAAGGTCAAAACCGCTGAGGAATATTATCAAAAAGCACTGGAGCTTTCTTCCGAAGATGCGGATATTCATTTTATGCTGGCATCGGTTCTGATGGCGCAAAGGAAATTGAAGGAGGCGGAGGAAATGTACAAGAAAGGTATCCGATTAAACCCGTTTGATCCCGCGGCTCGAAATAATTATGGAATTTTGTTGCGTAAATTAAGCCAGGTCAGCGACGCGGAACATCAGTATCGTCAAGCGATTGGCTTGGATCCGGATTATGCCAAAGCGTATAAAAATCTCGGCGTACTTTTATCCAGTAGCGGTCGAGTCCAAGAGGCGGAGAAATGTTATCGTAAATCGATCGACCTGGATAGCAACGATCCGATGACGCATTTTAATTTGGGCATTCTGTTCGACCGACTCTCAAAAAAAGAAGAAGCTGAAGAGCTTTATCGTCAGGCTATTGAGCTTGATCCAAATTATGCAAAAACATATAACAATCTCGGCGTTCTTCTTTTTAGCCAGGCGCAATATAAAGAAGCGGAAAAATGTTATATAAAAGCAATAGAGATCAATAAGAATTATAAAGACGCTCACTATAATCTAACGCTTGTCTATGAAAAAACGGATAATCCCGAGAAAGCTATTGAGCATTGGGAAGCTATAACCAAGGGATAGCACTCTTTCTCGAATCAATAAAAGCGATAAGCCTGTTGTCGTCGCCTTGCCTAATTCCTTTTTTCTCCGCCTGATCTGAACACATTCCCCTCTCTCACAAGTTAAGTAAGCCGACCTTTATTTTAGATAATACGATAATTTTAAGTGAGACCGACATTTTCTAATTCTAAAAAAAAATATTTTGCTCTGTGAAAGGGATATCCGATGCCGCGTAATTGGTTGTTACTTTTTTTGCTTTGCCTGATGGTTTTAATAGCTTGCGATTTTTGTTGGATTCAAGATTGTAGCGATGCGGAGGAGGAGGAATACGCATGCAGCGAGTGCAACTTCCAGCTCACCGCGCTGACGCAAGCCTACAATCAAAAGGAATGGCGTGACCTTTCCTGCTGTTTATCCGACCAATTCACATTTTATTTCAATCCCGCTGATTCGATTTATGTCTCCTTCACGTTTCCTGATTTGCAATTGGATCGAGATCAGGAGCTTGATATCCTCAAAAATATGTTCGAGAATGCTCCGTCCATTTCACTTACCCTTTCTGGGGATCGGGTGATGAGCTACAGCGGGGATCCGACCGGCGAGTCCAAACTTCTGCCGCGTAGCTATGACCTGACAGTTTTTCTTGCCGATGGTGTGGGATATCGGATTGGTGGAGAATGCCATTTTGTCGTGGCTCCTGAAGACGGCACATATAAAATAGTGCAATGGCAGGACCTTTCCAGCTCTTCCGCATCCATAATAAAAGAAGATGGGATACGGGATGTTGAAAACGATAAAAGTTGGGGATACGTCAAGTGGATTTTCCGTTAGCCTGCGTTGATTTACTTTCTATTTTTCCAGATATTTCTCAAAAATCGGAAAATATTTTATGAAAATTGAGGCAATTCTCGAAGATTTTTCTTTCCTGGAAATTATCCATACAGCGGTTAATTATCAGAAAACCGGCACTTTTATTTATGAGGGAGAGGGAGGAGATACCGCGCGTATCTACCTGAAAGAGGGCCAAATTACTCATGCTGTTTTTGGCGAAGAAGAGGGAGAGGAGACTTTGGTCAATCTTTTCTTTCGAGATAGCGGTAAGGTGCATTTTAAAACCGGAGAACAGGTCACGAAACAGACGATTTTTTCCGATAGCCTCGAATTGATCGTGACCTATGCCGAGCGGGTAGACAATGTACGCAAAATTCAAAAGGAATTGCCAAATCCGGAGACGGTATTGGTGCGCTCTCCAAATCCTGAGCGGGGAAGGAATCAGATCGATATTACTCTGGATCAGTGGCAGGTTTTGTCGTTGGCAAATGGACGCCGCACGATAAAGGATATCCTCCATGATAGTGGAAAGAATGAGGGGCTTATCAAAGAGATGTTGGTTTATCTGATCGAGCAGGGTTTATTGGTGAATCCTATTATCTCGGAAGAACATATCAGGACGCAACTTCTATTCCTGAACAAGCTTCTGGATCAATGCCGGATGCGAAATATCCACGGCACATTCTGGGATGAGGCTGTCAAAAAACATCTCTCGGATCGTGCAGATGAAAATCCGACAATCCGCTATGTCTTACTTAAAGAAGGAGAATTTCTGTTTGAAAACAGTTCGCCATCGGTGTGTAATAAATTCGATATCGTCGATTTTCGAGATGGAATTGAACAAATTTTGGTTGATCATGGCAACCGAGAATATGGTTATGCCTTAATGCGTTATAAATTGGAAACTGCTCAAGTTGAAGCCGATAATTTAACTCGTCCTGAAAATTCCGTCATAGAGCAGGAAATGGTCACGGAAAAAAAGACCCATGATCAAGGAGAAAAAATCAATGGTCGAAGAGAAAGCCTATAGTCTTTCCGTTCGCGTAATCAATTTTATGGAAATTGTGGGATGTGGCGTGATCGAGCAAAAGAGCGGGAAAAATGTTGTCGAGTTAGGCGACTTTCTTGACAATGATCGGGAATTGATCGATCTGTGGGGCTCAATGGCTTGCGTGATTGCCCAGAAATTCGATCAATCTGTGCGGCTGTGCATCGTGCGAAGCGAGGTATTTAAATCGGTTATTTTTCCGTTACAGGACGTTTATCTAGGGGCAAAAGTTCCTTATGCGGAATCGGCATGGACAATCTCAGCTCGGATGGAGCCGATAGTCCGAGCTATGGAGTCTTCATAATGACAATTGTAAAAGAGACTTTGAGCCAAGTATCCATGGCGCGGGCAGTATTTTTCACGCCGACCCATAAAGAGATACCCTCTTTTTATAGGGGAAACGAGTTCCCGGAAAGCCAAATCAACGGTATCAGCCTGGTCGCGCAACAGACATACCGAGCCACTTTGGATAAAAAATTGGGTCTACATGATTTTTTTTATATGTCAACGGATACGTACCGACTTTTTTTCCGATGGATACCAGCGGGGTTGATCGGTTTTATCTTCGACACCACGACCAGTTTTCCGATCGTTCTTGACATCATACAAGGCGTCGCTGTCAAGCTGGACTCTTTCTTCCAAAACGAGTTGATGACTCAGCAGAGCCACGAGCGGCTTGTTATTAAATTCGACCAGATGATAGACGTCTCCGAGGAAGCTCTCGGTCTATTGGGATTAAAGTTGACCCAAACCATTGTCAAAGATGCCGACATTGATCAGGAAAGTCTGACTGTCGAGGATTTGCAACGGTTTATCCGACAGATGGAGAAATCCGCTGGGTTGATCGTTGGGCCCAGTCGAGCGGCTGAGATGTCGAACAAGATGAAAAAAATCATGGGAAAATGAAATTCACCGGTTTTCAGAATCTGTGAGATTCGTATAGCCGAAAAAATTTTTATTTGAGAAGAACCATCTGCTGAGAGGATTTTTCTCGCCACTTTTTTTATAAGAAGGACACGCGATTATGGGATATACGTATCAAAAAACAAAGGAGCAACTTCGTCATAATATTGAAGTTGCCCACGGACGAAAATCTGGATCTTTGCTTCTCCGAGACGCCAATATGGTGAACGTATTTTCCGGAGAGATATACCAAACCAATATCCTGATCGACGGCAATACTGTTGTCGGCTGTAGCGAACTCTATGAGAACGCGGATGAAATTCTCTTTTTGGGCGGGAAATATGTCATACCAGGACTGATCGATTCTCATGTTCATATCGAAAGTTCGATGATCAGCCCGGCAGAATTTGCCCGCGCGGTCTTGCCTCGGGGTACAACCACAATTGTTTGGGATCCACACGAAATTGCCAATGTGTTGGGAAAAAAGGGAATCGATTATGCCCTGAAGTCCACGGAGCGGCTCCCCATCAATATCTATCTCACGGCTTCATCTTGCGTCCCCGCGACCGAATTGGAAAACGCGGGGGGACGTTTGGAGAGCGCAGATTTGGAGGACATCCTGACGCATGATCGGGTCTTGGGTTTGGCGGAATTGATGAACTATCCTGGAGTTATTTATACCGACGATAAGATACTGGAGAAGCTGATTCAGGGACGAAAACAGGGCTTTATTGACGGGCACGCTCCGGGATTGACCGGTTTTGACCTGAACGCATACATGGCAGGCGGGATTTGTTCCGACCATGAATGCAGCTCACTGAGCGAGGCAATGGAGAAATTGCGCGCGGGTATGCACATTATGATCCGAGAGGGTTCCGCCGCGAAAAATCTGTCCGAGCTTATTCCGATCATCCGTTCCGGTCATCAGCAATGGGTCTCATTTGCTACGGACGACCGACATCCACTTGATCTCAAGACCGAGGGGCATATCGACCACATTCTGCGCCGGACTATAAAAATGGGTTTCAGCCCGATCCGTGCAATTCAATGCGCGACCATCAACGCGGCTCGTTATTTCAGACTGGAGGGACACGGCGCGATCGCTCCGGGTTACCGAGCCGATATTGTGATCCTGAACGATCTCCACGACTTCATGGTGGATAAGGTTGTCAAGGACGGGAAAGTTATTTGCGAAAATAGCGAAATTCTCGTCGATATAGCTGACTACCAAGACCCATACGCTCTCAATACCGTGAAAGTGGCGCGGATCGACGATAGCAACTTCATAATTCCCGCTGAAAATGGACAGGCAAAAGTGATCGAATTGATTCCCGATCAGATTGTGACCAAGAAAAAGATGATGACGCCTAAGATTGCGGAGAGCAAAGTCGTCTCGGATACCGAAAACGATATTCTCAAGCTGGCAGTTGTGGAGCGACACCGAGCTTCCGGAAATATCGGTCTGGGCTTGACGACTGGATTTGGACTTCGGGACGGCGCGCTGGCAAGTTCTGTGGGGCATGACTCGCATAACATCATCACGGTCGGCGTGCACGATGCAGACATGAAGTTGGCTGTTGAAACGATTATCAAAATGCAAGGCGGGTGTGTAGCGGTGCAAAAAGGAGAAGTGATCGCGTCCTTGCCATTGCCTATTGCGGGCTTGATGTCTGACCGACCCCTGCAGGAAGTGATCGATCAATTGGCGCAGTTGCATCAAGCCGCGAAGGAGCTGGGATGCCAAGTCGCCAATCCGTTTATCACATTGGCATTCTTATCGTTACCCCCAATCCCTGAATTAAAATTGACCGATTTAGGTCTGGTAGACGCGGTCCAGTTCAAAATAACGCCTCTTTTTGGCAATGAATAATTATAAATTCCCACCAAAACCACATACTTTTACGACCCATTGAAAGCGGTAAAATCTATGGGAATCTGCCCTTTTTTAACGCCCACCGCCCCTTTTATAGAGGGAGCTGACCATGATGAAGAGATGAGACATCTTCTCCGTTGCCGAGAAGAGGATTGTTTGGTCTGGAGCATTGAGTATCACGCGTGCAACATTCCCCGTCTCGCAGAGCTGGTGAGCGGCGTGCAGCTCATTGAGGCGCGATCTGAATCAAAAATCGAACGGATGGTCCATATTCTGACCGGCTATTCCTCGGATATTTCCACCCAATTGACCGGTTTTGAGAAAGCGACCGAGCAAGCGACTATCAAAATCGGTCAGAATCTGAAACAAGTCGTCGCATCAGGGTTTGATGATTTGCAAGATCTGCTCCGCACCCAGCTCAACTTTATCCAAAACGGGATGGACGAGAATTCGGATAAAATCAAGAGCTCTCTTGATAATCTGAAAGATGCGCTTCTTCAAGGCATAGATCGGATAATCCAATCCAACAAGTCTCAAGCGGAGCGGTTAAGTCACTTACTGGAAGGGCAGAATCGGCTCTTTACAGATTTTATCTCGGTTCAGAACAAGCGGATGGAGAAAATGGAAGATCTGGTCGAGTTGACTGCTCGCAACAACCAACAGATATTGAATTTTTTGAATGAGCAGGAGACGCGTCGTCAGGCTGAAGACCGACGTCGACAGATTCAGGAAGGACGAGATCACAATAATCAAGGCGTGGCTCTGTTTCATAAGCAGGCTTACGAAGCCGCGGCTGCAGAGTTTAAAGAGGCGATCACACTTTTTCCAGATTTTCCGGAGGCGCACAATAATCTGGGACTGACTCTGAGTCGGCTCAAACAAAGCGACGAAGCCAAATCCCATTTTATCAAAGCCATCAAACTTCTGCCAGATATGGTCGAATCCTATATCAATCTTGGATGCGTTTATCATCTGGAAAGTGACTTTAATGAAGCAATAAAATACTTTGAAGAAGCTCTCAAGCATAAGGGCAATTTGGCACCGGCTTATACCAATTTGGGCAACGCATACCATGAATTGGATAAGTTCAAGGAAGCGGTTTCGGCTTGGAAACGGGCAGTCGAAATCGATCCCGACGAGATCGAGGCGAAAACCTGTCTGGAACGGTACGGAGCTTCCAATCAGGAAGAATCGGAATCCCAGGGCGTGACCTGATAGTTGATAGTAGAAAATTCTGTAATCCCCATAAATTTTGCAAACAAAGGTTGATAATATGTCAAAATCTGGTCATCTTGCCATAGAGGTGATCGCTCGACTGCTTGGAGCGCTTCTGTTAGTCTATGGAACATACAATCCCGAAGGAATTTCGTATTATCACTGGGCACTTTCCACGATTGATCCCACGCAATTTTCCTTCTCG
The DNA here is from genome assembly GCA_002084765.1 of Candidatus Cloacimonetes bacterium 4572_55. Classification (GTDB taxonomy): domain Bacteria; phylum 4572-55; class 4572-55; order 4572-55; family 4572-55; genus 4572-55. Next base: position 51,312 of record NBMB01000015.1, on the reverse strand, counting down.
GAACTCCCGCCTTTTAACCCTCTCAAAGTTTTTACCGGCGTGGTGTTGATCACCGGTTGGATCATATTTATCACCGCGGCGCGCAAGTCCTTAGGAGTCATCGGCATTGCTCTATCGTTGGCACTATTAGGGAGCCTGGTGTGGGTTTTGATCGACTACGGCGTGTTGCCGGTTCAAAGCGGAAAAATGATCCAACACATTGTCCTGATCGTCATGGCTCTTGTATTGACGATCGGTCTTTCCTGGTCTCATATCTCCAGGAAAATGACGGGTCAGATCGATACAGATACCCTCGACGAGTAGATGAAAACGCCCACATTCAGAACCGCATCGGAACAATGTATATAGCACAATGTATAAGACCGCTTTGATAGGAAAGCGGCGAGCGCGAGCAAATTTTTCGCCCTTTTTGTTGTTATTTTTATCAACCACCTGGCTATAATTTTGAAAAATTGAAAATAAAAAACGTGAAATAGATGATATCGGAGGATCAATTGTCAAGAAATAAAACATTGTCAAAAATCGAAAAAGACGATGATATTCAAGCGGTTACGGATTTAGCGAAGGCAAGACAGAAAATCGAGAAAGAAGTGGCTAAGGTCATTGTGGGTCAAAAGCAGGTGATCGAAGAGTTGTTGATTTCTCTATTGTCGAAAGGTCACAGTTTAATCGTCGGCGTGCCAGGTCTGGCAAAGACGTTGCTGATAAAAACCGTTGCCGATGTGCTGGATTTGTCGTTCAATCGGATTCAATTCACGCCGGATTTGATGCCGTCGGATATTACCGGCACCGACGTCATTGAGGAGGATCATACGACCGGGCGCAGAGTGTTTCAATTTGTCAAGGGACCGATTTTTTCCAACATCGTTCTTGCCGACGAGATCAATCGGACACCGCCAAAAACCCAAGCCGCGCTGTTACAGGCTATGCAGGAGCGACAAGTGACAATCGGCGGAAAGACCTACGATCAAGGTCACCGGAGTCCGGAGCTTCGATTTCCCAAGCCCTTTTTTGTTCTTGCCACGCAGAACCCCATCGAGCAGGAAGGCACATATCCCTTGCCAGAAGCTCAGCTTGACCGCTTTATGTTCAATATCTCCATCACTTACCCATCTTTTGAAGAAGAGACCGAGATCGTGAAGAAGACAACCAGCGCGTTTCAGGAGTATCCAAAACGGGTGTTGTCGGGAGAAGATATTGCAAATCTGCAAGAATTAGTGCGCAAAGTTCCTGTAGCAGATCATGTGGTCAAATATGCGGTGACGCTTGCTCGAAAAACACGTCCCACAGAGGACGACGCGTATGGTTTTGTCAAGGAACTGGTCAGTTGGGGCGCAGGACCGAGAGCGTCGCAATATCTGATTCTCGGAGCAAAAACCCGAGCCATCCTCAACAACCGACACTCGCCATCAACAGATGACGTGCGAGCGATCTGTCGCCCCGTGCTACGTCACCGAATTGTCACCAATTTCAACGCGGAAGCTGAAGGTGTCGATTCGCTGAAAATTATTGAGCGGCTGCTAGAAGAAGTGGACGAATCGAAAATGGATTGATATTTTTTTGTCTGTCATTTAAAAGCTGGGATTTCTGCGATTTGTCGCTGATATTCCGGCTTTAATAAGATAAATATCACGAGGAAATATGAAAAAAGATCGAAATTATCTGGAGCCTTCGACCATATCGAAATTGAGCCGGATGGACTTAAAAGCCCGTTTGGTCGTGGAGGGATTTATCACCGGTTTGCACCGAAGCCCCTATCACGGGTTCAGCGTCGAGTTCGCCGAACATCGGCAGTATATGCCTGGAGACGAGATTAAGCATATCGACTGGAAGGTGTACGGAAAATCTGACCGGTTCTATATCAAGCAATATGAGGAAGAGACGAATCTGAAGTCCTATATCCTCTTAGATGCGAGCGCGTCCATGGCGTATCAGTCCGAAAAGACCATATCTAAGCTGGAATACGGCTCATATCTTGCCGCCGCGCTCGCGTATTTGATGTTGCGCCAGCAGGACGCGGTGGGCCTGGTCACATTTGACGAAAACATTCGCACTTTTATTCCGCCAAAAGCATCGATCTCCCATATCCATATGATATTAAAGGAGTTGGATAATTTAAAAGCTGGAGGGCGAACCCAGGTCAGCGACACCTTTCATCAATTAGCGGAAAAAATCAAACGACGAGGCTTGATCATTGTGATCTCCGACCTGTTCGACGATCCAGAAAAATTGCTCGGAGGGCTGAAGCATTTTCGCCATCGGAAGCATGAGGTGATCGTGTTTCATGTATTGGATCGTTATGAACGCGAATTTCCTTTTGATCGAGAAGCAGTCTTTGAGGATATGGAGACCGGCGAGCGGATTCTGACACAACCATGGCAGATTCGCGCCGAATATCAGGACAGATTGCGGAAACTCTCTAAAGAATATCGACTGAAGTGTCGGGAACGCCTGATCGATTATGTCCCGATTCATACCGAAACGCCTTACGACGTCTCCTTGCTGGCTTTTCTCGGCAAACGCCAACGGCTGAATTGAATAGGCATGAAAAAAAGGAAGTCCGATCGCGATCGCCGAAGATATCCCCATTGAAAGCGAAATGAAGTGAAAGCCTTATCCATGCGGCTCTTCCTCTGCCATGTGATCCACAATACCCACAGTCTTGACTGACACCGTGCAAACCCGCCCCAGCAGATCGATTACTTTCTCTTTATAATCAGCGAATTTGTAGGTACTGAATTTTTCGGCAATCGTTTTGTCTCTCGGCTTTATCGGGAATTGCCCGCAACTTGGCTTTGGAATTTTCTTTCTGCGCGGTTTCATGGATTTCCAGATCGTAAGGCGCAACCTTTTCATAATGGATATGCAGATCCAATAAAAACTTCCCAAGAGCCATCTTAATCTACGAACAGCGCGGTTTGATCAAAATAAGCCCATTTTGTTCAAAACCAGGCCGCACATAACTATGAAGAACAACAATGCAAAAATGAGCACAACATAACTGAACGCGCTTGTGGGCGATACGCGGTCAGGTCGCCACAGTTCCCTGATCTTATGATCCAATTTATCGGGCGAAGGAGAAGAAAAATCCGCTGCCAGATCGCACAATGTATGATCTGACTGATCGCCGATCGCGGTTATGATTGGCAGCCGGCAGTCGGCTACTGCTTCCACCACATCGGGTCTGTCGAAATTTTCTAGATCAAATTTTTGACTTTGCGCGAGCACAATCAAATCTGCACGTTTTTGATCTATCAGCCGTAACGCGTGCACCAGCTTTTTTTCCACGACCACATCCACAGGAAAATGGTCAAGCTTCAAGGAACTGATCGGTGCCAACTTTCGTTTTAGATCGTGGTAGATTGGGTCGTTTGGCGCGGAGACGACAACAATCCGTCTCGGGAAGCGCGGCAGATCTCTCTGGCGATAGTCGTCGAAAAGTCCTTGTTGCGCCAATTGTTGGTAAACCGCTTCCCGGTCCTTGCTCAGTTTCCCCTGACCGACGATCTGAATCTCCCGCGCATCGAAAAGCACCGACCACCGACCTCCATGCTCCATTGAGGTCAGAACCGACCCGCTACAAACGACTCTTTGTCCAACCACAAGCGTTGTTTTGATCGAGTCCTGACAGCGGCAAACAATCATACCGTCTTCATCTTTCAGATCGAAAAATATTCGGTTTTCAGAATAGTTCCGTACGTCGGCTATCTCTCCCTCAATCCGTAACAATTTTTGATGAAACTGGTCTTTAAAAGATCGACGAATCACCTCGACGATCTCATTATTCAAGATCGTGACAGATAATGTTTCCGATTCCGTTTCCGATTCGATATAACCTGTGGCATGAGGCGACGCGGCAAAACTTTGGAATACATTTTTTTCTTCGTCAACTGGAGAATTGATCTCGGTCTGAGTTTCTGGATTTTTTATGATCTCTATGATCCGTTCCCCATAGAGGTCGAATTTTCGTTGGCTCACACCGCATTGCAACAGATTTTTCGCCGTCTTTGGAATTTTCTGAGCGATTTGCAACAAGGTGTTGTTTACCAAAATTCTCGCAGGCGTCACCCTCTGGAATTTCGCCTCTTTATTCCGCCAAGAACGGAGTGCTTGGTATATAAGATCCTGTTCTTCTGTGAGCCCTTCTCGCATAAGTCGTATAACCGCTTTCCAAAATTTACCTAAATAGGACAACCCATTCCTGATTCATAGAAATCGCCTGACAAGAAGTGCTCAGGCCTCACGTTCTACTCACAGGGTGACGCCGAAGAACTTATGGCGTATTGAGTTACGCTTTCATACGGCGTGGGGTAAAAAAAACAACACCAATTATAACAACAGATAGAAACTGTGTCAATAAGAATCGTCATGTTATGGAAGCTCTCGATTCATATCAGTAAATTACGCGAATATCGGAAACAAATGCAAAAAGATAACTAATTGGTAGATATATAACAAAATTAATCCAAGCATCATTATACTGCAATGGGAATTTGTTGAAGCCATACGCGCGGTTCATTTTGAATAGCTGACTTCTTGGATGAACAGTCTCAGTTATAATTTAGATCTTGTTGTCGATTTTACTTGACAATGTATATTCACAACGCTATTTTGCGCTACTAAAATAATTTCCAAATTGGAAATTAAAATCTAAAATAGAAGGGTAGGTGTTAAACTGCATGCCGGGCGTTATCGTCAAAGAAAATGAATCTTTCGAGAGCGCGCTTCGCCGTTTCAAGAAAACATGTGAGAAAGCCGGGATTCTGTCTGATATTCGTAAGCATCAGCATTTTGAGAAACCCAGCGATCGACGCAAACGTAAATTGAACGCTGCGAAACGCAAAAACCGTCAACGTCTTCTCAAAGAACAATATGGATAATCTAAAGAGTTGATCGTGGCGATGGACTGAGTGAGAAAATAAGTAAATAGAAAATGCCGATCGGCTTGTTCGAAAGGCGCTGCAAGGGTAACGGAGCGTTACCCTTGCTTTTTTTTAACCTCAAATTTAGCGCAACAAAATTGTAATCTTCCCTCTTAATTATTTTCAACTCGACATTAGACATAAACTCGACAATAGACGTAAATATGAATAAACATACATTAAAAATTTTGGAATATGAACAACTTAAATCCATTCTTAGCGAGCGGGCGGTTTCGATTGGAGGCAAGAGGGAAATTTCTGAGATGCAGCCTCTTTTCGACGTGGAACAGATTCGTCGGAAGTTGGACGAGACAACAGAATTTTGCCGGCTTTTAGAGGAAGAGGGGCAATTTCCGTTTGTGGGTTTGCAGGACATCAGGGGCTCTTTGATTTGTGCGCGTGCGCCCGGCAGTATTTTGGACATTCAATCGTTGGTGCAAATTACGGGAGTCTGTCGCGGCAGCCGAGTCGCTCACAATTTTATAAAGAAGCGGGGCGAAAAGACTCCGCGTTTAGCGACTCTGGCAAAAGGACTTTTCAATTTCAATGAATTGGAGAGCGCGATTGAGACCACTATTGACCCATCCGGCGATATAATGGATAACGCCAGTCCTCAATTGGCAAAAATCCGAAGATCGCTTCATCAAAAGCGGGATCAGATACAGCAGAAATTGAACGCGATCCTACAGCGTATGGCTGATACTGGACGCGCGGATCTCTATATCACCTTGCGAGAAGGTCGGTATGTGATACCGGTGAGACAGGATGAGCGAGGGCAGACGCCGGGCGTGGTGCATGACCACTCCTCGAGCGGAGCAACGGTTTTTGTCGAGCCATTCTCGGTAGCACCGCTCAATAATGATATGCGCGCGCTGTTTCAGGAGGAGCGGAAGGAAATCAAGCGGATCTTACTGGCTCTGACCGATATGGTGCGGGAGAATCAAGACCGCTTGACGATCTCATTCCAAACCTTGACCTATTTGGATATGACCGGAGCCAAAGCTCGGTTGTCCTTGGATTTTGACTGTATCTCGCCGGAGATCGGGGAAGGTCTGCCGCTATGCATCACGAACGGACGGCATATCCTATTAGCTGATATTTTCCGCCGACAAAACAAAAACAAAAAAGAGCAGGGAAATACAGTATCGTTGCCGGATGATATCAATACGATCCTGGTCACGGGTCCCAATACTGGCGGGAAGACGGTTTTTCTAAAAACTATCGGCTTGATCGCTCTATCCGCCCAGTCAGGTCTGCATGTCCCAGCCTCGCATGGAGTTACGCTGCCAATCTTTACCGATATTTTCGCGGATATCGGCGACGAACAATCGCTTCAGCAGAGCCTCAGCACCTTCTCCTCTCACATGAAACAGATTATCCATTTTGTTTATCATGCCAGCGACACTGTTCTGATTCTGCTGGATGAATTGGGCGCGGGAACGGATCCAGAAGAAGGAGCAGCGTTGAGTATGGCGATTCTGGAGTATCTCACCGCGAACCGCGCGACGACCATCGCCACGACACACTACGGCGTATTGAAAGTGTTTGCCCATGAACATCCCCATATTATGAACGGGTCTATGGAGTTTGATCGGGCGACTTTGGCTCCGACTTACCGATTTCATCCAAATTTGCCTGGGAGCAGCTATGCTCTGGAAATATCCGGGCGATTGGGGATGCCGGCTCATATATTGGAAACAGCGCGCGCACTTCGGCGGGATGAGGAGCAGGATATCAGCCGGTTGGTCGCTGATTTGGAGAATGAACATCGGAAGCTCACAGAGGAGCGGGAATCCTTACGCGAGGAAATCGATCGCCAGAAGAAAAAAACTGATAAATATGAGCAAAAGTTGGAACAGCTGAAATCCATTCGGCAGACTGCGAAGGAAAAGGCGTTGAAGGAAGCCGCTGATTTTGTCAAAGATACCAAAAAAAAAATGAAGCAGGTCGTCAGTGATCTGAAAAAAGAGGCGACTGATCGAGAAAAAATTCAAAAAGCTCAGGAAAAAGCTCGAGAAAAGGTGCGTCGTGAAGAGCAAAAAATTGCTGATCGACAAAAACAAGAAGGTCAGACCGTCCCAAGAGAGATTTTCGCTCCTTTGACTCAGGTTCAGGTCGGGGATCAAGTCCGAATTGCCGATTGGGACAGGGATGGCGTTGTGGCGGAAGCAAAGGATAATAAGCATATTATAGTGGAAACGGGCACAATCCGGATCATGGTTTCGCTTGATCGTTTGACCGCTATCAAGAATGCCGATGAGCCGAAGAAAAAGAAGTCGACGGCAGGACAACATATTTTTGAATCCGACACGCTTCAGTCGGAGTTGGATATTCGGGGTTTTCGGGCAGAGGAGGCGATTCAACACGTCGAGAAATATTTGGACGACGTATATATTGCCTCTTTGGAGCAGGTGAGGATAATCCACGGGAAAGGAACGGGCGTATTGCGACGGGTAGTCTCGGAGATTCTGTCTCGACATCCGTGGGTTCTGGAGCAAAATTTAGCCCCATGGAATCAAGGCGGAAGCGGCGTCACCGTCGTCAAATTAAATTTGAAATAATGGTCGAACCAGTCAGAACGGATAGTTCGACTCGACTTTCCATTTGATTCCCATTTGATTTCGGAATTTACGCTCTATTTTCACCCCATTTTTCTCCCATTTTCACCTCCCCCTCTGATTTATTGATAAAATTTCGTCATAATTTTGTTTGCATTTCTGTTCGTGTTATATATATTTTACGGGTATTGGATCACGGCGTTCTGCGTTACATGTTTATCACTCACCCAAAAATTTGGTTTCTTCACAAAGCCGTTCACGAATCCACCTACAAATTTGTTCATAAACCTGCGTAAACCTATATTAATCTAAAGGACAAGCAGTGGCGTTCCTAATTCCAGATGATATTGTACAACAGGTTATTGAGGCGACGGATATTGTCGCGGTGATCTCCGACTTTATTACATTGAAGAAACAAGGGCGAAATTTTATAGCACTTTGCCCTTTTCATCAGGAAAAGACGCCCTCTTTTTCGGTCAATCCGGGAAAGCGGATGTACTACTGCTTTGGTTGTAAAAAGGGTGGAGACGCCATCCGTTTTTTTATGGATCATCAACGGATTTCGTTTGTCGAGGCCGTCTCTTATCTGGCGGAGCGAAGCGGAATCTCGTTGCCAGAATCCTCCGGTATGCCCCAAGAAGAACGAACGTTCCGGACAGAACTTTATCAGGCAAATGAGTTTGCCGCTGAATATTTTGCCAAGGCTCTTGCGTCAAAGGCACCGGAATCTGTTCGTGTCTATCTTCAGAAGCGAAAGGTGAGCCAGGAAAGCGTACAGAACTTTCAGTTGGGATACGCGCTTCCCGGATGGAATAACTTTTTGCGCGCGGCAGAAAGCCGCAGGTTAAACCCAGATATTTTGCTGAAAGCCGGGTTGCTGGGTAAAAGTGAGAAAAGCGGTTCCTATTACGACTACTTTCGCAATCGGCTCATCTTCCCTATAAAGAACAACTTAGGCAAGATTGTCGGCTTCGGGGGTCGGGCGTTGGATCCGATGGAGAAGGCAAAATATATCAACAGTCCCGAGTCCGATATTTTTAAAAAGAAAAATATTCTGTATGGTCTCTATCAAGCCAAACGACGCCTGCAAGAGGAAAAATCCGCTGTTCTGGTCGAGGGATACATGGATGTCGTCAGCCTTCATCAAGCTGGAATTTCATCTGCTGTCGCGCCGTTAGGCACGGCTTTTACCGAGGACCAGGTCAAGCTACTGAAGCGTTACGTGGATCGTGTCTATCTCTCCTTTGACAGCGATCCCGCAGGGATTAAGGCGACGGTCTCACCGATCTATAACCTGTTGAAGAGCGAGATGGGCGTAGAGGTGATCCTGTTGCCAAAAGGAGAAGACCCAGATTCTTATATCAAAAAAGAGGGCAAAAAAGCCTTCTGCCAACTGATCGATCATAGCATATCTTTTTTTGATTTTCTTCTGAAACAACTCGCCACTTATATCGATTTTAATACCATTGAAGGAAAAAAGAAATTTGCACAGGAAATGGCTCCATATTTAAATCTCATTCGATATGACCTGTTCCGTTTTGACATGTATTGCTTGAAGATGGCAGAATTCCTTCATATCCCAGAAAAACATCTCAAATCAATGTTATTTTCCCAGCGTGAAAGCCCGCAACCCATCGCGCTGGGGAAAAAATATATCGAGCCTCTCTCCAAGCAGGATAAAGCGGAGCAGGGGTTGATTCTGGCGTTTGTTGAAAATGCAAATTACAGGATGATCATAAAAGATCAATTATCATCTAATTTTTTTTTAAACCCATTCATCAAGAAATCGCCTCCTTTCTATGGGAATATGACTCGGTTGAGGGCATTGTTTCAATCAGCCGATTGCTTTCCGATATAGAATCTGATATAAAAAAGTATGGGGGTGCATCGGAGGAATTCTATCTGCGCGAGCTTCTTATGAGACCGCGTGATATTCCGATTTTGGATAAAAATATTGAGGACTGGATTCGAATTGTGGGGGATGGTTTGAGAAGGAGTAAAAAGTTGCAGTTGGACAAGCAATTGATGAATGCCGGGGAAGTTGATGAAGACCTGTTGAGAGAGATTCAGCGTATTGCCGAAGAAAGAATCGGCGCGCGATGAAGAATCAAGCCAGCCGTCAAAATTTTTGGAAGAAGGATTTTGGTCGGATAGACCAGGGATAACAGACGTTGGTTTCGCTTTATAAAGCGGAGCGGATGGGTTCGTTATCGTCCCTATTAATACGCCGTACTAATATGGAGGAGGATATCTTGATACGGACTGAACTCGAGCAAACGATTGAGCGGGTTATCCAAGTCTCTAAGCAAGAAGGTCAAATTAAAATTGCGGAGTTGAATAACTATATTGCTGAAGATGAAATGACGCCCGCAAGTTTTGACCGATTGATAAGCCGCTTAAAGGAAGAAGGAATAAAAGTGGTCGAATACGACATTGAGGATATTTCCGGTTTTGGAAGTAATCCCACGGAGGCAAAAACGCCTCACCCCAATAATACCCGATATAACCGCGGGAAGTGCTCGAATCAACGATTTGACGACCCGGTAAGAATGTATCTTAAGGAAATGGGGCAGGTAAAGATTCTATCTCGTGAAGAAGAGGTCAAGCTGGCCGTCAAGATCGAGAAAAATCTGGCGAGTATGAAAAAATTTTTGTTTATGATCCCTTTGTGTATCAAGGAATTACAGAAACAAGCCGGAAAATTGAGTGAGGGCTGCATACGGGTCGAGGATTTTGTTTATATCAAAGCCGGCGGTTGGCGGGTCAGCTACTCTTGGAGAAAGGAGATGGAAAAGGCTCTGCACAAGGTCGAAAAGTTGGTGCATCTGCATAAGGAAATGCGGATCGAATGGAAACAGCTTTCCAGCGTGCAGCGTAAGGTAAAACGCGCGCCGATACGAGGTCGTTTTTTTGCTCTGTGCGATAAATTTCAACTCCATTATACGCAGATATTCGACTTAATAAAAAAGCTGGATGAAACCAAAGCGTCGTTGAATGGACTCTTCTTTGTAGTGGCGGGAAGCGGTGTAAACGGTACCTTCCGTCGGATGAATATTGAGAAAAAGTTGAACTATTGCATGTCAATTTCGGAATATGACCGGCACCTTGCCTTGATAAAAAAAGAGATCCAGCTGCCTATTCCAGAATTTTTAAATCTGTTGAAAGAGGTCAAGCGGCTTGATCGGGAGCGAGAACAAGCGAAACAACTGTTGATCGAATCCAATGTCCGGCTGGTGATCACCATTGCCAAGCGTTATATGAATCGAGGGCTGGAATTTTTAGACCTGATTCAAGAGGGCAACAGCGGGTTGGTTCGGGCAGTTGAAAAATTTGACTATACCAAAGGCTATCGATTCAGCACATACGCCACATGGTGGATTCGGCAAGCCATTACGCGCGCGATCGCGGATCAGGCTCGGACTGTCCGTGTGCCGGTACACATGATCGAGGCAATCAGCCGAGTCATCAAGGTCGCCAGAGAAATTTCCCATCACACCGGTCGAGAGGCCACTTCGGAAGAGATTTCCAACCAATTGAATATGCCCTTAAGAAGAGTGCGCCAGATTATGAAGGCAGCGCAATCGCCCATATCGCTGAACCGTCCTATAGGCGATAGTGACGAAAACCAATTACTTGATTTTATTGAGGATACAAACATTTCCTCTCCAGCAAAATCCACAGCATCGTTGCTGTTGCAAGAACAGATGCGGTGCGTGTTAAGCACGCTTTCTACACGAGAAGAAAAGGTGATCCGTCTGCGATACGGTATCGACGACGGTATGACGCGGACACTGGAGGAGGTCGGAGAAATTTTCAGTGTGACGAGGGAACGGGTTCGGCAGATCGAGGCAAAAGCGCTGAACAAACTCCGGCATCCGACACGAAGAAAATCGCTGAAAAATATGCAAAAAAAATTGTAATCCTTACCGTTATTGCTAAAAGCGGGATCAACGCCACCATGTTTAACAGCGTTGATCCCGCTATTTAATTTCCCTTCTCATCCATCCCCTTAAATCCGCGTAATTTACGGATTAAAACTCCATCCGCTTGATCTCTCGTCTCCCGATAATGAGGAATATGAGGCTGTATAATAGGACAGACAGGAACGACCACCAATCCAAGCTCAGTGCGATCGGGCTATGAGAAGCCAATTTCCGCCCAATACCTTGTATATTGCCAAAATGCGGGGTGATAATGTAGGTTATCCAAAAAAATATTTGCCATAAAATTGATGGAGGCTCCTGCAAAAACGCGCGGAGCAATTCTGCGGGAGCGGTATTGGTTTGCGCAAGATATTCCTGGATTTGGAAAAAATACGCCTGTACCCAATCCATGCCGATTACTAAGCTCACTCCGTAAATAATCGATCCCAAAAATCCGCTGATAACATCCGAAAAACGAATCGAGAGAGTCGAGACGAGTATGATTATAGCCAAAATTTCGAGAAGCAGTATGGAAAATCCAACGAATGGGAAGAACGAAACAATTTTCAGCTTGGCGACGATCAAAAAATATATGAGTAGAAATAGAACTCCCGTATCAATCGCGGTGACAATCCAGACTCCGATGATTTTTCCGATCAGCCAAGTCATACGAGAAATCGGACGAGTCCATACCAATGCCGCTCGGCGAGAACGTATCTCACTTGATACACAATTCATGCTTAACAAGACGCTTCCCGCCACGCCGTATAACGCCAAAATCCAATACGCGACTCCCCAAAAAAGATCGATCTGGCTTTCTTTGGCAACAATTTGATTATTGACCGACATGCTCTCAGATAAACCGCAACATGAAAATATCAATACGAAAAAACAGCCGATCAGCAGCAAAGCCAACATGGTTTTTGATCGAATATATTCCTGAACAGTTACGCGAATAAGCGCTCTGAGTTGGATCATTTCTTGCCTCCATCTGCCGACGAAATCAAGCGATAAAAAAGATCTTCTAATGTCTCTTTTATAGGAATCAGCGCGACCAACTCGGCTCCCGCGGTTTCGACTATCCGGGGAATATCGCTTATATCGACGCTTCTCTTCAAAGTGAGCGACAGCTTTTTTCCATTATCCCGAATCGACACACACGCGTGATCCAAAAGGGTCATCAATGCGTCCGAGCGGTTGTTGACCTGAATCTCTACAGCGCGAGCTGTTGAGTCCGGGCTGTCAGAAAGATAGGCGGTCTCTGCGAGGTGAATTAACTCTCCATGTTTGAGAATCCCGACGCGATCGCATGATTTCTCGATCTCGGATAATATATGAGAATTTAGGATGATTGCGACGCCTTGCTCTTTCAGATTCAGAAATATGTCCCGCATCTCTTTTCTTCCGATCGGGTCCAAGCCGGATGTCGGCTCGTCTAAAATCAGAAGTTGCGGATCATTGATCAGTGCCTGGGCAAAACCGATTCGCTGTAGCATACCTTTAGAAAAAGAGCGAAGCGTTTGTCTACGATGCGCCGACAACCCAACCAGGTCCAGCAATCGATCGATTCTTGGGGTCAACAGGTTAGATTTGATTCCGCACAATTGACCGTGAAATCGGAGAAATTCGGACGCCTTAAGGTAATCGTGAACCGACAAAACTTCGGGTAGATAGCCGACCCTGGACATGATCGAAATATTCCCAGGCGGACGTCCAAAAAGCGTCACTGTTCCGGATGTGGGTAAAATTAAGTTCAAAACCAGCTTAATCGCGGTGGTTTTCCCCGCGCCATTGGGACCCAGCAAGCCAAAAATTTCACCCGGATAAATATCCAGGTCCAGCCGATCTAACGCCGTGGTTGCCCCATACCGTTTCGTAAGTTGTTCCGTGTGAATTATAGCGTCCATATTCCCGACCATTTATTGGTTTCATTCGGATTTTCAAGGATTTCATCATGCAGATAACTTAGATAATTACCCGATCTCACGCAACTAAAAAGGATTGATTATGCAGTTTCATTTGCAAAACTAGAAAAATTGGACAAAAATTGACGGATATGATTGACAGATTTGAAATCACCGTCTATTTTTGGGATCATTTGATCTTCAATAACCGCAAATCCTGGAGAAATATTATGCGAATACCGAACCGCTTTCTCATGGTTCTAAGTCTGGCCATGATTTTTTTGTTTTTTTCAAGCTGTCAAAAACAAAAGCCAAAGGAAAAGACGACCTCGCAATCTATCAAAGTAAAAGACTTTTTGGGCAGAGAGGTGGTTTTATCGAAAAAACCTCTGCGAATCGTTTCCTTGGCGCCAAATGTGACCGAGCTGATCTATGCCCTCGGCGCGGAAGAAAATTTGATCGGCGTGAGTCGATTCTGCAACTATCCGCCGCAAGCTAAGGAAAAACCACAACTTGCCGGTTTTTCGGATTCGGAAGTCAATCTTGAGGCAATTGTGAGCGTTCAGCCGGACTTGGTCATTGCAACCCCGACGCGGATCACCCCGCTTGTCGGAAAATTTGAGAATTTAGACATCCCCTTTTATGCCTTTTCTCCTGAAAATATACTCGATCTGCTGGGAGGAATAAAACAGCTCGGCGTTTTGTTGCGGCATGAATCTCAGGCAGACTCTCTAATCAATCGTCTCAAACGAGAGATCAGCGAAATGCAACAGGCGCGATCGCATTTTTCTGCCAGATCGGTTTTTTTGGAAATCTCCGCAACGCCTCTGACAACAGCGACAAATCTATCATTTGTCGGACAGATTCTTATGATAGCCGGAGGATTGAATATCAGCGGCGATTTAAAAGGCGAGTATCCGCAAGTCAATCCAGAATTTATTCTGGAAAATGATCCGGAAACGATCATTATTGCGCACCCAGAAACAACGATAGAAGAGATAAAAGCTCGCCCCGGGTGGAGTCAGTTGCAGGCTGTCAAAAACGGAAGGATTTGCGTTGATCTGAATCAAGACGTAATTTTTAGAGCCGGTCCGCGGCTATCTCAAGGAATTACAGAATTTTATCGATGCCTCTACCCTAATTTTTACACTCCGTCGGATTCCACGCAATGATCCCCAGAAAATTTATTTTTGCCACAATATTTTCGCTTATATGCCTCGGATTGATCGCTCTATTTTGTTTGATCACCGGCTATTCCGACATCTCATGGAGGGACGTGCTGGACATCGTCAGCCGCCGTTTAAAAGGGGAGGAGTTGTCGCAATCATTGCAGCGGGAACAATCGATCCTTCTTGAATTGCGGGTACCCAGAATCTGGCTGGGAACGCTTGTGGGCGGGTCGCTCTCCATATCGGGATCTGTTTTTCAAGGATTATTGCGCAACCCATTAGCCGATCCCTATATCCTGGGCGTCTCTTCTGGAGCGATCCTCTGCATGTCGATTGTGATATTGCTCAAGTTACCATCGACATTTTTGCCCATCTTTGCTTTGATAGGAGCCATATCCTCGCTTTTTTTGGTCTACTCACTCGCTGTGGAAAATAAGCGGCTTTCCTCTAATACCTTATTACTTGCCGGCGTAATTTCCAATTTTTTCTTCAGCGCGCTGCTCATGTTTTTTATGACAAAAGCGGGCAGTCAATTGGTGGAAATCATCAACTTGCTGATGGGAAGTTTGGCATTTATTCACACCATGCCCATCCAGGGCTTTCTGCCGATAATCAGCTTTATTATAATCCTATTATCCGGTGGATTGTGGCTCTTTAGCCGAGACTTGAACGCGCTTGCCTTCGGCGATGAGATCGCGCGCAGTATGGGCGTGGATGTGGTAAAGACCAAGAAACTGCTGTTTATTCTGACCTCCTCGCTGGTAGGATTGTCAGTCAGCTTAAGCGGAGCCATCGGATTCGTGGGACTCATCATTCCCCATCTTGTCAGGATGATCATAGGACCGGATCACCGCGGATTGATGCCGATCAGCTTTATTGCAGGCGGCGGATTTTTGATACTATGCGACACCGCGGCGCGCTCTCTATCCGCAGTAGAGATACCGGTGGGCGTGATCACCTCCTTTTTCGGCGCGCCTTTTTTCGCCGCACTTCTCAAGATCAAAAAATCTTCTTGGCAATCGATATGAAAAAAAAACGCCAATAGCGGGTAAGTTCTATTGGCGTTTTTGTTTTGATCCGCAGATTAAGAATTGAGGTTCATAGTCATATTTTATTCTTTGTCAGTGGGGCGGAAAAACACGATAACCCGACCGATCTGCTGAACTGGAGCGGCTTCGGTTTGCTGAGATAATCGATCCGCTACCTCTTGTCGAGATAAGGGACAGGATTTCTGGAGCTTTACCTTCAGCAGCTCGTGCACGTGGAAATATTCTTCCACAGATTGAATGATTTGCTCATTAACTCCTTCTTTTCCTAACATGATGGCGGGTTTGAGTTTATGGGCTTGGGAGCGCAGATCGGCTCTGCGCTTTGGGGTCAATATTTCGCTCATTTTTTTTCCTTTACAAACTAATTTGGCAACTCCGGGTCATCTTGATTCTCCAGAGCTTCCATTTGTTTAAGACGATGTTTTGTCCGAACGGATTTAACGAGGAATACCACAATAAAAAGCAACGTGATTCCTCCCCATAATAAGCCGCTTTGGCTCAAAAGAAAGAGCCACCCATATTCACGCTTTAACCGTTTTTGACAATAAAAATAAAATTCGGGTTTCCCTATTTTCGCATGTTTGAATAAGATCCGATCCATATTCGGGTGCCGGACATAATCGTCGAGCATGTTCTGAATACCGATCTCATGAATATTCTGCACCAGATAGGATACGGCAAAGTAGCTCTGCAGATACGCCAAATCCGCCTGTTTTGTCGACAGAGGGAATCCGCGTTCTAATGAATGATACGGAATTAATCTATTTAAGATCACAGCTTGGCATAATATAAATTCGTCTCGTGAAATCATCTCACGGGAGAGATACATTGCCAGCCCCTCGTTCAGCCACCTCGGTACCGAGTTCCGACCGGTTTTTCTTCCCAACACGATATGCGCGTATTCGTGGCAGACGATCTGTTCCAACGGCAGGAGGCGTTCCATATAGCGGGGAGATTTCAGGATGATCCGATTTTTTTGGGGCAATGCAAAACCGACTCCCCATTCCGGCGTTTTACCCGCGGCAAGGCTGTCCAGTTCCGCGGGACTTGCCGTGATAAACACCGATGTTTTTTCTGTTACCCGATAATTCAATATATTGGATATTCTTTTTACCGATTTTTCCGCGGCAAATTGAATCGATGGGACAATCTGCCGTTCCCCCTCCTTAAAGTAAAATTTGAAGTGTGGCGATTCCGTAGTTTTCCATTCTTCGGTATAGCCAGACGAGATCAGGAAAAATAAAGGAACACCCACAAAAAAAAAATGCGCGCATGACATTTTCTTATCCGTTAATAATACCAAGTTTATATAACAATACTAAAAAGACAGCTACCGGCGCAACAAATTTTATCAACACGTCCCACAAGTTGACATTCAGCCATGCAAAACCGACTTTCCCCGTCTCGAATTCTTCTTTTTTGTCCTTATAAGACATTGCCCAGCCGGCAAATAAAGCGATCATCATTCCTCCTATGGGAAGCATCCAATTTGAGGCGAGATAATCAAAGGAGTCAAACCAATTCAACTTTTGTCCACCTTTTGACAACAGGGTCAAGCCGCTTAGCCACCCAACCGCGCCGTTTGATAATGCAGAGGGGACTCCGAAGAAAAATATAATGGATCCCGTCAGAATCGTGGCTGTTGATCGATCCCACTTCAGCTCGTCTATCGCGTAGGAGACAACCACCTCCAACAAGGAGATCGTGGAGGTGAGCGCGGCAAATGCCATCAGGCAGAAAAATAGGGGGGATACGATCTGGCCAAACGGCATGTTCTGGAAGATATAAGGCAATGTGGTGAAAATAATGCCGATGCTTTCTGAGATATCCAGTTCGGGATTGGCGAAGATGATCGGATACATGATCAAACACGCGACCAACGCCACGAGAGTGTCCAGGATGCTGATCGTCAGAACCGCTTTGCCAATGTCGGAGTCTTTGGAGAGATAGCTGCCGTAAGTCAGCATTGCCCCCATTCCCAAACTGAGGGTAAAAAAGGCGTGTCCCAGAGCTTCCAAAACGCTGTGTGCAGTGATAGTTGAAAAATCCAGATTAAACAAGAATGCAAGAGCTTTTCCACCTTCTCCTACCCTCATCGAATAGATCATAAGGACGATCAGGATAGAAAAAAGGAGCGGCACCAATATTTTTGTCCATCGCTCAATGCCTTTTGAAACGCCGCCTACAACAACGATTACAGTGAGTGTAATAAAGACGAAATGCCAGCCCACCTGCCTGATAGGATTGCCTAAGAATTCGACGAACGACTGGGTAATAGCAGTCGCCTCCATATCGACAAAATAGCCTGTGATCGATCGGATAGAGTATTCCAATGTCCACCCTGCGACCACGCTGTAATAGCTTAAAATAACAAATCCGCTGGCAACGCCCAGCCATCCGACGATCCGCCATAACGGCTGACCAGGAGACAATGCATGAAACGCTCCAACTGGATTCCGATTCGCCCGTCTTCCTACTAAAACTTCGGCAATCATAATCGGGATACCGACAAGAGCAATGCAGACAAGGTAGATCAGCACAAAGGGACCGCCCTGATTGTCATACGCGATATACGGAAACTTCCACAAATTCCCCAGCCCGATCGCCGAGCCGGCCGCGGCTAATACAAAACCAAATTTTGTTCCCCAACGACCCCGTGTACCCATCGCACATCTCCTAATTATCTTTAGAGACTTCGAGAAAAAGGCGCGCTTTAATAGATTGTTTACAATAAGATTAGAATAAAGTTATGTCAAGGACTTTATCGAAACGCGTCAATTTTTTGATTATCCCACGTCTGAATCCGAATTAGAAAAAAAATCCTATTGACTGAAAGGCTTATCTCATATATTTTCTATATCCTGAATAACAAATTATCCCGATCTAATTGAGACGATAAAATTATGGAAAATAAAGAAATTTCGATACTGGATTACATCTACATTGCCGTAAAATGGCGTAAGTTGATCATTGTCAACTTTTTCCTTTTTTGTTTGATAATGGCGGGGTACAGCCTGATCTGCTCCAAAACGTACACCAGCGTCGCCATATTAATGCCCCCGTCCAGCGGGAATAGCTTGATCTCCTCAGTTTTGTCGAGTTTGCCGTTTGGAGGCTTTGGGCTGGGCAAGGGCGGGGATGAAACCGACAGCTTTTTGGCGATCCTGAAGAGCCGGACAATCATGGAGAGCGTTGTCGATCGATTTGATCTGACCACGCGGTACGAAGTGGAAAATATGGAAAAAGCAGTCAGGAAATTGCAGAAGCGAGTCGATTTCCGGTTGCAGGAGGAAGGCACGGTTCTCATTGAGAGCAATGTAATAACCAAATTTTTGCCTGAGGAAAAAGATGTGGAGGAAGCCCGTCGGTTAGTCTCGGATATGACCAACTTTTTCATCTCGGAGATGGACCGACTTAATAGTGAGCTGAAGACCACGCAAGCCCGTTATCATCGGGAACTTATCGAAAAGCGATACCTGCAAAATCTGGAAGATATCGGCCAAGCTGAGCAGGACTTGAAAGCGTTCCAGGAAAAGTATGAGGCGATCGATCTGCCGGTGCAATTGGAGGAGGGGATCAAAGCCGCAGCGCAAATTAAAGCGCAACTGATGGCTGCCGAGGTCCAGCTGGGAACAATGAAATCATTCATGGAGTCGAACAGCCCCCAGGTGCGGAAAGTCGAGACGCAGATCAAAGAGCTGAGAGCCGTGCTCCGAGGGATGAAATACGGCGGCAACATAGATATGGATACAAGGCTTTTCCCGGTTTTTTCCGACGCTCCGGAGCTGGGCGTCCGTTATCTCCAATTGCGGCGAGAAATGGAGGTGCAGCACACGCTATATGAATTTCTGATCCAACAGTATGAGCAGGCAAAGTTGCAGGAGATGAAAGATACGCCCACGGTTCAGATATTGGATGCGGCAATTCCACCGATCAAACGCTCGGCTCCTAAGCGAGCCTTGATGGTCGCTTCCGCGGGATTTATGAGCCTGATCCTCTCCTTTTTTATTATTCTGATCGCGGAATATATCAATATGGTGCGCGCATCGACGACTGGAGAGGCGGAGAAATGGTCGATGATCACAAGGGAGGTTTTTGGAAAAAAAAAATAAATTCGGTAACTAATATCAACCGGTTACGGCAAAAAAAGAAATCACAACTATCTCAGGAGCGCGCAATTCATCCGATCAAATCGATTCTTAAAAACGTTGCCTCGTTAGGATTTGCACAACTTGTCGGAAGATTTTCCGGGTTAATTGGTGCCGTCTACTTAGCCAGAATTCTTGGCGCGGCAGCGTATGGACAGCTAAGTTTTGTCATCGCAATGGTCGCCTATTTTGTATTGATAGTTGAGGGCGGCTTAACTCTATACGGAACCAGAGAGATCGCCCGCTCCAAACGACTGGATTTGGTTGATCCAATTTTATCCCTCCGACTCATCCTGCTTCTTTTCACTGGAGCACTCTATTCTCTTGTCGTTTTTTTTATCCCAAAACCCTTAGACCTAAAACTTCTCCTGATCATGCAAGGATTATATCTTTTTTATCCCGCCTTTTCTCTCAATTTTTTATTCCAAGCTGTTGAGAAAATGACCTGTCTCGCTAAACAGCAGATATTTGAAAAAATTATTTATTTGGTTCTTATATTTTTATTTGTGCATTCCTCTTCGGATTTGCTATACGTGCCCATAGTTCGATTCATCTCCATTGTAATCTCAGAAAACGCATTTCAACTCAATCGGTTGATGTGCCTGACGTTCCGAATCAATCTGTTGATAGCCGCGCCCCTGTATATCGGAAGTCTCGTTGTCGCGGATTCTCTGATCCTTTTCTTATTCGACGCGTCGTATCAAGGTAGTATTTTACCATTTAAATTGCTCATGCTCACGTTTTTGATTATCTCAATGAATATCCCATTTGCCCTATTCGTATTATCGAGCGGGAGACAGAATCAATATCTCTATAGCGTTTTTGTCGGGGCGGGAGTCAACTTGACACTGAATTTTATATTGATCCCGATTTATGGAATGGCAGGCGCGGCAATAGCGACAATTGCCTGCGAAGTGGGGGTATTCCTGATGTTGCATCGCTATTCGACAGTAAAAATTGACGCCAGGATAGTGCTCTATTTTGTCAAACCCATTGCCGCGGCTTTACTTATGGGAGCCATTCTTCTTTTGATCCAAATTCATTTCATTCCAACCATTCTTTTGGGCGTCGTTTTATACCCTCTCATTCTTTTCGGAATCAGAGGATTTGACACGCAAAATTATCGAGAAGTGATGGACCTATTTAAAAAAATCCGAACCCAATCGTTGTAGGAGGGAGAGCCAAATGTCTCGGTTAGTTGGTATCGTAGTCGTTCTGTATAACGCGTTTGACGATCTGGAAATCTGTATGCGGTCTATATCAAAGCAAACATATTCCAATTATAAAATTATCATTGTCGATAATGCCTCGACAGACGGTTCCGGAAAAAAAGCGCAAGCGGCATACAGCAATGACGCGCGCGTGATATTGAACAGCGATAATCTGGGCTATCCCGGCGCGGTCAACGTGGGCATACGAGAGGTCAAAAAAATGGGCTGCGACTATCTTTTTTTGCTAAATGAAGACATGAAACTTGAGGACGAATGTCTCAACGCGCTTATGACAGCGGCTGAAAAGCATCCCGAGGCAGGGGCATTTGGCTCATTGATTTATTATATGGACACCCCAAAAGAGATATGGGCATTTGGCGGATCCGTCGCTCTTCCCACCTGTACCTGTAACCATTTCGGCGAAGAAGCACTCGACCGCACCGTCGATTCGGTGTTGGAAGTAGACTACCTGCCAGGCACATCGGTTATGTATCGGACCGCTATATTTGAAAAAACCGGGCCTCTCGACGAAGAGCTTTTTATGTACTGGGACGACCCGGATATATGTTTTCGGATAAAAAAAGCGGGTTACAAAAATTTGGCTGTCAAAAATTCTGTCTCATACCATAAAGTCGGAGCGAGACAAGGGCATTTTAATCAAGTAACGACATATTATCCCATGAGAAGCCTATTGATATTTGCATCTAAACATTTGACTCCGTTACAAAAGATCTTTTTTTATCCCTATTCTGTTTTTTTCCTCATAAAAAAACTCTCTGCTATTGTTTTGGGAAAATTAATAAAAAATCGACGCCTCGCGGCTGTGCGTTTCAGATTGACAATCGCGGCGTACGTAGACTTTTGGCTCGGTCGCCGCGGCAGGCGGGAATTATCTTGAATTAAGTATCTAAAATTCGCACTCTCTTCCATGGAGAATCCCCCTCATGTTTCGATATAAAATCAGCATTTATTTTGGATTGATCTTGATAGCCGTTATGAGCGGCTCAGCCCTATGCCAACGCCTCAGCAAATACGACGTGCCCATGTATAAAGATCTGTCAGTATATGGTTACGAAAATCCAATAAATAAACCCCAACAAATCGCCAGGCGGCTCATCAGTGGGGGCCACCCGGACAGCGGCCTGCTGAACACCGCGCAGCGCGTCGGGAAAAATCTCATGCAAATCAATCTTGACGGTTCCCATTCTTCCGGAAAAATGGTTGTGGTTCAGACAACAGGCGCGATGTTTGAACTGCTTAAAGACCAAATTTTTGTCTATCAACGTCTGGCGCGGGAGACAAAAGACCCCAAACTCTTGTTTATCATGGAGCTTCCAGACGGATTTTGCTCTCGTTTTTTTGATTATGTAGAGACCGACGGGTGCGTGCAGTTTACCAGCGGCAACAAGAAGCTCAAATTCAAGATCACTGGAGATTCTATTCTGATGATCGAAAATCAGGGTAGAAAATCGATCTCTATAGATTATCGACTGCGTTTCTATCCGGGCTATACGGGTCGGCACGGCGACGTCAACGACTCGGGTCATAGCACGCTCTTTCTCGACAATTATGGCGGATTCGGCGTCTATCTGACGGAAAGCCAACCGGTTCAGAAACGCACGAAAGAGAATTATCCACTCTATCGATATCATATCTCGGGGAAGCGGGTTTTCTGGACGTCGGTATGTCCGCCAAAGGAATTTGACTGGGAACTGGCGCAGAAAGTTGTCATGCTAAAGTGGGGAGGCGCGGATATTGCCGACAAAAATCGGCTTTGTAGCGGCTCTATAGCGGATCCTGTTCAGAATTTTTTCTATCACCCTTATGTGACGCAAGGAGACGTCAATTATTGGATCAATAAAGAAACTCCCTCTTCATCTCCATTTGAAATCGATTATATTGGATTAGTCAGTGAAATAAATCTATGGCAGAATTGGCATTTTGGATATGTGCCGAGAGATGTGGATATTCATGGCTGGCAATCTTTTGACAATTCAGTAAATTGGGCGCATAAAGGAGGCAAAAAAATTCTTTTCTACATATCTCCTTCCCAATTTTACGGAAATTCTTCATATATCAAGCGGTATGGGGAGTGTTTATCTAATAATTATTGTCAGAAATATTGCCCTATCACAAAAGGAGGGTGGGCACCTGGAAACCCAGAAGGAGAAAATCTATCTGATCTTCTCCAAGAAGCAAACAAAATGATTAATCATAGAACGTATGTATCCAAACAAAAATCAGATGGGATATATATCGACGGAATGTATTCACTGAATATTCCCCAATCCTATCTTCTTCTTAGAAACCTTAGATCGTTAATCGGTCCCAAACGAAAAATAATCTTACATTCAGCACCATTACCCGGAGGCGACGCATATCTTCCTCAGATTGACGCGTACGCGGATTTTACCTTTCGCGGCGAAGGGGGACATGGACATTATAAAGATGAAAAATATATCCGATATTTTGTCGGAACGTATAATATAAGTAATTCGGTCGGTCTTTTTTTGTGGGACCAACGCACGCCCTACTCGTATGATAAAACCCTTTTAAATGATTTATTGACAAAATACAATTTGCGATTGCCGATTCGATCGTTAGTAGAGGATTTGGTTTGGAGCGATAAACGAAAAATCAAAATGAAGGAGACTCTTTTATCTTCCCATTTCTTTGAAAAAGTGCCGAAATCATCAAGTGAGTTCCAAAAAAAAGATTGGAAAAAGAAACAGATATCGTACCGATCTTTTTGGAAAACAGGCAGCTTGAACGAATATGAATGACGCAATTCAGAAAAATATAATTGACATACCTCACGTTCTGCAGACGCTATTATCAAAAATAGGTTTTTCATACCTCATTTTAATATCAGGTATAATTTTGTTTAATAGCGACAATAAAGTTATTGGTCAGGGAGTTCAAAGAGGATTTTCTTACGAGCCTACTTTCCTTTATACTTACAAAGTACTCGGACTTGATATTGTTGATTATCTGACCCTTTTTCTCATCTTTGTGACACTTTTTATCATACTTTACAGTGGAAAAATTGCAGTTACTTCTTTTCATAGAGGAATTCAAATTATTTTGATCATCTACCTGGCAGGTCTATTGAACGGCTATTTTTATGGATTCTTCTTAGATTATCCTTTTATCAAGCAACTCCAGTCTTTCCAACCTGTTTTCTATCTTATTGTCTATTTTTACGGTGCCTATATTTTATGCCATAATCTTATCCGTTGGAATATCCTCTACTTGGTCTTAATTTCTCTGGTCGGCTTATTCAATATAAAGTTATTGATTGATATGCTAACAGGAAAAACCGTTATTTTGGGAGAATTCGCTTTTACGGCAATAGTAGGGACAGATGCGGCTATCCTGGCATTATTCTTTTTTCCCTTCCTGATTTCTTTTTTTGTACAAAAAGGAAAATGGCATTATAAAATAATTTGGGGTATATTCATCCTGACATATTTTGTTGTGGTTATAGGCAATCGAGGTCGAACTGTTATAGCCACATTTTTGGTTTCCTCAATTATTTTATTATATGAATTCGATTGGCGTGCCAGATTTAAATATTTGCTGAGCATTGGCTTGAGCATTTTTTTTGTTATGATGATGCTCACTCTTATTTTCCCAAATTTTATCACCCATATGCAGGGAAGACTCACATCAATTGTTAATTTTAGCAAATCGACAAACAATCTCTCGAACGCAACAAGAGCCGTCGAAATGCAAAACGTTTTCCATCGCGTATTCGCTTATGGTTCTCCACTCCTCGGGATGGGAGTTGGTGCTTGGTGGGATGACGACGAATATCAGCTTTTAGCCGGAGATAAAGGCTCTGGGTTTATCGGAGAAAAAAAATACTTTTCTACGCATCTATTGTTTGTAACTCAGATATTAGAAGTGGGATTTATCGGCACAATGATATTCTGGATTCTCATGGCTCACTTTTTTTTCCGTACCCGATCGGCAATGATCAAAGTAAAAAACCATCCGTATTACTTTTCTATGATACTTTCGCTGAATCTGACATTTTTTAGTTTTCTCGGTAGCCAGATGGTCAATTCACAAAAATTGATGATGTTCATTGGAATTATATTGGCTTTGATGAGCCGTATTACAGAATTTGTGGAAGAAAAACGCATTCAACTATGATTAAAAAAATGTGTATCATCTCCGGAGATTTTCCGCCGAGCCAGGGCGGAGTAGGCGACCATACAGCCAAACTTTGCCAACTGTTTTACCAAATGGGCATCGAGGTATTGTTGTGTACCAGAGCCGGTGCTCATAAGAAAAAATTTGTCCATAGAACCATTTTTGTTGATAAATGGAAATTCTACCCGCTTATATCCTTGTTGAAAGAGATAAAAAAGTACTCTCCCGGCGGGATCATCTTTCAAGCGGATTGCACTGAATATGGACAATCTGTCAGTATAAATCTATTCCTTCTCGCGCTTCGATTATCTACGAGGGGCATTCGCATCATAGCAATCTGCCATGAATTTAAATCATTTCGATGGATTGGGCGGATACGAAAAATTTTATATATGGCAGTTTCGCACATCACAGTTATTGTCAATAGAGACGAATTGGGCGTTATTCAACAATTTTCAGGGATTTTTTATCATTTAATCAAAAATAAACTCGTTTTTGTCCCCATAGGGTCAAATATCGATTCGCCGCAAACTGGCATTCGATATAACGCAAAAAGTTCTTTTTCAGAATCATGCCCGTTTCGGCTCTGTTTTTTTGGCGTAATCAGGGAGACAAAATCTATCGAAATAATTCTATTGGCATTGAAAAAGTTGAAAGAACAAAGCATTCCGATACGTTTCACATTTATAGGGTTGTTTAAACCTGAAAAGGACGACTATCATAAAAAACTCCAAAATTTGACACATCAATTGGAGATAGAAAACTTGGTCGTTTGGGCGGGACATTGCGATGAGTCCAAAGTCTCTTCGATATTTTTAGAATCAGACGCGGTTGTTCTCATATTTACAGACGGGGTTCGGGAAAATCGAGGAAGTTTTCTTGCCGCTTGTGCGCACAGACGCCCGACTATTACCAACAAGGAGGAATTGTCATCTTCCTTGCCTTCTCTCTTAATTGATCGGGAGAACCTTTTACTTGTCCCGACGGGAGATAGCTCGGCATTAGCAGAAGCAATTGGAGAACTCTATAAAAAGCCGGAACTTCGACTTAAAATTGCGGAAGGAGCTTTTTTATGGAATCAAAATTACCAATGGCCCAAAATTTCCAGACAGATTGTCGCCCTGTTTTCTGCAGAAATTAACGGGAGAATACGATGAAAGTTTGGATTGTGGATCAGAATGCAAATTTGACATATTATGCTTATAGCCTCGCGCTTGGATTGGCTGAAAACGGCTGCGAAGTGGCGATTGTGACAAGAGCGGATTATCAGTGGGTCAATGAATCGCATGAGCATAAAAAAATAAGCATCCTTGAATCATTTCTCCCGATAAGCATGAGGTTGATTAAGCGATTTTCTTTTTTTCAAAGATTTCAATTTCTACGAATGCTTATAAAATCTATTGAATATCCTTTTGGTTATATATCATTTTTTATTAATTATTTAAAAAACCAGCCGGATGTCATTCATTTTCAATATGCAAATATTCCAATCGTAGAGTTGGTTGTTTTTAAAATATTACGTTTGAAAAAAAAATGTTTTTTATATACTGCCCATAATCTGGTCCCACATCGGAAAATCACCGCAAATGACTTCTTTTATCCCCTTGTTTATCAACAAATATCGCACTTCATTGTCCATTCACATAAAAATAAAGAAGATTTCCATCAATTTTATAAAATCCCTCTCGAGTCGATTGAAGTGATACCACACGGAAATTATAATGCCTATATTGATAATGAAGAGACGACCCAGCAGGAAGCCCGACAAGAACTTGGGTTGTCTCCAGATCGAAAAATTGTGCTTTTTTTCGGAATTATTTTCAAGTTCAAAGGGCTTGAGTATCTGATTTCTGCCATGAATCGGGTCCGTGTAGATCCGGATCCATTATTGCTTATTGTCGGGAAACCTATAGAGGGATTTGGGGATTATGATCGAAAAATCAAAGCTCTCGGGCTTGATAATATGATTCGAAAATGTTTGGAATATGTCTCGAACCATGAGCTTTCCCTTTATTTCAAAGCTGCGGACATCGTGGCACTGCCTTATACCCGCACCACGCAAAGCGGAGTGATATTGACTGCTTTTAGCTTTGGTAAGCCCGTTATCGCCACGTCTGTGGGGAGCTTTCCGGAGACCGTAATCCAAGGGGAAACAGGGTATCTTGTTCCACCATGCGATGAGGAAAGTCTGGGTCAGGCAATAACCGATATTCTAAATGATGGTGAAAAATTGAAGGAAATGGGATGCGCCGCCAAACGCCATTCGGATGAAGTATATGATTGGGTTCATATCGGTAAAAAAACGATGAAGCTATATCAAAAAATTTTAGAAGATAAAAATAGGCAATTCTAAGAATATAAGAGCTTTTATTTATACCTTTTTAACCCATTTCGACAAAATCAAACTTTGTAAAAATGTATTAAATTATGAATATTATATTAATTAGTTTTTTATTTATAAATGTATTATTAATTTTCTATACGTATTTTACCTATCCTTTATTAATTTTTTTTATTAATAAATTTTCTATTAATAAATCAAATGGGGAAATCCGAAAAAATAGCGAGAAAAAAAATGATTATTTTTCCGTCACGATGATCATTGCCGCTCATAATGAGGAAAAAGTTATTGCTGGCAAATTGGAAAATACTCTGAATCTCGACTATCCTAAGGAGAGGCTACAGATCATTGTCGCAACAGATGGCTGCCAAGATCGGACTGTAAATATTGTAAAATCTTTTAATCCGCATGGGATCGAATTGGCGGAGCAAAAACGCCATGTGGGGAAAACAGAGGCTCTGAACTCTGCTGTCAATCGTGCAACGAATGATATAATTGTGTTCTCAGATGCAAACAGCATATATGAAACCGACGCGATAAAGAAGATGATCCGACACTTTGGAGATGATCAAATCGGCTGTGTATGCGGAAATTTGACATTGAAAAGCAGTTCAGAATTTTCTACAAGTCAGAGCGAGGGAATTTATTGGCGATATGAAAAATGGATAAAACAACAGGAAAGTCTGTTCTCTTCATTGATCGGAGCAAACGGGTCTATTTTCGCCATCCGCCGTTCCCTTTATACCCCTCTTGATCCTGATGTTATTGATGATTTTATGACTCCTCTTTTAATTAGAAAAAAGGGATACAGAGTTACTTATGAACCCCAGGCGATTTGCTATGAAAAGGCGGAAGAGACGACAACGCAAAATTCTCGACGAAAAGAGCGAATTATTTTGCGTCAACTTGTCGCATTAAAGCGTTATTATCACGTCATTCGTCCTTTTTCAGGGATTATGGGTTTTCAGATTATTTCACACAAAATTCTTCGCTGGCTTGTTCCTATCTTCATGATTTTGACCCTTATTTGCACGCTATTGGTTCTGCAAACAGTCTGGGGAATATTGGCTCTCATTCCTCAAATTATTTTTTATAGCTCTGTCGGCATCGGTTATTATCTGGGTCATAGAGGAAAGAAATCAGGGATTTTCAAAATTCCATTTTATTTTTATTTAATGAATATAGCCTCATTGATTGCTATTATTCGATTCTCTCGTGGGGAAACACAGGCAACATGGAAGGTTGCCAGAGAATAATCGTGTCCAATTTGCCGTTTCTTCTTGCAGGGACGAAAGAATCCTCGATCAAAAAAGGAAAACATCATGCGCAAACAGCCATTTTTAGACTGCTTAAACGACCACGTGCTTCTATGCGACGGTGCTATGGGAACCATGCTTTATGAGCGCGGCGTCTATATCAATCGCTGCTTTGACGAACTCAACATATCCAATTTTGGCTTAATCAAGCAGATTCATCTCGAATATATCCAGGCAGGCGCGGATATTATCGAGACCAACACCTTTGGTGCCAACCGGCTGAAATTAAGTCCCCATGGGTTTAAAAAAAAGGTGAAGGAGATCAATTACGAGGGTGCGAGGATCGCTCGGGCAGTGGCGCAAGACCAGGTTTATGTTGCTGGCTCCATAGGTCCGCTGGGCAAACCGGTCGAGCCGTTTGGCAGCATCAGCCAAAGCGAAGCCCGCTCGATATTTCTGGAACAAGCGGAAGGTTTGGTTCAAGGCGGCGTTGATCTTTTTATGTTGGAGACATTCGGGGATATAAACGAGATACGTCAGGCGATCTTGGCGATTCGGGAAATATGCGACAAACCGATCGTTGCCCACATGACCTTTCGGAATGAGGGTGTGACGCTCATGGGCGTTCCGGCTGAGACCGCCGCGATTTCTTTAGACAAGTGGGGCGCGGACGTGATCGGCGCAAACTGCGGGGTCGGTCCTCAGCCTGTATTTGACGCGATTCAGCGCATATCGACCGTTACTGATAAGAAAATATCGGCTCAGCCCAACTCGGGAGAGCCGAAGTTGATAGACGGCAGGGTGATCTACATGACGTCTCCAGAGTATTACGCCAGCTATGCCAAGCGATTCTTGAGAGCCGGAGTTTCGTTGATCGGCGGATGCTGCGGAACTTCTCCGGAACATATCCGTCGGGTGCGGGCTGTGATCAAGGCAATTCGACCTACGAGTGAGCGGATACAGATTCAGATTCCGAAAAAATCGGAAATACTGGAGGCGAGACCTACATCGATGTCAGAGAAATCGGAATTGGCTCGAAAAGTCTCGGAAGGTCGATTCGTGGTCAGCGTGGAGCTGGTTCCGCCCAGGGGGTTATCCACAAAAACGATCATCAAGAGAGCCGCACGCCTAAAAGCGAGTGGAGTTGACGCTGTCAATATCCCGGACGGTCCCAGAGCTACAGCACGTATGACCCCGATGGCGACCGCGCTTTTGATCAAAAAACAGATTGATATCGAAGTTCTTCTCCATTACTGCTGTCGGGACAGAAATCTGCTCGGTATGCAATCCGATTTGCTCGGCATGGAGGCGTTGAACCTGCGCAACATTCTGGTTATTACTGGCGATCCGCCAAAACTGGGCGATTATCCAGACGCGACAGCGGTATTTGATATCGACTCCATCGGACTAACCCGGATGGTCAGCCGATTGAACCACGGGCTGGACATCGCAGGCAACAGTATTGGTCGGCAATCCTCATTTTTTGTGGGAGTAGGCGCGAATCCCGCCGCGATCGATTTTGATCGGGAAGTGGATCGGTTCCATCAAAAAGTCGAGGCTGGCGCGGAATTTGCCCTGACGCAGCCGGTGTATAAAACCACCTATTTACAGCGTTTTCTCGAACGGATACAACCTGTAAAAATTCCAATATTGGTCGGAATTCTCCCTCTGGTGAGCTATCGGAACGCCGAATTTTTGCATAACGAAGTCCCGGGCATGGCAATTCCAGACGATATCCGGCACCAGATGAGCCAAGCCGGCTCTGGTAAGCAGGGACGAGATCAGGGCGTCAAGATTGCCCGCGACGCGCTGATAGCGGCAAAAGATATGGTGCAGGGAGTCTATATTATGCTTCCGATGGGAAGACTAGAGATGGCGTTGGAGGTCTTGGAGGCTGTCTGAAATAGCAACCTCCATCGTCCGCCTGTGTGGCTGTTTACAACTTTTTTAGAAGGGAACCGGCGTGCCGACATGCACCTTAAACTTCACTAAGCAACCATGTGCGACCTCGTCATTATGTCCCACAACGATATCGCCGCCGTGCCCTTCGATCACATGCTTGGCATACGAGAGACCCAGACCGATCTCGTCCAGACGCAATTCCTCATGCTCGACTAACTGATTCGTCGGTTCAAACAATAGCGAGATTAGATAGTTGGTTAAGCCTTTTCCGTTGTCCGCGAACATGCCGTATAAAAACTCGCCAATGCGCTCGAATTCAATTCTGAGCGTGACCTGATCTTGATCCTTGACAGCGTGCTCAAAAACATTTTCGATCAGAATGTCCAGAAGTTCGATAAAATGTTCCTTATCCACTTTCAACAGATCAATCTTATTTTTGTAGTGAATTTTGATCTTGACTTGGGAATTTGTCAATGAGTTGGGATACCTTTCCATGGTCTCTTTAATCATATTTTCGATTGTTGTCTCGACCCGCTCGATGCGCAACGGTCCTGCGATAATCTGGAGAAATCGGCGGAGTCTGGTAATCCGTCGATCCAGATCCACAGCGACTTCTCCGAGTTGATCGGCTTGAATAATGCTCCCTTTCAAGGAATCCTGCGAGGGGTCTTTCAGCTTCTTGCGAGGCTCATGGATCGCCAAAGAGACGATCTCTTCCGAGAGCGCCGGCAGTTTTTGCGCCAACAGGGAGACGATCTCCCGCTTTTCTCGTTCCGTCTGTTTCATTTCAGTCAAGTTTCGGATAGAAGCGACCAGTCCGATGGTCTGTTGGTCAGAATCGAAGAGGGGGTTTGTGTGAATGGAGATAAACAACTTTCCTGGCTTCATCACAATCATTTCGAATATGACTGATTTATCGATGTCATCGTTGACCTTGCGCATCATCAGTGCCAATCGAGAATTGGAACCAATATCCGCTTTCGTTGGCAAATCCTCTTTTTTCATGCCGAAAATTTTACGCGCTTCTTTGTTGAATCGGTTGATATCGCCGTTCTTCGAAGCGACAATGATACCGTCCGCGGTTGTTTCGATAATCCGCTCCACGATATTTTTCTCATATTCCAATTTCCGAAAAAGATTGGCATTCTCAATCGATTGAGCCGCCTGGGAAGCCATCGCGGAGAGCAGTTTTTGATCGCCGGATATGAAAATATCTCCCTGTTCTTTATTGATCAAAATCAACGCGCCTAAGATCCGATGCGTCGTTTCCAGCGGCGCGCATAGGATAGAATCGATCTTGACCGATTTCCCATCGCCGCCGAAAAATAGCGAGCTGGGCGTATCGTTGACGATCTTTGCCTCGCCTTCCAACAGAACTTCGCTCATAACCCCTTTATCGCTCTCGATCGTGATATAATCACCGCTCAAGCCGAGTTCATTCAACATTTTCTCGTCATAGATGTATTCGATCACGAATTTACCGGTAGTTTCGTCCTCAAGGACCAAAAGCCCGTTCTGCGCGCTGATGATATCCACAGCATCGACGACGATAGATTGCTTCACCTCCTCCAGATTTGTGATGGAGCTGGTCTTATAGCTCACGTCATACAGCAAATTGAGCTCTTCGTAGTTCTCCAACAATTGGGAACTCATATCCTTCAGCTTATATTCCCCATCAATAGCCTGCGAGACAAACTCCGTAATCAGGAGCGACTGCGAGTGCTGGATAACGGGATCGTCCGTCATAAATCCGGAAGTACGGATAAGTCCGATAAACCTTTCTCGAATTATAATCGACATCCACCAGCCAGAGGAGGTCTCTATCGGTTCTTTTTCCTTTGTCTTTGAAATCGATCTCGCAAGCGATTCCGCCTC
This sequence comes from Candidatus Cloacimonetes bacterium 4572_55, assembly GCA_002084765.1. GTDB lineage: Bacteria > 4572-55 > 4572-55 > 4572-55 > 4572-55 > 4572-55. Next base: position 18,896 of record NBMB01000015.1, on the reverse strand, counting down.
TTGATCCGGTTGCCCGGTTCCCTTTGCGGGGTAGGCAAAGTAGAGTTTCCCGGCAGAATCGTAAATCACGGTCTCGATTTTCATAGCGTCAAAGACTCTTGCTAAAAATGCGCGAGCCTTTTTCGGCTTTATATAGCGGGCGAGCTTTAAATTTTGAAGTAGATCCATCATTCCAGGCTCTTATGTTAAAGGTTACAATGGTCTCATTCGATACGCTAAATTATAGCTATTATCATTTTTTTTGTCAATGTTTTATTTTCATTATACTTGACGAATTTTGTTCGACAAATCGGTTGATAATCTTCCGATTTTGTGCTAATATGATAAATATCAAAACTTTTTTCTATTTTTCTACGGATATTTCAATTCTTTAATTTCGTAATAACTATCCAAAAAATTTTCAAGTGCTTTGAAAAAAGCTGAGGTTTTAAATGAAAAAGATAATAGCGTTGTGGTTTATCGGGATGTTATCAATCAATTTTTTCAAATTGGCTCACGCTCAGGAATTTGGCACGCTCGCTATTCCCGATGCGTCGGTTACTCCGCACCTGCATCTCCGGATGGGCGGGGACTTGCTCACTTTCGAGAGAAATTCTGGCGCAATTTGGGAACAAGCCAGCAATCTCCGATTAAAAATTGGTTTAGCCGATTATGTTGAAGTGGGCGTGGATGTGTATAACGCAGCGATCACTAACAGGGGCGTCGGGTATTCCATAGCTTTTCAGCCGCTGCACGAAGAAAATTATCTCCCGAATCTAATCTTTGGCATTCGCCAGATATCCTCGAGTGAAAAATATGTGGCTGGATTGGGAGTCCCTATCCCATCAAAATCCAACAATTCTGTTTACGTCGCTACCGGCAAAACTTTTCAAATGAGCCAAGAATTTCCCACACGACTGATACTCGGCGTGGGCAACGGCTATTTCAAAAGCGAAAATAACGGAACCGCGGAAGATCTACAAGGTCTCTTTTTCGGCGTCAACCAAAATTTTGGAATCGTCAACCTCTCTTTTGAATTCGACGGCAGGAGCCACTACGCCGGAGTATGGGTTCAGCCGCTGCCGGAAGTGATCCTCAAGCTGGGAATTCGGGATATTGACAAACTAGACAGCCAGGAAGATTCGTTCGAAAAAAACGGCTCTTTTCTGCTGGGCGTGTCATATCAAGCCCCGTTGGTTCCGGATCTTTTGGTAAAAAAAGAGCGTGAACGCTATGACAGCCTGTGGTTGCAGTTGGAAGATTGTTACACCCAGTTGGACCGAACCGATATTTCAATGTCAAGTCGGGAGCGTAAGATATCGGAGCTGAAGGAAAATCTTAAGAAAGAGGACAGTGAACTGTTCAAACGCCTTATGCAATCAGAGGCGGAGATTTATCGATTGAGGGAGCAGATCAAGGAGTTGGAGCGGAAAAAGGTCGGATCAGTCGATTATCGAAAAATCAACAAAAGCGTCGAGCATCTGAATAACGCGTTCCTCTACTACTATGAAGGGAAGTATAAGCAGGCAAAGTCAGAGTGTGAGAAATCGGTCAAGTTGACGCCGAATTTAGGAATGGCGCATACCCGTCTCGGATCGATCTATTATCGACTTGGAGATACCGAAAAAGCACTCCGATCATGGCGTCGATCATTGGAAATCGAGCCAAATAATCCCGAATTGCGGGAAACTGTGGAACGGATCGAGGGATAATGGCTTTTTTGTCTAAGCCTACCTGTTTGGAGAGCTGAGGCATGAACGATATCTTAAAAAATACCATCACGACAATTATTTTGACAATAGCCGTTGGCACAGTTCTGACAGTGGGTTACCGTCTGGTGACCCACGCGCCGGAAGACCTGTCGGAGAATCCCTTTGAATACCGGTTGGACGGTCTGGAAAACGAAGACTTCGGTCCTCCTACATATCGGGAGATCAGGCAATTTGAGGTGAAGACAAATCGTTTGCGAGCCCTTGCCGTGGGTCGAAACGACGAAATTTATGTAGGCGTGGAGCGAGCCATTTTTCTATTTGATAAAGAAGGGTGCCTCTCTGACCGAATCGACCTGCCCGCGACTCCGAGCTGCATCGCTGTTGACGATCAAGGCGATATGTATCTTGCCATAAGAAATCATGTGGAGATATACGACTCTATTGGGACAAAAAAAGCCACCTGGGAACGCTATGGAGACGAGTCGATTTTGACCTCAATCGCGATCAAAGAGAGTCTGGTTTTTGTCGCGGACGCGGGCAATCGGATTGTGCTGAAATACGATAAAAAGGGTCTGTTTCTGGAAAGAATCGGCGGCAAGAACAAGGATCGACATATACCGGGTTTTATCATCCCAAGCCCTTATTTCGATGTGGCTATCGACCCTGACGACTATCTTTGGGTGGTTAATCCTGGACGTCACTCTCTGGAAAAATACCGAGATAATGGAGACCTCATCGCTTCCTGGGGCGAGTGTTCCATGCAGATACGGGGATTTTGTGGATGCTGTAACCCGTCCCATATAGCGATCTTATCCGACGGATCGTTTGTCACGACCGAGAAAAGGCTGGTGCGGGTCAAACGATACAACCCAGTCGGCGAGTTGACCGCTGTAGTGGCCGGAACAGACCAGTTTGAAAAGGATACGGACGGCTTGGATGTGGCTGTCAACTCTAAAGGAGAGATACTTTTGATTGATGATAAGAAAAAAATCGTGAGAATTTTCGCCGAGATAGACGGAGATCAGGATTGATGGAAACTTTTGATCAAACAAAAAATCGAAGAGCGTTTTTGGCGGAATTAATCCGATGGATTATCTTGACGATACTTGGTTTTGTCGGCGGTATTTTGTTAAAAAAGAGCCAATTATGCGATAAATCCGACGTCTGTCATTTTAAGAATTGTTCCGATTGCTCGTATATTGATTAAAAACCCATAGGTTTAAAATATAAATTTGTAACTACACAGCAAAAATTTATGATTTATGATAAATTTCTGCGTATAATAGTAGCCAGGCTGTGTAGTTACAAAAGCGAATAGACAGTCCTATAGCAGCTTATAGCTAAATCCGACGCCGAGCGTCTGCTTTATCTGAACCCCGTCGCTTGTCTGATGATCCTTATCATAAAGTAGTTGTAAATAAACACTTATAGATATATTTCCAATAACGTTCAAGCTCAGATTGTTTTTCCAATCCAGATCCAACGACTGCCAATCGTCGTTCACGCCCTCTTCATCCGATTCGGAATAGATCATGGCTTGAAACAGGCGCAGCGTTGAGTCAAAAATGATCCGATCCTCTGAAAAAATGTGATGGTAGTCGGTCACAAATTCGAGACCCCCGTCGCTTGTGGCGTCAAAATCTTTTCTGAGATGCTGCCGAAGCGAAAAGCCAATCCGAGAAACTAAATTAGTGCGCTCGGTTTTTATGAACTCATTAGCGATACCGACCGACTCAGTAAACTCCTTTGGATCAAACATTTCGTTATTTTCATTGGTAAATTTTGTCTGCATCCGCGCTGAAAAATAGGGGTCGATAAATTTACCTAATGTGAAACGCATCATCGATTCCAAATCGATATCATCTGTGGATTTGCTTGGTTTTTGCCACTTTTTTTCCGAGCCATTCTCGGTTTCTATTTCCTTTTGCGTATGGGTCTGACCAAAAGCCAAACGCATGATAGTTGACCAGTTACATTTTTGACTGATCTGATTTTCCGCGCTCATTAGACCCAGAGCAGACCAGGAAATCGATCCTAATTCGCTGCCTTCCCAATCCTCATTGTATGAGTTCTGGGTCAAATTCAAATTGATATCCGCGTTCACATCCCATCCGTCTTCATTCTCAGTCGCCTCTTTGTCCGCGGAAAAACTTACAGCAGACGCGGCTATTGTCAAAACCATTGCCATAATTAAAATATGTATAAATCGCAAAAAACTCCCTCCCTATTTCTTATATAAACAACTAATAAATTTTTGGAGAAGCCCACAGCGCGCGAGCTTCTCCAATTAAATCGCATTAAGCCTCATAGATAAACAAATTCTCTAATTGTTCGTCTTTTTTTCATAAATATGCACATCCCGTTGCGGATACGGAATAGAAATACCTTCCTTATCAAAACGGAGTTTCACCTTTTCGGTCATATCAAAGTAGACGTCCCAATAATCCTCTACCTTGACATGGGGACGAAAAACAAAATTGACGCTGCTATCACCCAGTTCACTGAGCGCGATGCAGGAGGGCGGGTCTTCCAGAACTCGATCGTCGGACGCCATAATTTCCTCAAGGACTTTTTTGGCTTTGCGAATGTCGTCGTTATAGCCGATTCCAAAAACCAGATCGACCCGAATGTAACCTTTTGTGGAAAAGTTGATAATCTTATCGCCTGTGATCTTGGAGTTTGGCACAATCACAGTTTTGCTATCCAACGTGCAGATGATCGTGTTGAAAACCCGAATTTCTTCGACATGCCCAGACGCTCCTCCCGCATCAACCAGATCGCCCACTTTGAGCGGCTTGAACAGGACAATCATCACCCCATTGGCAAAGTCGGAAAGAGATCCCTGCAAGGCAAGACCCACGGCAAGCGCGGACGCGCCGAAAATGGCGATGATCGACGCGGTTTGAACGCCAAGATTACTTAAAACGGAAATGATGACAAATGTCATCAAAGTAAGATAGGTAAGATTTCCAAGAAAAGTCACCAGTGTAGGATCAATTTTTGCTTTTTTTAACAGCTTTTTGACCAGATCTGTCAGAGTGTCTGTCAAAAATTTTCCTATAAGGAAAATTGCTATCGCACCAATAAATTTGATGCCATAGAGTGTCGCCCACTCCAAGATTTTTTTGAAAATTTCTTCCAGTGCCTTCTCCTTTTCAATTAAAAAATAAAAAAAACAGATTCCCCGAGAAAACTGATTTGCCACTTGACAAACCAACTTTTTTATTTTACGTAGTTCTTAATCTATTTGCAAGAAAAATTTTTATTATTATTTTATGGCAGCTTAGCCTGAATTATTCAAATTAAAATTTTATGTCTACTAAATGAATATTACTAAGGATGTTGGAAATGAAAACATTTGGTTTGTTTTTTCTATGCTTGGCACTCAATATAACCGGTGCCTCCGCTCAGACGCTGGACAAAAATCTGATCGGCTATTTTATGTCTTGGTCAGTATATGGGCGCGATTATCATGTGACGGATATTCCGGCTGAGCAGATCACGGCTATCAATTACGCCTTTGCCAATATCAGTAATGGGCAGATTGCGCTTGGCGATCCCTACGCGGATATAGATAAATTTTATGAAGGCGACAGTTGGGACCCGGACAGCCTGCGCGGGAATTTTCATCAATTGCAGATACTCAAGGCACAGTATCCCCACATCAAAACCTTAATTTCTGTGGGCGGTTGGACCTGGTCGGAAAAGTTTTCCGATGTGGCTTTAACACCCCAATCGCGGACTCTGTTCGCCTCTTCCTGTGTAGATTTTATTCAGGAATATGGTTTTGACGGCGTTGATATTGACTGGGAATATCCAGTATGTTGCGGTCTGCCAAACAACACCTATCGCCCCGAGGACAAAGAAAATTTCACATTCCTGTTGACGGAATTGCGAACCCAACTGGATTCCGCCGGCGACTATCTGCTGACAATTGCCACCAGTGCATCGCCAATGTTAATGGAAAACATCGAGCTGGACCTGCTGCATTTATATGTGGACGGGATCAACATCATGAGCTATGACTTTCATGGTCCCTGGGGCGGTGAATCAGACCCAGTCACCAATTTCAATAGCTCGCTCCACGCGCCGTCCGACGACCCGCTGCCGGAACCCTATCATTCCCAATTTAACTTTTCAGCCGCCATCGAAAATTACTTAGCCTATGGCGTCCCGTCGGATAAATTGAACGCCGGCCTACCGTTCTACGGACGGGGTTATGCCGCTGTTTCCAATGAAAATAACGGACTATATGCCAGCTATAGTGGGGCCTCCAACGGCTCCTGGGAGAATGGCATTTTCGATTACTGGGATTTGCAACAAAATTACATCGACCAGAACGGCTTCAGCAGATATTGGCATACGGAGGCGCAAGCACCCTGGCTCTATAACCCCACTTCCCAGATCATGATCAGCTATGAGGATGGAGAAAAATTTGAGGCGATTCGACGTATGGTGTTATTACGGTAACAAAATTTATGACGTATTTGCGCAAAAACGATAGAGACCTCAAAAGTTTTCAAAACCTGTGAGGTCTCTTCTCTCCTATAACTGCTTGCCTCGTGTGAGCAATTTTTGATACTTTTTCGGATTTTCTAAAATTTCCCCGGCACCGCGCACCACGCACTCCATAGGATTTTCCACGCAGTTGACTTTGAGACCGGTCTGTTTTGTGATCAACTTTCCCAGGCCCCGAAGCTGAGACCCGCCGCCTGTCATCACAAGCCCGTTATCGACAATATCGGAGGCAAGCTCCGGCGGAGTCAGCTCCAGAGATTGCTTTGTCGCTTCAACAATGGCATCGACCGGTTCTTTCAGAGCGTCGCGAATCTCTTCGGAAGAGATTTTTTCCGTATTGGGAATTCCCTTTATCAGATCTCTACCTTTGACCCGAAACGTCAGTTCCTTCTCCAATTCGTGAGCCGATCCGATCTCGAACTTGATCTGTTCCGCGGTACTTTCTCCGATAAGCAGGTTATACTTCTTTTTGATATGCTGGACAATGCCCTCGTCCATCTCATCGCCCGCGACCCGTATGGAGGTATCGCAGACGATTCCATCTAAAGCGATGACAGCAATTTCCGTAGTTCCACCGCCGATATCGATAATCATATTGCCGCGCGGTCCGCCCACATTCAGCCCCGCCCCAATAGCCGCCGCAATCGGCTCCGACACAAGATAAATATCTCCTGCGCCTGCCTGATTCGCCGCCTGCCGGACTGCTCGGCGTTCCACTTCCGTGATTCCCGCGGGAACGCATATAATCACTCGCGATTTATAACGAAAAAAACGCCCTTGATGCAAAGTTTTTTTCAAAAAGTGATCCAACATGCGTTCCGTGACCATGATATCCGAGATCACACCATCTTTCAAGGGTCGAATCGCCAAAATTTCATCTGGGGTGCGCCCGAGCATACGCTTGGCGTCACCGCCGACCGCTATCAACTTGTGGGACTCTTTCTCCAATGCAACGACCGAAGGCTCGTTCAGAGCCACGCCTTTATCTGGGATATAGATCAGGGTATTTGCCGTTCCCAGGTCCACGGCGATATTGGCGGACAGGTATCTTTTCAATATTCGTAACCAAGACATATATCTTCCTTGTGTATTCCCGTTCGGTGGGGATGATGGGACATCCTTCACTATACGTTTTTTCATATTTTTTGTCAAGTTTTTGCTCATATTTCCCTCAAAATTTTTCTTAATTTCTATCCGAAAACAAGGGTATGATAAAAAAGAGTATTGATAATTAACTCAGATCTGCTATATTGTTTCAAATTGAAATCAATATGTGTGATATTTATCCGACCCGAAAAATTGTAGCGAATGATGACCGACTATTTGATCGTAAAAGGCGCGCGAGAGCATAATTTAAAAAATATAGACGTCAAAATCCCTCGAGACAAGTTGATTGTAATCACAGGATTGTCCGGCTCCGGAAAATCCTCTCTCGCATTCGACACCATCTATGCGGAGGGGCAACGACGTTATGTAGAATCGCTATCGGCTTATGCCAGGCAGTTTTTAGGCCAAATGGAAAAACCGGATGTGGATTATATCGAGGGGCTCTCTCCCGCTATTTCCATCGAACAAAAAACTACAGGGAAAAATCCCCGCTCTACCGTCGGCACCGTAACCGAGATTTACGACTATTTGCGATTGCTCTTTGCCCGAGTCGGCACGCCTTATTGTTATAAGTGCGGAAAAGAGATCAGCAAACAGAGCGTCGAGCAGATTGTGGACACGATTCTTAATTTTCCTCCGGATATCCGGTTTCAGCTTTTAGCCCCGGTCGTTCGCGGCAGAAAAGGCGAATACAAGCACGTTTTCGAGGAAATCCGCAGCGAGGGATTTATCCGAGTCCGCATCGACAGCCAAATCTATCACATTGACGACGTTCCCGCACTGAAAAAAAATAAAAAACATACAATTGAGGTCGTTGTGGATCGGTTGAAAGTGAATCCAAAGGCTCGGAAGCGGCTCGCGGGCTCGCTGGAGACCGCTTTGCATCTCGGGGACAGCGTTGTGATTATAAATATTCCCGGTCAAGATGAAAAGGATATGCTTTTTTCTGAGAGTCTGGCGTGTGTGCATTGCGGAATCAGTTATGAGGAAATCTCGCCGCGCATGTTTTCTTTTAATAGCCCTTACGGTGCTTGCCCGGAATGCGGGGGGTTGGGCGCAAAAATGGAATTGAATCCGGAATTGGTCGTTCCAGATAAAAACAAAACCATTCGACAGGGGTGCCTGGTTCCAGTTGGCAGTCAACCGAGAGGCACATGGTATGCGACCCAATTCATCACAGTTGCAAAACATTACGGATTTAGTTTTGACATGCCCTGGCAAAAATTGACGCCCCGTATACAAAAAATACTTTTGTATGGGTCCAAAGAAAAATTGGAGTTTCAGCATGAGCATGGCAGCGAGAAGTATGAAGGCAACTTCACATATCGATCCGAGTTCGAGGGCGTGATACCCAATCTCCGACGGAGGTATCGTCAGACTGAATCCAGCGCTATTCGGAATTGGATCGAGAGTTTTATGAGCGTGCGTCCCTGCCCCTCTTGCAAGGGTGCCAGGTTGCGACCCGAGAGTCTCTCTGTGCGGATCAACGGAAAAAATATCGATGAAGCGACACGGCTTTCTATAAAAGAAGCCGCACGATTTTTTGGCAATCTCGAACTCTCAGAGCGACAGCGACAAATTGCGCGGCAGGTTTCCAAAGAAATTCAGGCGCGCTTGAATTTTATGGTCAATGTAGGGCTGGATTATCTCACGCTGGATCGGATGGCTGCGACACTCTCCGGCGGGGAGGCGCAACGGATTCGTCTTGCTACGCAGATCGGTTCCAGTCTTGTCGGGGTGCTGTATATCCTTGACGAGCCGAGCATCGGTTTGCATCAACGGGACAACGCCCGCTTGCTCGATACTCTCAGACGTTTGCGGGACATCGGCAATACTGTGATCGTGGTGGAGCATGATCAGGAGACGATCCAAGCCGCAGATTATGTGCTTGATCTCGGACCTCGAGCCGGCATCCACGGCGGCAGGGTGACTGCCGAGGGTTCTCCTGAGGCCATCAAGCAGACAGAGGAGTCCCTGACTGGGCAATATCTATCCGGAAAAATGAAAATCAAGACCCCGTTGGAGCGCAGACCTACAGATAAAGCGCACCTCGTTATCATAGAAGCAGCTCAGAATAATTTGCGGAATATCGACGTGAAAATTCCTATCGGAACGTTTACCTGCGTGACCGGCGTTTCCGGTTCCGGGAAAAGCACTCTGGTCAATGAAATTCTCTACAAAAAGTTGGCGCGTCATTTTTACAGAAGCAGAAATCTGCCGGGTAAGCACGAAAATATCAAAGGGTTGGAACATATTGACAAGGTGATTGACATCGATCAATCGCCGATCGGTCGTACGCCTCGCTCCAATCCAGCGACCTATACCGGACTTTTTACCCCGATTCGGGAGACCTTTTCTCAGTTGCCGGACGCAAAAATCCGTGGTTATAAGCCGGGTCGATTCAGCTTTAATGTGAAGGGGGGTCGGTGCGAGTCCTGTCAGGGAGACGGTATCATCAAGATCGAGATGCACTTTTTGCCGGATGTCTATGTGCCCTGCGAAATCTGCGGGAGCAAGCGTTATAATCGTGAGACGCTGGAGGTCAAATATAAAGGAAAAACCATCTCCGACGTTCTGAATATGACCGTCGAGGAGGCACTCGATTTCTTCCGGAGCTTGCCGAAAATTCGGAAGAAGCTCTCGACTCTGTATAATGTGGGGCTGGGATATATCCATCTGGGACAGTCCTCCACCACGCTTTCCGGAGGAGAGGCGCAACGGGTTAAACTGGCGACAGAGCTTTCTAAAAGAGGCACGGGCAAAACGGTATATATTCTGGATGAGCCGACCACGGGACTCCATTTTGACGACGTGAGGCTGCTGCTAAAAGTGCTGCATGGGTTGGTGGAAAAAGGAAATACGGTGATCGTGATCGAGCATAATATGGATGTGATCAAAACGGCTGACTGGATTATCGATCTCGGTCCCGAAGGCGGAGACCAGGGCGGGGAAATCGTCGCTGAGGGAGCACCGGAGATAGTCGCCGCTTCCGAAAAAAGCTATACCGGTAGATTTCTGAAAAATATTCTAATCAATTGTAAATAAATAATTACAGATGTTAAAAAATAAATAAAATAGTAAATTTTGGTATTTCATAATGCCGAATAACACGGAAAACCTGGATGGTAAGTATATGACAGATCAAGAATTGAGAGATTTGGTAGCTTCATTGTCCGTATCATGCGACAAAACCAGAAGTATATTGGAAAAAGAAATGAAGGAAGTCGCTCGGAGGCAAAAAGAAACGGATCGTATGCAAAAAGAAACGAGTCTTGAAATAAAGGAAGTTGCCCGGCTGCAAAAAGAGACAGGCCTCCAGATGAAAAGAACCGATGAGAAGATCAATAAGTTAGGCGGTCTTGGCACTAATATCGGCGAATCCACCGAGATTTTCTTTTATCATGGCTTCAAAGAAACCCCCTCTCTCAACGGAGTCGCTTTTGACGAGGCAGTGCATAATATTCGGGTCAGGAGAGGTCAATATGATATTGTGCTTTATAGCCGGGAATGCGTTGCTGTCATTGAGGTAAAGCATAAATTTCACCCCAGAGACGCTCAGCTTTTTGTCGATGAAAAGTTGCCAAAATTCAAGGAGTTGTTTCCTGAATATAAAGACCATAAGTTGTATGGCGCAATTGCCGGGTTTATTGTTCCCCAGGATGCAATCGATATCGCAGTAAAAGGTGGGCTGTTTGTTTTTTGTCAATCCGGAAGTAATATGAAGAGTTTAAATGAAGCGTCGTTTATACCAAATATTTATTGAGCACATTTCAATTATATAAATATGTTAGAAGAAAAGATTAACCAGAATTCCGGAGATGCGAATCTTCAACCTTATTTGGAGTTGGCGGAACAGCAGTTGGCCGATCATTTGCGCGCGGTTTCGTCCCTCAAAAATAAGCGTAAACCAAAATCGAGGAAAGTCAGCCAAAATCCCGCGGTGTTCGACGGCGAGAAATACTTGATAATCGGGGGGCTATTTGTCTTCGGACTATTTTCTTATTTTTGGATAGTCGTTTCATTTTTTGACGATTCAAACCGGACTCACTATCCGACTCAAACACCCCTTCCCCAGTTATTTTTGAACGATGAAGCTTGGGGAAAAGAGAGGCAGCCGGATCATTCTCAGGCACTTTTTTCTTACAATCGGGGCATGGATTTTTTGAAATCTCGACAGTATCGCGACGCGGCTCGTATGTTTGAGACTGCGCGCGACCATGATCCGCGTTTTTTGGGATCGTATATCAACGCGGCTTACGCCCATCTTCAGGAGGGACAAGTAGATCGGGCAACCGAAAATCTGCGGCGGGCGCAGCGACTTGATCCCAATCACCCCCGACTTTTGCTGATGCTGGGGATATGCTACGGCATTCGGGGAGATGTGGATTGGGCGATTTTTTACTTAGATAGAGTGATCCGATTGGCGTCCGACACCGAATTTGCCGAGACTGCCGACCGGCTATTAGCAGACTTGACCGAGGGGGAATCATTCCAATGAACGCGTATCAATTGATCAAAAAAAAGAGGGACGGAGCCGAGTTGTTCGATAATGAGATGGAATATCTGATCAGCGGCTTTGTCGACGGATCCCTGCCTGATTACCAAGCCGCAGCTTTTTTGATGGCAGTCTATTTTCGCGGTCTCACACCCCGTGAGTTGCATACTCTCATCGAATTGATGATGAAGTCCGGCGATGTGATCGACCTTTCCTTGATCCCTGATAAAAAAATTGACAAGCACAGCACGGGCGGCGTCGGCGATAAAATATCGTTGATTCTGGCTCCGCTGGTCGCGACGGCTGGGGTCCCGACGCCAATGATCTCAGGTCGCGGCTTGGGGCATACCGGCGGGACAATCGATAAATTGGAGTCGATCCCGGGCTATCGAGCGAATCTCTCTATTCCGGAGTTCAAAAAACAGCTTCAGCAACACAATTTGGTGATCGTGGGCCAATCAGACCGGATCGCTCCCGCTGACAAAAAGCTGTATGCGTTGCGAGACGTTACCGCTACCATAGAATCGCTCCCACTCATCACATCGAGCATCCTCAGCAAAAAAATGGCAGAGGGCGCGGACGGATTTGTCTTTGACGTCAAAATTGGGAATGGGGCGTTTATGGCAGAGGAGACACAAGCTGTAAAATTGGCAAATATGCTGACTGAAAACGCTCGGCGATTCGGCAAATCCGCGACAGCCTATATCACCGATATGAGCCAGCCGTTAGGTCTTACGATCGGTAATATTCTGGAGGTCAAAGAAGCACTGGCAACTCTGCAGGGGCAAGGACCCAAAGATTTGACCCGGCTGACAGAGCAGTTGGGAGCTGAGACGCTCCTGTTGGCAGGAAAGGTCGATTCGCTGGAAAAGGGACGCGAGCGGATTCAAGAGCTGATAAGCAATCGAGCCGGCTATCTGAAATTCATTGAAACCATAGAGGCGCAAGGCGGCAAACGGATATTTATGGAAGAACCAGATCGGCTTCCAACAGCCCCTGTCAAAATGGATGTTCGATCTACCCGCCGTGGATTTTTACAACGGATCGATACGCTCGATCTGGGGTTAATGAGCGTCAAGTTGGGCGCGGGGCGTCGTCATATCGACTCGGAGATTGATCCGACCGTGGGCTTTGTTTTGCATAAAAAAATCGGTGATCGCGTCGAACATGACCATATCCTGCTCACGATCCACGCGGCTTCTCAAGCGGACACTGACAAGTTGGTCTCGCAAATTCAAAAAACATTTACCATCAGCGACCAATTTATTGACCCCCCTGAGTTGATTAAATATCGAATCTCGGATAATCCAATATATCCCTGGCTGGTATCATGAATCGAACCAGAATATCTTTTTTATTGATTGTAATCTTTCTGATCCTTGGGGTGCATCCGAAATTCGGGCACGCAAAATTGACTATCGACAAGGTGATTTTTGAGGGGGTAGAAGTTTTTTCTAATAAGCGCCTGAATAGTATGTTGCGCATCAAGCGGATAGAAGAGTATAACGAACACAATTTCCGCTCCGATCTGGAAGTCATTTTTGATCTCTATCGCCAACACGGTTATTTGCATATCAAAAAAGTCGAGAGCGAAGATGATTTGACCGACGACGGCAAGCGACATCTGATCGTCACGCTTAACGAGGGCGAGCAGACCCGATTCCGAGATATTCGGATTCGCCTATTAGATCAGGATTTTTCCACAGCGGCTCTGGACAGCCTGACCATCTCGGAGACTTTGGGTTTTCAGTCCGGGGATCCCTTTAACCGGATATTGATCAATCAGCAACGGCAACTCCTGGCGAACACGTATGCCAACTTAGGTTTTGCATACGCGATTGTGAGCGACAGTGCCTATTTTTCTGCAGATCAATCGACAGCGGACGCGGTGATTTTGATCACAGAAGGAAATCGGGTCACAATCAAATCCATCAAGATCACCGGAAATGAAAAGGTGCGCCAAAAAATTATCGATCGAGAGGTGAGGAGCAAGCCCGGAGATGTCTTTAGCTTGATCCGAATTCAGGAGGATCAGCAACGCCTGTACAGCACAAGTCTATTTCGAGACGCCCGTTTTGTGATCAACGGGTTTGAGGAGAGTCTGTCCCAAGTGGATATTGATATCCAAGTGGTTGAGGAGAAGCTGAAATGGATCGGCGGCGGCGTGGGATACGGCACTCAGGACGGCGGGAGAATTTCAGGCGAATATGGCCATAACAATATTTTTAATAATGCTCAAAAGTTTAAAATTATCTCTAAATTAACAAAAACTGATATTATAAATAAATCAGATACATATCGACTGACCCGCCGGTTGGAGACCGAATATGTAGACCCGCGCCTATTCGGAATTTCGTGGACAAGCGGATTAAATCTTGCATATCAATATGAAGATGACCTGGAGAAAACGAAAGAAGATATCTCCTATCAGCTTGAGACATATACGATTAGATTGGCGACCGGACGACCGATCTCCAGATATAATCAGCTCTCTTTCCAGGTCACCGCGCGGATGGATTCCTATTTTGACGTAGTAGACAAGTCCGACGTGAATAATCCCTCTGACCCTTACGAGGACCCAATTCAGGAGGGACGGACAGTCACCAACAGCTTTTCTGCGTCTATCTCTCGCGATACCAGAAATGATGTATTTAATCCGACTCGGGGATATTTTCTCTTTCTTTCCGCAAAAATCGGTGGCTCGATCTTATACGGAGATAATAATTTTCTCAAGCTGAATTTTGACAGTTCGAGTCATCGCCGTTACAAATGGGTCGTTTTTTCCATAAGAGCGCAGGGGGGGAAAGCCATCTCCTACGGCTCGTCCTATCTGATCGAAAAAAATGATCAATTCACATACGGCGGAAGCACGACAAACCGAGGATATGGCGAACTCAGCCTGGGTTCTATGAATCATCGAGGCTCTCTCAGCGGCAACGCTTTGCTGGCGACTACTGGAGAAATCCGCGTCTCCTTTCTGACCTATTTTCAGGTTGTGTTTTTTGCCGATTACGGAAAATTATGGTTCACCGACGGCGAGATCGACCGATCTGATCAGAGTAACTTTTCCTTAAGAAACGATCCCGAAACCTCAGATGGAAAACTCAGTTTGGGCATGGGATTTCGATATTTGACGCCAGTCGGACCGTTGCGAATCGATCTGGGTCTCCCCATGGAGGAGGAAACATGGGAGGAACGCTGGAATCATAAAGGCTTTTTTATTAGCTTTGGACAAGCTTTCTAAGTAGGAATTTTTATAGAAATTAAAATATTACTTTACAATAAACACGCGCCGTATCTTTGAACAGCGGCGTAATTTGGAATAGACCAAAAATAGGAGGCGACTATGGCGAAGGTCGTTTATATGACCAAAAATAGTTATAATAACCTGATGCAAGAGCTGGAAAAATTGCAATTGGAACTGCGCACAACGGTAGCGAAGGAAATCGGTACGGCTATGGCGCATGGCGATCTCCGGGAAAACGCTGAATATGAGGCAGCGAAAGCCAAACAGCGTCAATACGCCCTCCGAATGGAGGAGTTGACCGGTATGCTCGGGGTCTCGAGTTTGATCGAGGATCTGCAGATTTCCGGTAAATCGGTCAGTGTGGGAACGCGAGTGACGTTGTTTAATTTAGCGACAGCGGAAGAGGTTGTTTATAATATTTTGGGAGAGGGGGACGGCGATATTAAAAAAAGTATCATCTCTTATAAAACCCCGATCGCTCAACAAATGATGATAAAAGAGCGCGGCGACGTCGCAGTAATCAAGGTGCCGGCTGGAACCGAACGCTTTATGATTAAAAAAGTGGAAAAAATCTTTCAGCGTCGGCGAAATTAATCTTAAGCAGAGCGAGACGCAGTGGCGTTGCTGATCTGCAAATTTTTGTCAAGCGGCAGAATAGCCCTCTGCCTTACGCGTTTTACCTCGTTGTGGGGGGTCTCCGTCGTAACGGAAAGTTTAAATATCATATACTAATTTGAAATCTTAAATTCGGGGTATATTACCGATGAAAACATTGATGGCGATCTATAAAGAAGACCGCCCCCAATTGGAGCGGCGCATTGCTTTGATCGATTCTCCTGACCAGGTTGGCGAGGCGTTGTACGACTATATCCAGGAATTGAAAGAAAAGTATAAAGGCGACCTGACGCTGCCCCAGGCGCGAGTGGCGTTGCCGATGTTGGAAGCGTTGAAGCAGGCGTTTGCCTCGGTGACAGTTATCAACAATATCGAATTTACCATGCCGGCTATGCCTGTGGCTTCTGATGAAAAAACGCTATCACTGTTCGGATTCAGCGTGAAGCAGGCGCAAGCCGTATTGATTTTCGGGATATTTATGGCATCGCTATTCAGCGTGACATCCAGTCTGACAGCCGCAGTCGTTTTTGCGCAGACAGCGGGCGTGCTGGGTTTGGAGATTTATCGTTTTTTTAAATTGGATCGAAAGGCTTTTTCTCAAAACCCATACCAAGCAAAGGCGAATATTCAGATTAAAATCGACTTGAAACTCCTATTTAATTTTTTCACCAAATCGCTTGAGGCAACAGACCAGGCTGTGGCGGAGATTCCACCCCCAGCCCCACCGTTGCCCCCGCCTGCGGATCAGGAGATGCTTGCTTGCATCCAGAAACTCATCAGCTCCCGAGAAACGGAAAATCCTGAGATTTATCGATCTCGGCTGGAGGAATTAGAGCAGACTCTCTGGACGCTCTCCTTTCGTCTGGTGAAATATCGTCCAAACGACCCGCGGACTCCCGGGGAATGGTTCGAGTTTGAAAAAAGTATCGATCCCAATCTGAAAAAGCTATGGACACAAATTCCCGCGTTGACCCGTAACGACGAACTGATATTGCCGGGAAAAGTGATTGAACCATAAATCGTTGAATCGGGAGTTGTAAATAGTGAATATGCAAAGCAATATTGTCGAAGTTATCGGATTTGACTTGGGTCACGGAGAGACCGCGGTCGCCAAAGCGAATATGCGGGAAAATGTCGAGCCAAAGATGCTGGAAATTTTCGGGAAAAAATCGCAGGTGACCGCGATTGGACGTCATCCGAAAACCGAATCAATTATGATCGGAGAGATGGCGACAACGCTTGAGGGTGTGGAGAATCTGGACGTCTGCTTTAAGACCTCCGCGCTGAACGATCCCCAGGCGCGGCGCAGTATCCGAGCTTTTTTTCAAACCTGTTATAAACATCTGGTTCATACCCACCAGGTGCGAGGAAACGGCGAGACCTATCTTGCAGTTGGCTGTCCCTCCGCATGGAAAAACATGTCTTATCAGGATCACACACTGTTAAAAGAATATCAGCACCTGCTTTCTTTTGACAATACCCTGCCGCTCAAGGTGATCCCAGAATCTCGCGCAGCGTTTATGCAGGCGCGAGAGGGCGGAGCCGTGACGATAAACGAGCTGAAGGCGACTGTGCTTGTGATCGATCTCGGCTCTTCCACGACCGATATCACACGAGTGAAAGGCACGTCTTCCATTACCCCGTATGATTTTGGCATCCCACTTGGCGCGTCGGTTATCGACTACGGCATATTGTGGCATTCCTTATCCTCGCCGCTCAATTCGGATCGGGACGAGCTTATCAAGTTGTTCGAGAAACGCGCTGACCTGAAGGCGAAAGCACTGCTGGCATGTCGGGAAGCAAAGGAAAAATTTTTTCGTCATCCTCCGGATATGCGTGAGGACCCAGACCTTAAGGTCATTATCCCTATCGATTTTCAGTATGTGTTCACCTTCCGAGCTGTCGCGAGTCGCGCGGTGATTCGCAAAATATTGAGCAAGCCGCTGCGTGAGTTGGGGAATCGGAGTTGGGAAAAACAGTTCTCCCAGCTCTTGGAATGGACGCGGCAGAAGCTGGAAAAAGAGGGTGACGCGCCGAGCGTAATCCTCTTCACAGGGGGGGCGTCTCGGATGGATTTTATCATCCGTATCGCCAGAAAAATTTTCCCAGAAAAAAATATCCGGATTACGGTTGACGACGAGCCAGCTTATGCTATTGCGAAAGGGCTGGCTTATGTGGGACGCTGGGACTTGCGCACAACCGAATTTATGGACGCTGTTGATCGATTTTGCCAGGAGGAAATCCCCGCGATTGTCAGCGAATATGAGACGCATTTGTTGGATCGACTGGTGACGGTGTTGGCGGAGAATATCCTCAATTTTGCTCTTAAGCAGGGCATTATCGATTGGATGGAGCAGAGGGTGCGAGCTTTGGAAGACTTGGACTCGCATGTAGAGACCCTGGTCAAGCAGTGGATAAAGAGCGAGCAGGGGATGCGGGCGATTTTTGACGCATGCAAGGTCTGGTTTAAGCCGATCCTGCGGGAAATTACGGGCAGAACCGACCAAATCTGCCGCAAATATTTCTTGGAAGCTGGATCTTTGCATATCAACCCTACTCTGAAATTTGAAGACTTCAAAGTGGGTATGAAAGTCGGGAGCCTTGATTTCGTCGAGTCCGCGGGGATCATTGTCGGCATTATCGTATCAATCGCTATCGCCTCTGTATTGGGGGGGAGCGGGATTGCTTTGGTGTATAGCGGTCCTGTGGGCTGGCTGGTCGGGTTGATTGTGGCACTGCCCTTCGGAGGATTCCTCGCTGGACGCACAGAAAAATTTATCCGCCGAGCAGACCTGCCTCGGGCTGTCCGACAGACGGTTGTCTCGAAACATGCGATCGAAAATAAAATCAAAGACCGGGGAATTCGAGCCGAACTTGAAGACGAAATCCGCACCGCTGTGATGAATAGCCGATCCGATTTGGACAAGATGGTGGAAAATCTGACAGCGGAACTTCAACGAGAATTGCACAAAAAAGCAAACGATGTGCGCATATTGATCCCATAGAAAATATGCGAAATATTGTTCATACTTAATTTGTAACTTATTGGTAAATAAGAGGTTATATATATATGTCAAAACAAGATGTTAATAGATATTACAAGAGATTGGATCAATTCAAAAGATTCGGCGGGACGCGGAACGAAAGCTCGATACGCCGCGCGTTTGCCACCCTTTTGGAAGAATATTGCCTGCCAAAAAATCTGATCCTGGTCGATGAAATC
>NBMB01000087.1 GCA_002084765.1 Candidatus Cloacimonetes bacterium 4572_55 | reverse complement strand
CAATATACTTTTGAAATTCCTGACTAGCTTTTCCTAAATCGTGCAATAATCCCAAAACCTCTCCACTTTCTTTTAACCCAATTTTGTTAGCAAATTTCCCTGCGAGTTCAGACACTCCACTAAGATGTTCTTCAAGTGTCTGAATTTTACTGTCTTTTTCACGAACATGCGCTACTAAAGGTTTCTCCATTTCTTTCACTCCATACACCTCCGCCAACCTCCCCGCCTCCCGCACCAACGCTTTTCGCAACCCCTTCGGCTCCAACACCTCACAATCCGCGCCCCAACCGCGAATCCAGGGGAGCATTTCGCGCGGCTCGGCCACCTGTGCTTCCCAAATCAATGTCCCATCGTCTAATTCTTGAATTTCTTGGGTATGATGCCATTGAGTTTCCTGCACGCGCTTGGACACTTTGCGGCTGAACTTCAACTTCACCGTTACCGGCTCACCCTCGGTGAACCAAATTCCCCATGCGCTTTGCAATTGTTCACGTGGATCAAAACTATCGGGAATAACGTATTCTTCGTCTAGTAATTTAATAGTACGTATCCGCTCAATCTTAAAAGTGCGTATTGCTCCTGGCAGTTCGCGCCAGCCAATTACATGAGTAGTTCGTCCCACAGCGTAAGGTTCAATGAAATAAGGGGCAAAATCATAGTCGAAAACTTCTCCATTGGGCATCTCGTGAGTCAAATGAACTTTCCTCCCCAATGCCCAGGCCTGAGTTAATGTTTCTAAAGCCTGAAGAAAAACAGGATCTCGCCTTCGCCTTTCGCTATCGAGAACCTCTGCCGACAACGCAACATGGCTGCTAATTAGAGGCGCTAATGTTTCAAGCGCAAACCCCAATTTGCGAAGTGTGCTCGCCGCATGAGGATTGTATTTATCTGTTCTGGTCGTGAGCAGCCGGGCAGCCAAGTGAATGGCTAAACTTTCGTGCATGGTGAGGGATAGCTTTATTTCGTAGCGATCTCTGTTGATAGAAAAATGGCCCGGAGATGGTTCGTAAACTGGGATTCCCATAAGCGATAAATCATCAATATATTCCGCGGCCGTTGTGCGGTGAACGTCAAGGCGGCGGGCAATTTCCGCTTTTCGCAACCCTTTAGGGTGCGTTAGCAAGAGATGAGTCAAATTATCGAGGTTTTCAATCTTTTTTTCTAGCCGTTTTCCCATGAAACATTCTCCCTTGATATTGATCATATCGCTAAGAAATTAATCATCTGCATTAATCATACCCCCACAATGTTTGGAGTAACCCAACAAATATCACTATATTTTGGATAATTTCATACAATGTTGATATTCTACTCTTTTAGCACTGTGGCCGCAATCCTGATGGTTACTTAAGCTTGGTCTTTTAACAAAATGAGTGGAACTGCGGCAAAACAGAATGTATAAAAACAAAAAACACCCTCATTTGTACAGCTCCGGCAATAAATATAGGGGCAATAAATATAGGCTCTTTCGGAATTCACGGGGTAGATGTCATTGCGAACCTCCGTTTTCGCTGTGCGTGCCGTTGGCAGGAGGTGCGGCAATCCTCCAGATAGTTGGGGAAACTGCCACGTCACAAAAAACGTTCCTCGCCGCGACATAGTTAGGTCACTTTGTTGAAGTGCAACCCCGCTAACATTTTGACCAACACACCGGGCACCCGCTCTTGGACTGCTAAACCATTTACGCTATTCTTGATGAACCCCGTCAGGCCGATGGCATGCGCCTAAGCGTGGAACTGGTCGCCACCACTTTCGGGAATCGCTGGAACACGTACCTTCTGCAACTCCCCCACGAAGTCCGCGCCCCTCACTCCACGGTCATCAGACGCGACTTCTCCCAGAGAGAGAAGAGAATGACGCGAGGGGGTTTGCACTTGCAACCCTGCGACTCTGCGTTAAGTTTTCTCTATCTGCGGGACGGGATATGTTTATGTTGTTTCGGGGGGAATGGGTGTCGTGAAGGCTTGGAAAAACGAAAGCCCTGAAACTTTTAGATAGTCCCAGGGCTTTTTTGTGTTTTTGTTTACAAGGTAATGAAACGATTCAAGGCAATTTTATCGGAACCAGATTTTCGTGCAAAACAAGATAAATAACACCCAAGTTGCAGCAAATACCGATCCAACTAACAGCACGGCAAGTGTCGAATACCAAACGTATCGCCAAGACTCGGCCCGCGTCATCTGTTGGTTCTTGACGCTCTTACGCGGTATAACTCTCTCCTGACGGAGATTCTTGTTATACCATGGTGTGCCGTCTACGTTCATGTCGCAAATGACTCTGCCGTCATCTTCAACTTGAAATGGTTTACGTTTCATCGTCTGAAAGTCCAAAATTTAATTATAAAGATGGCAGGTGACCACATGCCCTGGTTCAACTTCTCTAGCTTGCGGGGCGACCGTTTTGCATATTTCCATACATTCCTTACATCGCGTATGGAATTTGCAGCCTGCTGGGGGATTAGCAGGAGAAGGAATGCTGCCCTCGAGGATAATACGCTTCCTCTCGAATGTGGGATCGGGAACTGGGGCGGCACTTAGGAGTGCCTGCGTGTATGGATGCAATGGTTTTTTGAAAATAGAAGCCTTGCTTCCGGTTTCAACCAAACTGCCTAGGTACATAACGCCCACTTCATCGGAAATATGTTCTACCACCGAGAGATCGTGTGAAATGAAAAGATATGCTAGCTTGTACTTTTCCTGCAGATCCTTGAGGAGGTTGATAATTTGGGCTTGAATCGAAACATCCAGCGCTGACACTGGTTCATCGCAAACGATGAACGAAGGATTGAGAGCAAGCGCTCTTGCAATACAGATGCGCTGGCGCTGCCCACCAGAAAATTCATGCGGGTAGCGATCCTTATGGTATGGTTCCAATCCGCAGGATTTCATGATGCTATCTAGGTAGTCGTTATATTCATTGTCCGGTACGATATGGTGTTCTTTAACTGCCTCGCCGATAATCTCGCTGACCGGAAGTCGTGGTGAAAGACTCGAAAAGGGGTCTTGGAAAATCATCTGGTATCTGGGGCGAACAAGGCGCATTTCTTTGTGGGAAAGCTTGTGGATATCGACTCCGAAGAATAGTACCTCGCCATCTGTCTTTTCGTTTAAGCGTAAAATTGTCTTCCCAACTGTTGTTTTACCACAACCAGATTCTCCAACAAGCCCCATTGTTTTGCCTTGGTTAATTGTAAAACTGACGCCATCAACTGCCTTAACGTTCCCAACAACACGCTGCATCAGACCCGCTCTGATGGGAAAATACTGCTTAAGGTCAGTTACCATTAGCATAGGATAATTCTTTTGAACATCTGTTTCGTGACTTTTTTCTTCCATAATTTAACCTGAAATTAGACCTGTGCTTGGTCAGTAACGCAGCGATAACAAGTCGCCATATGCGTTTGAGTAATGTGTGCTTCTGGGGGATACTCGCCATCACATGCTGGTATGCGTTGTTCACAGCGATCCCTAAAATAGCAGTAATTTGGCATATTGATGGGATTTGGAACGTTACCAGGAATGGTGTAAAGTCGTTCAACAGAACGATTTATAACCGGCTTGGAAGCCATTAGACCTACAGTATACGGGTGTTGTGGATTTTTGAACACTTCAATTGCGGTGCCTTTTTCAACAACACGTCCCGCATACATGACGACAACATAATCTGCCATTTCGGCAATGACCCCAAGATCATGTGTAATAAGCATGATACTGGAATTAATTTTGTCTTTGAGGTTTCTAAGCAAGTCGAGTATTTGGGCTTGAATCGTCACATCAAGCGCGGTAGTCGGTTCATCTGCGATGATAAGCTTGGGATTGCAGGCAAGTGCCATGGCAATCATAATGCGCTGCCGCATGCCACCCGATAGTTCATGGGGATACATATTGTAAACCCCCGCGCTATTAGCAATCCCCACGAGGTCAATCATATTAAGTGATAGTTCTTTAACCTGTTCCTTGGTCATTTCCGGGTTATGAAGTTCAATCACCTCATCGGTCTGTTCGCCTGCAGTAAAGACCGGGTTCAAACTCGTATTCGGTTCCTGGAATATCATTGATATTTTGCTGCCGCGAATGGATTCCATTACCTTTGAGGGCGTTTTGGCTATGTCGTAAATTTTTTCTCCGGAATCAAACCTAATGGCACCTTCAACAATCTGTCCTTGCGGCCGTTGTACAAGTTGCATCAGCGAAAGAGCCGTGACAGATTTGCCGCAGCCTGACTCTCCAACCACGCCAACGGTTTTACCTTTAGGTATTTCAAAGGATACTCCGTCAACCGCCTTGACCGTGCCGATATCGGTGAAAAAATATGTATGGAGATTATCAAATT
Organism: Candidatus Cloacimonetes bacterium 4572_55; assembly: GCA_002084765.1. Classification (GTDB taxonomy): domain Bacteria; phylum 4572-55; class 4572-55; order 4572-55; family 4572-55; genus 4572-55. The sequence continues at coordinate 3,553 of NBMB01000087.1, read as the reverse complement.
CCACAACATTTTCAGGGTTTTTCATCGAAGTCAAGTACTCACTTTCAGGAACATTTTTTCGGTTGCGCTGTCGTTCAATTTTATCAGTGATACGACGATTTTCGCGTGAAATTTTTGCCAATTCACGTGCGGAAATGTGCTGATTGTCCTTAGGTTTGGTTTGTCCATTGATCCTTTCAAAAATGGATCTTTTTCTTCCTTTCATCGTAATTGCCTACCTTTTCATCTTCGGGTCATATGCGTCTCTAAGCCCATCACCAACGAAGTTAAAGCCGAGCACGGTTAAGAGGATTAACATTCCTGCCGGTATCCACATAAACCAATAACTAGTCATGATGAATGCGTCCGAAGCCACATTGATGATACTTCCCCATGAGGCTAGCGGGTATTTGACACCAAGTCCCAGAAAACCCAAAGTCGCTTCCGTTATGATAATTCCGCCGAGGCCTGCTGTCGCTTGTACAATCAATATCGGCATGACATTTGGGATTAGATGCTTGAAAATCCTGCGGCTGGTGCGAATTCCTGTCGCTTCTGTCGCAACCATGAAGTCTTGTTCACGAAGCGAGAGGATTTGACCACGGACGACACGCCCCACGCTTGTCCATCCTAGCAAGCCGAGTATCATCATTAATAAGAATATCCTCGTCATTGGTTTAACTTCTAAGGTGTCCATGACAGAGCCAAAGATAAGAACCATTGGAATAAACGGAATGCTATTAAACAAATCAATGAAGCGCATCAGCGCTGTGTCCACCCAGCCGCCAAAGTACCCTGAGACACCTCCAACAATAATGCCGATGAAGACCTCAATGAAAATGACTATAAAACCAACCAGAAGCGAAACCCGCCCTCCATGCATGAGGCGCGTCATTACATCCATGCCGTTATTGTCAAGACCAAGAGGGTGTTCAGCTGAAGGATTTTCGAACAAGCGGATCATCTCTATGGGCGTTTCTTTTTTTATGTTATAAGTTTTATTAACGCGAGCGATAGTATACTCAATCGTTTCTCCATTTTCATGCGTATAAGAGAATCTCGATTGACGATTAATAATCATTTGGCGAATAGTTGATTTATATCCAACAGTGAGAAAAACCGATTGGTCGAGCGGATTCACAATGATTGCTGAGATTTCAGCATATTCATTTCCTGCACTATCTAATATTGTGACTTGGCCCTCACCATTGCGAATCGAATAGGTTTGATTTCCTACGGTAAAGGTCTCGCTATTTTGCGCTAGGGCGAGACTACTAGCAAGCCGAAAGTCAAATGATGAAACCATAAGCTTGTCTGATTCGTTATAGGCATCATATACATCCAGCGTTGCGAGAGCAACATCAATTTCAATAGAGATTATAGACGCTTTGTTTTTCTTGGTAATACGATAGAAAATTCCATCTAGCTCAAAACTATTTACACCTTTCTCTTCTGCGGTTTTGTATGCTGTTATGAGTTCGTCTGGCACGACATCGTCAGTAAGGGAGTTAAAACCTTTAAGAATTACCTCTGCGACTGGTTCAAGTTGCATGATGCGATAGGTATTATCATCGATGTTGACATAGTAATAAGTCTGATCATCGCAAGTAAAAGTTTCATTATTTTCGCCAAGTGCCAACAAGAATTGGGTGCGCTGGGAACTTCCAAACTCCGCACCATCGGCAATTGTGTAGCGTAATTCTTCGTTATAGGTAGCTCCCGCATAATCCTTGGACATAGTTCCCACACCTTTAAAGACCTCTGTCTGCCCAAAAGGTGAAAAGAATGGCCCCAAAAACGAAAAAGTGAACATGAACAAAAGAATAACGAAACCAACAACCGCTAATTTATTGCGGATGAAGCGTTTAAATACGAGCATCCCTGGCGAAAGGACTTTAACACGCCTCGCATCGTCAAGATGCATTTCTTCTGCATGGTCAACCTTGTAAATATCTTCTTGCGTAGTGTTTTGATTTATATCTTTGTCTGGCATAGAAAACCTCGTCAGTTTGCTCTTACACGCGGGTCTACAACTGCGTACATAATGTCTGCGACAATGAGACTAACTTGTGTAAGGAGGATGAGGAATGTAGTATAGAACATGGCAAAAGGTATATCGCCGCGGATAATGGCTTGATAAGAAATATAGCCAATGCCCGGTATTTGAAAAAGAGTTTCTGTAATCAGCGAGCCGCCTAACATTGATGGAAGCAAATAGCTCATATACGAAACAAGGGGTATCAGCGTGTTGCGAAAAGCATGTTTATTAATAACAACTTTTTCAGATAGTCCTTTTGCTCGCGCTGTACGAATATAATCAGAATTAAGCACTTCCAACATATTGGTTCGGTTATAGCGCATAAGCCCTCCGACTGAGAGCATCATCAACGTGACAACCGGTAAAATCATATGATATCCAATATCCATCACTTGTTCAAACGGGGTCATGGAATTAAAAAATCTACCGGTCAACCCATATAAGTCAAACCAACCAAGCTTGATGGCAAAAACATACTTCAGTATCGTTGCGAGGAAAAATGTTGGCAATGAAATACCCATCAGCGCAAAAACGGTGATGGCGTAATCTGTTTTACTGTATTGTTTGGTAGCGGCCAGATTACCTAGTGGGATTGAAATAAATATCTGAACAAAAAACGTAATGATGTTAATGATAACGGAATACCAGATTACCTGGTTGAACTTTTCAGTTACTGGAATACCATAATGCCATGATTCGCCAAAATCTCCCTTCACAGCATTACCAACCCAGCCGAAAAAGCCGGGAATAATGCCAATATCTAGCTTGTAAACGGCATTGAGTTGATCCAGCCACTCCTGATAGGTTTTGGTGCTTAATGGGTTAGTAGCTCGCTGTCTTGCGATCGCTTCCACATAAGATGTGGGAAGACTGCGAATAACAGCATACACTACCATGGCACCAAAGAAAGTGATGAAAAGGCCAAGTAAGAGACGCCTTATAATAAAATTACGCATATCAATATCCAACTCTGTTTGCTAATAAATTATCTGGGGTTCTTCAGGAAATAGCGGGGTTGCACTTAACAAAGTAAGTCAACTATATCGCGGCGAGGAACGTCTTTTGTGACGTGGCAGCCTCCCCTGCTATCTGGGGGGAATTGCCGCGCCTCCTGCCAATGGACTCGTACAGCGAAAACGAAGGTTCGCAATGACATCTGCCCCGTGAATTCCGAAAGAGCCTTATCTGGATAACTACATAAAAATGTGAGCCCACCCAAAGGCGGGCTCACAATTCTTAGTATATCACTGAAAAAACTAACGGCTATTACCGCATCTCTACCAATTCAATATCGCTCAACCAGCCCCAGAAAGTTGTAATATCAGGAGTAAGGGTATCAATGTTAACACGTTCGGTGCTAAAAATGATAACGTTCTTGCGTTGGTAGGTCGGAATTTCGACCGCCCAGTCAATGATCCGATCAAGAGCTTGTTTGTAAACAGCTTTGCGATAGCCCTGATCATCACTCTTGCGGGCATCCAAAATGAATTGATCTAACGCTTCGTCGCGGATGTGGTAATGATTGGAATCAGAACC
>NBMB01000110.1 GCA_002084765.1 Candidatus Cloacimonetes bacterium 4572_55 | reverse complement strand
ATTTGAGTTTTTACAGCATTTTCAGATGTGCCGAAGAATTTTTTGATTCTCAAATGCTGTTTGATCCATTTGAAAAATATTTCCACGCGCCACCGGTAGCGATATAACTCGGCGATTGTTAACGCTGGCAAGGTGAATTGATTGGTAATGAAAACAAAAACTCTTCCTTGCTCAGCATCGAAATATTTTATGCGGCGGAGTTTGTCCGGGTAATCTTTTTTTGCGTAAAACCCCGTTGGCACAACGATTTGATCGCATCTGACACCAGTAGTTTTGTCGACTTTGTGTGAATATAGCCGGCGAAGCCCTGTGTTGGTTTTCGAACGAGTTACGAATATAGCTGAGCTTTGATGCATCTGGTACAGCCGATGAAAATCCAAATAGGCGCGGTCCATGATATAGATTGCGCCCGGTTCCGGAATAAGATGATCGAGAACATTGACATCGTGAACCTTACCGTCAGTGATCCAAATGAAAGTCGGAATATCACCTCGCAAATCCAGCAGCGTATGCAACTTTACTGCCGCCTTTGTTTTGCGAAATCGAGCCCATGGAAAAACAGATAGGCAGAGGTCGATTGTCGATGAGTCGAGAGCATAGACGGTTTCTTTCAATTCAAGACCGAAATCATCTTCGACATACAGACCACGAGCTTCATGAATCAAAATTTGGGCAAAGTCACTGTATATTCGCCAATCTCGAATTTCGTTGGCATCAGCTAAGGTGCTACGAGAGACTTTACCGCTTATGCCCATATGATAAAGCTTTTCCCGCATGGCCCGCAGACAACACTCGATATCGCGTAAGCTTTCACGGTAAGCTAGTTGAGCGAAAGCCATGCATAGAAACTGATTGTAGCATGTGAAAGAGCGTATGCGGTGATTACCGCTATAACGATTGACACATTGACGAAATTTTTTCTTTGGCAGGAAATCGATCACCTGGGAGAAAATAGTTTGGCCTTGGTTCACAGCGGGACTCCTTTCGCATCCTTTTCTGTGAATGAACCATGAAACCAGGCTTAGGGCAAATTCAAATCGATCCCCTTGGATTTCGTCTATATTTAATGTATATTCATATAGTTAACTCATATTTCGAAAATCTTAACCGGACAGCAGTGAAAAGAGATAACACGCAACCGCAGACTCAAGGGTAGGACAAATCGGATCAAGAAACGAATATTTAATAATTAAGATGCGACCCCAATAATTCGATAAGAGGACAAATTATGAAACGTATTGTATTGGTTCTGACGATTCTTCTTGCCATTACAAGTTTTGGCTGTTCAAGTAGTGCTCCTGGGGATTCACGGTAAATTTGTTCTAACGCCGTAATCTGCAGACACACGAGTTTTCAGTCATCCGCAAGTAGTCAAAGACCAAGCGTACATTGCGCGTAAGCTGTCGCATTTTTTGCGCGACGCTGCGTACGCCTTTGGATTTGATGACGCTAATGGCGAACCGCCGCAGTCGAGTGATGTTTTCTGGGCCGTAACCAGTGCGTATGCGGCTGCGGTCTTCGTCATAGTTCCAATCGATAATGTAATGACAGCTGTTCTCGATGCTCCAGTGACCGCGATTGGTTTCAAGCACACGTTGAGGGTCGTTCACGGGAGTATTTACCGCTTTTTTTATTTGTGGACTCCCGTTGGATGACAAAAGCTTGTTCGACGTGAGGAAAGTTCAGATAGCCGTTGAGTTCAGTTGTAGTCCAGATTTTACGGATTTCGATCCGGCCGTGATCAGGCGGCTCGCAATGGACAAAATCGGGGTCCTGCCGGTCTTTAAAATACAACGCAATGTCTTGGAAGAGTCCGGGCTGGTTGTTTTTGACGGTGAAGTGGTAATGAGCTTTACGGTCTCGGACCAAGAAGTCGGCTATTTTGCGCTGGGTCAAAAGGGCATCGGCGGTAATTTCTTTGCCACAAATATCCATGGCATCAAGTAGCGGAATGGCGGTCTTGATTTCGTTGGTACGCTTGATCTGTTGGTCGAATACGGGCAGGGTGCCTACTTTTTTTGGGTATAGCAGGTCTTGGTCTGATGACCGATTGCGCTCATGATGTGAGTCTGATAGCCTTGATCATCGATGGCATTGCACATTGTTTTCCCATCAATGGCCAGACTTTCGTCGTGCTGCCCATAGGCTTGGTTCCAGCACTGTAGTGCACGGTCGAGATGTACGGGGTTCACACGGATCAGTGCATCACGGATTATGGACAGGCTCGGTACGATGTAGCGCTTGTTTTGGTATCGGCAATCGAAACGCCCCCTGGCCTTTTGTCCAAGGCTTTTGGCCCAATCCGAGATGGCCAGGTAGCCGCGCATCCCACACAGGGTTGCGCCAGCAGCGATGGCTAAAACAGTGCAGAGTTGATGGCGTCGTCCCTGGGCACGGCGCGGGTCTGGGATTTCTTTAAAAAAGTCGGGCAAGGATTTCATCTGTTGTGCACTGAGCATGATTTTGGGTCCTCCTGTACGATAAGTTGGTTGGAGAATAGGCTGGGATAACAGTGCTTGCGCGTCGGAGATTAGCGGTTTAACAAAAACCATTTTCGGTGAGTGGGCCGTAGCGCTGTAACCTTGCCGGGTCCGATGAAAGCCCTTTGTGTTGCCCACATATATCCAGTTGGCCGCTTTGTAGATGGTTCCCTGGAACCGTTGCGGGTCCACAAAGGTCTCCAGCAGCACAATCGGATGGCCGAAAACTGCCTGCCAATCGGTCGGCAGTCTCTTTTGGCACAACGATAGGATGCGGGAGGCCAAATTCGGTAAATGATAATCGGGCAGGATCAGAAAACGGCTATTGTTGGTGACCAGTTTTAACCGATCGTACTGATGGCGAAAGTCCCATCCGATCCAGCGATCCCGTGCCGAACACTTTAAGGCAGCAGCGGAAAAACTCAAAAGCGCTAATTTATCTGAATTTTAGCAACATAGCATATTTGATTATGGTTGGCTATCTCAAACAGGCCTTGATATTGCCACAAAGGGCATTGATCCATTTTTTACTGTTCACGACTTACTATTCACTGTCTATGATTTTGCAAAATCTAGAAGAGACTGGTAGCTTACCTCGTCTGCTTCATTTGAAGCCGATTAAAATTTTGGTCCCACAATGAATTACCCCGCGGCAGAGCTGCGAGGGTTTCTTTTGGTTGAAAATGACCTGCTACAAAAAACACTTGACTTGGATTTTTTAAGCGAGTATTTTCCCGCTACCCCAAGATATAGGTAAGATTTATGTCAATTACACAATATGTTGTTGTTTTACTCAATTGAATATCCCCAATCATGTCACTTTGAATATTAATATTTGTTCCAAAAAAGTTTTGATAGTGTTAGTGTCACATCAACTGAGGTCGTGATTATCGTGAAACATAAAAATATTCCCTTGAAGGAACGTATCATTTTTGCTTTGGATGTTGATTCCAAAGAAAAAGCGGAAAAATGGGTTGACTGTCTCGGAGACCATATAAAATTTTATAAGGTTGGCCTACAATTGTTCTTGGCAGGATGGTTTCCTGCTATTAAAATGATTACAGAACGTGGGCACAAAGTTATGGTTGATTTAAAATTTTTTGATGTTCCCGAAACTGTCAAGTTGGCATTTAGACAGTTGAGACATAAAAATATCACGTTTGCAACTGTACATGGAAATGATCCAATCCTTCGGGCTGCCGTTGAAGAAAGGAATGGAATTAAAATTCTTGCCGTCACTGTTTTGACCAGTTTTGGTGAAGAAGATATGAAAGAAATGGGGTTTGCCGGCACCATTGAGGATTTGGTTTTTATTCGAGCTAAGCGTGCCCTTGAGCTTGGATGCAATGGCGTTGTTTCTTCCGGGCTTGAAGCATCTCGTTTAAGAGGGGATTTAGGCGACAATCTTCTTATAGTAACTCCTGGTATTAGACCAGGAAAGAACATTGAAATCGAAGAAGATGATCAAGTACGAATTATGACAGCTCAAAAAGCCATAATAAACGGTGCCGATTATGTAGTTGTCGGTCGTCCTATCAGCAGAGCCAAAGATCCTGTCGCTGTTGTAAAATCCATGCAAAATGAAATACAAAAAGGGTTAACAGCCGGCAATTAACGCCCCTATTTTATTCCCACACTCTTCGATTCACTAAGTAGAATACAGAAATAATCACCAATGGCCATGAGCGGATTTGATTCCAAACTACATGACCCCAAGCTTTGTGCCATTACTTTGAGGCTGTTAGATGAGTTCTAGCCGGATTGGGATTTGACTGTTCATGAGGCCTACGCTAAGCTTTTATCTCATAGCAAAAAAATGTTACGTTTTCTGAAAGGGAGGAACAGATGGAAGACTGTATTTTTTGCAAGATCGTAAAGGGCAAGATGCCATGTTTCAAGATCTACGAGGATAAAGGTGATTCGCGGTCTCAGGGAGGCGTTGGATCCCATAGGTGTAGCCGTCTTGCAATTAAATGGCCGCGGTGTTAATCAGGTGGTCATGCATTATCATGTGCATCTCATCCCACGAAGCGCCGATGAGCCCCAGCCAGCTGTAAGTCATTGTGGCGCAAAGCCGGGTGATATGGATTCGCTCAAGGAAATTGCCGAAAAGATTGCCTTCATGGTGACGGAGAAATAGATGGCTGAGAGAGTGTGTCCCGTATGGGTTGGTTATCTTCTTGCTAGTCCTGTAAGAAAATTATTTCAAAATCCTGAAAAGATACTCGCCCCATACGTGGAGGACGGGATGAAGGTTTTAGATGTTGGCTGTGCAATGGGTTTCTTCAGTTTGCCCCTTGCACGGATGATCGGTTTAAACGGGAAAGTCATATGCGTGGATGTGCAAGAAAAGATGATTAAGTCACTCGAAAAACGCGCACTGAAAGCAGGATTGATTAATAGAATTGAAACACGCATATGTCGCCATAATTCACTTGGCCTGGATGACCTGAAGGGAAAAATTGATTTTGCTTTTGCGTCTGCTGTTGTACACGAAGTTCCTGATACTCACGCGTTTTTTTCTCAGACATATGAAACGATAAAACCTGATGGAACATTTTTTGTTTTAGAACCAAAAGGACATGTATCGGAAAAAGATTTTGGAAAAACCATTTCTGTTGCTAAACTGAATGGTTTTAATGTAATCGATAGTCCCAAGATAGGCCGGAGCCGTAGTATCCTTTTAGGGAAAAATAAAAGCTCCCTTTATCAGGAGGGGGATTCTTGCCTTTAGACCACTTATTTTCTCCTATATCTCTTGGTTCCATGCAAGTCAAGAATCGTCTTGTCATGCCCCCGATGAGTCTCAATTTTGGGGTGGACGATGATGGATACGTAACGGAACAACACTGGGAATACCTGGCCCAGCGGGCCAGGGGAGGAACTGGAATGATAACGGTGGGGGGTGGCGCTATCCACCCTTCCGGATTGGATCTTCCCCGAATGCCCCCGATTTGGTCTGATCGTTTCATTGATGCACTTAGCAAAATGACTAAAGTTATTCATCAATATGAAACAAGACTCGGAATGCAGTTACTTCATGGCGGTCGCCAGGCGTATCACAGTGAAAAGGTCGCTCCCTCACCAATCCCCGCCCTTGCAGTTGTAAAGGGAATCCCCAGGGAGTTGACCCATGATCAGATAAAGGAGCTGGTAAACTCGTATGGAGATGCGGCAGCAAGATGCCA
>NBMB01000060.1 GCA_002084765.1 Candidatus Cloacimonetes bacterium 4572_55 | reverse complement strand
TCACAGAGAGCGCAGAGTCAGCCCAAATAAGGGTTCTGAAATTCTAGTTCTCTTGGAAATGTCGTTAAAAATAGACTTTAACCCATTAAATATCAAACATCTGAGATATCTGGTTCTCCGAGACTTATGAATAATGCAGGCTACATAGAATAATTTTTCTCGATAAAAAATGGACATAATAAAAAACTGAAAGTTTCCTCTGAAGTGTGAGATAGGTATATCCACTCTATAATCGAGGGCACCGCACGGCAAATAAGGAAAACTCCTTCTCTCAAAGGATCCTGTCGCGATATTTATGATAGAGATAGGACGCTCCGATCAGCAGGAGTCCCAATACGGCAAACGAAAGAATTCGGAACGGCGTGGCGGTTTTTGCCATATCGACAAAAAATACCTTCAGTATGGTAAATCCGAATAGTCCCAATGAGATTTTTCTCAGACTGGATACGTTCTGCACGAATCCCATGATCATTAACACCGTGGCGAACAATGCCCACAGGACAGAGATCGCGGCAAAACGAGCCGACGATACATAGTCGTGGAAAAATGCGGATGTTTCGATATTGAGAACGATAAACAGCATCACACCAAACATAGAATAAAACAAGATCGGTTTTTTCTCGTTTGCGAGAGCGAGCCGGCTCAAGCTGAATATGCCGCCTAATACCGCGCATGTGGTCAACATCCGCTGGATAAAACGGAACCCGTATCCGTTGATGTAATACCAATAGCCCCCGTTTAGGCTAAAGCTCTCGAAATAGTCGATATAGAAGCTGATAAGAGTTATAAATATAAGCAGATAGCTCACTTTTTGGAGTTTACTATTTTTTAATCGAAGCGCGACCCAATAAAAAGTGACTGTTTGGATTGCCCAAAAGATTGTGACCCAGTATTCAGAAAAAATGATAGGGATCGTGATAGTCAGAAGCAGGATCGCTTTTGCGAGCAGAAGAACGATTCCGCCGGTTTGTTGTTGGAAATGGCGATGGATTGTGGATGCGACCGCGCCGAACAATGCCGCGTAAAATAAACAGGTGGCACCGATCGGTAGCAGGGAACTGTCGTTATACAGCCAAAATAGAAAGCCGAGAAATAGGAATGTGTTCATCAGGATAACGAGCAAGTCCGGCTGTTTTTTGACCTTTTGCCTGAAAAGATGATAGGCAACGGGAGCCAAGCTATAGGTCAGAAAAAAAATGTTTAAGTAGATGAATGTGGATAAAAAGAGGCTCGATTTATAACTGTTAATCATCCACGCCGTGAAAATCATATAGGTGAGGATGAATCCCAGCTTATTCAGAACCTTCCATTGTTTGAAAAAGGATATGAAGAGGACGCCCATGTTTAAGAAGGCCATATAAGTCATTAGAGCAACTTGGTTTGACGATCCGGTACCGAGCATGATCGGCGTGAGAAATCCGCCAATAAGTCCGAGTATCGCCAGCCATTTGGAGTCGTATCTCACAGCGAGCATCCCGCCGATCACGGTCGTCAGTATCATGAGAAAAAAGGCGATAGGTTGACTGAGAAGCGGAGGATCGTATATCTGGAACGCGGCAAATGTGGCGAAATAGAGCGTCGCGATTCCGCCGCCGGAGAGTGCCAGTCCGAACTGACTCAACTCTTTTCGTCGGAAATAGTCGCCGCCGGTGAGAAGGGCGATTCCTGCCAAATATGCCAACGCGACGCGACCCGCAGGTCCAATCCAGCCTTGATCAAAAGTATATTTCAGAAAATAACCAATTGAGAATACCGTGGCGATAATGCCGAAAATCAGCAAGGTTTTCTGACCCCACCACACTTCGTCAACTTTTATCAATGGCTTTCTTGCTTTTTTCGCTCTTTTTTTGCGAGGTTTCTCCCTGACCTCCTGTGATTCGAGCGCGATTTTCGACTCTACGACCCGATCTTTATTGAGCTTGCCGTCGATATGATATTCCAATTGCCGAGCTGTTTTGGTGAGAGATTTGATTTGCGTTGACAATTGGCGAGATGTGGATTTTAGGTCGATCAACTCTCGCTTCAACTGAAAACAGGCGGTCAATTCCGAGACGATTTCGTCGGAAAACTGAAATCGACATTGGGAACAATAGGCGGCGGATACTATAATCGGTTCGCGACAGCTGGGGCAATTCATATCAATTTTCCTTCAATTTTTTCGAGCAATAGTTCAGATCGAAACAAGCCATAAAATCCGCGTCATAATATCCGACAGACCAAGCCTTTCAAATATTCAGACTCAGGAAATGAGAGGCGGATCGGATGATCTTCTCCCTGGCTCAGTTGTCGCAACAGATGGATTTCTCTTCCCGCGTCGCTTCCTGCCCAGGCGACAATCCGGCGAAAGTTGGTCGGATCAATCGCGGCGGAACAGGAAAAAGTCGCGAGAATTCCTCCGGGAACCAGCAGCTTCATACCAATCAGATTGGCGTCTTTATAGGCTCGCTCAGCTTTGTTGAGATCGGATCGACGCGGAGCCAGTTTTGGCGGATCCAGAATAACCATATCAAATTTTCTATTTTGATCGCGATAGACTCTGAGCTGATTAAAAAGGTCAGCTCGGACGAATTCACTGCGATCCTCGCGTATTTTGTTGCGTCGCATATTTTCAGAAGCCACTTCCAACGCGTTTCTCGACGAGTCAATCAGGGTCACGTGTTGCGCTCCGCTCGCCAGGCAATGCACGGCAAAGGAGCCGGTATAGGAAAAGCAGTCAAGAACCCGGCGGTCGCGCGCATATAACGCAATGATTCGACGATTGTCCCTTTGATCCAGATAAAAGCCGGTCTTATGCCCTGTCCGCAGGTTTGCCCCATACCAAAATCCGCTCTCCTTGACCTCGATCTCAGGCGGTGGTTCATCGCCGCACACCTTTCCGACACAAGGCTTTAGCCCCTCTTCCCGTCTCATAGGGCTGTCGCTCCGTTCATAAATACCAGCCGGTTTAACGAGATCAAAAAGCATCTCCGCCAGCGTCATTTTGAGCTTTTCCATGCCCACGGTCAACGTCTGCATGACAAGGAAATCGTTGTATTTATCCACGATCAACCCGGGAAGCAAGTCAGCTTCGCTATAGATCAGTCGATAGCTGTTCAAGCCCTTTATCTTAGCCAGATTTCCGCGTCTCGCAATCGCCTGCGCCAGCCGGTCTTGCCACCAATTTTCGTCGATCCGGTTCGACTCATTCCATTCCAATAGGCGAACGCGTATATTAGAGCGTGGGCTATAACTCCCATAGCCTATGAACTTATCGTAAGAATCGACAACAGATACAACTTGACCAGATTTCGGCGCGCCCTGTCTTTTGGCGATAGCCCCAGAAAAAACCCACGGATGACGCGAGCGAAGCAACTTGTCCCGATTCGGTTTCAGCTGGATAACAGCCTGTATATTTGAGGTAGAATTCCCCATTTTTTCAATTTCTCCATTAAAATATTAAATATTAAAAATTAATTGCTAAATATAAATTATTATTTTCCCATTAATTCAACCAAAAATAGGCTGAGTTGTGGCACATAAGTGATGATTATCAGTCCAATCAGCAAGAGGAGCAAAAAGGGTAACGTGGCTCGATACAGGGTGATGACTGGCTTATTGAATCGGAAGCTGGATATAAATAGATTCAGACCAACTGGCGGCGTCATGTATCCGATCTCCAAATTGGCTAAGAAAATGATCCCAAGATGCACAGGGTCTACGCCGAATTCTCTTGCTATCGGGATAATCAGCGGCACCACGACGATAATTGCAGAAAAAATGTCCATCAAGCAACCGACAACAATCAAGAAGAGGTTGAGCACGATCAGGAAAACGAGTTTGCTGTTGATGTAATTCCGCATCAAATCCAGAATTTTCATAGGAATTTCTTCATCGACCAGATAATTGGTCAACCCCAGCGCGGTCCCCAGAATTATCAGAATTCCGCCGACCAGGATCATGCTTTCCTGCATGATGCGCGGAACATCTCTCACCGGGTGCAGGTCCCGGTAGATCAGGGTCTCGACGATTGTCACATAAAACGCGGTGATCGCCGCGGCTTCGGTAGCGGTGAAAAATCCGCCGTATATGCCGCCGAGGATGATGAAGGGCAGCGGGATTTCCCAGATCGCGCCTCGCATAGCTTTCCCGACGACTTTCCAATCAAATCGATGGCGTTCAATTTTTCCGGATCGACCCCCAACAGCTCCGCTATATATCGCCAGGATTGCGACAAAAAGAGCTCCGGGAAGGACGCCTGCCAGGAAAAGTTTATCAATGCTGGTTCCTGAAACCAATCCATATAAAATGATCGGCAAGCTGGGCGGGAAGAGTAAGCCCAATGATCCTGAGGTGGTTAATAACCCCAGGCTAAATTTTTCTGAGTAGCTTTCTTTGATAAGAATCGGGTAGAGCAATCCCCCCATGGCTATGATAGTCACGCCGGATGCGCCTGTGAATGCAGTGAAAAAAGCGCAGGAGATGAGTGAGACTACCGCCAATCCGCCTGGCATCCACCCGACAAAGCTGTTTGCCAGAGCCACGATTCGCTTAGGGGATTTGCTCTCCGCCAGCATGTAACCGGCAAAGGTAAATAGGGGAATGGCGAGCAGTGTCGGCGCGCTTGCCATCCGATAGAGTTCGATGATGACCGCGGATGAGTTGATGTCCGCTGAATAAAAGGCGAGCAACGCTATCCCGCCGATTATCACAAAAAGGGGCGTTCCAATCAACGCCAATAGCAAAAATACGATTCCGATCAAGATCATGGTCATATCGGAACTCCCTCTCTATCTGGAAGCGGTTCGTTTTTTATCAACCGAATGATATCCGATACGGTGTGACCGAAAAAGCGTATAGCGATGATCGCAAAGCCAATCGGTATAATGAGTTGGAGTATCCAAGACGGCGCGTTTCCAAACGCTATGGACTCATAGGTTCTCTCGTCCTGAACAAAGATATACGCGGCTCGTGTAAGAAAAACCGATACTGTGACAGCGGTTACGTTCGCCACGATGCTTGCGACCACTTTTCCCCTTGGAGACAAAAGGCGCGATACCGCATCGATGTTGATATGCCTCTGTCGAGCGGTGGAGAGAGACGCGCCGAGGAACCCGATCCAGAGAACAGTATGACGCAGGAAGGGGTCCCCCCAACTGATGCCGGTATCAAAAAAATTGCGAAGAATGATCTGTATAAATCCCAGCAAGATCATAACCGTGAGGATCAATACCAACAGCGCGGATTCGAATCCGGCAAGATATTGGTCTAGTTTTTTGATATTTTTTGATAACTCCATAAATTTCCTTAGATTACGCAGATTTATCGCCCGGAGTGATAATGCGCATTGGCGTTATTGATTTTCTCGGCAATTTTTCAGATTTTCAAGGGTTTTATCCAGAATCTCTTGATCAAACAGCTTGCCGGTCAGTTCTTTCTGCACCTCAGAGTTGATGTTCTTAAAATTTTCAAGCTCATCATCTTCTGGCTCGGGAGTCAACTTTACCCCGCTTTCTTCGATAATTTTGATCGCGTCGTCGTTATCTCTGCGAGTGGATTCGACCAATCGGCGAAGGTGCTTTTTGCAGACTTTTTTCAGGATGACTTGTTGCTCCGTGGTGAGTTTGTCGAACATTTTTTTGCTGACCAACACCGCGCCGGATGCATTCGTAATGCGCAACATGGACATATACTTGGCTTTGGTGTGCCATTGCAGAGCCAATGCGCCTAAGGGCGAGGCGTAAAACGCATCGACCAGACCGGTTTGCAGCGAGGTCATCACATCGGTCACGGATAAAGGGATGGGAGAAACGCCCAGGTTGCGGAAGGTTGTCTCCGCCAATTTATCGCCCTCCCATGTCCAGAGCTTGACGCGGTCCAAGTCTTTTTTCGATTGAATCGGTTTTTGACTAAAGACATGCACAAAACCGACTTCCGCCCATCCCAGCAGCACAAAGCCCTTTTTCTCAAAACGATCGGAAAAGTCATCGTAAAGTTTCTCAATGACACAATCGATCTCATCTGTCGAGTCGAACAGAAAGGGGAGTTCCATCACTCGGATGTCGGGCAAAATCTCGCCTAAGCCGTTGCCGGTAAAACCAGCACTGTGCAGTTGTCCCGCTCGGATCTTTCTGACCACATCTTTTTCATCGCCCATCACGCCGCCAGGGTAAATTTTGAACTGAACATCCCCGCCGGTCTCCGCTTTCAGCTCGTCATTCATTTCGTTCATAATTTCCATCCATGTCGTGCCTTCCGGCGCAAGCGTCGCAAACTTGATCTTATGCGTTTTGGCGTGCGCTTGACCGATTATCATACCGACAAACAGACAGGACAGGATCAGTTGAAACATTTTCTTTTTCAAAATCTTTCTCCTCAATTAAGTTTTAAAACAATTCCTCTTTTTGAGCCAGCAACCTCCGGGCACGCTGCTTGGCAATCATATTTGTCAGATTTTGCTCAGGTAAAATATCGTCCGGTGCTTCGATCACCCCGTTGAGGAGAGAGTCAAAAAGCTCCTCGTCGAAGACGTTTCGGGCGTAAAATTGGGCAAAATAGACTTTTGTTAATAAAAATTTATGATCGGTTAATTCCATCGCTTTCTGAAAATGATTTTTTGCGATTTCCGGATCTCCGCCCATCATTTTCGGCAAAGATCCGTAATAGGCTCCCAAAGAAAGATGCGCGCCGCCATAATAATAGCCCGGGTCCAGCTCAATGACTCGCTCCATAATTGCCAATACTTTTGGCAGGTCACCAATCGCCCGCACTGACGTCTTGTTCAGATTGATGTATGATATCCAGTTATAAGCCAGCCAAAAAAGCCAGGGCGTATCTTTCTTTTTGGCTTTCATCAGCTCGTTTTCAAAATCTGCGAGCGGCTTTTCCAGACTCTGATAAATCGATTTGTTTTTTTGCTGCAACGCCATGAGCGCATATTTTTTCCCTCGCAAATAGAGTTTGGACGCCCGCTCCGGGTCTTCTTCCTCCACAAATGCAATCGCATACCCGCCATAACCTTGCGCAGCCATGAGCAAAACATCTGTATTCTCCGGATCGCTTTTGATCAACGCCTCTAACAGCTTCAGATTTCCGGGAAAAGCATCCTTTGCCAATTGGACGTCGCTCTCCTCGCTCATCGCGGTTACGCCGTTTTGAAGAATATCGTCCATGACCCCAACGGCAATTTTGTTGATCGAACATCCGTTTGTCGCTAATAGAAAAATCGATAAAATAAAAAATAACGTCCGTTTCATTCCTTGTTCCTTTGTTGATTTCGTATCACTAATCGTCGTCAATTTACCCGATCGAGTCGGAACCACACACGGATGATCCCCCTGCGAACAGTGCAAATCTAATAAGCAAAAGGCAAAGGCGCAACCTATTTTCGTTTCGACGGTGAGAATTAAGTAATAGAGTTGCTGCTTAGGATCGGACAATCTCGATGGGCACACCCGGCAACCAGTTCGAGAATATCCTATTCGCCGTCAACCTTTTAGGGAAAATAGAGAGTCATGACACATTCCGTAAGCCAATAGTTCGGCAAATATCTGCGAACAATCCGATTTAGGTATGCTTGCAGATGCACGCTTTTAGTATTGTATCTCAGACGCAATCCGATATTTTGTTGCTCTCGTTTTGAGATCGGCAACCGATCCGATCCAGATAATCCCCAAAGCCGGGACTCCTGAAAGCTGTAAAATGGCTCAACAGTCAGAGCAGGATCGATTCGATATTTCAGCCGGGCAGTCAGAACATCGGTCAATTGTTCCCGGTTGGGTTGATAGAAACGCTCGTTTTCCGGAAGAGAGTAACGATATCCGCCATGATCCTGCGGTTCATAACGATATGCAAGCTTTAGCTCAAAATATTGACCAAAATCAAACCGAGCTTCTGAGATATACGAGAAACGCCGGATCAACTGATCATTCAGATTTATTTTGCTTTCTTGCAACGGGTCTCCCGCATTAAGAGTCGGAAAGTCATAAATAATATAATTGGCGTCCAATTCCAGACTTTGTTTCAGAGTCAGTCCAGTCATTCTCTGATAAATTAATCGAGAAGAAAGTTTATAGGAAATGGAGCGATGATTTCCAGCCGAGGAAAAGCGCGAGAGATTGATCAGGTGCGTCTCGATTATATTTGCCTTAAAATGATATCGAAAGGACCCGAGAAAATGATGCGCCCATGACGCGGATCCTCCCCAATTCACAACATCCCGATCCGACCGACTGTTGCTGTCTGGACAGGTGTGCTGGAGCAGCTCGTAAGTTCCGGTAAAAAGCAGGGTGTCAGACTGAGCGAATTCGTAAACGATCCGACCTGCAGCGCGTCTCCGGAACGTCTCCAAATCATTGATATGAGAGCGATTAT
This sequence comes from Candidatus Cloacimonetes bacterium 4572_55, assembly GCA_002084765.1. Taxonomy (GTDB): domain Bacteria; phylum 4572-55; class 4572-55; order 4572-55; family 4572-55; genus 4572-55. Next base: position 34,644 of record NBMB01000060.1, on the reverse strand, counting down.
AATCCCGATCTTGCCAATCAATCAGACCGCTGAGCGAGACGAAAGCCCGATCTTTCCACCGAAATCGTAACGAACCGTTCAGATCATATTGCGTGCGCTCGTAATCTTTGCGGTTGATTCCGACCACGTATGATACGCTATCGTAATCGGCTGAATTGTGCCGATAATGCGCCGCGCCCTCATAAACGATGCCAGAGAGAGGCGACCCAGAGAGCGTGCATTGATGATCGGCAAGACGGATTGTTCGACGCTCGATTCCACCGCTTCCGGGAAAGTCATATTCCGAATAAAAAAACTCAAATTCCCATGCCGCATTCGGAATCGCAGACCATGACCAATAATCAATAGAGCCACGAACTTTGCGCTCCACATTTCTTCGTATATCTCGATAACTTCGGTATGCGGAAAACAGCAGTTCACTTTCCAGTTGGTCATTTCGGCTCATCTGAAAAGCCAGCTCTCCCTTCATATATCTACCGCGGTCGTTGGATTGTATTTCGTCGCCTGGGCGGTCGTAACTGTCGTCGTCATATCCGATTTCGCCGGTAAGTGAGAGATGCTTTTTATGGCGATAGTCAAGAGTAAATCCGGCTGTCCGATGCGCTGTTGTGGATCGGTAAGCCGCAGAGTAGGCGGTCTGCTTTCGCTTATCCGTGATGCGAGAGCCTGCCAATTTCAGGTTAAAGCGCAGACTGTCCGCAATCATTCGGCTCAACCGCCAGTCGATTTTCCAGCGAGTTCCTTCCCTCTTGAGGGTGGTATTGCTCTCCTCCTGCCGAGATTGATCGGTCATAAGGCGCAGACCTCCTGAGAGATGGAAATCGCCCCGAAAAAAATGCGACAACTCGCTTTCATCCCGTTGCCGTTGATACTCAATACGATATCCGGGATCGGCCTGGGCGTTTGTCACTGCAAAGACGCTGATAGAAATATTTATGAGGATATGGAATAGCCTGACTAAAAAAGGGAATGACCCCACTGGAGGTATTGGCGGAGATATTGGCGCGATCTCTCTCTTAATTTTTTCTCGAAAAAACGCCAGGTTTGGCAAGAGTTCCCCCGTCGCAATGATCTGCTTGAGAGCTATTTATATTTTTGGTTATATTTTTAACATATTTAAAAAGTATTTCAGAGATTATTAGATATTTAAAACACACTTTCAATGACTCCACCCGCTATAATCCAACCGCTATCATCGTAAAAAACAACGGATTGACCCGGGGTGATCGCCCGCTGAGGAGTCTCAAAACAAAACTCAACCGTGCTGTCTGGATAGAAAAACAGCCTTCCCGGCTGCGCTTGATGGCGATACCGAATCTGAGCTGTCGCGTTGATTGGCTGATGTAACGAATCCATACCGCTCCATACAACATGATGCGCGCGCAGGCATTTGTGGAACAAACTTTCGTTTTCCGAGACAATAATGGCATTTTGTTTCGCGTCGATTCTGGCCACGTACACGGGACGCGGCATGGATAATCCCAACCCTCTGCGTTGGCCTACGGTATAATAGGCGATCCCTTTGTGCTCTCCCAGAACATTGCCATCCATATCCAATATGCGACCTGGTTTCGGCATATTCCCTGCCTTCCGCCTCACAAATCCCGCGTAATTATTGTCCGAGATAAAGCAAATCTCCTGACTTTCCTGTTTTTCTGCGACCGAGAATCCCAATTCTCTCGCCAGACTGCGAGTTTCCGACTTGGACGTCTCGCCTAATGGAAACAGGGCTCGTTTCAACTGTTCCTGAGTCAATCTCCATAAGAAATAGCTCTGATCTTTGGCGCGGTCCACCCCTCTCCTCAGAGCGAAACGGCTCCCACGCTTTCCGACTCGGATATAATGACCTGTGGCGATCCGATCTCCGCCAACAGCGGGTAATTTTTCCATCAGATAGCCGAATTTTACATAGCGATTGCACTCCACGCAAGGATTGGGTGTGCGCCCGTTCAGATATTCATTGACGAATTGGGCGATCACTTTTTCCCGAAAAAAATCTACGACATCGATCGTATGGTGCGGAATATTCAGCTTATCACAGATTGCCCTGGCGTCCCGGATAGGTTCCGAAAACCCGCGGCTTTTTTCTGTGGATTGCGAACGGTCGTCAAATATCTTCAAGGTCGCGCCCTCGCAGCGATAGCCTTGTTCGACCAACAGAGCCGCTGCCACACTACTATCTACACCGCCGCTCATTGCCACATATATTGTCGGTTCACTCATTTTGGACTCGCTTTTTGGATCCGCAGATCATGCAGATTACACAGACAGGCTTTAGCCCTCGTTTTTTCCATTGGGGCGGTTAAAGCCGGTTCAATTACCCACATTTTTTGAGTGGATACACAATAGTTTAGATTGTAAGGTATCCTACGTCAAGCATTATTTGGTCGAGAATTTCGACACAAATCCAGAAGATTTCGATTTTAGTCGATCTTTGGCGATGATATGTATATTGGGCAGTAACGCAGAACGCTGCTCTGCCGTGATCCAATAACAGATCAGCTATCTGCCTCACATTTCCATCGCTATCGATAAAAAATGTTGTTATTACCCAGATATAATCTTAATCAACTTTGAAAGAAGAAGTTAAGCCGTGCAATTCTTCCGCTTTTTTACTCAATTGTCCGGTCATATCGTTTAATTCTATTGAAAGAGTCGTATTATTCAATGCAATTTTTGTTACGTTCTCAGTATAATGAACAATCTTCTCGCTGGTTCTTATTTGTTCATCAGTCGCCAGTCTCATCAGCTCCGCCATTTTATTGATATTTTCTGAAGATTTCGCTTGTTGCGAGGTGGATTTGGAAATATCCGCCATCATCTGATTCACAGCGTCCACCGCGCTGACAATACGATCCAGCGCGCTACCGGCTTGTGTAGCGAGCTGGACGCCCTTGTCGACGTTATTTGATCCCTGCCTTGACGCGTCTATCACTTTACCTGTGTCCGACTGGATATTTCTAATAAGATATTTAATCTCCTTTGCAGAGCTGGCGGAGCGTTCGGCAAGATTGCGCACCTCGCTTGCGACAACCGCGAACCCCTTGCCATGATCGCCAGCGCGCGCCGCCTCAATTGCGGCGTTTAGCGCAAGTAGATTTGTCTGCCTCGCTATATCATCTATCACACCCACAATATTATTAATTTGCTTGCTACTTTCATCGAACCTCCCAATGACTGTAACAATATGATCCATAATTTCTGAGGACGCCTTCATGTGCTTCACGGTTTGTTTTACAACTTCGCTGCTGGCGCGCGCTTCATTGACTGCCGATTCAGACGAAGCACTGACATCTTTTGCATTATTCGCGACATCCAAAATCGACGCCAGGTTCGACATCACCTGGTCTGACAGCAATTTCGCGCTGTTTGCCATTTCATGAGTTGAGGACGACATTCCTTCCATGGCGGCAGACGTTTCTATTGCTGTATTGGATTGATCTTCGACTCCAGAGTTAATCTGATGGGCATTGGACGATAACCGCCCGGCTAAATTCGAGAAGTAAACGATCTGCTCAATGATTGTCCGCAAACTGGCGATCATTTTCAATAACGCAGTCATCATTTTCCCAAGCTCATCGCGTGATGTGATCTCAAATTTCACGGAAAGATCCCCATGAGCGACCTTCTCGACAAGCCTCATTGCCTGGCGCAAAGAGCGATTAATCGAACTCGACGCAAAATATGCAATAGCAAGGCTCACCAACAGGGTGAAAAAAATGACAACCAACGCGTCTCTCCGGTTGACGTATATTTGATTATATATAGGAGTTATATTGCTCAAAACAATGGTCCCCCCGACCTTTCTCATCGCCGCGTCGTAAACCGGGAAAATGCCCTTGATATAAACCGAGTCATTTTTCGTGATCTGGCTGAGAACAAGCCCACCGTCTGGAATACTCTCGATATCTCCGTCAAAATCAAATAAATTCTCATCTTCCGACGTGGTATTAACAACGATGACTTTATCTTTTTTTTCCCAGTTATCCTCCAATCCTTTGAGTTTACGAGAGGATACCCATTTTTTTTTGTCTATGTACTTCTTAAGTACGAGAAGCCCATATTCCTCTTTTGTTTGTGATTTCATAATCCCAAAAAAGTGATCAATCTCTTCGCCCAACTCCATATAACCGATGAGTTCCCCGGATGCCCCATAATAGGGATGAACCACACGCAGAGCAAAGGCAGTTTTCCCCAACTCTTTCCCAACGCCAAAGGTTTTTTTTTCCACAGCATGCTCAAAAGTGAGCCGCGTGATCACATCGCCATATTTACAGGGCTTATGAACACGCAGAAAACAGATTTTGCTCGAATCGGGATAAATAAAGTACCAGTGGGTTACTTGGAAGCGTTCTCTGAGGTCCTCAAAAAGTGGCGTAACGAATTCGGTTAATTTCTCACGGTCTTGCTCAAGAAATTTATCTTTGATCTCATTATTTTCGATAAGAGCAGTCAGCGTGGCAGAAAGTTTATTAATATCTTGCATCTCAATATTCTTAAACTCTGTTTCGGCTCGTGCAACTGTTAATTCGGAGACGATTTGTATATTCGTATTATAGGAACTTAGCAACCAGTATAAGCCCACAACAATGAAAATTACTAATGGCAGAATCGACCCGGCAATAAATTGAAATCTTATTGAAAAAAAATTCATAAATTCTCTCTATTATAATAAGAAACAATAGCAAATAGTAACAAATAATAACAAAAATATTGGTCATGAGAATGTGACATTGCTTCTCTTCTTTTCCCACCAACCCAATCGTTTTTTGATCTCTTTTTCAAAACCGAAGCGAGAAGGTTCATAAAATTTTTCGTCTCGTATTTCACGCGGCAAACACTCTTGAGGCGCGATATTATCCTCGCAATCGTGGTCGTATTGATACCCTTTTCCGTAATCCAGCGACTTCATCAAGCGGGTCGGCGCGTTCAGAATATGGAGCGGAACCGGCAAATTCCCTGTCTTTTTAATAACCGCGGTTACCTGGCGATATGCGGCATATATAGAATTGCTTTTTGGCGCGGTCGCCAGATAGATAGCGGCTTGCGCCAAAGCCAGCTCGCCTTCTGGAGACCCTAACGTATGATACGCGTCCCGAGCGGCTATCGCTACAGTCAGGGCGTTTGGGTCTGCGTTTCCGATATCCTCAGAAGCAAATCGGATCATGCGTCGGGCAACATAGAGCGGATCTTCGCCGCCCTCCAACATCCGAACCATCCAATAGAGAGCCGCGTCCGGGTGGCTGCCCCGCAAACTTTTGTGCAGAGCGGAGATCAAATTATAATGCTGGTCCGCGGTTTTGTCATAACGCAGCGTCTTTTTTTGATACGCCTCTTTGATCATTTCCACTGTGATGCGATCAATTTTTTCCTCTTCGATTTTCGTCCATTGATACGCGATCTCCAACGTAGTCAACGCGGCTCGAGCGTCGCCGTTTGCCAGATTTGACAACAACAGGATCGCGTCCTCGTCAATATTCAGCTTCTCGGTGCCCAATCCATTTTTGTCGTCGTCCAACGCTTGTTTGATAATCATTCCGATTTGCCTTTGGTTCAAAGCGTGCAACACCAGGACTCGGCAGCGAGACAGCAGCGCGGAATTGACCTCAAAAGAGGGGTTCTCTGTGGTCGCGCCGATCAAAATAATATCTCCTTTTTCTACAAAAGGCAAAAAAGCGTCCTGCTGCGCCTTATTGAAACGGTGTATTTCATCGATAAAAATGATCGTCTTTCGACCGTAGATTCGGAGCCGCGATTGAGACTGTTCCATTACGGCTCGCACGGATTTTATGCCGGAAAATACCGCGGAAAAGGAGGTAAAATTATGATCCGTACTGTGAGCGATGATGTGCGCCATCGTGGTCTTACCGCTGCCGGGAGGTCCCCATAAAATCAAAGATTGCAACTGATCGTTTTCAATCATCCTGCGGAGAAATTTCCCTTTGGAAACCAGGTGCCCTTGGCCGACAAATTGATTAAGACTCTCGGGCCGCATCCGATCCGCCAGGGGACCCGTCTTCTTATCTATATCAAACTCATCCGGATCGGAAAAAAGATCAAAATTCGACACGCGTAACTCCTTGTTTTAATTTATCAATATTTAATAATTATATAATTATTCGACAATTTCTCCATAAATAAAAAAATCTTGAAATTACTGACAATAATGACGAGTGTGAGAAAAAATCATTGCCAAATTGTGTTGGTCAGCGGCTTGGATCATCTTTTTATCCCGCTTATTGGGTAGCGGCTGTACGACTGCCGTCACACCGGCTTGAGCCGCTATGTCAATGCAATCTCGGCTCAGAAAAGAGTCGTCGGAGGCAAGCGCGGTCCCCTTGAGAGATAGATTTCGTCGCAGGGCTTTATGGATAGCAAATTCTATTGCGTGGGTCTGATTCGGCTGTCCCACTCCAATAGCCACAATATGATTATTACGGGCAAAAGCCACCGCGTATGATTTGGCATGTTTCACGACACGCCTTCCGAGATCAAGCGATCTCAACTCATTCGGTGCCGGTTTTCTCTCTGTCACAACATTTGCTTGATCCGAAGGCATCCGACAGGGTGACTTTTCCTGAACAAGCAGTCCCCCTCCGATCGATTTGTAATCCAGGTTTAACTTTTCTGTTTTATATCCCCATTTGAGAATCTTAATCAAGCGCAAGTGTTTGCTTTTCTTGCAGATCACAAACGCGTCGGCTAAAAAAGAAGGAGCGATCACCACCTTGACAGCGTTGTCGACCAGGAGATGAGCAAACTCGGCATCAACCGGGCGATTGACCGCAATCACAGAGTCCAACACGATCGCCGGATCGATTAAAAGTGCCTTCTCATAAGCTTGAGATAAGGTCTTTGCCAAGCCGACTCCACAGGGATTGTTATGATTAACCACGACGCAAGCCGGCGTCGAAAACTCACGAGCAAGATCGTACGCGCAGTCCATATTTGCTATGTTTTTGAAAGAAAGTTCCTTACCAGAATGTTGCTCATTATTGATCAGATCGTCTGGATCGGTATCCAATTTTCGATAAAGCGCGGCTTTCTGGTGGGGATTCTCACCGTATGTTGAAAGGCTTTCAGCGCGAGACGTTGCCGAGTCTCCAAGGATAAGCAAAATCCGTTATGATTCAATTCCCACCAGATACCGAGATAATCGGATGGATCGACCACGACCGCGATCCGATGATAATTTTTTGCAGCGGCGCGAATAATAGCCGATTCATCAATATTGATCCGGCTCATATTCTCGATCGGGGCGGTGAATGAAGGAGAGCGACGATACGGATCGAGATTGATGACAATCAACTGAACCGGGTCGAAATCGCTCCGATCCGTATCTGACGAGAATATAGAATCCAGCACATTGGGATGCAACATCCTCGAATGTGGATAGCTCAAGGCGGGTCGGGATACGAAATCGTCGAACGACCCCACGCAGATTTTGTTATCCATCAACATCCTCATGGTTTCTTCGACAGCAATAATATCAATGTCGATATGGCATAACCGCCTGGCAAAATCGACCAGACCTTTGTGATTTGCCACACTCATCAAAACTTTTTTAACCCGCATTGTCTATTCCTCATCATCCCTAAGTCTTGGATTATTCGTCATCACGGAAATCGATCCGCAGATTACGCAGATTATCGCAGATTAAGAGTTGATAATTAAAGAATTATATTTTTTTACGAATTTTTCAGGAAAACTGAGTTTTTGCGCGCGTTTTACTCACTACAATTATGTCCTTAAGAGTTTCAGAATCCAAAATAAAAAAAATAAATTGGAGACCCGCCTCGAATTAATATAATCAATTATGGCGAATTTCAAACGGAAAATCGTCGATCCAATAAAATTAGCTATGTGGATTTTGATAAATTTTTGACATTTTACTTGACATGAATTCCTTTATATCGTATGCTTGCAATCATGTTTTTTTTTAATAAATTTCAGATTTTTCGTTAAATTTTTTTTTGATTAAAGCGATAATCGGAGAGGAGACGGCAAAATTATGAAAAACGTAGGGAGATTTAGGTCGCTAATTTTATTTATTTTGATGACTTTTTTTCTCGTGCTTCCGCCTCTATACGCACAAGAGGAGGAGGGAAAAAATTTCAAATATGAGATCACGCGTGATATTATGAAAAGCCTGAATGAAAGCGCGGAACAGGGCGATATACCCGAAAATTTGGTCGTGGCTTTAGCCCCTCTACAAGGGAAGGTTTTTATAAACGAACAAGCCTTTCGACAGGAGTTGGTTGGAGCCCTGGGCAGACAACTGAGCGCGCAATATCAGAGTCGGTTGGTGGATATGAGCAAAATTCGCGTAGACTGGTTCGATATGACTAAGATCACGATTTTTATTATCTTGATTGCCTTTTGTGGCATGGTGCTTTTCTTCAGTTGGAAAGCAAAGACTGATCCCAATCAATTCATTCGTCGAATTCCGGGTCTCGACGCGATCTCCGAAGCGATTGGGCGCTGCACCGAGATGGGCAAGCCGGTTCTTTATGTGCCTGGCATCGACGATATGAACAACATCCAGACCATCGCCAGTATGGTGATTTTGGAAAATGTGGCAAGAGTGATCGGCGAGTATGAGTCCGACCTTATCGTGCCTATTCGCCCGCCTTTTGTGGTTCCGGTAGCGGAAGAGATGGTCAAAAAAGGCTATCTGGACGCTGGACGACCCGACGCCTTTAAACCGGAAAACGTCCGTTTTATCTCCGATGAGCAGTTTGCCTACGCCGCGGGCGTCAACGGCATTATGTTGCGAGAAAAGCCGGCGGCGAATCTTCTTCTCGGCTCATTTTTCGCGGAATCGTTGGTCATTGCCGAGACTGGCGTGCTTGCCGGAGCCATTCAAGTTGCAGGAACCGCAAACGAGCATCAACTCCCGTTTTTTGTCGCGGCGTGCGACTATACCCTGATCGGCGAGGAAATTTACGCGGCGAGCGCGTATCTTTCCAAAGACCCAGAACTGGTGGGCAGTCTTAAAGGCTCTGATTGGGCAAAAGTCGTGTTGAGCATTATCATGTTGCTCGGCGTAGTTCTGGAGACATTTGGCGTTCATTTTTTAACAGAATGGTTTTTTATCCGCTAACCTGAAACCTGTCTTGGATATGAGGAGACTTTTATGAAACGAGAAATTCCGCTGGCTATCACAGCGATCTTTGGCATTTTTATGGTAGCGCAGCTTTTTATACCCCATTATTTAGTTCAAGATATATCCGGAAGATTGCAGGATTGGGCAGTTGTCATTGTGGCTTTCGCCTATATCCTCGGTGTTGCCAATATAATCAAGATCAATAGCGGGGTAATATGTCGCCGTGGGCAAGATTGGGAATATAAAATCGTTATGTTGATCGCTTTGGTAATCATGATGCTATCCGGTATCTTGTTGGGAAAAGACCCTGATGACAGCCTGCCAATATTTGATTTTATGTATAATAGCATGTATGTTCCGATGCAAAGCACTATGTTTGCACTACTTGCATTCTTCATTGCGTCCGCGGCTTTCCGAGCCTTTCGCGCCCGAACTACCGAAGCCATTCTTCTGTTGGTTACCGCGACAATCGTCATGATAGGTCGGGTCAGTTTGGGTGAATTTATCTGGGAAAGACTCCCGGATATCACCGAATGGATTATGAATTATCCAAATAACGCAGGGAAAAGAGGCATCAAGATCGGGGCGTCGTTAGGTGCGATTTCGATTGGTCTGAAAGTTATCTTAGGAATTGAAAAATCATATTTAGGCGGTGATTGATTCGCGTAAGCGTCACAATCACGAATACATCGGAGGTGAAATAGTGCTTGAGTTTTTGAAATATCTGGATCGTCGAATTATATTTATATTTATCTTCCTTTCGACCGCCATTCCGTTGCTTTTTGACATTGGTTTGCCGATCGGCAGTACCAAACCGGTCAGAGACGTGTATGATCACATCGAAAAACTTCCTCCTGGATCAAAGGTATTGGTCTCTTGCGATTATGATCCCGGATCCATGCCGGAGCTTTTTCCCATGAACATAGCAGTCTTCAAACATCTTTTTGATCGAGGGATGAAGGTCTATACAACCGAGTTGTGGCCAGCCGCGCCTCCTCTTGTAGAGAATGCCTGGAGAGAGACGGGCGGGGCAATGGGGAAAAAATACGGAACGGATTTTGTCAATTTGGGATTCAAATCCGGGGGCGAGGTGGTGATCGTGCGGATGGGCACCAGCATTCCCGAGCTGTATCCGGAAGATTATTACGGCACAAGGATCAGCAAAATCCCCATGATGGAAGGTATCCGCGATATTCAGAGCTTTGATTTTATTATGAACATATCCGCCGGGTACCCTGGGACGCGAGAATGGGTTCAGCAGATTGTCTCCCGATACAATATGGACTTGGCTTCCGGTTGCACCGCGGTCAGCGCGCCGGAATATTACGCGTATCATCAATCGGGTCAAATTCTGGGACTTTTGGGAGGGATGAAATCCGCGGCTGAATATGAAAAATTGACCGGTATCCCATCTGAAAATCCACCGATTAAGGCCCGAGCCATGAAGGGAATGGACGCCCAGTCTATGGCGCATTTGGTTATCGTTATATTCATTATAATCGGAAATGTTGTCTATTTTTTAGAGCGAAAAGAGCAAAAGGATAAAAGATAAATCAAGGAGCTTGACGATGTTAGAAATTTTAATCACATGGATAGCGGCGTTCTTCACTCTGTGTATATTTAGTTTTTTATATAAAGATAATCCAATTTATAAATTTGCGGAACATGTTTTTGTGGGCGTTTCGTTCGGCTATGGATTTGTCCTGCAATACTACAATGTATTTCTTCCCAATGTTTGGAATCGGATGCCGTGGGAAGATGGGGGCTCGCTCTTTACTCTTATTCCTCTGATTTTAGGATTATTGATGTTGACCCGGATTTTTCCAGATATTGGTTGGATCAGCCGATGGCCCCTGGCTGTGATGATCGGCTCTTACGCCGGACTTCAGATTATCGGCAACGCCCAGGGGGATTTGATCGAGCAAGTTCGGGCAAATTTTTTGCCGCTATGGACAGATACATTCTCGGAAACCATAGGCAATTGGTTCCTGGTCTTCGGCACCATCACCACGCTGGTTTTTTTCTTCTTTTCAAAAGAACATAAAGGCGTTATCGGACATACAGCGAGGGTCGGTATCTGGGTGTTGATGATCTCATTCGGTGCTTCGTTTGGCTATACTGTCATGGCTCGCGTCTCGCTGTTGATCGGTCGGTTGCAATTCCTATTGGAAGACTGCCTGCATCTGATGTAGCGCGAAAAAATCGAGATACGTAACGTAAAATGGAGATGTCGATATCTCCATTTTTTTTTGTTGATTTTGATAGTGATACGCGGTAACGCAGAACGTTGTCCGATTCAATTATAAAAACCGCGCCAACAACGGAAGAATCTCCTCATACGCGTCCTCCACCACATAATGCCCAGCTCCGGCAATCCTCTTGATCTCCGCTTGTGGAAAAAGTGCTTCCCATCTGGAAAGAAAATTTTTTGTTGTAAAACAGAAATCATCCTCTCCCCAAATAATCAGCGCAGGACGGTCGCGCAGAAGCGGAAGCCGCGCCTCAATCTGGTCTAAAACTGCGCGTGTGGGATGGTCGTCTTCCATCGGAATATCCGACACAAATCGATGAATAGCGACGCGGTTGCTCCAGTTATTATAAGGAAAAAGGTAACCCGCTCTCACCTCGCGAGTAAAGCGCTTATGTCGAGATGTGGCAAAAATCAGTGCGGCGAGCGCGAATCCGTTCAATCCTCGCACTAAAAATTTTCCCAATTTCGGAATTCGACATATTTGAATCCGTTTGGGGATTACCGGCTCAAAAAAAGCGGCCGTGTTAAAAATCACCAAACGGGCGACATTTTCTGGATTACGCGTGGCGTACCCCATCCCGATAGCACCTCCCCAATCGTGAACAGCAAGGCGAATATTTTTCAGGTGAAGGCGATCGATCAACAACGTCACGTTGTGGATATGGCTTTCCAAAGTGTACGGATAATCCTGCGGTTTATCCGACAAGCCGCATCCGATATGATCTGGCGCGATCACCCGAAATTTTTTGCTCAATTCAGGAATCAATTTTCGGTAATAGAAAGACCATGTCGGGTTTCCGTGCAGCATCACGATCGGAGGGGCGTCTGCGTTTCCCTGATCCAAATAGTGGTATTTTAAACCGTCAATATGCAGCCAATGCGAAGCAAAAGGATATTCAGACCGGATGGAATCGATTCTTTTTTTTTGATGTAAATTGCCCATTATATCAGATAGCCGAGTTTGGGGCGTTCTTGAGACGCCCCGTTAAGTTGGCGCATGATTTTGAAATTAATCGCCGTCAATCATATCTCCGAAAGCACCGAGAACCGACCCTTCTCCCTTGCGGCTGCCGCCGGCTGATGGCGCGTGACCGATAATCCGGTCTGCTAATCTGGAAAATGGGAGGCTTTGCAGATAGATGGTACCCGTTCCTTGCAATGTGGCTAAAAAGAGACCTTCGCCCCCGAAAAACATGGATTTTAGGCTCCCCGCCCGCTGAATATCATAATCAATCCCGGGAGTAAAAGCGACAATACAGCCGGTATCCACACGCATCAGGTCGTTGTTCAGTTCTTTTTTGATCACTGTCCCGCCCGCGTGAATAAACGCCATCCCATCGCCTCGCAGACGTTGGAGGATAAACCCTTCGCCGCCGAAAAGACCTGTCCCGAATTTTTTCGTGAAGGCAATTCCAATCTCTGTTCCTAAAGCCGCGCATAAGAACGCGTCTTTTTGGCACAACATCTCTCCACCGATTTTTGATAAGTCAATCGGGATAATTTTTCCAGGATAGGGCGCGGCAAAAGCGACCCTCTTTTTCCCGCTTCCATTGTTGCTAAAATGGGTCATAAAGATCGATTCGCCGGTAATTTTTCGTTTTGCCGCGTCGAACAGCTTGCCCATCAATCCGCTCTCCGCCTTAGAACCGTCTCCCATCTTTGCCTCGAAAGAAATACCGTCGTCCATATAGTTCATCGCGCCGGCTTCGGCGATCACGGTCTCTCTCGGATCCAACTCTACCTCAACGAGTTGAATATCATCGCCAAGAATTTCATAATCCACTTCATGACTACGCATTACGTCTCCTTTTTTTAGTATAATTAGTATAATATGTAAGAATTAGAATCGCATAATTGGCTGTAAATCACGACTAAAGATAACAAAAATTTGAGCGTTTGCAAATCATTTTTTTGCAATTTACGATACAAATATTTTATTGTGACGCGGAGTAACCCCGCGAATAAGTCCCGATTAAATTTTTTAATAGTTGCTTAACTTTTTGTGAATCGTTACATTGACTTGACCCTTATTAAACCGACCCTCTGTCATCCAAATTTTATATTTTTATTTTTTCAAATCAAAGGAGGAACTCGTGAAAAATAAATTTTTCATTATTTCAGTTATTTTTATCATAATCTCCTTTCCTATTTTTGGATCAAGCCAGCGCATTTTGGTTGATCATACCTGCGTGGATTATAATGACAACGTAATTCCGCAAAGTGCTCTGGACGAAGCTCGGAAACTGAAAGTGTCATGGGCGCATAACTCCATTGGCAACGATATTGTCGCGCCGACTACCAACGATCATCCGGGCGGTATGGCTTGGCTTGCAAGCGAGGTAAACGCTACCCGGTATAGTTACAACATCATCGATTACTATCAGACGAATCACACACCGGTAGACCCCGGTGCGGAGCCAGGTTGGTTTAGTGATCCTGACAGCGGCGGCATCGTCAACTGGCGTCTGAGGAGCAACGACAAACCTTGGGAAAAGCGGATGAATTTTATTCTCCATCTAAAGCGTCCAGGCGAGACGATCGATGGCTGGGACGACCCGTCTGATCCTGATTATGATCCTGAGGGCGACTATGACGACGACGCGATCAATCTGACCGCTGCAGGCTACAGCTATGGAGACGCGCTCAGCGGGTCGGATATCGGCGTGGCTATGATGAAATATGGACATTTGGATACGAATGACGAGGGGAGCGGCATCCTGGACGTCACCTGGCCCCGGTATCGAGATATGATGGCGGAGCTGGAAATCCACTATCCTGGAATTACTTTTGTCTGGGTGACCATGCCTTTGACCGCCTCATGTAGTAGCGGCGGCAACTCTTTGCGCCGTCACCAGTTAAATGAAGCTATCCGAGATTATACAGCGGATCATAACGAAGTCCTTTTTGATCTGGCGGATATCGAGAGCCACTATTATGACAGCGGGTCAAACCAAGAAGAGCCGTTCTGTAGCAATCCAGACGAGGAAGGCTTATATCCAGATTATAGCGACGACGGAAAGCATTTGCGTCCGTATGGCAGCGATGGGCAAATTCGGGTTGCGCGCGCATTTTGGTGGATGCTGGCTCGCGTCGCGGGTTGGAACGGACCCGACGGCGAAACAGACCCTGGATCGATCCAGTTTGGATCAAACGATTATGAGGTAGACGAAGAGGATGGGTCTGTATCGATCTCCGTCACGCGTATCAGCGGTTCCGACGGCGCGGCTTCTGTGGAGTATACAGTGAGCGGCGGGTCAGCGTCTCCGGGCGTTGACTTCAGTGCTTCCAACGGGTCCTTGAATTGGGCAGACGGCGAAAGTAGCACAAAATATTTTCATATTTCCATCAATCCCGATCTGATTTACGAAGGGGATGAGACTATTGATCTGACCCTGAGCAACGCACAGGTTGCAAGCATGGGATCACCTTCTCAGGTTCAAGCGACGATCATTGACTATGATTTTGCAGTTTTTGAGACTCGGGTGAACGGGGGGGAAAACGACGCCCAAGAGGACATGAGCTCTAACCTGGTCAGTATAGACGACCTCCAGCTTACCATGATCGACGATTACATCATTGGGATGCGTTTCACCGATGTCCGAGTCCCCCAGGGCGCGACGATCCTCAATAGCTATATCCAACTCCAATCTGCGGCGACGTCCGTGACCCAAACAGACCTGACGATTGCCGGAGAAGATATCAACCACGCGCTGGCCTTCACGGATGACGATAGCGATATCATGGATCGCAACGAGACGTCCGCTTCAGAAGACTGGGATATTTCTGCTAGTTGGGAAAATGGAGATTTTCAGCGCACACCTAATATTTCCGATGTCGTCCAGGAGATTGTCAACCGCAACGGATGGGAGATCGGGAACGCGATGATGCTAGCCATATACGGCGACGGAAATCGGTCTGTGATCGCTTATGAAGGCAATCCGAGTGCCTCGGCACTACTCCACATCGAATATCAGGGCAATAATACCGTCCAAATAACCGAATTTGCTTCAAATCAATTCAACATGACCTCCTTTCACATATCTCCTTCGGATCCGTCGATGTCCGGAATTGTTCAGAATTTGAACTGTCTGCGTCTGATAAAGGACGACCTCGGAAGGTTCTATCTCCCAGATCAGGGCGTTGATACCATCGGAAATATTGAGATCGGCAAGGGATATTGGTTCTATCTTGATTGTGAGGAGACGCTGGAAATTCAAGGAACGCCCTTAGACCCGACCGATCATTCCATGACGCTGCAGCCGCATTTCTACAATCTGATCCCTTATTTGCAACGCTCGACCGCTCCTGTGGCGGAGCAATTGGCTTCGATCGAAAACCAACTGGTTCTGGTGCAAGATCATATCGGAAATTTTTGGATACCGGACGTGGCAAATCTGATTGATCAAAACGGGGGTATGCGACCGGGGTATGGCTATCAAGTCTATATCCAAGGCGACGATCCGATCAATTTTACCTATCCGATCTCTGCGAGGGGAGGCGTTCCCACACAAGCCCTTGCTTTATCTCAAATATCTCAGAGAGAGACGGTCCATTTTGAATTCTCGGTCACCGGTCTGCCGCATCCCATGATCCTGACCCACGCATCTTTTTTAGATGAAGGAGAACTGCAAGCTGGAGACGAAATTGGCGTTTTTGACGGATTGGTTTGTGTGGGCGGCGTCGCAATATCGGAAAAATATATCCAAGGCAACCGCGTCTCTTTCAATGTCTGGCAGGCGGCTTCCGAGTATGGACTGCTGGGATTTACGCCAGGACATCAAATGAGATTTAAGGTTTGGCGGCAGACTCTGGGCGAGTGCAGCGCGAGCGCAGAATTTGAGAAAGGCTGTAGCGAATTTGGGTCAGGCATCTATTCTCTCTTTTCTCTAAAAATCTCAGAAGAGCCGGAAAATCAATTAGATGAAACCGCCTCGCTCCGTTATGAATTGAGCCGAAATTATCCCAACCCTTTTTATAATCCGACTGGCAAGCGGACCACAAAAATTTCCTATCAGATCCCGGAAAATAAAGCGGTCAGTCTCAAGGTCTATAATATCTCCGGGCAACTGATACGCACGCTAACAGATTGCGACCAGCCCGCTGGACAGCATGAAGCGGAGTGGGATGGCAGGGACAGATATGATCGGCAAGCCGCCGCGGGAATCTATTTTTATCGATTGAGAACGGATGATTACAAGGCAGTCGGAAGAATGCTCCTTATTCGCTGATTAGAACATAAAGTCAAGCTGACAGCTCCAGTCTGTCGAGGTTTCCCGGACAACCGATTGGACATTGGCTTGATCGGTCGTGGGTTCATATTTGGTTTTTTGTCCGAATTTCATAGAGAGATAGGATTTTTCATGAAATTTATACTTTGCGGCAACATACCATCGCCGTCCCCTGTCAGAAAAATAACTAGTTTTTAATACCCCGGGCAGGTCATTTTCAAACGCGTACACAGCCGCGTTTGACGATTCCGTGTCAAAAAAGAGCAGTCGGATATAAGCTAAGAGCCGTTTGTCCGGTTTGAACTGTAGGTCGCCGTAGAGTAGCTGTCCATCCTCTTTATCCGCTGTGCGCGCATGCTCGTACCGAATACGCAGTCGATACGTTTTTACAGGTTGCCAATCGATTTGGGAGCGATACTTTTTTTTTGTCGGACTCTCCGTTTTTTCTTTTGACCGGAATCGCAGAGTCCATTTGATAGACTTGGACAGGGGGATTTCCAATTGGGTATAATATTCATCGCCGTCTTCTGGGAGGTTGCTGTTCATGCTATAGGGGTATCGGAAAAAGGCAAATCCATAACTGTGAAAAGTGTAAAAATCAGGATCATAATCCCGCATAAGCGCGGAAAACTGAACCTGTCCAACATTGAGCCCAGCACCCACGACCCACGCGGACCCGTGATCCATACTCCTCGCCCATTCCCCGAAAAGATTGACCTGCTTGAAATATAGGTCAGCGTCAACTCCAACACCAGACAATTCGTCGCCTCGAAATCGGTAATAGTCGTCATTTGGATCAATCTTTTCGTCGAATTCCGATTGATAATAGGTTGCGCCGATAGAGCTATTTTCATCCAGCCTGAGACGAGCGTGACCGCCGTACAAGGTCTCGGTTAAACGATCTTTTTTTGCTTTTTCCGTGTCGGTGCGATGCAGACCCGTGGTATAAATGGATTGGATAGCCCCATCTTCGTTCAGGGTGGCGTCAAGTTTTGCCTTGGAGCCAAAAAGAATGAGCGATAAACGTCCCCATTCCCCCTCGAACCCCGCGCCATAGAAAGACGAGACTTCATTAGTGGAACTATATGGTCGGATCGACGCATGACGTTTCTTTGTTCCCGTGACCACCTCGCCGCCTTTAAACATGCCGGCTTGCGGGGAAAAAAGCAGTCCCTGACCGCATTCTACCTTATAGTTTCCAATAACGCCCTGAACCGGTAAGGCATGATTTTTGACGCTAAGATACCAGAGTTGAAGATCGTCAAAATCGGTCTCTCCCGCGTCTTTTTCGGTCAAAAAACCGAGAGTAAGCCACTCTTTATAAATCGCCTGCGTGCGTTGATAGAGCTTATAAAATGAATCAAACTCATCCTCGTTTGGATCCCGGGAGCTATAGCGCAAACGATGGACAATCCGCAATGCCCGTTCGCGCGGCTTTTTCTTTCGAGCCGTGACAAAAGGGCGAATCTGCTGATATAATTCGTTGGTCACGCCTGGAGCCTGCTTCAACTCCTTCTTACTGGAAAAAGAGCCGATCTCCTCTCGATATTTCAAGATTGCTCGAATCAATGGTTGTGTCAGCCCCGGCAGACGAGCCAACTCCTTTTCGTCCGTTTGATTCAAATCAATGGGATCGTCCAGAAATTTTTCCAACTCTTCATAATATTCCACATCCTGATCAGTTGCCTCCTCGCTATCGATCAAATCTTCGATAATATCCTGAGCCTGAGGGGTTGAGAAACCGGCAAAAACAAGCAGGAATGAGAAAAAAATGTATCGGATTACACGCTTATGATTCATGCAGATCGACTTTCTTTATTTTTTTTGATTTTAATGAATTACGCGGTGAAGCTCAGAAAAATAACAGCTTGTCGGAGGAAAAACAAGAGAAATCGTTGGCTGCGCCGATTGCTACCCGCGACTCAGGATCTCTCGACTTTGTATAACCGTGACGCCTGCCTGTGCCATCTCCACGATCGCCGCGTTGGAGTCTCCCGGCTGTAGATTGACGCCTCTGATCGCGTCAGCTATGAGAAATGTCCGAAATCCGAGCCGCCTGGCGTCCAAAGCCGTAAACTTGACGCAGTAATCCGTCGCCAAACCCACTACGTAGACCCCTGTCACATATCTCTTTTTTAGGTAATCGCCCAATCCGGTTGATTTGCGCTGCCCATTATCAAAAAAACCACTGTAGCTGTCGATCTGTTTGTTTGTTCCTTTTCGGAAAACAGAGTCTATTTTGGATTGATCCAAATCTGGATGAAAATCCGCGCCGACACTCTCCTGCACACAATGAATGGGCCACAATATCTGGCTCAATCCATGCAAATTGATGGTCTCCCCGGGATCACGATTGTGACAAACTGCAAAGCTCTCATGATCCCGAGGATGCCAATCTTGCGTAGCCACGACCAGACCAAAATGAGGCTGCAGACAATTGACAAACGGAACGATCTGGTCTCCTTCATTCACAGCCAGCGCGCCGCCGGGGCAGAAATCATTCTGAATATCGACAATAAGCAAAGCGTTCATGCGATACCCTCCTTCTATTAAAATTCATATAAAATTCGTATAAAATTCGTATAAAATTCGTATAAATAAATTTATTTAAATTGAAGTTAGAAAATAAATTTTAGACCTTCTTTTTTCAATTCTATATATTTCTTTTCATCGAATCGATATAAAACCGCGGGTCGAAATTTGCCTTTCTTCCTCTCCTCAGTTTGGACCAAGACGCCCATACGTTTGAATTTACGCCAGAAATTACGCCTATCGAATTCCCGGTTCAACACAGTCTCATAGAGCCGCTGCAATTGATTTAATGTAAATTTCTCCGGCAGTAGCTCAAATCCGACTGGTTCGTAGCGCACTTGACGTTGGAGTCGCTTGATAGCGCAAGCGAGGATATCTTGATGATCAAACGCCAATTTCGGAACCTCGTGGATTGGAAACCATTTTGCGCGTTGGGCGTCGCTGCCAGCTCGAGGCGGATAATCGTCCAGGTTGACCAGACTGTAATAGGCGACGGTCACGGTGCGCCCGCGAGGGTCTCGATCCATACCGCCGAAGGTGTGCAACTGCTCGATATAAACATTTTTTACGCCGGTCTCCTCCTCAAGCTCTCGCCGCGCCGCTTGATCCAACGATTCCTCCATCTCAACAAAACCCCCAGGTAACGCCCATTCGCCTCGGAACGGATACTCGCTCCGCTGGATCAACAACAGCTTCAGCCCTTCCTCCTTAAATCCAAAAATCACACAATCAACAGTTAAAGCCGGTCTCGGATACTCGTATGTGAATGCCATGCGTTTCTCCTTATTTTGGAGCGTTATTTTTGGGTAATTCGTCATTCGTAATATGGATATTGCGCTCTGGAATCCCGAAAGATATACCTGCTCGATCCATATAGACCCAGATCGCTTCCCAGACAGCGGTCTCGTTTTCATAACGGAATTCATAATTTTTTACACAAAACGCGACTATATATTTGACGGACCACTCGCCGATCTCGGTGAAAACCATGGGTTGCGGATCGTCCAGAACCTCCTTGACCGACATAGCCGCGTCTTCCAAAATTTTTTTTATCAGCGCAGGTGGATGCGTCCTATCGATATGGACAGTGGGCCACATCCAGTAGAGGTCGTCGGGGTAGCTGTAATTATGGATACTGGATTCTGACGCGGAGCTGTTGGGGATGCTCAGGATACAGTCGGACCAGGTCTGGATACGGGTCGTCCGCCAGGTGACATCGATCACCTTGCCCTCTTCATAATTGCCGATTTTGACCCAATCGCCCACACGGAAGGGACGCTCCAAATTGATGGCAATACCGGAAAAAATATTAGAAATGTTGACCTGAATCGCCAGACCGATAATCATCGCCACCATGCCGGAAGTCGCGAGCAATCCCGTCACTTTTTGATCAAAGACAAAGGCAATGATGCCGAAAATAGACAAAATTTGGATAGATGACGCTAAAAAATGGCGCACCAATTTTGGGATCAAGCGCCCGGTCTGAATTTCCAACGGAATCCATAAAAAGCGTTCGATACCGGAGTTGATCACAATAGCGGGAACAGTCCACCATGAGATATTGAACACAATGACGATCAGCTCAAGGTAGTAGGGGTCTAACTTTTCGATAAGCGCATATACTACAACCACTTCTGTGGAAAGCAGAAGCGTAAACGCGAATATAGTCTGGATGAACCAAACCGATTTTGGAAACACCTTGAGGATCCGACTTTTGCCTTCCAACATATAGAGAAAGATCATCAAGACGCTCACAGCCAGTAGATAAACCGCAAACCTGGGCGTGATCAATCCCCGAAGCGTATATTCCTTCTTTTTCAGCCGAATGCCATAATTGAACTGGGAAAATTCCAGGCGCGGTTCTCGAAGATTGAGATATTTCAACTTGCCTAAAGAGTTTGTCCTGGCAACAGTTTGATAGGAAAAGACGTTGTTCACAGTCCAATCTTCTGTCAGTCCCATTGTCTGCGCGGACTTCATATTTTCCGGAGTCGCCTCGCTATGGCTCATACCCATGCCCAACAAATCCACCACATAGATCAGGTTGTTATGCGTCAGGTTCAGGTGTCGAAAGCTGATCCCCACCATGTTTTGCCGAAAAGCGTATCGATCTGGCAAAAAATCGATCTGGAATTTGTCCTTGATACGATAGAGACGATAATGGAGAGAGCCGTTGTCTTCCTGATAAATCGGATCGCCCAGATCAATAGGCTCTGGCGCGTTGAGGAATTTGATATTTTTTATGGGCAGATCTCCCTGATACCGAAACCAGATCCGCATATCCAGCTCGCAGGTCATCTCGTCCAGGTTTAAGTCCCGGATCTCATCCATTTCCAAGCCTGTGTACACCACATCCGTCTTATACATATAGGAAGTGTCAACCGAGACAATATGTCTTTTTTTTAGCATTATATCCAGATCGAGAATCTCGTTTATATCGCGAATCGACTGAAGTTGGGTACGACTGGGAATGACGTTCTTGTTTTTGTATACCCCGATCGTAATCGGCTTTGGGGCGTCGCCGTTTTGATTAAAATAGTTATACCCGGTCGCTCCTTCGATGGCAATATCGATGTTGTTTATTCCGGCGAGGGTATCGCGAATCTTTTCCCGATCACGCGTCACCGTATTCGGATTGCCGTCGATATCAGACATCCGGATCGCCTCGACAACCAGCATAGCCGCGTCGTAAGCAAACGCGGATCGCCAATCTGGCTCCTCTCCATACGTATTTCTATACAGCTCACGAAACCGCCGAGCCTTCTCATTCGCGCTGTCATAAATCAGGGGGCTGACCACGTAGAGATTGTCGGTGTAAAACCCGGGGTGATGTTTTTCTTTTGGATACATGGAAAAGCTGTCTAACAGACGCCATGAGTTGAAGTTATCCGGCGTAAGAATCGGGTTGTCTATACCTGCGTCTTTGATGAGTTTGATTAACTTTGACCCTTCGTCAATATGGGTCGCGAGAAAAATAACGCCCGAGCTGTCCGCGGGTTGAATTTTGTCCACGATATCGATCAGAGACTGGTTCAGATTCTCATCGTCTACGTTGAAGATATGACGCCCCCTCACTGGAACGTCAAGTCCGGTCACAGTATTTTTAAAGACCGAGGCCAGACCGGATCCATACGGCTTGTTCTCTTGAATGATCGTGACATATTGGGGTCGCAGCGCGGCTTTGACATAGTAGGCTAAGAAGCGACTTTGGAGGTTATCGTCGAAAATGGCGCGAAAATACCACGGATTATTTTTTGTCAAATAGATATTGGTCGAGGTGGGCGTGATTGCGGGGACTCCGATCTCCTTATAGACCTCCCCCGCGCTGATAGAGCAGGAGCTAAGCCCATGCCCGATGACTGCAAGCGCACGGTTCTGACGAGCGATCTCAAGTGCTTGCTCTTTTGCAAGTTCCTGATTATCCTGATTGTCATAAACATCGAGGACAATCTCTCTGCCGTGCGCGCCGCCAGAGGAGTTGGCATGGCTCAGATAAAGCTCTACTGCTTTTTTTAGAGACCTACCCTCTCGAATGCCTTTTCCAGAAAGGGGACCCACAAGCGCAATATGCAGAGGCTTTTTGTCTTTGCGAGAAAAGTGATAAAAAACCGCTGAAAAAATAAGCGAAAAAATAAAGACTATGATAATTTTTTTTTTAGCATGTTTCTTATATCGAATATGACAGAACAGCATTCTGCGTTACATAAATCCGCCGGCGGAGACGCGTCTTCGCCGGCGGATCGATTCTATAAAATCGGACTTAACCGAGATCAAATTTAATACCTTGCGCCAACGGTAGTTCCGTAGACCAATTGATGGTATTAGTCTGACGGCGCATATATGCCTTCCAGGCGTCCGAACCAGACTCTCTGCCTCCGCCGGTATCCTTTTCACCGCCGAAAGCTCCGCCGATCTCCGCGCCGGATGTGCCGATATTAATATTGGCAATACCGCAATCGCTGCCCTCATGGCTCAAGAAACGCTCGGATTCCTGCATATTCGTTGTGAACATCGCAGAAGAAAGACCTTGTGGCACGTTGTTATGGATAGCAATCGCCTCATCCAAGTCCTTGTACGAGATGATGTACAGGATCGGAGCAAACGTCTCTTCTTGCACGATCTCATATTCGTTTTTCGCTTCCGCAATACAAGGCGTGACATAGCAACCTCCCGGATATTTTTCACCGGTCAATCTCTCTCCGCCGTACAACACCTTGCCGCCCTCTTGTTTCAGTCTCTCGATCCCTTTCATCATCATATCGACAGCCAACTCGTCCACCAGCGGACCCATCAGCGTGCCTTCCTTCAACGGATCGCCGATCGGAACCTGTTTGTAGGCTTTGACCAGATAGTCGACGACTTCATCTTTTAGAGATTCATGCACAATGATTCGCCGTGTCGTGGTGCAGCGTTGCCCTGCGGTTCCGACCGATCCGAAGACGATCCCAGGAACCGCCATCTTCAGGTCGGCATTCTCTGTCAAAATAATTGCGTTGTTACCGCCCAACTCCAAAATTGTGCGACCCAGCCGTCCTCCGACAACCTCGCCTAAACGCTTACCCATTGCCGTGCTCCCTGTGAAGCTGACCAACGGAAGACGCTTGTCTTTGATCATCAATTCGCCCACGTCCTTACCGCGACCTACGACAAGACTCAGTATCCCGTCCGGCGCGCCGTTTGCCTTCAGAACCCGGTCCGCGATCTTATGACACGCAATCGCAGTCAGAGGAGCCTTGCTGGAGGGCTTCAAAATTACAGCGTCGCCGCAGACAGCCGCGATCATGGCATTCCATGCCCAGACAGCGACCGGAAAATTAAAAGCTGTGATCACGCCGATCACTCCCAACGGATGATATTGGTCGTACATCCGGTGACGCACCCGCTCGCTGTGCATGGTGAAGCCGTATAACTGACGAGAAAGACCTACGGAAAAATCGGCAATATCGATCATTTCTTGAACTTCGCCCTCGCCTTCGATCAAAATTTTTCCCATCTCCAAGCTTACCAAAGCCCCCAACTCTTTCTTATATTTGCGAAGCTCCAGACCAATTTGGCGCGCGATCTCGCCTCGTATCGGAGCCGGAACCATCCGCCATTCCTTGAACGCTGCCTCCGCCTTCTTAATGACCCGCTTGTAATCCTCGGGACCGGCTTGTTTCACCTTGCCAATAACCTCTCCATTAATCGGCGTCTTGACCTCCAGAACAGAACCGCTGACATCGGTTAGCCATTCGCCGTGAAAAGCCCCGTAATTCATCTCTTCAATGCCGAGTTTCTCTAAGAAATCGTACATCTCTACTCCTTCGATTGTTAAATCCTGACAAGACCCGTAAGGATTTTAAAAACCCCCTTACGGGTCTGAACGAATTATAAAAAAAAATATTTTGCGAGGTTGAACAAATATCGCTCTAATTCGCGCTTATAAGATATTTATTTTTTCTGTGAGCGCAAGAAAATGCGAAAAGATTTGGATAAAAATGTGGCGCAATCTAATCTATCGAGCGGAATTTTCTGTCCACAGATTCAAGATATGAAAGCAAACGGGTTTGTCAACAAATTTGTGCAACTTCCACAAAAGGTTCCTTGCCTGAATAATTCATGATGCACTTAAAACAGCCAAAAAATTTGGATCGCTTCCATCATCAGGAAGCGGCGTTTGAGCACATCTTTGAGTGGGTAAGACGAGGTGATTTCCACTTTGATCCTGGTTTTGAGTTCGCTGATTTGTTCCTTCGTGCTAACGCCAAAATTAGCCGCGCACGTTTTTTGCGTCGGCTGCATTTTTTTGTTAGCATCTACTTCAATAATCGTATAAACCCAGCTTGTTCAAAATGATGATCTGTCGTGAATCCCTGCGTGATATGACACTCTTTCATGACAACAAAACTTGAGCAATCAACCAAACTCCACATTTTATCATCTCTTTCCTTGAGGAATTGCCATGTTTGATCGTCCAGCTTCTTGTCAATATGGATGGCTTCTATCCAATCAACCGTTTTGATTGTATTTATCGCTTGAATTTGTTGTGTTCGTGGGATTCTAAGTGGACTTATGAACAAAGCAATGAGTTCAGAAAGAACATAGTTTGTGGTGACTACTCGTGTGTGATCCTTAAACCATTGCTGCATCAATTGCTTTGCGGCCTCATGAAATGGCTCAGTCCGAACAAAGTAATTTGCCCAACCGGAGGTATCCGCAAAAATTTCATTCATGATTCTTCCTCAATTCCTGTCCGATATAAAAATCATGATTTGTGCCAATGTCTTTAATGTCAGAAGAGAACGCTCCCGCCAATTGCAATAAAGGATCGTCAATTTCATCCTTCACCACATCTCCCAACCATTCAATTAATATCTGATCGAGAGTCTTCCCACGTTTATCAGCCTTTTTGACTAAAGGTCGATATATTTGATCAGGAATTTCTAATGTTAATGTCGTTGACATTTCTAACTCCTTTTACCGGATTAAAACCAGATTCCTCGTTTCGACCTGATCCCCAACGTGCAGTTGATAGAAGTAGACTCCGCTACCGACGTCCATTCCCTTACTATCTTTGAGTCCACTCTAAAAAGGGTCTTTTTGCGAAAATTGCTGAAAACGTTTGTTGATATTGTTGAACTTACGACACATAAATTTAGCAAAAGCACCCAAATTTTTAGTTTTTAGAGGGGACTCATTGATACTTGAGTAATTTCTTTCTGTTGTACACAATGCGGCCAACCCCAAGCAGTTGCACCTTCTCGGACATCAGACAAATCTTTTACTAAAGGTTTGGGCATTAGCACACAATCAAAACCGCCCAGTGTTTCTTTTCTGGAAGCAACTTGTCCTGATGTAAGTTTGGCTAAAGTGTCGTCATCCATGCCAAATCTCAACCCATACCCTTCTTCAAAAGTGATTTGCTTTCGTAGTCTCTGGGGAATGCGCTTTATATGTTCCGGATGGATGGCTACTCGTTTTTCGTTTTCTTTAAGTGAATTTCCAATTACGCCGACAGTTAGGTATGGTGTCATATTGGTTTTCCTCTTTCCTCATTTAACCACTAAATTACAGTGAAATTTGACTAGGCCAAATGCACAAATATTAAGCATATAACGCCGCTGTTCAGCCGCATTGAAAGCACCCTTGACCGGGAGCACGACACGTTGAACCAGCAAGACACCTTAGAAGCGGGTACGTCTGTTCGAAACTGCGCCGCGCTTTCGAGGTCGGCTGCAACAGCATTGTTAGACAAACCACTTGTTTACAACAAATTACAACTTTACATTAAAAGTCATTCATTATTCTCGTAATTCTAAAATATATTTTTCTTGTCCTTGTTCATCAGTAAATTTCCAAAATTCCCAACCGTTTGCAGTAACATCTTTTCCTGAAATGTTCTTTTTGGCTGCTAAAGCTGCCCCAGAAGGACTACTATGCATTGTGCTCCGATAGAGCACTTCCTTTGTTTCCGGATAAAAATCGGCAAAGACTTTCCGATTGTAATACGTAGCAAATATTTTAACCTTTTCTTTCGTGTGAAGCATTTTGGGCTCCTGATAAAATTCTGCTTTAATCTCTTCACTTCTACTGATAAGATTCGTACGAATCAATTCGAAAATGACTTCTGCGCGTTCCTCAAGAAAAAATAAATAATCATTGTCATACAGCCCTTCAATAAGCTCAAGCGGAATAAAATGATTTTTTAACGATTGCTTCAATTGTGGATTTTTTTTCCGAAGTTCATTGAGATATTCTGCGGGAGCTTTCTTACCGATCCTTATATTTGTTAGTTTTGGAATGAGGGTTCTGTTTACCACGCTATCGACAAGCGATAACGCCTTTTCATTGTCCCGGTATGTTGTGGTAATATATTTTCTTGGAAAGATATGATGATCATCAAGTTTACTGTGATTGAATGAGAGCTTACTTGTGTTCATCCAATCAATAAGCCCTTTCGCATTATAATTGATGAAGTTTAAAATCCCTTTGTATATTGCACTTTTCTTTTTGGTGAATGAATGTAGTTCATCGGCAGAAGTAATTTGAGAACGCAATTTATAGAAATAATTCCTGTCTGTGATTTTTTTATCTTTTGCAATTTGCATTAATATGAGTGAATCCTGGATGATGATTTCATTTGAAGCCGCAGTATAGCGTTGCGCAAAAATAGATGCCCAATACCAAAATTTTAAGAATGTGTTTTGCCGCTCAGTCATTTGAGAAAAGTTTCCCCCGATTTCTTTCAGAAACATCATGAGAGGAATGAGCATGTTTTCATAAGGTATCCAGGATTGCACTAAAATCATGTGTTCTTCATAGAGGAAGTCCAACGTTTGTTTATACCACTTGCATACAGGCTCCCAATATTCGGCAAAGTGTTCTGGTGTCAAATATTTGAGAATGCTTGAACGATCAATTTCCCTTTTCTCTGACACAATAAAGGCAATTGAACGCACAATAATCTCTTTATTAAGCGTATAATTTGTATATCGTTCCCCAAACTCAATAATATTATTTCTCAGATTGAATCCATCATACAATTTAGCCGCTAAAATGTCAATGAAATTGAGTTGTATTCCTCGGCTATTACTTCTTTCAAAAAATAAGGCAAATTTATCTAACGTGGTGTCGAGTAAATAGTACGATAAGAGTTTTTGAGACTTCAACAAATCCTGTAATTTATTCTTGAGCCTCAAATAATTTCTGAAGACTTCCTGTTTACCAATATCATCGACATTTCGATGATATTTTAACGTATCAAAAAAGTGTTCCTTGAGTTCCGCTTCCAAATAATCACTGTTCATCATGTCAAAGACATCAGAGAGTTTGATTGATAAGCGTTCGCTAGACTCCTGTCCCAAAAATTCAAAAAGGAGTTGTTCTAAAGCCAACTGGTTGAAATTCTCGTTAGTATTGATTTCATTAGGATGCCGTGCAACAAACCACACATTATCAACGCCTCTTAATGCTCGATACAGAGACGTAATCCTTTGCTGTCCATCAAGCAATAATCGAAAACCACCAGTTTTTACTTTTTGGTTAATTTCGGCTTTTTTATACGATTTGTGCTTGAGTTTTTTTCTACTACCCTCACCTTTTCTGGGTCTAAGATCAATTTCTCGGATTGTGATCTCAAATGATGGAACCCCGTAAATAATGGAGCCAATAAAGATGTTTTTCACAAGAGAATCAAATAGATCGTAGGTTTTCCCCATTTCCCAAACAAAGTTCCTTTGAAACTCTGGAAGGACGATGCTCTCTTTTTCAATACCTTGAATTAAATCAACAATTGATTCAGTTTGGGCTAACGTTTCCATTTAAATCTCTCCTTTCAACTATCTGGCTCATCGACACTTGCTTTGAAAAAATGTCTTACTCGCTGATATGATTCCGTGAATTCGCTTGTTTAAGAGGGAAATGCCCCCTGTTTTTTTAAGCAGGTAAGCATTCCCAAAGCAAGTGTCGATGAGCCAACTATCTTATTCCTGGATAATCAACTACTCTGTCTAACACCAAGCTCAGTGGCCCCAGTGCCGCCCACTCATAACCTTGAATCACATGAAAAAATCGCAGCGGCACTGGGGTCCACTGGAGCGTCGTGTTAGCCATTGCAGTACATCATGCTTGCTAAAAAAACATAGAGGACGCCAAAACATAGAGGCACCAAATTTTCAACATGGGTTAGCGGTAAATATTTTTTGGGGTCCTCACCACTACCAAGAATTACCCATTCTTCGTCGTAGGGTGCTACTGGTAACATTTGTTCGAGCGCATGCACTACTAGAAATTTTCCAGAATTTAGCTGGCGATATGATCGAATAACTCTCCACCACACAAAACAAAGGAGAATAACCGCTATGAACGGAGCGAATCCAGAAAGGGTGGGTTGTAGAAAATTTGCTTTTAATAAAACCGTGAAGGCGGTGACAAGCGCAGTATGCACACCAACAAAAAACGTGTTAGCCAACATTCTTCTGGCACTTATACGATCTGCCATTTCCACGTAGAGTTTATACTGTTCAAATAGGTGGCTCTGAAAATCGGCACCGTACTCTTCCTTGCTTTGTTTAATTAAGCTCATTTTTTAACTTACCGTTCCTAAATGGAATGCCTTCGGATTGCGTCTACTATAGATTTGCTCTGCCATTTTACGATCTCATTTGCATTATCCTTTACAATCTTAGATGTTTTTTCGGAAGCCCAAGGCTCAACGGCAATAATTGGTTTATAATAGTCGCTTTTAGATATTTGAATTTCTTTGTTGATCCACTTTGAACAAGTACTGTAGACACCAGCCAGCATGACCACACAATTTACAGGTGCGATTTTTGTTTTTATTGCATTGTATAATTTAGTGTCATTATTCGCATTATGAATTGGGCTGTCCTTTGGGACCGAATAGTTACTCCATGCGAAATTAGAGTGTTCATTGAAAAATTGGACGAGTTTGTCATAGACATCCCCATATGCCCAAGAGTGACTGATAAACAATTTGTATGTTTTTAGGGCTGGCATGTAGGTATCCTCTGTTGTAGTTGGTCTAGCATTATAATAGACGGACAAAAATAACCTATCCCCCCCAAAATTAGGGAATAGGACGGACAAAAATCACCTAATACACTTCATTCCTTGACTTGACAGCAAAAACAGCATATTCTGTTTCAAGATTTAAGAATGACGTAAACCTAAAAAATTCCACTGGCGTTGTCAATAACTTTTTGAGGAAAATGAGAAAATATCATGGCCAAAGAAAAAAAATTGCTGGATCAGGTGCGGAATGTGATTCGAGTCAAACACTATTCCATCCGCACCGAAGAGACGTATGTGGATTGGATCAAGCGCTTCATCCTGTTCCACGGCAAAACCCATCCCAAGGACATGGGCGAAGCGGAGATCAACGCGTTTCTGACCCATTTGGCGGTGGATAAGAAGGTGGCGGCCTCTACTCAGAACCAGGCACTAAACGCCATCCTGTTCCTTTACAAGCAGGTGCTGGATATTGGACTCGACTTGAATCTGGATGCGGTGCGAGCTAAAAAGTCGGGTCGCCTTCCTGTTGTCTTGACTAAGGATGAGGTTACAAAAGTGATTGGCCTGATGAGCGGAATACATCAGATGATGGCCCAACTGTTGTATGGCAGCGGACTGCGGTTAATGGAGTGTGTTCGGTTGCGGGTCAAGGATATTGACTTTGGCAATAAATACATCAATATATGGGACGGGAAAGGGATGAAATGCCGCCGCGCTATACTGCCGGAGCGGGTGGTTCCGTTGCTGCGGAATCATTTGGAGCAGGTCAAGCTGATTCATGAAAATGATCTGGTCAATGGCTATGGCTCGGTCTACCTGCCGTTTGCTTTTGACCGCAAAGACAGTTCCGCCGCCAGGGAATGGACCTGGCAATATGTTTTCCCATCCAAAAGCCTGTCCCGGGATCCGCGCTCAGAGGCGTTCCGGCGAAATCATGTGGCTGAGAGCGGTTTGCAGAAGGCGGTTAAAAAAGCGGCTCGCGTATCCGGAATCCCCAAACGCATTTCGCCCCACACGTTTCGTCATTCCTTTGCCACCCATTTGTTGCAGAATGGTTACGATATCCGCACTATTCAGGAGTTGTTGGGCCACGCCGATGTCAAGACCACTCAAATTTATACCCACGTTTTGCATGATATGAACCGAATAGCGGTGCGCAGTCCACTGGATTAGGCACTTTTTCCTTTAAACGGGCTGTTGTCAATGACCTCTAATTTTTCCAAGGTAAAAAGTGTGGCGGTGAAATGCGATAATCGGTCATTGATTTGAAGTGCCGGATAAGGTGGGTTGGCTGGCCAGAGCGTCACCGTTTTCGGGGCAGCGATCAGTGATCATTTTGAAGATTGGGTCGTTACGCAGTGTGTTGCTGTCATTGGCATCCTCATGGCCGCAGGCAATCTGGATGATGCGCTGACTGAGCAGGTCATGGAGGGTGTGTTTGATCTTGCCGGCGTCGCGGGAGTCTGTAAGTTCGGACGCAATAGCCTCGACAAGGCCGATTTCCTGATTAATTTCCCGTAAGATCAGGGCCCCGGCGTCGCTGGTTAGATTACCTCCGTCAAAGCCAAGATGCACTTTTTTGGCATCAATTTTTGTGGCACAAAACGGGAGATGGGTTTGGTTTTCATTTGAAACGGAGTTCATGATGCAATCCTCCATAAGTTTTGTATGTAAGAGGATGTAATATAACAACTTATGTGCTAAAATGCAAGTCCTTTTTCTAATCTGGTGAATTATTCAGGCTTGAGAAAAAAGGGCGACATCTCAGAGAGACAGGTGCCCTTTTTTAGAAAAATTTTCTGTTGGATTAACCAAAAACAACAAAATTTTTCGTTCAGTCTCTATATTTTCTTTGACAATAGAGGCATGATAGCATAAATTTGATGCGTTGGCCTGGGCTATTTGGAGGTGCTTTATGGCATTTACGAAGATTAATCAAAATTTGATATTTAACTTGTATATCCCGAAAAAATGGAGAAGTGTATGAAATTCGATACGATCTTGGTCGCGATTTCATTATTTTTAGTTTTGATTTCAACAGAAGTCGCCAGAGGGCAGGAATGCGGTCCCGGATGCCCTGCTTGTTCTGGAAAAGCCGTGGGCGACTTGATGCCGCCGGAAACGATTTTTGGATCTATACTCTACATTCCCGATAGCGAGGAGGAAACCGCTGTTCTCAAATTTCGCTATGGATTGTTCTCGTGGATGGATGTGGGAATCGGGTACGCGCTCGATACAGAGGAGCCCATCTGGAGCGTTCGCGTCCTGCCGATTGCGCAAGATAGAAACGGGTGGCGTCCCGGTCTCATTATTGGCACAGGCAGCGTGCAGACAGGAGGAAGCGACCAGTCCGGATACTTTCAGATTGTCAAAAAATTGGATGTTGTCAAAGAGCGTCTGGAGATCAATCTAGCAGGCGGCTATGCCACGGACCTTCCTGATTTCGAGGAAAATTGGGTTTTGGGAACGGTCTCAATGACGCTTTTCGAAAAAGCGGGCGCATTATACACCTATGACGGGGTCAACTCGCACATCGGTCTATCTTTCTTCGCTACAGAGTGGCTGACTCTGACCGGCTATGTTTTGGAAATGGAGGAACCCGCGTTGTCAGTGGGTGTCCAATGGGGATTTGGAGAGAAAAAATAGATTGTTATTTTACATAACGATTTCGTTTTTCCAGCAGAAAAGTAAAGATTTTTGCTTAAAAGGTGCGTTTATGCTGTTACGATTAACGGATATTAGCAAAGTTTACGGTGTTTTACCCATTTTAGAAAACATCAATTTTCGCATTAACGAGAAAGATCGGATCGGCTTAATCGGCGCGAATGGCGCGGGTAAAACAACCCTGCTACGCATTATTGCCGGCTATGATGAGGAATATGAGCCTGGCGGAGAGATCAACGCGCGTTTTGGTCTCACAATGGGCTACTTAGCGCAGGAGGTCGCGTTTGATGGGGAAAGTACACTGATCGAGGAAACTCTCAAGACCTTTTCTCATCTGGAGAAACAGCACGACCTGTTGCGCCAATTGGAACAAGAGATGGAAACGCTCTCTGGGGAACGGCTGGATCAGGTTATGAATCGGTATAGTCATGTGATGGAACTGTATGAACGACAAGGCGGTTACTCTTATGAAAATGAAACCAAAGAGACGCTGTTCGGTCTCGGTTTTTCAGAAAACGACCTGAATCTGCCGATAAAGGCGTTGAGCGGAGGGCAAAAAAGTCGAGCCGCGTTGGCAAAATTGCTTTTAGAAGACGCCAGTTTGTTATTATTGGACGAGCCGACCAATCATCTGGATATTGTCGCAACCGAATGGTTGGAGCGGTTCTTAGTGAATTATCACGGCGCATTGGTGGTCATCTCGCACGACCGTTTTTTTCTGGACAAGGTGACGACCAAGACCGCTGAAGTGGAAGGCAGAAAACTGGCTCTATATGAAGGCGGCTATACCCGATATCTCAAATTAAAGCAAGATCAGATTGAAAAGGAATTGAAAAGTTTTGAGCTGCAACAGGCAGAGGTCAAGCGTCAGGAAGAGTTTATTCGGCGAAATATCGTGGGTCAGAAAACCAAACAGGCACAAGATCGACGCAAACGCTTGGAAAAATTGGTTCGTTTGGATCGTCCAGTTACTAAGCGAAAAAGCCTTGCCCTGAATTTTAAGCCGGAGACTCGAGGCGGAAACGAAATTCTGTCGGTCAAACGGCTAGCAAAAAGTTATGGCAGTCGGACTCTGTTTCAAGACCTCGCGTTTAACTTGCGGCGTCTGGACAGAGTGGGAATGATCGGTCCCAATGGTTCGGGAAAGTCCACATTGGTCAAGATTATTGTCGAGGAGGAGCGCGCAGATCGAGGAAAAATTAAGATCGGTCAGCATACCACTGTAGGTTATTATGATCAGCAACTCTCTGGGCTTGATCCGACCAACCGCGTCATTGACGAGGTGTGGGAGGTGGATCATAGCTTGAAGATTCAGGAAATTCGTTCCTTTTTGGGGCGATTTCTTTTCAGCGGGGAGGATGTGTTTAAGTATATCAAAAACCTGAGCGGAGGGGAGCAAAGCCGTGTGCAACTCGCAAAGCTGATTCTTGCGAGGATGAATTTTTTGATCATGGATGAGCCAACCAACCATCTGGATTTGCCTTCGCGTCAAGCCTTAGAAGAGTTCTTGGGACAATATGACGGCACGTTGCTGATCGTGACGCACGATCGCTATTTTTTGGATCGGGTGGTGAATCGTCTGCTCTATTTTGACGGGGAAAACGTCACCGAATACCACGGTAACTATTCCTATTTTGTCCGCAAGCGTGAGGAACAGCAGGCTGCCGCTGCAGAGGAAGCCAGTAAACAGGAAGAACAGACGAGTCAACAGAAATTGGACTATTTGGAGCGGAAAAAGGTAAGCCGGCAACGTCAGAATCGCGAGCGAGAGTTGAAACGGCGTGTCTCCGCTATCGAGCGGCGGTTGAATGAGCTGGAGGAGCGACAGATCGAGATCACCGACATGCTCTCAGATACGGAAACCTATAATGATGGAGATAAGGTGCGCCGTCTCAAGCGGGAATATGATCAAGCGCTGAAAACTTCCGCTGAATTGTATGAAGAATGGGAAGAGACTGATATGAAAATCGCTGTTCTGCAGGATGGAAAAACGGGAGAATAAAAACCAACGCATTTCCAATTCTCAGATCAATTGATTCTCATATGCGTCTCGTTCGCTCAGAATCCAGACTCATTATCGAAAAAAAAAAGTTGGAAGATGATCTTCTGGATCGCTGATTGATGAACTTCAAAATGTTCCTGGTGTAAGCCCGTTCGTCTTTATCGAGATTATTTTTATACATTCTAACCTGCATTATTCATAAGCCTCGGAGAACCAGAGATATCAGATGTTTGATATTTAATGGATTAAAGTCTATTTTTAACGACATTTCCAAGAGAACTCAGCTTCTATGAGAATTTCAGAACCCTTATTTGGGCTGACTCTGCGCTCTCTGTGACTCTGTTGCGAA
>NBMB01000014.1 GCA_002084765.1 Candidatus Cloacimonetes bacterium 4572_55 | reverse complement strand
TTCTGCCTGCCCAAAATAGCAAAATACACATGTTTTCGGTCAATTGATATTTCAATCCTGCCTTGTGAGGCTAATATGGTAATCGCAAGTGATGATTTCTTTGTGCTTGGAATATTGAACTCCAAACTGCATTTGGGCTGGGTATTGGCACAAAGATCAACTTTGGAAGACAGAACTCGTTACACTAACACAACTTGTTTTATGACTTTCCCATTTCCGGATAATGTAAAGAAGAGTAAGAAAGAAAAAGTCAGAGGCATAATGAGAGAACTTGAAAATTTTCGGACCAGGGAAGCAATATCCCGCAAATGCACAATGACAAAATTTTATAACAATTTTTTTCTTGAGCCTTCCAGTAATCTTTTCAAATTACATAAGAAGCTTGATAAAGCTGTGTGTGATTGTTACGGCTGGAAATATAACGATTCAAAGTCTTATAATGATGAAATATTTAAGTTAAATGCAGAGAAAATAAACGACTTATCATAAAACTCAAAAGGCATAACCCGGCACTGCACCGGACGCAAATGATTGGGACATATCCTTGTCCTAGCACGTCACTGGCTTTAGTTATGATGACAATCTCTCTTCCAAAAGTCAATAAGATACTCTATGGGTTGCTTCTCTTTTGGTCCTTGTTTTCACTACCAGAAATATTAATGTTCTCTGTTTACGAAGATAGTATTTTGTTAATTAGTGGGATTTATGGATTTATTATGCTTATAAAAAACTGGCGGAATATGAAAGTTGTATCCGTATAAATTAGCGTTTTGTGCAGTAGAGGGAAATTTGAGGCGATTCGAAAGAGGGTTCTGATCCGGTGATATGGTCTGCGCGAACCCCTAAGGGCCTTCGAAGACCCTTAGGGTTTTTAAATCTTAAATTAGCGTAATCAGCGGATCGAAGCAAAAACGCCAATGATCTTCTCTGTAGGGAGACCACCGAAGATTAGACGTTCTTTTAGGCAAAGGGCAGAAAGGGCAACTCTTTATGGGACCCGACTGCGTGACGGACTCGTTCCACAACCTTCATGGGTTCGCCGATAATCAGCCGTCTTTGACCCTGTATAGCCACGGTCGAGTATGTCTCTTTAGACTGATCGAATAAATTCTGAAACCCGGGTTCGCCCAACAGAGGTTTTCCAGACATTGTGAGCAGTCGGATATCCGCTGGCAGACAGTCGGTAGCCGCGGCGTAAGGGTCTTTTGCTTTCCGTTCCAAGACCAGCAGATCAGCGAGCTTACCCGCTTCCACAGAGCCTAATTTATCATGGATCATCAGTGCCTTTGCCGCATTGATCGTGACCATATTCAGATAATCTCGGTCACTGATTTCGCCGTAATCCCAGGACGCCGCAACTTCCTTAGCGTATTGCAGCTCCGCCATCAAGTGGAGTCCGCCAGTCGCGCAGGAATCTGTGCCGAGAGCCACATTTACCCCGGCTTTTTGCAAGCGCGGCACATCAGCCGTGACGTTATACATAAACATATTGGAAACCGGACACCAGACCAATGAAGCCTCTTGCTGAGCCATGAGCCGGATGTCGTCGTCGTTCAAAGCTACGCCGTGGATCAATACCGTGTTTCGTTGCAGCACTCCGAGCCGATGGAGTTCATAGACCTCGTCCTTGCTATCTGCGTCAAAGCCCTCGTTGCAGTGTGTGATAAAGGGCTTCTTACCTTCCGACTGTTCATATTCTATCTGAATGCCGTTTCCCCAATCCAAACGCATGTCCGATACTGCGTGCGCCAGCGTGTAGTCGGTCAGGATGCGAATTGGCATACGCTCGACAAAAGGATCGTTTATTTCATGCGGAATGTGGTCGGAAGCAGTTGTCACACCGGCACATATCGATTTGTAGCTCGCCATGATGTATCGGTCAAGATCGCTCGTTTTTGACCGATCTTGAGTGACGTCTGAACTTTTTAGATCCGCGTTCCAGTGCGCCCAATGGAAATAGTGACCTCTCCCCACCCTCGGCGTCCATGTGCCTAAGAAGTGGTCGTGGGCGTTAATAAAGGCAGGCGCGACCAGTTTACCCCTCGCGTCCAGCGTGGGGATTTCCCGATCTTCAACAAATTGATCATGAACAGCTTTGATCCGACGCCCGCAAATCTCGACGGTCGCGCGATCCATGACATGCTTCGGTGTGATGAGACAGTCGCTCAATATTCGGTAGTGCATTTTGCCTCCCGATTCAATATTCTCATGTGGCCTGATTTGAAATTTTTCCGTAATCAGGCAATACAATAGCGAGTACTAATTTATAATAAAGGTTTTTTTTCAAAAAGTCAACCTCCCGCCCCGAATAATTCGACGTTTTTTTCGATCAAAAAAAAATTCTTTTCGTTTCTTTGACTCGAACTTCGGCATTTTGTTGACAAGCCAGCAGAATCTTATTACATTTTATCTGTTGTCTATGGTCACATGAACTATTCAATTTTTTTTTGCCCATATTTTTTTGGTGTATATGATAGTTTGATATGATAGATAGAATAATCGGGATAAATATGGTAGCCCGATCAACCCTATTCATCACATCAAAATTATTTATTCGAAATCGTCGAGCGAGGAGGTCATTATTTTGAGGAAACTTATTGCCGTTCATTTTAAAATTTTTATTTTTGCCGGATTGTTGATCCTGTTTCTCGTTGCCGACCCATTGTCCGCACAATATATGACGCACGGGAAAGACTTGTTTCGGGTTCAATCCGCGGAGACAATCGGTCAAAAGGTCTTGAGCCTAAATTTTTATCAAGCGTCGCATTTTCGTAAGGATCATGATAAGGATACCGAGGGGGGGCGTGTCAACTCTTTCACTACCGTTGCTGTGACCGGGACTTATGGACTGCTCAAAGCAGTCGATCTGGCGGTTGAGTTTGTCCCCTGGCAGGATGACTATACCTCTGCGATATGGGGACCCATTGGCGATACTCGGATTGGTCTTCGATATGGGATTCCCCAATATTTCGGGAAAAACAACTATGTGGGTCTGACAGGATTTGCCGTCCTTCCGAGTGCGGATCAACATCCGATTCCCTTTGAGCCGTATTCAGGGTCTGGCGCGTCCTTTGGAGCCAAGATCCTTTATACATGGGACGCAAAGCCAAAAAATTCCCATCTGAAACTTTATGGAAACGCAGGCTATATGAAATGGAACGGAGACGACGACGATAATCCGATTCCTTTAGATAATAAGGATCAGATTTTGTTGGGCATGGGTGCCAAGTTTTCTTTCCGTAAGGTTGTGCTGATGGCAGAATATACGCGAGAAAATTTTATCGAGACCGACAGTCTGGCGTCAAAGGAACAGTCTCAGCGTCTCAGCATTGGCTCGCGCTTTCCCATTCCATTTGGTCTGACGTTGGATCTGGGTTATGAGCAGTCACTCTCGGACGACGACCCTGGCACTCCTCTTGTTGCTGACTATCACGATTGGAAAATAATCGCCTCGATAAAGAAAGTTTTCTTTTTCAATAAAGAGGAACAGCGCCGCAAACGGATGCTGTTGCTGGAACGTATCCGCCAGGAAGAGGAGCAGCGTCTCAAGTCGTTAGAGGAAGATAGGCGGAAAGTGGAAGAAGATATCGAAGAACTGAAGCGGCTAATCGAAAAAGAGGAGGATTGACCCATGCGGCAATTTGTCAAGCTCCTGATATGGCTTTTCTTTTGTATTGTTTTTATCGATATTGGCTCAGCTCTGGCAGACGCGGAGAGCCAGTTTTCCAGGGGGCAGCTTTTCTATGAAAAGGAGCTGTACGGAGCCGCGATTCTCCAATTCAATCGATTTTTGGATACCTACCCGGATGACGCTCGCCATTCTGTAGCTGTTCTGAATATCGGCAAGTCTCATTTTTATCGCCGAGACTATGAGCAGGCGGAAAAACGTCTGCAAAAGTTGTGGCAAGAGGATCGAACGCCTTATTTTAACAAGTATATCGACGACCTTTTCTCCTATCTGATCGAGACCAAGATTATTCTGGGAAAAATAGAAGAGGCGGATCAGTTGACCCAGGGCTACACGTTGCGCTATTGGGTGACGTCCGCTTATACGGAAATTTTGTTTCGTATGGCAGAGGCGTGGTATATGGCGGGAGATTTCAGCCGGGCAAATCGGTATCTCATACGGATGGAGGAGCGGAAAGCAGAGCCGCCTCATCCGGTTTATATCGCGTATTTAAAGGGAATAATCGGTATTGCTCAGGATGATCGGGAGTCGATCGAGAAATATTTTAAGCGGGTATTGGATTCGCCGATTTCTATCCACAACAAGCCAGAAGAGATTGTTATGCTAAAGGATCAGGCGAGGTTAAAGCTGGCGGAGTTCTATTTTCAACAAGGGGAGTTCTATCCAGCATTGGACTCTTACGCGTCCATAAAAAGTTGGGAACTGTTGGGCGACCGTCGCTATCTCGGGATGGCCTGGTCC
Organism: Candidatus Cloacimonetes bacterium 4572_55; assembly: GCA_002084765.1. Classification (GTDB taxonomy): domain Bacteria; phylum 4572-55; class 4572-55; order 4572-55; family 4572-55; genus 4572-55. The sequence goes on along the minus strand of NBMB01000014.1, from coordinate 48,104 downwards.
CATTTTATGGTTTTGGAATATGAAAAGACTGTGGATTACGCAAAGAAATTGATCGACCAATATCCCCAGAGTATCTATCTCGGAGAGGCGGAGTTTTTGCAAGGCGTTTGCTATCTGGATATGGAAGACCCGATCTTCGCGGTGGAACGGTTTGAGAATTTCTTCCGCCTTATCGCTGACTTTGACTCCGAGGCAAAAATCCTCGGCATTGAGGCGCAAATAGCGGAGGAACGAGAAAAATCGGAAGAGATGAACAATGAAATCCGAGATCTGGAAGAGGCTTTGGTCTATCTTTCCAGCGGAGACGCGGACCGGATGATGAGCCGAATCCTGCGCAAAAAAGAACAGATCGAGATGATCGAGCGAGGCGTTGCAAAAATCGAGCAACGGCTGGATCAGCGGAAAACCGAGCTTCAGTTAAAGGTCGAGGCGGAATACGGTCTCAGCAAAGCTAAGTTGCTTTCCACCCACTCCAACGAGTGACCGAGAGTTTTCGAGTACGAAATATCCGACATGTTGAAACGAATAAAAATAGAAAGTGATACGTCGCTTTTTTGTTATTTTTTGCTATTTGAGGACGGTCCATGAAAAAAATGCTATGGCTCTTGCCGCTCTTGCTTCTGCACTGCGGCGTCTATTCCTTCCGGAGCGGGAGTTTACCGCCGGAAATAAAGACGGTATATATTCCTATCTTTGAATCGGAGTTGCAGGGAGAGGAGACCAACATTGATATCAAGGAACGGATTACGGAAACGCTGCAGGAAGAATTTACCCGCACCACACGGCTGACATTAGCCGACGAAGAGAACAGCGATTCGATTTTTATCGGCAGCTTGAGGCGATACACCCGAGAAGTTGCCAATTACGATGAAAGCGAAAATCCGATCGATTACAAAATCACTTTAATCATAAAGTGTGAATTTACGAACCTGGTAGCGGATCAAGTGATCTGGCAACAGTCTGGATTTGCCTCGTTTGAATTCTATGAGGTGGACGAGTCCCAAGACGACCTGGGCGAGGAGGAGGCTCTCGAGCAACTGATCGATAAAGCGGCTCGGGATATGGTGATTAAAGCCACGGAAAATTGGTAATTTTTTTTATATCCGCATAATCCGCGCAATCTGCGGATAAATTCTGCGGATAAAATATGAAACGAGGATCCTAAGAAATGAACTATGAGACATTGATAATTGAAAAGAAAGATGGAGCCGCTTTTATTTATTTGAATCGGCCAGAAATCCATAATGCTTTTAACCCGGACTTGATTCGGGAATTGCATGATCTGTTCCGAATATTGGGGGCTGACGACACGGTACGAGCAATTGTTTTAAGCGGGAAAGGGAAATCCTTTTGCGCGGGAGCGGATTTGAACTGGATGAAATCGACCGCGGGTTATACGTTCGAGGAGAATCGGGCGGACGCTCTAAAGATGGCCGCGATGTTTGAGGTGGTCAATAATTGTCCAAAGCCTGTCATCGGTCGGATAAACGGCGCGGCAATCGGTGGGGGAATGGGGCTTGTCGCTGTGTGCGACGCGGTGATCGCTTCGGAATCGGCTCGATTCGGATTCAGCGAAGTCAAGTTGGGTCTGACTCCCGCGGTGATATCGTCTTTTGTCATTTCCAAAATTGGGTTTAGCCATGCCAGAGCCTTATTTCTCACTGGCGAGCGTTTCTCAGCCGCACGGGCAAAGGTGATCGGTTTAGCGCATGAAACGGTTCCGCTTGAACAGTTAGATAATCGGGTCAACCGATTGATAAAAGGATGTTTGACATCCGCGCCAGGCGCGGTCGCCGCGGCAAAAGAGATGGTCCAGAGCCTCGTCCCGTTTGAGACGTCTACAATTTTGCAGATAAACGCGGTTCGCATTGCGCAACTGCGGGCTGGCGCGGAAGGTCAGGAGGGAATGAGCGCTTTTCTGGAGAAACGAAAGCCCTCTTGGAGGATGGATTGACGCATCCGGATCGGTTTGTATTGTAGAAATATTTTACTATTCACGAGCTCAATAGAGTTGTTGCTCAACATCGTTGATTTTGTCAGCATGGAACCAACGATGTTGAATTATTTTCATACTCGCGCCACAAATGATCCAGCGGAAGGTGCGAATAATAAAATGAAAGTGCTCACGTGCCGTTTTTTCTATTTCAGTTTGATCAAATCAGAGATCGGAACTCGAAAGATATCCCGTTGCTCGTTACAAATAACCAATTCATCGCGGTCAAAGCAGATCGCCTCGCATTGTTCCGCCTCTATGGGAAGCCAGAAAATCTGCCCATGAAAATAATCGACCGACTTTTCTTGAATCTCAAACATCCAGATGGAATTGTATGTCAAAATTGCCATACGCCGTCCATCTACTGATATATCCGATCCAGTAACCATACCTTTGACGTCGAATTTGGAAATCAGGGTGAGCGGGCTGGAGATAAACTGTCGCATCTGGTCCAGCCGATACAACTTTGTATAGGAATCGGATCGATGCTTGGTTAGCAGGTAAAAATTATCTTTTTTCCAAAAAACCGCTTCAGCGTCGTAATTTTTCACCGACGCAGGGAAATTTTTTTGATCAGGGAAATGGAAAAATATCTGTTTCACGACTGTGGATATCACCGTCTCAGTAGGGTCTGGCTCTGGCAGGATATAAAGCGAAAGGTCTCGGCGGCTATTGGAATTGTTTCCGCAGTCAGCGATTATCAAATTGTTCGAGCCATCAATGGAAATCGCTTCCCAATCCACATTGACAGCGTCGGGAACGTCAATGCCGCGATAATTTTTCTCCCAATCCGGCTGGATAACTTCGCCGTTACGATCCACCGCGAAAATCCGCGGATCATCTCCAGAGTCGTTGAGTACCCAAAAAGTATTGTCCCACTGCCGACTTTTGACCAATCCAGACGCCTCGTTGATAGGCTCAAAGTCGAGGCGACCAATCGGTTCCAGTTGAACCGGTTCCATGTCCGGCACATCGATCTGAACAAGATCGTAATCCGCCTGAATATCCGCGCACCCCGCGATTGACAATATAAAAATAAAAATCAGAATATAACGCATAGTGTTTCTCCGTTGGGGCAAAAGTCCGTCGCCTCTTGCCCCTGTTTTAGTTCAAAAAAACCGGAGAATGTGCTCGCCGGTTTCGCATAATATGGCTTCTTATGGATATATTTTATACAACATTCTGGGAAAAGCGATGGTTTCTCGAATATGCTCAATGCCGCACATCCATGCCACGGTGCGCTCGATCCCCAATCCGAATCCGCCGTGTGGCACGGACCCATACCGACGTAAATCGATATACCACTGAAACGCGTCTTCTGGCAAATTATGCTCACGGACACGCTGCAGCAGCAGGTCAGGATCAGACATCCGTTCCCCGCCTCCTATCACCTCGCCGTACCCTTCCGGCACCAGAAAATCGACACTCAGGCAATAGGTATCGTCTTCCGGGTCAGGCTCCATATAAAAGGCTTTGATAGCAGATGGAAAGCGATGAACGACCAGAGGGCTATGGTTCATGCTAGAGAGAATCGTCTCGTCCTCGGAACCGAAATCGCCTCCATCTTTGAAATCAACTCCCTTTTCATGCAAAATTTTCACAGCGTCCTGGTAGCTCATTCTCGGAAACGGGGTCTGGATTGCTTCCAATTTGGAGACGTCGCGTTCTAATATCTCCAGCTCGACTTTTTTCCGATCTAACACCCGTTCCACAATCGCCATGATCATGCCTTCACTATAGCGAATCACGTCCTCCAGATGCGCATAAGCCATCTCTGGCTCCACCATCCAGAATTCCCGCAAATGACGCCGAGTCTTAGACTTCTCCGCCCGAAAAGTCGGACCAAAGCAGTACGTTTTTCCAAACGCCATGATCGTCGCTTCGTTATAAAGCTGTCCGCTCTGCGTCAGATAGGCTTTATGATGGCTGTCATATTGGGTCTCGAACAGGGTAGTCGTGCCTTCGCATGCCGCGGGAGTAAAAATCGGCGTATCTACCAGCAGGAAGCCGCTATCGTCGAGATAATCCCGAATCGCCCTGATAATCTCGGCTCGAATGCGCAAAATCGCCCACTGCATCCTGGATCGAATCCATAAATGGCGCCGAGGAAGCAGAAATTCGACGCTATGTTCCTTTGGTTGGATTGGATACTGGTCTGACTTTTGGATGATCTCCAGACCGGTTACATCCAATTCATAACCCAACGCGGAGCGCTTGTCTTTTTTGACTTTTCCCGTGACAATAATCGAAGATTCTTGCGGGAGTTTCTTGACCTCTTTAAAAAATTCTGGATCAAAATTGGGCTTGAACATCACGGCTTGGATGATCCCGGAACCGTCTCGCACCTGCAAAAAGTGCAGTTTGCCTTTTGATCTCAGGTTATACAGCCAGCCTTTCAGCGTGACCTCCAGACCTTCATATTTTCCTATATCCTCAATACGCGCATCTTTCATAAACTCCTCCGTAAGACTTGGATGACAAGTTGTGGATCATATCAAATTTTAGATTTTTTCAAAATAGCGGGATTTCTCTCAAAAGGCAAGAATAATACACCGAAAATGGGAATATGGTTTTTCCTTATAACGACTCAGGCTTCCACGAATGCGCTAACGGCTGAATAGTCACTTTTATTCTCATCAAAACGGTTGGGGAGAAAGACGCTGAGTCCCCCGCGGAATATTTAGACGAAAAGTATCCAGTTCGATCTCAGGATTTATCTGTTGTTTTTTGATAAAAAGAGTCAACTTATCATTGGAATTGAACCGGAGCATATTGACTTGTCGTGGACGGTACATATCCTCGATCCGCTTATATCCCAAGAACTCGATCCGAGCTATAGGCGAGTCATTTTCGCGCGCTTCAAACCACTTTGGATAGAGGGCTTTTCGATCGTAAGCCGTCAGATAATGGAGATTGCCTTGGCTCCATTCCAATTGATAGCTCTTGTCGGATTGGGCGACTTGGATCGATTCTGGATCGGGCAGATCAAAGGAGCCAGTCAGCATATTCACCATATCGTTGACGTCAAAAGGCAGCGCGGGACCCTGTTCCATGACGATGCGGCCGTCTTCTAAGGGAAGTGCCAGATATTCGTTGGTCATAGGGCTGTGCACAAGCAGCGAATCCGGCGTAAGCACAAGGCTGGATGCGAGTTTGCCGAACAATATATATGTGTCGAATCGGCAATAGGTCGGCTCTTTATACGCCGCGGCATATTTGAGATTATGAAAGGCACCTTGATATGAAATCTGAATTCGACCGGACGCTTTCAGTCCAACCAATTTATTTTGCTCATCCAGGATAGATCGAGTCAGTTCCGACTTGGCTGTCACATCAGTAATAGGCGTCAGTTGCGGGACTTTTCCCGTGCAGCCAGAGATCATCAGAATAAACGCCAAGACAAAAAGTCGTTCCGCGTGTGACATAAAAGTTTCCCCCCGATATGGATTATTTCCCGACTACATGACAATGACGGCAGCGCGCTTCATACACCTCGTCCGCGCCGACAAGCAGGATCGGATCATGATAAGACGCTGGTTTGCCGTCGATCAACCGTTGGGTGCGGGTTGCGGGTTCGCCGCAGACAATGCAGATCGCCTGAAGTTTATCGACAAATTCGGCTTGCGCCATTAACGCTGGCATAGAGCCGAAGGGCTTGCCGCGAAAATCCGTGTCCAATCCAGCGCAGATGATCCGCTTGCCTTGCAGAGCGAGCTCCTCGCACACATCGCCAATATCCGGCTCAAAAAACTGCGCCTCGTCGATCCCGACAACTGTGGTCTCCGGAGATAGACAGATCGGAATTTCACGCGCAGACTCCACGGGTTTCGCCTCAATGGAGAGACCCGTATGGGAGGTCACTTTTTTTGTATGATAGCGATTGTCCATCTTTGGTTTAAACACTTGCAGCTTCTGTCTGGCGATTAACGCTCGGCGCAGACGGCGGATTAGCTCTTCCGTCTTTCCGCTGAACATACGATTTCCGTTAACTCTTTAATTATCAATTCTTAATCTGCGATAATCTGCGGATCGATTTCCGTTAACTCTTTAATTATCAATTCTTAATCTGCGATAATCTGCGTAATCTGCGGATCGATTTCCGTGATGACGAATAATCCAGGCTAAGAATATAATCCCGTTCTTTTTTTTTTGCAATCAAATTTCATTAAAAAACCGGCTCGTATCGAGTTTCTTGTTGACAAATCATCCTCTATTTGTCATTATAAAAATTGCAGTCCTCCATCTTCTTGAAACCTAAGGACTTTGTTTATTTAATTTGAGGCACTTATGAAATACCTCTCTATTTTTTTCTATTTTATTATAGCTCTGCCGTTTTATGCCGATGGGGTGATTTTAGAGACTGCCTATCAATTTAGCCCACCGAAATATTACCCAGAGGGAGACGTTATAAAGGGTGTTTGTTATGATATCATCACAGAATTAAATGAACGGCTGAGAGTAGATTCCATCAAAATCCAACCGAAAAATCCGAAGGGTCCTTTTCGACCTCTAAAAAGATTGCTGTATGATCTGAAAAAAGGGAAGATAGATATGTTTGTGGGATTGGCAAAAACTGCCGATCGAGAGCAGATTTATCAATTTTCAACAGTACCGGTTTATGAAGTCTCTTCCGTTTTTGCCAAATCTAAGAAAGACAGCTTTGATTTTCGTGGGAGTATCTCGTTGAAAGGTAAAAAAATTTCCTATCTTCGAGGTTCTAAGACCGGGAGAGAGTTGAAAAAAATCGATGGAATCATTACTCAAGGCGTACCAAAACTCACCACTGCATTGGAAAAATTGGGATACGGCAAGGTGGATTTAATATTTTACCATAACATGGGTCTACTGTTTACTGCAAAAAAATTGGGTGTTCTTGATCGAATCGATTTGACCAAAACAAGCTATGGAATTTATTATCAGTATATTGCCTTTAACAAGCAAATTTCATCGGAAATCATCGAAAAAATAGATGAAGCACTTTTTGAAATGATGGAAGACGGGTCATTGGATCGCATTGTACAAGACTATCTCGGGGCTTCTTATAAGCCGGTAGTTCCCGATTCCACACATCAAGCGCAAAGTCGGGAATAGAACTTTTATATCCTCTCAAAAAACGAGGGTAATTGACTTGTAGCCCTCGTCCCCTAAGAAATCCACGAAATTTGCGGATTCTTATAAAATCAGCATCGCATCGCCATAACTATATAATCGATAACGCTCTGCGATAGCTTCTTCGTAAGCTCGGAGCACGAATTCTTTTGTCGCAAACGCGGATACCAGCATCAGCAGAGTCGATTTTGGAAGATGAAAATTGGTGATCAAGCAGTCAACTGCTCGGAACTGATACGGGGGATAAATAAAAATGTCTGTCCGACCATCCACCGCTTCAATCCACCCATCTTCACTGATTGCGCTCTCCAGTGCTCGGACACAGGTAGTTCCAGTCGCGATAATCCGCCCGCCGCGCAGTTTCGTTCGATTGATTTTATTTGCGGTCTCCTTTGTAATAGAATAATATTCGGTTTCCATCTGATGTGCCTCGACGATCTCGGCTGTGACTGGTCGGAAGGTTCCCAGACCCACATGCAAGATGATTTGGGCAATCTCCACTCCCTCTTCTGTAAAATGGAGTCCCGCTGTGGGTGCTGCGACCGCTCCGGGTTCATTGGCATAAATTGTCTGATATCTGTCCCTGTCCCCATGAACAACTTCTCTCTTGATATAAGGCGGCAGAGGTATTTTCCCTTCGCTCTCCAACCAAACGAAAAAATCGCTGACGCCGTCAAATCGGATGATCCGACCGCCATACGGAACGGTGTCCAATACATGCGCGGTTGCCCCGGTTTTTTCAAAATGTAGCGTATCGCCTACTCGAACCTTGCGCCCCGGCTTGACCAGCGTCTCCCAACACCCGTCATCTAACTGTCTAATCAAAAATATCTCGATCTTGCCGCCAGTCAAGCGTCGAGCATTGAGCCGAGCCGGAATCACCCGGGTCGCGTTCATAATCAACAAATCCCCTTCTCGCAGATAATCGGCAAGGTTTGAGAAGCGATCGCGCCGAATCTGTTTGGTCTTGCGATCCAGCGTCATAAGACGAGATTGATCTCGTTTCTGAAGTGGGTGCTGCGCGATCAACTCTTCCGGCAATTTATAATCAAACATATTGGTTCGTAACGATTCATTCATAAGCGATTCCTACAAAAAAAAAGACCTCGTTCGAGGTCTTCAGATTCGTATTCATGGTCAATCGGACGATTCCTCTTCCTCGTCTCTTCCTCGTCATAAAATTTATACACGGTTTCGTTTTCCTTTTGCATGCCATACTTTTCTCTGGCGATCTTTTCAATATAGTCGGGATCGTTGATCAAGCGCTGGCGCTCCTGTTGCAACGAATCTTGAACCGCTTGTAAGTGCGCGATCTCAGTCTGTTGCCGTTCCAACTCCCGCTGCAACGCCTTGATCCTCCAAACACCGTAATCGCCAAAGAGCAGAATATAGACCAAGACGCCAATAAAAACAATGATGACAGTTCGTCCAATACTTTCCGGCGTCAATTCCGGACGGACAAGCCGTTCCAATAATTTCTGTCGATTCTGTTCAGTCCAGCGTTCTTCCGACATAAAACGACTCGTATGAAAAAAAAATTAAGAAAGCGAGAGAGAATGCAGAGCGTATCGCTTATCCCATTGGGTATCGACGAATCCGCCGCTGCATTCCAAATTGATTCAAGAAAAACTCGCTATTTGAGATTAAAAAAAGCATTTTTTCCGAGATATATTGCGGTCTCGCCCAACTCTTCCTCGATCCGCAGCAATTGATTATATTTTGCCAGCCGATCTGTTCTGGACATAGACCCGGTCTTGATCTGTCCCGCGTTGACTGCGACGGATAAATCCGCCAATGTCGTGTCTTCGGTCTCGCCGGAGCGGTGGGAGATGACCGACGTATAACCGGCTCTTGCCGCCATCTGAATCGCGTCTAGCGTCTCGGTCAGCGTCCCGATTTGGTTCAGCTTGATTAAGATAGAGTTGCCGACATTTCGTTTGATCCCTTGATTTAGACGATCCGTATTTGTGACAAAAACATCGTCCCCGACAATCTGAATCCGGTTGCCGAGTCTTTCTGTGATCAATTCCCAGCCTTTCCAATCATCCTCTGCCATGCCGTCCTCAATGGAAATAATCGGGTATTTATCGACCAAATCTGCATAAAAATCGACCATCTCCGCAGAGCTGAGCGACTTGCCTTCGGCTTTCAGCTCATATTTTCCGTCGATATAAAATTCGCTGGAAGCAGGGTCTAATGCGATAAAAATATCCTCGCCCGCTTTATATCCCGCCTGTTCGATCGCTTCCAGAATCACTTCGATCGCCTCGGCATTGGACTTCAGGTCTGGAGCAAATCCGCCCTCGTCGCCCACAGCGGTGTTATAGCCTTTTTTTACCAACACTTTTTTTAGATAATGAAAAATCTCCGCGCCATAACGAACCGCCTCGCTGAGGCTGGGCGCGCCAACTGGCATGATCATAAATTCCTGCAAATCGACGTTGTTGTCCGCATGCTTCCCGCCGTTTATCACATTCATCATCGGGACCGGCAGGACCTTGGCGTTCACGCCGCCAATATATTTATAAAGTGGTAAACCGTAAGTGTCTGCAACCGCTTTGGCGCACGCTAACGACACGCCCAATATAGCGTTGGCTCCAAAAATAGATTTATTCTTCGTGCCGTCCAAATCAATCAATACCTGGTCGATCAAGGGTTGATCCGAAGCGTCGCAACCGATCAATTTCGGCGCAATATCATCGTTTACATGAGTGACCGCTTTTAGCACGCCTTTCCCTAAGAACCTGCTCTGGTCTCCATCTCGAAGCTCAACGGCCTCATGTTCGCCAGTGGAAGCACCAGAAGGAACAGCGGCTCGTCCTTGAAATCCGCTGTCCAACAGAATATCGACCTCAACTGTGGGATTCCCTCGAGAATCTATTATCTGCCGGGCATGAATATCTATAATTTCAGTCATTTTCTATTCTCCTATAGCATCATCAAAAAATTAATCAAAAAAGAACACTTCTCATAACGCGATCAGCTTTATTAAATAAATTTTGTAATTATTTCAGCTTAGCCCTCCTAATCTGCGAAAATTCGGGGAATCTGCGGATCATTTCGGTGCTTTTATCACAACAAATCGAGTGCTTCCGCTCCTTCGGATCAACAACAGCACATCGTCCAGGGGCTTAATATGACGAGTTGCGTCTTCATAGTCGGCGACATCGGTAATTTTGTTCCGATCTATCTCCAAGATCAGGTCTTCGGATCGGAGCCCTGCATTATTCGCCGGAGAATCTGGATCGACCTGACTGACCAAAACGCCCTCTTCATCTTCATATCCCAGTTGTCTGGACAATGTCGCAGTCAATTCTTGCACATGAATTCCCAAATTAATCTCGTCAGTGCTCATCGTCGGCGCAATATTGCCCTGCAAAGACGCCAAATCAGCGGGTTTTCTGCCGATTCTGATCGACAACTTTTCTGTCTTGCCGTCTCTTACCACCGTCACATCGATCAATTGACCGACTGGAACCACAGCGACAAGATGGCGAAGTTGCTGCATATCCCGTATTTTTTGCCCATTGATATCAACAACCACATCGCCGGTTTTCATCCCACCTACCGCCGCGGGATTGTTTGAATAGACGGAAGTCACGATCACCCCGTCTCGACTGTCCAATTGGAATCGCTCCATCATTTGATCGTTTTCGATATCTTGAATCTGAACGCCAAGCCAGCCCCGAGTCACTTCGCCGGATTCGACAAGTTGCTCCATAATAACCCGCGCCATATTGATCGGAATAGCAAATCCGACGCCCTGAAATCCGCCGGAACGCGTCTCGATTGCAGTATTGATACCGATCAACTCGCCGCTAATATTGACCAGCGCACCACCGCTGTTCCCGGGATTAATAGCCGCGTCTGTTTGGATGAAGTCTTCATATTCCGCCAATCCCAGGGCGTTGCGTCCCTTTGCGCTGACGATCCCCGCGGTCACAGTCTCGGATAACCCGAAGGGATTGCCAATAGCCACCACCCACTCGCCGACTTTGAGCTTATCTGAGTTCCCGATTGCCGCGGCTGTCAAGCCTCTCCCGGCGATTTTTATGACAGCCAGATCGGTTTGATCGTCCGTGCCGACCACCTCGGCCTCCAGCTCTCGATCATCGGAAAGTTTGACCATAAGCTTGTCCGCGTCCCGAATGACATGGTAATTCGTCAGGATATATCCCTTTTCCGAAATGATTACCCCAGAACCAAGCCCTTGAGATCGCTCTCCATGAGGTTTGTTGTAAAAACGTTCAAAAAGGTCGTCGTCAAAAAACCAATGATACGGATTCTCTCGAACAGAATCCTCGCTGATAATCCGTTCCGTGCTGATATTAACTACCGAAGGCGTTACGTTTTTGGCTATGGAGACAAAGGCTCTACCAGTCTGTTGCAAGGCTTCAATATCACCGGAAACAGCTGTCTCCCGATCGTCCGCTCTGCTGTGATCCGTCAAATTCCAGCCGGCTGTCAGCACAGCACCAATAAGAACGCCCAAGACGATAATCAATACAAATTGTAATTTCTTCATATATTTCCCTCCGTTTCTCCGATACATCTCATCGGTTATTCTTTTATTTTTTAATATTTAATATAATGCCGTTGTTTACCCAATAAAATTTTTGTTGTTCCTATCCGTTCCGAATCACTGTAACGCAAAACTCTGCTCTCAATAATACGCTGATCATATCTGCGTTACATAAATAGAATAACCTGATATGAAAAAAGCCTTGTCTTTTTGACAATTATCTGTTAGAATTTTATACGATAACAAACGGAGTGTGAACTTGATCAAAAAGCGCGAATTTCCCGACAGCTTGATTGCCCACAGTTTGTCCAGGGAAATAGGAGACGGTATCGTATTATTACAAAAATTTCAAAAATTTCAAAAATAAAGGAAAATTTGAAATTTTTGCTATCGCTGAAACGATTCAATCACAGCGTCGGAGTCTCGGAGACGGCTCTCCGGTTGGCAGAACGCTATGGACACCAGGACCCTATGCTGGAGATCGCGGCTCTCCTGCACGACTGCGGGCGGATGGTTCCAGATTTGGAGATAGTCGAGTTCGCCCAGCGGCGTCATATCCCGATCAGCCCTGATATTGCCATGGCTGGGGAGAGGCTCTATCACAGTGAGGTTGGCGTCTATGTCGCTAAGACCCATTTTTTGATCGAACATCCGACAGTGACCGAAGCGATTCGCTATCATACCACCGGCAAACCGGGTCTGTCCGATTCGTCAAAAATAATCTATATTGCCGATGTGATCGAACCAAGCAGGAGCTTCAAAGAGGTGAACGGAATCAGAGAGCAAGCGGACAAAGGGCTATGCGTAGGGCTAAAAGCAGCTTGCCAGCGTAAATTGCAGTTTGTGTTGCAGAGCGGTGATTTCATCCATCCGTTATCGATTGCATTTTGGAACTCGCTCTGCTCGTAATCTAAAGTTATTATTTGATAACGTGTTATGAATCAATTCACGAAAATTATCACTATGTAAGATATGAGAGAAAACTATGAGTAACTTTAAAAGATTAATTGAAGTCATAATTGTATTTTTGATCCTGGCAATCGTCACTATATCGGTCTCCTCGATCCTTTTTACATTTAAAAAGGATACCAAAAGTACCCAAAAAGAAGGGACGACGCCCGACTCTTCGGCTACCTTGATATCCAAACCCTCGACCTCCAAACCCTCGACCTCCAAACCCTCGACCTCCAAACCCTCGACCTCCGAATCCTTGATCTCCAAACCCTTGACAGTCGAGATTCTCAATGGCGTTGGTGAAAAAAAGCTGGCATATAAAATTCGAGATTATTTCCTGACTGCGTTCACCCGCCGTCTTGATGTGCTGAACTACGAAAACGCGCACAGTTTCAATTATGAACAAACCATGATTATTGACCGGCGCGGTCCCTTTTACGACAAGCGGGTGAGTAAATTGCAATCTTTGACCGGCATTGAACTCGTTGTTTATCAGCGGTATGAGTGCGGCGTTGAGGCGTCGATTATTTTGGGTGGGGATTGGGAAAAATATTTCCCCGATGTGGTAAAGCATACAAAGTGAATGTCCTCTCTCGATTTTTATAACTGGAAGATCGTATATTTTTCGATATTAAATATTAGATTTATATTAATTTAGATTTATATTAATAAGGAGTCGCATCGTTGACATTACAAGGACAAAAATTGGCGCAAAAAATCGCGGACTTGGCGCTAGAAAAAAAAGCAATTGATATTAAAGTATTGGACTTACGAGATATATCGGACGTAACCGATTTTTTTGTAATTTGCCACGGCGAGTCGGACGTTCAAAACCGAGCCATCTCCAATCACATCGAATTCGATCTAAAAAAGAAAGATAGGGTTCGATCCTGGCATACAGAAGGATATAAAGTCGCTCAATGGATTCTTATCGACTATGTGGACGTGGTTGTCCATATTTTTTCGCCGGATAATCGCTCTTATTACGGACTGGAGGATTTATGGGGCGATGCCCCGACAACAACTGTTATAGATAAATCAGAATTAGAATGAAAAATAAGAGGTAACTCGTATCATAAGAAGAATTCAAATAAGCTTGGTTTAACAACGGCGGCATCACGCAAAGGAGAAAGATGCTGAAAGTTATCCATCTAAAGAGTAAGTACTTTCCCCGTCATTTCCGAAAAATTATCACACGGGGCGACCGTGAACTGAATAATATCGAACAGACCGTGCGCGAGACTCTTGATGATGTTCGGGAGCGGGGAGATAAAGCTGTCCTGGAGTTGACCGAGAGCTATAACGGTATTCACTATGACAGTGTAACAGACTCGAAAATTCCCAAAGAAAAAATCGACGAAAGTTGGGGACAGATCAATCCTGCGTTTTTGGAAGCCTTTCGGGCGGCTAAAAAAAAGACCTTCCACTTTCATGAAAAGCAGAAATCGAATTCATGGTTCTCCGCGGGCGAACACGGCGTAATACTGGGTCAGAGAATCCGCCCTATTGGACGAGTGGGCATCTATGTTCCAGGCGGATATTCAATTTTTCCGGCTGTGACATTGCTCAACGTGGTTCCGGCTCAACTCGCTGGGGTGCGGGATTTCTATATCGTCACGCCGCCGGATATTTTTGAGGAAAAGCCGAACCCTTATCTGTTGGCAGCGGCTAAAGAGATGCACATCCCGCATATCTACCGGATCGGAGGCGCACAAGCAATTGGCGCGCTGGCTTATGGCACGGAATCGATTCCTCGTGTAGATAAGATTATTGGTCAAGGCAATATTTACGTATCGTTGGCAAAAAGACTTGTACAGGATTGCGTCGGTATTGATATGGTGCAGGGACCAAGTGAAGTCGTGATCTTAGCCGATGAGACTGCATATCCAAAAGTGGTGGCACTGGATCTTTTATCTCAGGCGGAAAAAGATGAGATGTCTATCTCGATTTTGATCACGACCTCTAAAGAACTGGCGCAGTATGTCGTACTTGAGGTGGAGATGCTGTATAAAAAAATTTCGAGACACCGGATCATTAAAAAATCTTTGGAAGAGTTTGGCATCATTTTTTTAGTCGATACATTGGAAGAAGGTATCGATCTGGTCAATGATATTGCGCCCGAACGGCTCGGGCTGATATTGAAAGATGCCTGGCAACAATTGGGTATAATCAAAAACGCCGGCGCAATTTTTATCGGACCCTATTCGCCGGAATCGGTCGGGGATTATCTTGCCGGACCGGCTCAAGTTTTGCCCACAGGCGGCTCAGCTCGATTCCAGTCGCCCCTGAGTGTGAACGATTTTCTCAAAACATCGAACATTATATTTTATACAGAAAAAGCCTTAAAGGAAGATTATCAATACCTGCATTCCTTCACCTCATTGGAAGGTTTTGACGTCCACTCAAAGGCGGTTCAGCAGCGCTTTTCCATCTGAATCAATCGACCCGAAAATATACGATCGAATTGAAAATTCCCTGTTATCGCCCAAACAACTCTATTCGTTCTATCTTCAAAAATGACCAAAAAGCAAAAATGACCAAAAAACATCCCTCACCAATTCCATATACCCGGTTTCTTCTGATCTGTCGAACAGATCCATCGGTCTATCGCCGAATCATGGATAAAACTCTTGGCGAGAATTATAGTCTGGATCATCTGCAAACGGTGGAACAAGCGACCGTTTTTTGTCAGGATCATGCACCTGGCTGTATATTAATTGACTGTTCTCCCCTTGATGATTCTATCTTAATATTTATCAACAGCTTAAATATACCAACGATTCTATTTATCCACGAGCGAGATGAGACGAAAGCGTTAGAGGCAGTTGAGGATTTGCCACCCACGTCCCCCGCCCACCCGGTTTCCGATTATTTACTGAAACAGGGTCTCAATTCGCATAACTTTCGGAAATCCATCCAATACGCGCTGTGGATTGCGCGCGGACCTCGCGAGCAGATAGAAGAAAAGTTGCATTCGGCAATGGAAGCCGCGGAAAAGGCAAATCGCGCAAAAAGTGAATTTTTGGCAAAAATCAGCCACGAAGTGCGGACACCGTTGAATGCGATTCTCGGATATGCGCAGATCTTGGCAAAAGACCCGCTGTTGATCAATCGCCATATAAAAAGAATCAACGGTATATATCGCAGTGGAAGGCGCCTCCTCACGCTGATCAACGAGTTTCTCGATCTTTCCCAAATTGAAGCCGGTCGGATGGAATTAAATCTGACCAGCGTTCATCTGCCAAATTTTCTGCGGGATATTGTGGAAATAACCCGCGTCAAGGCGCATCAAAGAGGGATTGGCTTTTTTTATGAGCCGCTTAGTTTGCCAGAAGGCGTGCAGGTCGATGAAAAAAAGCTGCGGCAAGTTTTGCTGAATCTTCTGGAAAACGCAATTAAGTTTACCGACGTCGGTCATGTCTCTCTGAAAGTGCATCCCATCGGCGATCTATTGCGTTTCGAGGTGGTCGATACGGGCGTCGGCATATCTCCTTCTGACCTGAAGAAGATATTTTCTCCTTTTTTCCAAGCCGTCGAAAAGAAAAACGTCGCGGAAGGCGTGGGGCTGGGGCTGACTATCAGTCAGAGATTTATGGAGAAGATGCACAGCAAGATTCAGGTTGATAGCGAACTCACAAAGGGCAGCGCGTTTCGATTTGATCTGAATCTGCCGGAAGTGACGTTGAAAAAAAACCGATCGTATCATAAGATAAATCAAGTTATTATCGGATATAAAGGACGTATCAGGACGATTTTGGTGGCGGATAATCAAACGAAAAACCGAATGGAGTTGCGGAACGCGCTGGTTCCGTTGGGATTTCGGATCATCGAAGCGGTTGACGGGCGCTCCTGTCTAAACAATGCGCTTGAGCACCAACCAGACGCGCTACTGCTTGGCTTGCGCATGATAATGATAGACGGATTTGAGGCAACTCGGCGCATCCGTGAGAATAAGTTGTTATCAAAGCTGCCGATTATTGGAATTTCTTCCGGAGCTTTTGAAGACACCCATTCCCGAAGCCTGCAAGCCGGTTGCTCTCATTTTCTCACCAGATCTTTTGATTTAGACGAACTGCTCTGGTTTCTGCATATCTATCTTGATTTGGAATGGATATTTCAGGAAAATGAAGACTTTGAGCCACCTTTATCGGATGACGATCTGACCTCCCAAGCGCGTCGCCTGAGAGAGAATTTTCCCGATGAGGCGGAAAAGTTGACGAAGTTAGCCCGTTTGGGCAACGTCAAAAAAATTCGGATTCGTTTAACGCAGATAGAACGAGAGGACGCGAGTCTTTCCCGATTGACCGCCAACTTGAAAAGGTGGATCAAAGGCTATCGGTTTGAGAAAATGATCCAACTCCTGAACGACCCCAGAGAATAACCCTTCCCGATTCAGATATCGTTCCTGTTCAGACGGTTTCCATCTAAAAAGTAGATCCTCTGGAGCCATGATGGCTTATGAAACGCCGCGGGATCAGACCTCACAGATCATTATAACCTGTGAGGTCTCCAAAAGCTACGGCAACCTGTCCAGCAACAGGATCAGATCAAAAATCGTGAGCGTTCCATCTTGGTTGTAATCGCCCGCCTCCAGAATATCATCTGGCAAAGGGTCGGAAGAGAGAAGAAACTCGGCGGCTGACTGGACATCCCCAATAGTCAGGAATCCGTCGCCGTCCATATCGCCCATCTTGCGATCCACAGTGATCTCGACTGTCTCGGTATCGTAAGAGCCGTTTGGGTTTGTCGCTCGCAGGCTGAAGGACTCAGACCCAACCCACTGCGGCGTGGAAACCCATATCTGCGCGGTCACGCCCTCTATAAAAATTTCCAGATGGGTATTCCCATGGATCGTCCATGTCATATCCTCCGCGCCATAAGTCGAATCCGCCACCATATCAGCAAGATCGAGCCTCAATGTGTCGCCAAGAAAAAGGGTCTCGTCCGACGCAAATAGATCGACCTCGGTTCGGAGAGCGAAGCCGACCTCTTGGATATCGCCAAATCCCGTCCATGCAAAAGCGTTATCCAGAGTGATCGGGGGAGCAAAATCCGGGTGGCAAATCGTCACGCCGAGCGAATCGCCTGCTTCCGCGCCCTCGTCAACCTCTGTGAACAGATCGTCGCCGTATATCGGCATCAACCCAAACTGACCCGCTGTATGGACTTGGAATCGCCCGCACGCCACGCTGTCCGGATCGTAAGCAAGAATAGAGGTTCCAACAGGCAATGGTTCTTGGTTCAATGTCAGAGACTGCCCATAAACTTCTATCCATTGATTTGTGGGAATAATATCCGGTATAGGGCACTCATCGTCCCGCTCGGACCATTCATTTTCCCATGGCGTTGTCGGGAATTGCGCGCTTTCCTGTGTGATCGGATAGACCAGATCCGCGGGGCAGGAGAGCCGGAACCAATAGCCTTTTCCTGGGCACATATCGTTCAGATTAGAAAAATAATCCGGCAAATCAGGTCGAAAACTCAGCGCGCCTTGATCAAATCCCAACACAGCGATCAAACACTCCATGACCGAACCCACGGCATGTCTGGTCTCGTCGCACTGATCCGGGAGATAGCCGGCAAGATGCCAATTATGCGTAAACTCCATCCTCGTCTGAGGATCGACTGACGATCCGGTGATCCGAAGCGTGTCTGCCTGACTCATACGCGCCCAATATCCGCTCAGATGCGAGACCTGATCCAAGTTGTTAAACTCTGGAGGAAGGCTGGGTCGATAGCTCAATACGCCGTTATCAAAAGCCATCACAGCTTGCAGATTTTCCCATACCTCTCCAAAAACCGACTCGATCCGATCATCGGTTGTATTCAGATTCCAGGAGATCAGATTCCAGCCGCTGTTCAGGGGGATGATCATCTCCTGGACAGGTCCCAGACAAACTTCCGACGCCTGCCCGCTGTACCAAATCGGCTCCCCAATGCCCGCGCTGACCGACTGATTATTTATCTCAAAATAGACCGGCTCGCCATTGTTCGCGCCCTCATCCTCTTGGCTATAAGGATCGTCGCCATAGACAAAAATGGTATAACTGCCCGCGCTCGCCATATCGGCTCTACCGCATACCGTTCCCTGCTCGTCGTACGCGAGGATCAGATCGCCCTCTTGAATCGGATATCCTTGATAGATCGTATTGTCCGCGCAATAGAATTGGCAAAAAAGATGGGTCGGGATAAGCGACGGCGCAGGCGAAAGATAGAAATCCACGTCTCGCTCTGGAACAAAAACGTCTTGACGGATTTGCGGGAAATAAAGGGGTCCATCATCCGTCAAACTATAGACGCGCAAGTCATACGTCGCGCCGTTTGTCAGCTCCATCAATTGATACGCGCCATTTCCATCTGTCGTGGTTTGCGCCAGAACAGCTCCGTCTGGATAGCGATCCCACGCCTGGACAATAAGCGAGGGCAGAGGCTGACTTTCATAATAGACCCCCCCCCTGATTATCGCGGATTGCACCGCTATCGGAAGCGGATTATCAGCTGTCCCGACGCTCGATGCGAGACCAAAATTATCAACGGCTCGGATGAAATACTCCAGGTCGCCAGTCAAAATCGACGAGGGTATCAGGGCTGAATAGGATGGATTTTCTGACAGGATCATCTCTGCCTCGTGATAGATCAGATCGCCCACCTGGCGATAAAACAGAAGAACTTGAGCGATTTCGTCAGTCTGATCCGACGCTTCCACGACAACCGGGACGTCGCTCTGCGGCTCCGCGGCTCCAATTGGCGTATGGTTCAAGATCGGAATCAAATTTGGCGAGACCGCAAAATTGAAGGAGCGCGCAGCCGGTTCCGCCGCAGGCAGTGTCGCGACGACTTCTCCCTCTGTCACACGGATATAATACTGGACACCAGGATATTGCACGTCCTCGCCCGGAATCTCGGCGAGATATCGGCTCTCACGACTATCGCTCAGAGTCATATTCAATGATCGAAAATCGTTCTCCCCCACTGCTCGATAGAACAATTGCGCCGCGTCCGGCTCTGAATCGATCTCTATCTCCAGCTCGACCAAACTACCCGCGGTCTGTTCCGACTGATTCGCGGCTTCGGTTTCCGGAGTCAACTCCATCTGGGGAAGGAGTCCGGGATTGTATTGTCCCAACGCGGAGCCGCTCTCGCCAAGCGCGTGCACAACGATCTCCACCTGTCGATCTCCGTCGCTGATTTCTGGATGATCCGAAGCGTATCGAACAATATATCCAGTTGCCGCGGCTTGCCCGATATGATCCAAAATGGAGCCAAATCCAGCCGGATCGTATATGTCGAACCACTGCCCGCCCGTGCCATCCGTGACGCTTCCGGCTTCCACATAATCATAGTCGCAATTCCCATAATCGGATCGGGTGACTCCATAGATCGCACCACCCGCGGCGTTCACTGCGACAATACATGCTTCCCTGTCGATAACCTCTCCATCGCATGTTTCAGGGTAATCGTCCTCGTCTGTAATCAGAATAATCAGCTTTTGCGATCCTGGGCGATAGTTGATCTGTTGCGCCGCGGCAACGCACGCGCTGAAACTCGGCTCTTCGATCTCGTTGCTGCCGATTGTCACATTGCGCTGCCACACATCGTCTTTAAAATAATCCGAGTCCGAGGTCAAATTTCCCGCATCCTCCACAATGGGACAACTGCTGTTCTCGACCGTGCCAAAGCGAACCAATCCCAGCCGAAAATCGACGCTCCGATCTGTCAGCAGATCGACAAAATCGAACAGATTATCCGCAACTTGCTGCTGCTCGTCCGTCATGCTGCCGCTATTATCCATCACAAAAACAATATCCGCCAGCCGCTGTTGATTGCCGGAATCCGGAAGCGTGACCTCGAACAATTCTGTCTGCAACACGCCCTCTTCATAGACCTGAAAATAATCTTCAGTCAAATCGAGCAGAGGCTGACCGTAGCTGGAGACAGTGATATGCGCGTATATCAACGGAAAAATATCCCCGTCCAGATCGACCAATTCAACGGCAATAGGAATAGACCCACTGTTTGTCTCAGCGCAGTCGGAATTTGTAAAATAAGAATATGATTGATCTTGCCGAGCCCGCGCCTGATAGCAATATTCCGTCTCAGAGGACAATCCGCTATCAATATAGGTTTCAGACGCGGGATCAAGAGAAGCAACCTCCTCGTATGTCGCGCCCTGATCCGAACTGCGCTCTATGCAGACAGCGGTCTGAGTCAAGGAGATATTTGTCCATACCAATTCGATCTGGCTATCCGAAAAAACCGACGCGGTCAGGCTGGTCGGCGGGGCAAGAATCACCCCCACACCGCCACTCAGCGTGAGTTCTCCATCCGCGCTGGTCGTCACGATCGCGTCCCACTCTCCCACAGGCGCGTCCGCTGGCACGGAGAGCCGTCCGCTCATAGTTAGGTCATCGATAATATTGAGGTTGGAGGCGATCACGGTATGATTTCCGTTTCGGATCAAAAAACTGGGGTTGTCGGTAAAATGGCTATTCCTCCCGGTCACAACCGCAGTGATAATATCCGCCTGCTCGACACTATTCGGACTTATATCGATCAGTTCCGGAGGAATGGTGGGCGACTCGAAAGCACCAATGTCTAAGCTCGCATCAACTGGACGCGGCTCATAGCTCAGATGCGGGATATACTGATACGCCAAATTGTGGGTATCCGGAGGGCTATACTGACCCGCGGCGTTGATCGCGCTTGAGCCGATTCCGAGACGATAATCGCTATTTTCCGGATCGACAAAAAGCGGGTCCTCGCCAGTCACGCTCTGATCCAGAACCTCCGCGCCCGTGATCGACTCCGATAGCCAGTTATGCGCGCCGGTCAGATTTTCCTGACCACTCCAGAGCGCAACCTGATTCTCATTCCCGACATAGAAAATATTGTTGTCAGCGATCACATACGCCTGCGGCTCGCTGATCTGGAAAACAGGACCAATTTTATCCGCCAGATAAATACAACTATTGTTGAAAAAATAGAGGGACCCGACCCGTTCCGACGCCAGATCTCCCCCAAAATGGATCATGCGTCCATTATGAAGCGAGCCTTCTGGTTTGATAATCACATTGCCATATACATACGCGTGTGACATTCCGTTATCTTCATTTTCAACCATATCGAGCTGAGAATTTTTGCCTCCCTGGACCCAGTTGTATCGGAAAATCAAGGTCTCCGCGCGAAATTTGCACTGCTGCCCGTCATTCAGCAGATCGCCGAATCGACAGAACTGCACAGTCACGAGGCTCCCAGCACCGCCGCCGAGATAGAGATTATGCTCGAACGCGGAAGTCGGATCGCCCGCGCCGTTATCGTGCACATAACAATTTTCAATCGTCAAATTTTCTGTAGAAGTAGAAAAAATACCATTCTCATTGCCATATATCTCGCAATTCCGAATCGTGACTCGACCCGCCGCGCCGACTCGGATACCCGCGGCATTGCTTGCATAATCGGAAGTATTACCGTGATCGTCGATAAAACTATGGAGCCGATTCGCGTTCCGCACCGTGAACCCATGGATCACAATATGATCTGCGACGCGCGCTCCCTGTCCCACCAACAGGGTCTGACGATCTTCGTTATAATAGTCGGAATTCAGGTCTGTCAACGCGTTTTGACCGTCAAGGATCGGCTTATTTCCTTCAGCGTCCGGCATGCCTATCAGGACGATCGGACTCTCCTCACTCCCCTGACCGTACAGCAAAAATTTTTCGTAATACGGCGTTGTCCTGGCAAAAACCTTGATCGTATCGCCTGCAACGAGATTGGATGTGGGGCAGTCGATAATCCTTTGATACGGCTTTCCCGGACCCACCTCGTACAGATGGATATTATTGCCTGCTTCCTGCCGCGTCTCAACGATCTGAGGACTATTGCTCGCTCCATCAGCCGTGACTGTTATGGTCCCGACGCGAGCATTGCCGAAATTTGCCGTGTATTCCGCCGCGATCGAGCCCCCATTGGTTCCAGAATTTCCTGAATTTATCGTGAGCCAATCCGCATTTGAGACAGCGGTCCACTGCATGGAACCCACGCCGATATTGCTCACATCAAAGCTGACGCTCCCCGACAAATAATTCCTCTCGTGAACCGCTGGCACGACCGACAGAATCGGTTCTTCAGGCTGACCAAGTGCTTCGATATTCAGATAATTGAGCATAGTGTATTCATCGAAAATACCTATATCCATTGATAATTTGTAATCTTCGACAGTCACAGTATCAGTTCGCACAATATAGGGATTCGTCGGAGTGGTCGCCTCATCGTCGATAAAAGCGACCCCTTCGATATCGATTTTGTGATGTGGATAGGATCGATTGTGCCACCCCACCGAGACCGTGACCGAATACGTCCCAATCGGCAGATCAAATTCAAAGACTTTTTGCCTGCCCCAATCGTCATAAACCACGCTACGTTGCAACTCATTGGGACCGTTGTCGAGATAGCGATACATGACATGCGCCAAATCGCCGAACCAGCCATATCCCAGCTCCTGATCATATTCGATCCAGCCGATTTTCATATACTCGTTATCATCAACAACAAGCGGATCCGCCTGCGGTTGATCGTCCGGGTCCTGAAAGTTGATGTAATAGTCCCCGGGAGGTCCCTGGGATCTAGGGTGACGCGCAGGAGGCTGAATATCAGGAATTTCCGCGATCTCTCCGCCCACATAGAGACCGATTAGCCGCCGTAAATTATACATAAATTCGCTGTCGCGCGTGTATCCTGTCAAGCCGTTAATGATTTTATCTGAATAGGGATCAGACGTATTATCTTGATATACAATTGGTTGGGAATTATTATTGAGAACATAGAGATATTCGTAGTCTTCCATCGAATCACGCATCAACTCAAAGCGGATCGATGGAACAAAACGGTGATTGTTCGCCCCGTAGGCAATGGGAGAGTTGTTCATAGAGGGCGGATAGAGCATGAACAGGTCGCCGTTGTGATTGGTGTTCATGGGATTTGTCCAGGGATTTTGGCTCCAATTATTCAGCGAATAGTAGGCGATTCCCCGCGCCCGATACTTCCACAAAAACCACCCTGTCAACTTGCTCTCAATCCCAGGATGATCTAACGTAATCGGGTTAAAATAGGGGGGTCTGGTTCCATACAAAAAATATATCCAGGTCTCCTCATCGTGATTTGCGGCTCGCTCATGGGAAATGATCGGGTCGTAATTGTTCAACACTGGCAACCAAATATCGATCTTAGAGCCGGAGTATTGGGGATGATCGTAGATTTCCGACTTTGGTTCCTCGGAGATCATCAGCTTGAAATTTGGCGCGGCGGCTTTCAGATGCTGGGAATACCATGCCACTGCGTCGTAGTCGGTCTGATCCTGCGGCTCATTGGCAAAATAATAATACGCCTTATCGAGATAACCCAAATTTGTCAGATAGTTTTCGATCGCGGCGACGTATTCAAACCACTCTTGGTTATACGCGGAATTGGGATTGTCCGCGGTATACCAGTCTCCCGCGTTCCGGTTGTGACCGCAAAAAGTCGAAGGACGTTGATCCGACGAGGAATCATTATTACGGAAAGTGGCACTCATAAAAGAGGGAAACCCCACGCCGTCATTAAATCCATTTCCATTCAAATAAATGTCCGCAGGGCTTTCAAAACCCCAAATTCCGTCATTATCGGTAAAAACGCCGTTGCAATCATAATCAATATAGGGCGCGCTGCCGTTTGTCGTGAGTCCGCCCGACCATAGAACAGATTTTGGCGTGAGTCGATGGTCGATAAAATATTGCTTGATCTTGTCGACATACATCCAATAATTGTCGCCCGTTCCGGTTACGCCGTAATGATTCAGGATCGTGCTATGGGAAAAATTCATCTGCGATTTGACATGAAGTTCGTCCGGAATCGCAAAATCAAACACATGCAGGCGAACCGGAATTTCTATCCCGCCGATCTGGACAGACCCTGTATAATCGCCGGAGACCGTTCCCGGGGGGACAAAAAGGCTGAACCAAAAAGCAGTATTTTCATTGGCGGTCAAGCTGATCTCCGCCCCATTTTCCAATGGCCACAGAGGATCGGGATAATCGCCGACTTGTCCCAAATTGTCCGTAGCTTGCTCAATATGCACATACGCCACCTGATAGACTTCCGCTTCGATACCGGCTCCGAAATCGCCGATCGCGACCGTCGCATCAGTTGATTCAGTCGGTTTGACAATGATCTGGAACGGTTCAAATTCGTTGCGAGCCGCATAGACTTTGACCTCGCTCCCGACCACCCCATCCGGCGTCGGATCGTCCTTGAAAATCCGCTCACCAGGGGTCGTGGTCCAGAACTGCAACGCTGCTGTAGATTGCTGCAGTTGATAGGTGTAACTTTCGGTCTGACAATCTCCTACACTTGGCGCGGCCCACAGCGCGGTCAAGATGGTAAAGAGAATCAACAGTAGATTTCGCATGATGTCCCTCCTTAAGGGTTCGAGATCGGGTAACATTCGATCCGGATATCCTGTAACTCCGGTCGATTTCAAGAATTATTACGAGCCAGTAAGATAATCCGGCGGGCAACGCGTGTCAATATTTTCTTATTTTTAGGTTTTGGAGACCCTCGGAGCCTTGTCAAAAAAAACATGGACAATTTCTCCCGAATACCCTATAATTTATTGATTATGAAGCCCGCGCATTCGGGCAAAATCAGCATAATATGCGGATTCTTCGAATTTTATGGATCACGGGAGGTGAAAATTGCGAATTGTATTGCAACGGGTTTCTGGGTCCAGCGTGACTGTCGATGGGGAAATAGTGGGGAAAATCGATCTTGGCTTGACCCTTCTGATCGGCATAGCTCCGGATGATACCGAGGAAAAATTGGAATGGATGGCGAAAAAATGCGTAAATCTGCGCGTCTTTGCCGACGAAGATGGGAAGATGAACCGGTCGCTTTTGGAGATCAAGGGAGAGATATTGGCAATCTCGCAATTCACCTTGTATGGAGATTGTCGGAAGGGTCGTCGTCCCAGCTATACGCACGCGGCGGCTCCAAAAATCGCGGAACCTATGTACCAGCGGTTCGTGGAACTTCTAAAAAAGCACTGTGTAGTTGTCGAGTCTGGCGTTTTTGGCGCGATGATGGACGTGGAAATCCATAACGACGGACCAGTTACGCTTGTGTTGGAGCAATGATTCCTACCTTCTGTTTTACTGTTTTATTTTACTGTTTATTAAAAATATTTAAAAATAATGGCGTTAAATGGCGTTAAATAAGGATATAAAATGAAAAAAGTAACGATCCAGATGATTTTTTTGCTGATCGCGTCAACATTTCTTGCACATCCAGCCGCGGGACAGCAACGCTCTCCGGAAAAACAAGATTTCCAAGTAGCATTTGGCATGTTTTCCGATAACCTATTTGAGTTGGCTGTTTCTCAATTCGACCAATTTCTATTGAACTATCCGAACAGCAATCGAGCCGATCAAGCACTCTATCTCAAATCAAAAAGTCTGTTGAAACTAAACCGACCCGACAAAGCGCGCGTAGGTCTCAAAATGTTGCAAACACGCTACCCCTCCAGCCCCTTGCGAGACGACGCCCAGCTCAGTGTAGGCGAAAGTTATTTTCAATCGGAAAATTATGAGCAAGCGCGAGAAAGTTATTTAGAACTATGCCAGAAATATTCCGACAGCGATCTTGTTCCTACTGCCCTTTATTGGGCGGGAGAATCCGCTTTTAAAATAAAGAGCTACGATCAAGCGACTCACGATTATCAACAGGTGATGGATCGATATCCGGATAATGAATTTGCGCCCTATGCCGCGTATTCTACGGGGTGGTGCTACATGAAAAACGAACAATTCCCGCTCGCGGCAAACAGCTTTCGGTTTCTGACGACCTCCTTTCCGCATCATGAGTTGGCTCCAGACGGCGTGTTCTATCAAGCGGAGGCACTATTCGAATCAAAGGAATACACCAAAGCGTCTGAAGTGTATCAAGATTTTATCGCCCGATTTCCTACTGATGAACGCGCGCCGAGAACCCAATATCTGGTCGGTGAGTCGCTTTATGAATTGGAGAGTTATACCGACGCGCGGCTTGCCTATCAAAAAGTGATAGCACTTTATCCCCAGAGCGGCTATTCCGCGAGAGCTCTTTACGGCATTGCCTGGACATATCTCAAGGAAAAAAATCTGAATAAAGCAAGCACCGCGTTTGGGCAGATCGCAGACGAATTCCCACAAAGCGATTTGGCCCCCATGGCGCGCTATCGTCAGGGAAGAACTCTAAGCCAATCCGGGCATAACCAAGAAGCTCTCAAGGCTTACGAAACGCTAATTATAGAATTTCCAGAATCGGAATATGCCGATAAAGCCGCGTTTGAGAGTGGAACTATTCTTCTCAGACAAAAGGATTACAGCATGGCACGACGTATGTTGGCGAAGTTGGTACAAGGAGAAAAGAAGAGTAAATACGCGGCGGACGCTATGTTTATGATCGGCGAATGTTACTATGCTGAGGGAAAATATGAAGACGCTCGCAACAACTATGCAATTGTAGTCGAGGAGTATCGCGGCCAACAGGATGTGGCTGAACAAGCCGCTTACAAACAAGGACAATGCGATCTGAAACAGAAAAATTTCCATCAGGCATATCTGAACTTTGAGAAATTTATCCGGAACTACCCCAGCGGCGACCTGATTGCATCCGCCTACTATTGGAAAGCGGAAAGTGGCTATCATCAAAAAGAATATGAAACTGCGCTTGCCGACTATCAACGAGTAATCGACCGCTATTCCGGGCATAAACTGGCTCCAGACGCTTACTACGGCAGGGGCTGGTGCTATTTCAAGATGGGACAATTTTCCGACGCGGTGGAATCCTATCGCGCTATTGTCACCCAGTATCCGAAAAATAAGCTGGCGGTGGACGCGCTCCTACGCACCGGAATTACCTATCTCGCGATGAAGCGTTATCAGGATGCAGAAGAAAATTTTACTACTTTACTCCAAGTCTACTCAAAAAGTGACCGAGGTGACGACGCGCTTTATAAACGTGGAGATGTCAAAATTGCGCGTGGCGACCTGAAAGGCGGGATCGAAGATTATCGCGAACTTATGGCTCAATATGGCGACTCGCCACTTGCTGAGGACGCCCAGATCGCTATCGCGGAAGCCTATTTTGATCAGGGTCAATTCGACCGAGCACTTGCCGAATATCAGACGTTTATCACGCTTTTTAAAACCAGTCCCCTGCTTGCAACAGCCTATTATGGCGAAGGCGACGCCTATTACAATCTGGAAAAATATTTTCCGGCGGGAGAAAGCTATCGCAGTTCCTTAAAACATGTCAAGGATGAAACGATCGCGGGCAACGCAGTGACTGGTCTTCTTTGGTCTTTCTATCAGGTAGATCGTCTGCCGGAAGCCAATCGCTGGATAGATAATTATAGCCAAAGCGCGCAACAAAATATCCGTATGGTGATGCAGAATCAAAAGGGACATTTTTATCTGACGATTCAAGAGTATGACAAGGGAGCGCAAATATTCGCGGATTTGGCAAAAAATACAGAAGGAGACGCTCAGGCGGAAGCTCTATTTGGAGCGGGAAAAGCTTATGAGGATGCGAAACAATATGAAAGTGCCTTGCATTATTACCGGAAATTGATTGCAAAACATCCTAAAAGCGAACAGATCGCAGACGCTCTCGGGTCCATCTCGAAAATCTATATGAATCAGAATCGATATGCCGACGCCATGCAAACGCTGGATGATTTTCTACAAGATTACCCGAATCATCCGGGAGTCAATAAACTGTTGGTGGTGAAGGCGACTGCTTTGGAGCGTCAGGGACAGCTCTTGGCGGCAAAGCAAATTTTACTAAATCTGCTCGGTAAATCTCTCAAACCAAAGCTGAAGTCTGAAGTCAATTTGCAATTGGGAAAGGTTTATTTCCAAGACCGCCAATATGAGCAAGCTCGCCGCATGCTGACTGAAGTGACCCGCCGAGAACAGGATGAGCTTGCGGCTCAGGCGCAATATTTCATAGGAGAATCTTTTTATAAAGAGAACAGATATTCCAACGCGCTTGAAGAATATTTGCGAATCAAATATTTATATAAAGGATTTTCCTTCTGGCTGGCGCGATCCGGGTATAAAGCGGGACGCTGTCAGGAAGAGTTGGGCGAGATCGATAATGCAAAAAAAACCTATCGAGAAGTTATTGATCGCAATAGCGATCCGACAACCACAAAATGGGCGGAAGAACGCCTCGCCACCATGAATTGATCTATCCTGGATATTCGTCTATGACACATAAGAGACGTGAAAGAGAGGCGAAAGAACGGGAGCGATTGGAACAGATGCTCACATACGAACGGAAGTTGTGGGATGCGGGCGTCTCGCATATTGCCGGCGTAGACGAGGCTGGACGCGGTCCTCTTGCTGGTCCGGTGGTTGCTGGAGCCGTGATTCTTCCGATGAGTAATTGCTATATCCCTGAATTGAACGATTCCAAAAAATTGAGTGAAAAAAAACGCAACCGCTTGTTCGATCAGATCAAAAAACAGACTACGGCTATCGGAATCGGGATCATCGAACCTCGAGAAATCGACAGGTTGAATATCTATCAGGCAACGCGTCAGGCAATGATCGACGCGCTGAGTCATCTATCGAATCAAATTCAGCATGTGTTGATCGATGGCAAGCCCTTTTCCTCGTTTCCATATCCCTACACAGCAGTAGTCAAAGGGGATTCCAAAAGCCTGTCCATTGCCGCGGCTTCCATTGTCGCCAAAGTGACCCGAGATCGAATGATGGTAAAGTTTCATGAACAATATCCCTTGTATAATTTTGCCAAACATAAGGGATATCCGACTCAGGCGCACTTTGCCGCGCTGCGCGCGTATGGGCATTGTCCCATTCATCGACGTTCATTTCGAGGTGTTCGGGAATTTTTTAAGGACTTTTCTGATGAATTTTACAATTGGAAAAACGCGCTGGAACAGGCAGAGAGGGGTGACGGTTTGAAAAAAATCGCGGATCATATTGCAAAATTTTCACATACATTGAAAAGCGAAGAATTAGAGGAATTGCGGTTGATTTACCAATATCGAAAAAAATGGCTTCTGAGACAGCACGCAAATTGATCCGCAGATTACGCAGATTATCGCTGATTTAAGATTTAAAACCCTTAGGGTTTCGCGCAAGTCATACGCCTCAAGCTCAAAGATGGCTATAACAACACATAAGGGGGAGATCATCTGGTTGAGGGTTCTCATTCTGATTTCAAAGAAGGGACAAAATCTCCGAAACAATTTTTTCTATACGCGCCTCGGCGTCCAACCAATGAACTTTTTCATTATGACGGAACCAGGTGGTCTGTCGCTTTGCATAGCGGCGCGTGTTGCGCTTGATCAAACGCACAGCCTCATACAATCCGGTTCTCCCTTGCAAATACGGAAAAATTTCTCGATAACCGACAGTTTGTAGAGAATTCAGCTCAGGGTCATAATCCTCTGAAACCAGCGTCTCCACCTCTTCCACCAATCCAGCAAGAATCATCTGATCTGTTCGCCTATTGATCCGCGCATACAGTTCCTCACGCGGCATTTCCAATCCGATAAAAATCGGCTCAAAGGGTAACGTGTGTTCTGATTTCTGAAGTGCTTGCAGCTCGGATAGAGGTCGCCCAGTTATCTCATAGATTTCCAATGCCCGAATCGCTCTCTGTCGGTCATTTGGCATAATGCGTTTTGCCGAAATTGGATCGACCTTTTTTAATAACCGACGCAACGTCCCTGTTCTCATCGCCTTATATTCGGTGCGCAAGCTTTCTAAGTCTTCTCGATTATAAGCCGGCTCTTCAAAAAATCCTTGAATTAAAGCTCGGATATAGAAGCCGCTTCCACCAACCACAATTGGTTGCTTTTGGTCAGCAAGAAGATCGGTAATAATAGAAAGCGCGTCTCGCCCCCAGAGACCCGCGCTGTAAGATTGGGTTGGATCCAGAAAATCGATCAAGAAATGGGGGACTTTCTGGAAAGCATCGAGTTCTGGCTTTGCCGTGCCAATATTCATCTTTTGATATACTTGCCGAGAGTCCGCAGAGACAATGCCGCTGTCGAAACGCTCAGCTAAAGCCAAACTTATCTCGGTCTTACCGACGGCTGTGGGACCTACGATGATGGGAACCTTCGGCAATTTCATATCAATGCCTTCCGAATCGCTTTTCCAATTCGTCATAAGTAAATTGCAGAATAATCGGTCGCCCGTGCGGGCAAACAAAGGGCTGAGGGGTGGAAAAAAGGGTGTCGATCAAAGCACCCATCTCTGCTTGAGTCAATTCTTGTCCGGCTCTCACCGAAGTATGGCACGCGTAAGTCGCTAAGATATGATCCTCAACAGGCAATTTTGTGGCGTCATATTGACATAAATCCTCGATCATATCCCGAAATATCTGTTCCTCTTGTGAATTTTTCAGAGAGATCGGCACGGAATCGATCACCACAGTAGAGCCGCCAAAAAAACGAATGCCGAACCCCAATTTTTCGAAAAGTTCATGATATTCCTGAACGATCTGAAATTCGGATGGGTTCAGCTCTAATGTCAGTGGAAAAAGCAATTGCTGAGATTGCGTCAGATTTTCTCGCAGGGATTTTCGGGCATGTTCAAACATGATTCTCTCATGCGCGGCGTGCTGATCAATTACCCAAAAACCGCTTTTAACCGGAGCGATAATATAACACTTATTTATCTGGATCAAATTATTCAGATGAAAATACTCGTTGGAATCATCCTTATGGCGGGGCTCGGATTGATTTGCCAACCCGAGAATATTTGGCTCGTTTTCCCCTTCTGTCTTTGAGGGGGCAGAAGAGCTTCGCAGCGGCAACACCGGCTGCTTCATGTCTGAGCGAAATTTTTGGTGTGGATCCCAAAGTCCCCGCCGCGTCTGATTGGTTTCAGCCGGACGGGGCGTGGATTGTGGAATCTTTGGGGGAGGGCTTTGATCGATAACTGAGGACGAGTCAGCTAATCCTTCATCGGATTGTGTCAATTCAGATCGGGAAAAAGGCGGCTCAAGGAGAGTCTGACGGATCAGATCGGACAAAAAATCATGGATGAGTCTTTCCTGTCCGAAACGCACCTCTCTTTTTGTTGGATGCACATTCACATCCACCATGCGGGGACTCAAATCCAGAAACAAAACGGTGAACGGGTAACGCCCATGAGGCATGGCAGTTGCGTAGCCCTCTCGAATCGCATGATGAATGACGGAATTATAAAAAGGTCGTCCATTGACAAAGGTCAATTGATCCTGGCGGCTTTTCCGAGTCAAATTCGGACGTCCGATGTAGCCTCTCAAGGACACGGAGGCATGTTCTCCGGAGATAGGAATCAGATGATCCGCGGTCTTTGTGCCGAAAACTGTGAGAATCCGACCCATCAGATCGTTTGCTTTCGGTAAGTTAAAACGTTCTCTATCGTTGTGGAGCAGCCGGAAGCCGATATTCGGATGACTCAGACCCGAGAGCATCACGGATCGGGTAATATGTCGCAGCTCGGTCTCCGCGGACTTTAAAAATTTCCGCCGAGCCGGAATATTAAAAAAAAGTTGACGCACCATGACAGTTGTGCCAATCGGCGCGCCTTGGCTCTTTACGTCTTTTAATTTTCCGCCTCGCACAGACAAAAACGTTCCCGACAGGTCATCTTTTTGTCGAGTCAAAATTTCCATGCGGGAGACCGAAGCGATACTGGGAAGTGCCTCTCCCCGAAATCCTAAAGTATGGATTTTTGTCAGGTCTTCTGTAGTCTGTATCTTACTTGTGGCATGTCGCTCCAGACAATTAAGCGCGTCGTCTGCAGACATGCCGCGTCCGTTATCAGCCACTCGGATACTCTTTACTCCGGCTCCTTCGACGCTAATTTCTATAGAGTCGGCTTCCGCGTCGATCGAATTCTCGACCAATTCCTTCACCACCGAGGCAGGGCGTTCGATGACCTCGCCCGCGGCAATCTGATTGGCAAGTTGTTCAGGTAATATAGTAATGTAATTTGGCATAAGCAGATATTAAAGAGAAACGATTCTTTTTTTTGATAAGCATTTCGCAACAAATATAATAAAAAAGGCAACGAAATCGTTGCCTTTAATATAATTTAATCAAAAAAAGAACTATGTCAATACGAATTTAGGAAAATCCTCGGGGGTTCCTTTTTTCATCAGCTATTTTCGGTATCTTCCTTTTCCTCCAACTTATCTTCGCTCTTCTCGACCAATTCGATAATTGCCATCTCAGCACCATCACCTCTTCGAGGACCCAATTTGTAAATGCGAGTATATCCTCCATTTCGATCAATGAAACGAGGGGCAATATTGTCAAAAAGAGACTGAACAACATCTTTATCAGTCAGGAACCGCAGTGACATCCGCCGAGCATGCAAATTGCCTCTTTTGCCGAATGTGATCATTTTATCGACATAACGGCGCATTTCTTTTGCCTTCGGCAATGTCGTCCTTATTGATTCATGCTTAAAAAGTTCAGTCACCAAATTTCGCAACAATGCCCGTCTGTGACTTGCCGTTCTTCCTAATTTTCTTCCCCGCTTTTGATGTCGCATCTTCTTCCGTTCTCCAAAATTTGATTCCCGCTTCATAGAGACCGCCTGACAAAAAAAGCTCAGGTCTTATGTTCTCTCCACAGGTCGACGCCGTAGGACTTACGGCGTATTGTTTTAAATTAATTTTAGCGTTTACATCTCGATCTAAGGAGCTTATATTTTTATCGGTTTATAAATAAATTTATAAGGACGTGTTGAATTCTCTCAATTCCTCTTCATTGAAATATTCACGAAGGTCCATCCCAAAAGACAGATTCAACTCATCCAAAATATTTCCGATCTCGCTAAGCGATTTTCGCCCAAAGTTCCGATATTTAAGCATTTCGCTTTCGCTTTTTTGCACCAAGTCGCCCAATGCGCGAATATTTGCGGCTTGCAGGCAGTTACCTGACCTCACGGACAACTCCAATTCATCTACACTACGACGCAATTGAGTCTGAATACGCTCTTTCTCCTCATCAACCTCTTGCTTTTTCTCTTGTTCGTATTCTTCTTCCACTTTAATAAATAATAACAAGTGGTCTTTCAACAATTTTGCCGCATGTGCCAATGAATCCTCCGGTAAAATACTCCCGTCTGTCCATACCTCCATCACCAATTGGTCATAATCCGTACGCTGTCCAATTCTTGTATTGCGCACTTTAAAGGCAACTTTTTTCACCGGACTAAAAAAAGAATCTACCGGAATCACGCCGATTATCTTGCTTTCCTTGCTCTGTTCAGCCGGAACATAACCCCGCCCGTTAGTAACTCCGAGTTCGAGTTTCAATCGGGCATTTTCATTAATAGTCGCGATGTGAGCTTCCTTATTTAAAATTTCAATCCCCAGTGGAAGCGAGATATCGCCAGCTTTTAGTTCTCCAGGACCCTCTTTATCGGCATATAAGGTGTAATTATCATCTTTAGACGTCGATTTTAGAATCAATTCCTTTAGATTGAGGATGATTTCGGTTGTATCTTCCTTTACCCCTTCAATAAAAGAGAACTCATGAAGAACACCGTCTAATTTTACCCAATTTACTGCCATTCCTTGAATTGATGAAAGTAACATTCGTCTTAAGGCTGTGCCTACGGTCAATCCGTAACCTCGTTCCAACGGTCGAATGGTAAATTTACCATAAGTATTTGTTGCAGTTGTTTCCTCAAGAACGACTCCGTCCGGCATCAACGGGCTTTTCCATTTCATGAAGAGTGCTCCTCCCAAAATTACGGCGCAAAAATTTTTTGTGCTTATTTGACAATAACCGTTTGGCTAATTACTTTGAGTACAACTCAATAATAAGATGTTCTTCGAGCGGCGTCGGAATATCTTCTCGCTTTGGCGTCTCCAACAGGGTCCCACTATAGGTATCCTTGTCCACATTCAGCCAACTCAGTTGATCTTTGCGCCCATGTTGCTGAATAGCCATATTGATGATTCCGATATTTCGACTTTTCTCCCGAACCTGAACCACCTCTCCAGGACGAACGGAGAACGATGGAATGTTCACCACTTGATTATCCACCGTAAAATGTCGATGCAGAACAAACTGCCTCGCTGACTTGCGAGAAGGTGCAAATCCACAACGAAACACAATATTGTCGAGCCGTCTCTCCAGAAATTGTAATAAATTCTCGCCCGTTACACCCTTTTGCCTATCAGCTTTTGCAAAATAATTACGAAATTGTTTTTCCAACACGCCATAAATTCTTTTCGCTTTTTGCTTTTCCCGCAATTGGATACCATAAGGAGAAACTTTTCTGCCGCGCGCACGCCCATGATGCCCCGGCGGATAAGCTTTGCGCTCCATTGCACACTTATCTGAGTAGCACCTTTTCCCTTTTAAATATAATTTCGATGCTTCACGGCGGCATAATTTACATACCGCGCCAGTATATCGAGCCATATAAATTCTCCTGTCAAACCCGTCTTCGTTTTGGAGGACGGCAACCGTTATGGGGAATTGGAGTCACGTCCCGAATCGCAGAAATATCCAACCCTGCTGCTCGCAGCGAACGAATTGCCGATTCACGACCCGAACCCGGACCTTTTATCCAAACTTCAACCTTTTGCATTCCTATACTCATGACCTCTTTCGCCACATTCTCAGCGGCTAACTGCGCGGCAAAAGGAGTGCTTTTTTTTGATCCTTTAAAACCGACTTTACCCGCGCTCGACCATGCCATCACATTGCCATGAATATCAGTTATGGTAATAATGATGTTATTAAATGAAGATTGAATATGCGCAATCCCATTAAGATCCGCTTTTTTTACCTTCTTCTTGGAGCGTCTTTTCTTTTTTGGCTGTGCCATTCAATAGTTCTCCTTCAACGGATATATTCACACAAACAATTATCTTTTCTTTCTCTTTGCACCAACTGTTCGTCTCGGACCCTTCCTCGTACGAGCATTCGTATGAGTACGTTGGCCTCTTACCGGCAACCCTCGACGATGCCGTATGCCACGATAACATCCGATGTCCATCAATCTTTTGATATTCATCGAAGTTTCCGTGCGGAGCGATCCCTCCACCTTATACTTCGAGTCAATAATTTCACGGAGTTTCGATACTTGAACATCCGTTAAGTTTTTTACTCTGACATCAAGCGATATATCGCATTCTTTCAGAATTTTTTCTGCGCTTGATACACCAATACCGAAAATATATGTCAATCCGATAACTATCCGCTTATCTCGCGGTAAATCTACCCCAGCAATACGAGCCACGCGCATCCTCCTTACAAATTATCCTTGCCGTTGTTTGTGTCGCGGGTTACGTTTACATAAGACACGAACCACTCCTCGACGCTTTATTACCCGGCAATGCTCGCAAATTTTCTTGACCGATGCTCGAACCTTCATCAAAACCTCCATCATCTATTTGTAGCGGTACGTAATTCGTCCTTTTGTCAGATCATAAGGTGAGAGCTCAAGAGCCACACGGTCGCCCGGAAGAATTTTAATAAAGTGCATTCTCATTTTTCCGGCAATATGCCCCAGAACCTTATGTCCATTCTCCAATTCAACCCGAAACATTGCATTGGGGAGGGCGTCAATTACCGTACCATCAACTTTAATCGTTTGCTCTTTCTTAGCCATCTTATCACCGATCCTTTTTTGTTATCCTTTGTTATCGATTCTTAACAATTGATAACATAAGCCCTCAATTCAAAACGCTTTCTTCGTATAGGTTAGGAGACAATCTATAAGACAGAAATATCCGCCTAACAATAAATTTTGCAATGTCTTACGTTCTCTTCAAAGGCTGACGCCGTAGAAATTACATACAGCATTTTATTTTTAAATTCATAGCCCCGTTATGATCTCATTTATCGACGTCCACGGAGACGCCCGCCTTTCATCAATCCATCATAATGGCGCATAACCAAATGAGCTTCGATCTGTTGAAGAGTGTCTAAAGCCACGCCCACAACAATCAATAAACCAGTTCCTCCAAAATAAAAAGGAACGTTCATACCGTAAATCAACCAATATGGAACAACAGCAATTAACGCCAAAAATATAGAACCCGGCAACGTGACACGCGTCAAAATACGATCAATGAATTCCGCTGTACGTTTGCCCGGACGGACGCCCGGCACATAACCGCCATATCGCTTCAGATTGTCGGCAACATCCACAGGATTAAAAATAATTGCCGTATAGAAATAGGTAAAAAAGACTACCATTAGCCCATAGATAATGGAGTAAACCGCGTGATCTGGAGAGAACCAATTTTGGATGACTTCCGCCAAATTTCCTACTGGCGTGTTCGTTAAAAATGCGGCGATAGTGCCTGGAAACATAATGATCGATTGCGCAAAGATAATCGGAATCACCCCAGCCGCGTTTATCCGCAACGGAATATGGGAACTTTGACCGCGATACATCTTTCTTCCCTTTATCCGTTGTGGGTATTGAACCAAGATCCGTCTCTGTCCCTGGGTGATTAATACAATAGAGGCTGTAATAGCCGCCATTAAAAGACCCAGTATCAACAACTCGAATACGGACAAAGTACCAGCTTTCACTGAACGAAATGTGTCAAAGATCGCATTTGGCGCGGAAGCCACAATTCCGATAAAAATGATCAATGAAATACCGTTTCCAATTCCGTGATCGGTAATCTGCTCACCCAGCCACATAATAAAAGTGGTGCCGGCTGTCAAAGTCAGTACCACAATAAAATGGTGTAATAAGGACGGTTCCGGCACAAAACCCATATTTACCAACCAGAAACTCACTCCCGCGCCTTGAATAACCGACAACGCTACTGTTCCATATCGGGTGTATTGTGTAATTTTCTTCCGTCCCTCTTCACCCTCTTTCTGCAATTTCTCAAAATAGGGAACAACCGCGCCTAGCAATTGCAAAATGATAGACGCGCTGATGTAGGGCATAATTCCCAAAGCAAAAATTGTCGCATTGCTGAGGTTGCCGCCTGCAAAGAGGTCAAATAAACCAAACAATGTGTTGCTTGCCTGTTGAAAAAAAGCGGCGAGCGCCTGGGCGTCAATACCAGGAACAGGTATGTGACCCCCGATTCTGTAAACGACTAATAGACCTAAGGTAAACAAAATACGGCGGCGAAGTTCAGGGATCTTGAAAATATTTTGAATTTTGCTGATCACTGAATTACCTCCGCAACACCGCCAACTTGCGTAATTTTTTCCCGAGCAGATTTGCTGAAAGCATGTGCTTTGAAAGTCGCTTTAAAAGCGATTTCACCTTCGCCTAATATTTTAATCGGTACTTTCTTCTTTCTTACAATGCGCTTTTCCAACAGCAATTTGGGGGTGATCACATCGACGCCCTCCAAGGAGTTCAACCGTCCCAAATTGACAATCTGGAACTCCTTCCTAAATATATTGGTGAACCCAAATTTTGGAATTCTTCGTTGAAGGGGCATTTGCCCGCCTTCAAACCAAGCCGGAATTTTTCCGCCGGATCGAGCCTTTTGACCTTTATGTCCGCGACCAGACGTTTTCCCTAAACCAGAACCGGGACCGCGCCCGCGTCTTTTCCGCTTTTGTTTATTCCCTCTAATCTTCTCTAACGATGCGAGATCCATTGATCTTGACTCCTCAATAAAATCAACCTTCTATAATTTCCCAATCCACAAGATGTTTGACGCAATTTATCATTCCTCGGATTTGGGGTGTATCGTTATGAATAACGGTCCGGTGCATCTTCTTCAGCCCCAGTGCCTCCAATGTCCGCTTTTGGTTTTTTAATCGTCCAATACCACTTCGCACTTGTGTGACTTTAATTTTGTGAGGCATTTTAATATCTCCCTGTGTACAACTCTGCAACAGTCCGTCCTCGTAATTGAGCAACACTTTCAGG
This sequence comes from Candidatus Cloacimonetes bacterium 4572_55, assembly GCA_002084765.1. Taxonomy (GTDB): domain Bacteria; phylum 4572-55; class 4572-55; order 4572-55; family 4572-55; genus 4572-55. The sequence goes on along the minus strand of NBMB01000014.1, from coordinate 9,601 downwards.
ACTCCGTAAACTTTTCAGTCCACTTACAACAGCATGAACAAGATTATGAGGATTATTTGACCCAAGAGATTTGGTTAAAATATTTTGCACGCCGGCTACTTCCAATACAGCGCGAACAGCACCTCCGGCAATGACCCCAGTCCCAGGTGATGCCGGTTTCATAAGCACCCGTCCTGCTCCAAAATGTCCGATAATTTCATGGGGTATTGTCCCGTTCAACAAGGGTATCGAAAACATCGATTTCCTTGCGGTTTCATTACCTTTACGGATAGCGTCCGAAACTTCATTCGCTTTCCCTAAGCCGACCCCAACATTTCCCATTCCGTCGCCAATAGCAACGAGCGCGTTAAAATGAAAACGACGCCCACCCTTAACAACTTTAGCGACTCGATTAATTTGGATTACTTTATCAATCAGATCAATTTTCTCGTAATTCTCCACAGAGCCTTCCCCTGTTCATAGTTTTAGAACTTCAACCCACCGGCGCGGGCACCTTCCGCAAATGCTTTCACGCGTCCATGATATAGATATCCGCCTCTATCAAAAACAATCGACTCAATTCCTTTTTCCAAAGCATGCGCGGCCAAAAGCTTACCTGCCGCGAAACTCTTCCCTACTTTCCCCTTCTTCTTAGAGTCGAAGAGCTCGGCGACCCCTTGGCTACGGTCCCCCGCAGAAGCCAATGTTATCCCTTTATGATCATCAACGATCTGTCCGTAAATATATCGATTACTCCGAAACACGGATAAACGGGGTCTTCCCGATGTGCCAAATACCTTTTTCCTAATTCGTCTTTTCCGCCGATTCCGCCGTCGAATTCGGTCAAAAATTCGATCCTTCATGTAGCTAATATCCTTTTATCTAAAATTTATCTAAAATTTATTTAAAGGAATTTAAACTTATTTGCCGCTTTTTCCGGCTTTTCGCTTAATTTTTTCATCTATGTATTGTATTCCCTTACCATTATAAGGCTCTGCCGGACGAATAGAACGAATTTTCGCAGCAATCCGACCGACCAATTCCTTGTCAATCCCGCTTATAGTAATCAACTGCGGATTATTTAGTTGAAATGTAATCCCATCCGGTTGATCAACTTCAACAATATGAGATAGTCCCGCAGTAACGGCAAGTTTCTTATTTTTCAAATCCGCTTTATAACCTATTCCGTTAATTTGCAACTTCCGTTCATATCCCTGAGTCACCCCGATAATCATATTCGCCAGTAGGCTCCGATTTAATCCGTGTATGGCGCGGGACTGTCGTGTCGAACCGGAGCTCTTCAACTTGATCTCTTGATTTTCCATCACCGCCTCAATCTCGGAAGCAAGTTGCACACTCATTTCACCTTTCGGGCCCTTTACAAAAACCCGATTCGTTTCGTCGATCCTTGTCTCCACATTTGCCGGCAACGTAATCGCCTTTTTCCCAATACGTGACACGTTACAACCTCATTTAAAATCAAATCAAATAAAAACAAAAAAGTCTTAACTCAAAAAAAAAACTACCAAACCTTACACAGAATCTCGCCGCCGACATGATTCAAACGCGCTTTCTTGTTGGTCATCACCCCTTTCGGAGTAGACATAATTGCAATCCCTAACCCACCTAGAATACGCGGGATTTCAGAAACCGGTACATATTTACGCAATCCCGGGCGGCTTACACGATGGATTCCTTGAATCACACTCATGTGTTCGTCTGTATAGCGTAGATAAATACGAATCGATTTCATATTTGCATGCTCAACCGCCTTAAAATCTGTTATAAAATTCTCGTATGACAAAACTTCAGCGATATTCTCTTTTAATTTCGAATACGGAATATCTACAACAGAATGTTTTGCACGGCATGCATTTCGAATTTTAGTCAACATACTTGCTATCGGATCTGTCATCGACATAATCCCATTTCCTCCGAAAAAATCTTAATGATTACCAACTCGACTTAATAACCCCGGGAATCTGTCCATTAGACGCCAATTCGCGAAAACAGATTCGACATAAAGCAAATTTCCTTAAATATGCCCGCGGACGACCACAACGTTGGCATCGATTATATTGACGAACCTTAAATTTCGGCTTTCTCTTTTGCTTTACAATCAAGCATTGCTTGGCCATTAATACCCTCACTCCTCACATAATTACTATTATTATTGCTTTTTAAACGGCATCCCCATTAATGAGAGCAGCTCCAATGCCTCTTCATCGGTGTGAGCAGTCGTGACAACCGTCACATTAAAACCGCGAATCTTCTCAACCTTATCATAACTAATCTCAGGGAAAATGATTTGCTCCTTCACGCCTAATGTATAATTCCCACGCCCGTCAAAAGATTTCCGAGACACGCCTTGAAAATCTCGAATACGTGGAATTGCAATATTCACCAAACGATCAAAAAACTCATACATATTTTTCTTCCGCAGCGTCACCATGCAACCGATAGGCATATTTTCCCGGACTTTGAATGACGCTATAGATTTTTTAGCTCGGGTCACCACAGGTTTCTGCCCGGCTATTAACGTTAAATCAGCTACTGCGGAATCCAACATTTTAGCATTTTGAACGGCATCTCCGACCCCGGAGTTTATCACAATTTTTTCAAGACGCGACGCTTGCATGATGTTGGGATAACCGAACTTTTTTACTAATTGTGGGATCACTTTTTCTTTATAATATAATTGCATTCGACTCATTGTTCACAACCGATCCTTTTCTGTTAGCGAGTAAGTAAAAATTGCTAACAGTAAGTACTCAACTCGAAATGACGAATTGAGCAGGTGAATCTCCCAAAGCATACAAAAAATCCTGTATGCGCTCTATAAAATACAATTGGTCTTGATTCTCGACCTTTAATTATCCTGTCGGTATACACCGACGTAGCTTCACGCTTTCTTCGTCTATTAACAGACCGGATAGTGAAGTTCCGTAATCGTGAATGATATACAACAATAGCGAACAATTGTCAATAATTATGTAACAGTTTCGCAACCCTAATCGTTTGTTGGAATCTCTTCTTTAGATTTTTTACTAATCCGAACCTTTTTACCATTCGGCAGTCGTCTATAATAAATACGGGTCGGCTCACCCGTCCTGGGATCCAGCAACATAACATTAGAAACATGAATCGGGGCCTCCTTCTCAATGAGTCCCCCCTGTTGATTTTTTGATGGGTTTGCTCGAGTCGCGCGTCGCACAAACGAGACGTTCTCAACGATCACTCTCTTTTGGTGTGGAAAAACCTTCAACACCTTACCTTCAGAGCCTTTATCTTCACCGGCAATGACAACAACCCGGTCCCCTCTACGAATATGCATATTTCCTCCCGTTTGACCCATGCGCTTTATAGAACTTCCGGTGCTAAGGAAACTATCTTCATAAATTTTTTCTCTCGGAGTTCTCTCGCCACCGGACCAAAAATACGCGTTCCTTTGGGTTCTTTAGTTTCGGTGATAATCACAGCGGCATTTTCGTCGAAACGGATGTATGATCCGTCTCTTCTCCGCACTTCCTTCCGGGTTCGGACAATGACCGCTTTTGCCACATCACCCTTTTTGACCGATCCGCCGGGTAAGGCATCCTTGACGGCGATCACAATAATATCTCCCAAGGTGGCATATCTTCGACCGGTACTTCCCAAAACCCGAATACACTTGGCTCGTCGCGCGCCTGTGTTATCTGCGATTATTAACTTAGTCTCTTCTTGAATCATTGCCTTGCCTCCACTTACTTAATCACTGCTTGAGTAATTATATGTGAAATTCTCCACCGTTTTGTCTTGCTTAGGGGACGTGTCTCAACAATTCGCACAAAGTCTCCTATATGACAATCATTATTCTCATCATGCGCTTTGAATTTCTTAAAACGGCGGACAATACGATTATACAGAGGGTGCTTCATCAGCCGTTCCACCCGTACGACGACGGTCTTGTCCATTTTATCGCTTACAACAGTCCCCTCACGAACCTTTCGACGTCCACGCTCCATTCCACATTCTCCGTTACCCAAAATAGGACACCCTATTCTGTATTTGATTCCCGATTTGATTCCCGCCTCATAGACACGCCCGATTAAGAAGCGCTCAGGTCTTACGTTCTCTCCACAGGCTGATGACGCCGTAGAAAAATTTACGACGTATTGTTTTAAATTAATAGCAGCGTTTAAATCTCATCTATCGACAAACCACTATCCGCTTATTTTTAATCGACGGCTCCAGATTGCAATCCTTGAATCCCAAGCCGGTGTTCATTCAAAATCGTTTTTGCCCGGGCAATATCCCGTCGAACTACTCGTATCCGAATCGGATTATCCAACTCGCTCACTACTTTGTTCATACGCAGATTAAACTGCTCTTCCTCAAGGTCGGCAATCTCATTAATGAGCTCCAACTCCGATAATTCACGAAATTTCTCCGGCTTCATTTTCACTCCTCAATATAATCGTCTCTGGTCACAAATTTCGTCTTAATGGGCAACTTACTTGCTGCGAGCGTTAAAGCCTCACGAGCCAATTCTATACTTACACCTTCGATCTCAAACATTATCCGCCCGGGTTTTACAACTGCTACCCAATGCTCAGGAGACCCTTTGCCCTTTCCCATTCTCGTTTCAGCCGGCTTGACCGTCAGCGATTTATCGGGGAAAATACGAATCCACACACGCCCACCGCGCTTGATATGACGAGTCATTGCAATACGAGCCGCCTCAATTTGACGGTTGGTGATCCATGCGCATTCCAACGCCTTTAAACCAAAATCACCAAAATCGACTCGACATCCACGATACGCTTTCCCTCTTCGACGTCCACGTTGCTGCTTGCGATATTTCACGCGTTTCGGCATTAACATAATCTAAAACCCCACACTATCTTATGTTCTTTCTACTCCCGCTTTTCGGTAGAATTTCACCTTTAAAAACCCATACCTTCACACCGATCGTCCCATAGACAGTGTAGGCGGTGGTTAGGGCATAATCTATATCGGCTCGAAGAGTGTGCAACGGCACCCGACCTTCTTTATAACCTTCCGATCTTGACATCTCAGCTCCGCCAAGACGACCGGAACATTTTATCTTGATTCCCTCGGCTCCCATCCGCATAGTGGATGTGACCGCTTTTTTCATGGCTCGACGAAAGTTGACCCGTTGTTCCATTTGACGGGCAATACTATCGGCGACAACAGCGGCGTCAAGCTCGGCAACTTTGATTTCATGTATATTTAAATTTACTTCTATGCCAGTAAGATGCTGCAACTCTTCCTTTAACTTATCGACTTCCGAACCTCTTCTACCAATTACCATACCGGGTTTGGCAGTATGAATATTTACCGTTACACGCTTCGGAGCCCGCTCAATTTCGACTCGGAATACACCAGCGCGCTTCAGTCGCTTGGTGATGTATTTACGAATCTTTAAATCCTCATGCAACAAAGCCGCATAATTATTCTTAGCAAACCACCTTGATTCCCATGTTCGAGTAATCCCTATCCTTAAACCAATTGGATTGACCTTTTGTCCCACTACCTAACTCCGTTCTCCAAAATTTATCCAAATCGGACGTTAACCGATTCAGCATTGAGTTCCTGCTTCTTAGACAGCCACTGAGGGGGGTGCGCCCCTCTGCAACCTTACCATCTTCTCCACAGGCGTTGATTCCCGTCGAACTGGCGGTATGATTTCTTAAATTAATTGCCGCGTTTGAATAACGACCAATCTCAGCATACTGCCGACATTCAATATTCCGAATGCACGGTACTTTATAATGCAATGATAGAATATATATGAAATATTTGGCATCGCAAGGGTATATTTTAATTAACTATTGAGAACTCTCATCCTCAGCGACAATTACTGTAATATGACAAGTACGCTTGCGAATTCGAGTTGCCCGCCCCATAGCTCTCGCACGAAAACGCCTTAAGGTGGGACCCTCATCCACATAAATCGATTTCACATGTAAATTTTCCACTATCACATGAGCCGCGCCTTCCATATCCAAAGCATTGGCTACCGCGGATTGAATGGTTTTACTAATCGGTTGTGAAGCCCTCTTTTTTAACAATTCTAAAATATGATAAGCCTCTGTAACCTTCTTCCCTCGAATACAATCCGCCACCTGACGTGTTTTTCGAGGCGATATCCGTACATGCCGCGCTACTGCTCGTGCTTCCATACTATGCTCCTCAATTATCCTTTACGACCCTTTTTTATACTCTTACCAACGCCGCCGGCGTGTCCCCGAAACGATCGAGTCAAAGAAAATTCGCCCAACTTATGCCCGACCATATTCTCCGTAATATACACCGGAATAAATTTCTTCCCGTTATGAACCGCCAAAGTATGACCCACGAATTCCGGCAAAACGGTACTCCGGCGAGTCCATACCTTCAAAACTTTTTTCTCTCCGGTCTTATTCATCCGTTCAACTTTTGCTAATAACGAAGACGCCACGTATGGCCCCTTTTTAACCGAACGTCCCAAGGCTAGTCCTCCTTAGATTTCCCACAGTCCAAAATGACTACTTACGCTTACGCCGTTTGACAATATATTTGTTAGAATACTTGTTAGGCTTTCGAGTTTTATATCCTTTAGTCGGCTTACCCCAAGGCGTAGTCGGATGACGACCCCCTGAAGAGCGCCCTTCGCCGCCGCCCATTGGATGATCAACCGGATTCATTGCTACCCCGCGTACTTTAGGGCGTCGACCCATCCAACGCTTTCTGCCAGCCTTACCGATACTAATATTTTCATGTTCCACATTACCAATCTGACCGATAGTGGCATAGCACTTCACAAGAATCAAGCGAACCTCGCTCGACGGAAGCTTGATCTGTGCGTATTTTCCTTCTTTTGCCACCAATTGCGCTGAGGTACCCGCACTGCGGGAAAGTTGCCCCCCCTTACCGACTTTCATCTCGATATTGTGAATATCGGTGCCGAGCGGTATGTTTTCAATTGGAAGCGCATTGCCAGATTTAATATCGGCATCCGGTCCCGCCATCACCACATCGCCAACCTTCAAACCTAACGGCGAAAGAATATATCGCTTCTCTCCGTCGTAATAAACAAGTAAAGCGATTCTCGCAGATCGGTTCGGATCGTATTGAATTGAATCGACCTTTGCCGGGATACCGATCTTGTTTCGTTTGAAATCAATGATGCGATAATGACGTTTATGTCCGCCTCCCCGATGGCGAGCCGATATATGCCCAAAATTATCTCGTCCGCCTGTCTTACGAAGCGGAGCCAACAAAGACTTCTCCGGCGTAGATTTTGTAATCTCTTCAAAAGTATAACCTGTCCGAAATCGTAAACCAGGTGTCGTTGGTTTGTAGCGCTTTATTCCCATCTCTATACTCCATTCAACTATAATGCTCAGTCGGCAGCGTCAAAAATCGAAATACTTTGTCCTTTAGCCACTGTGACTATCGCTTTTTTCCAATCCGGTCGCTTCCCTTTTTCTCGGGTTCTTACACGCCGTTTTTTGCCCACCACATTCATGGTTCTTACATCAACCACATCGACGTCAAATAATGCCTCGACCGCATACCTAATTTCAATCTTGTTGGCGTTCTTCGCCACCTTAAATGTGAATTTATTATGGAGTTTCTTATTAAGGCGACTCCGCTCGGTGAATCTGGGCTGTTTTATAATCATTCGGGGATTCTTCATCCGGCTTTCTCCTTAAGAGAATCAACAATTTTTTTGTCGATTAAGATAAATTCGTGCTTGAGTGCCTCGTATGCATTCAAATCTACCCATTGCTTTACAGCGACGTATGGAATGTTTCGACCACAACGAACCAAGACCCCTTCATAGTCTGATGTAACTATCAAATAATTCTTCGACTCCGCGTCTAAGTTCTTAATAAAAGCCGCCACACTTCCCGTCTTATCATCCTGTAACTCAAGTCTCTCAACAACCATACATTTTGAATTACGAACCCGGTCGGACAACACCGAACACAACGCCAACCGTTTCTTTTTCTTCGGCATCGTATAATGAAAATCCCTCGGACTTGGGCCAAATATACGCCCGCCGCCGACAAATTGCCCCGCCCGAATGGTACCTTGTCTCGCTCTTCCTGTTCCCTTTTGACGGTAGGGCTTTGCCCCGCCCCCGGCAACAGCGGATCGATTCTTGGTGTTCGCCGAGCCGATTCGTTGATTCGCCAAGTACATCCGCACATACTCTGATACGACTTGAGAATTCGGCTTAATACCGAAGATCGAATCCGGCAACTCAATCGTATCTACTTTGTCTCCCACAATATTTATGACATTGACCGTCGGCATCCTCATACCCCACTCACTCAGATCTTACGAATTTCAACCAACGCATTCTTCCCGCCGGGAACGCTTCCACGAATCATCATAATATTACGGGAAGGAATTATTTTCTCAACTTTTAAATTCTTTGTCGTGATCCGACTATTACCCATGCGACCGCCCATCTTCATCCCTTTAAAAACTCGAGAAGGATAAGAACTCTGACCGATCGAGCCAGGAGCCCGTAATCGGTCGCTTTGACCATGAGATTTCGGACCGCCTTTAAAACCGTACCGCTTGACAACCCCTTGAAAACCCTTACCTTTGGACGTCCCGCTAACTAAGACGGTATCACCCTCGGAAAATATATCTGTAAGAGCAACGCTCCGCCCCACCTCATAATTCGAGACATCCTCTACGCGCATCTCTTTTAGAAATGTCAATGGGTCCAGCTTAGCCGAGACAAAATGACCTTTCATAGGTTTTGTCACATGCTTTTCTTTTCTCTTCTCAAAACCGATTTGAATCGCGTTATAGCCATCCCTCTCAACGGTTTTAATCTGGGTGATATAGCAAGGACCTACCTCGACCAACGTGACTGGTCGCAGTACCCCACTCTCGTCAAATATCTGAGACATTCCTATTTTTCGACCTAACATTTTATTCATAGTTCCGTCTACCATTCTCCAAAATTTACCCAAAAAAGACATATACGAAATACTTAGCGCGTCGCAGGGATAAATTTTAATTAACTATTGAAAACCCGCGTACAGTATTCTTCGTCACACCTTAATTTCTACATCAACTCCCGACGGCAGATCAAGCTTCATCAACGCGTCAACAGTCTGCGGAGTTGATTCCGTAATGTCAATTAAGCGTTTGTGAATTCGTATCTCAAATTGCTCACGCGATTTTTTATTCACATGCGGCGAGCGCAAAACGGTATAAAGGCTTCTTCTTGTCGGTAAAGGGATCGGCCCTGAAATTTGCGCGCCCGCCCGCTTTGCCGTCCGAACAATTTCTTGAGTCGACCTGTCTAATATTTTATGATCATACGCTGTGAGACGAATGCGAATCTTTTGACCGGCCACGTCTACCCCTCCTACCAAATTTATTCAATAATTTTTGTGATTACACCAGCTCCAACTGTCCGACCGCCTTCACGGATTGCAAACCGAAGACCTTCTTCCATCGCTATAGGGGTGATTAAATCACAGCTAATATCGACGTTATCTCCGGGCATCACCATCTCGCGGTCGCCCATCAATGTCACGATCCCGGTGACGTCCGTAGTCCGAAAATAAAATTGAGGACGATAGCCGTGAAAAAATGGCGTGTGACG
>NBMB01000059.1 GCA_002084765.1 Candidatus Cloacimonetes bacterium 4572_55 | reverse complement strand
CGAAAAACCCTATTTTAAACCCTATTTTAAACCCTATTTTAAACCCTATTTTAAACCCTATTTTAAACCCTATTTTAAACCCTATTTTAAACCCTATTTTAAACCCTAAGGGTCTTCGAAGACCCTTAGGGTTTTTACAAAACGAATCGGAAAAAAGTGAAAATAATTAAGGCGTATTATAGGCTAAGTCTGTATCTTGGGTCATACCTTGCGTATTTTATTTTTTTCAAAGCATCGAACTTCGGAGTCGCTGGCTGATGACCTCAAAATATCCACAAATTGATATAGACAAAGTGACCACTATACCTATTTCCCGGCGGCAAAATAAAGTGAATCCCTCGCATTTCGCTCGGGTACCCGAGCGCGACTTTTCGATTGATCATTTTATCGATTGCCTGCCTTCTCAATTGGCTGCGACCGATTTTCGATCGCTCCTGAAACACATCCACCAGGCAAAATCAAAACATAAGCCGATTATTTGGATGATGGGCGCGCATGTGATCAAAGTCGGGCTGTCTCGGCTAATCATCAAGCTGATGCAGCGCGGATTTGTCACCGCGCTGGCTATGAACGGAGCCGGCGCGATCCATGATGCGGAACTGGCGACCGGGAGCGGCACGTCAGAGGATGTAGAAAAAAATTTGGCAGACGGAACTTTTGGCATGGCTCGGGAGACCGGGCGTTTTCTGAACAATGCCGCTACTGTCGCGAGAGACCTGAAGTTGGGATTTGGGGAATCGGTGGGCAGGGAGTTGTGCAAACTGGCGAAGACAACGACCCACGTCAGTCTATTCGCAAACGCGTATCGATTGGATATCCCCGCGACCCTGCATGTGGCAATCGGCACGGATATTATCCACCAGCAGCCCACGGCAGACGGCGCGGCACTTGGAGACGCTTCTTATCGAGATTTCAAGATATTTGCTCAAGTTGTGTCAGGACTGGGGAACGGCGGGGTTGTCCTCAATATCGGCTCCAATGTCCTGCTGCCGGAAGTTTTTTTGAAAGCACTGACTGTGGCTCGAAATGTCGGAGGTTCGGTCTCGGATTTTACGACAGCGAATTTCGATATGATCCAACACTACCGCCCCCGCGTCAACGTGGTGCAGAGACCGATCAAGACTGGAGGACAGGGCTATAACTTCATTGGACACCATGAGTTAATGATACCTCTTTTGACCTGGTCTCTTCTCGGCAAACAGACCTCGGAACCTGAATAAAATACGTGTTTTTTCTGATCTACAATATTCTGCTGACAATCGCCTACCTGATAGCAACTCCCTATTTTATTTATCGCCTGATCTCCGATTTATGGACTGGCGATGCAAGGGAATGGCGGCAACGGCTCGGCGTCTTCCACTCCGATGAACTGCCACGACCAGGAGCGATATGGATTCACGCCGCTTCTATGGGCGAGGTCTCCGCGGCTCTCCCCTTAGTTCACGAACTTCGCCGCCAATATCCGGAATATCCCCTCTATTTTACCACCATGACTCGCTCGGGTCAGCGACGTGCCAGAGAATCTGCGCCCCAAGAAGTCGCTGTCTCCTTTTTGCCGTTCGATCTGTTTTATTCTATGCAGCTATTACTCAAAAAGGTTCGACCCACCGCGCTCTTATTGGTGGAGACCGAGCTGTGGTTTAACCTGATGCGACTTGCAAAGAATTCTGGAGCGGCTCTCTATATGGTCAACGGGCGGTTATCAGAAAAGAGTTTTGCCCAATATCGCCGGATTCGATGGGGAATTGAACCGACGCTGCGCAGGATCGATCATGTTTTCGCTCAGACAGAGGAATACGGGCGACGCTTTTCTGATCTGGGCGTCCCGGAGGAGCGCGTGACTATTTCCGGCAATACGAAAAATGACAATTTGCTCCGACTGATCCCGCCGAACCCGGGTCATATACGGAAAAATCTCGGCATTGGAGACGAGGAATTCGTCATTGTTGTCGGCAGTTCACGTCCTGGGGAGGAGGAAATGCTGATTCCCGCGATTCAGGAGGCGGCGGCTATTCGCTGGATAATTGCGCCGCGCCATTTGAACCGGATGAAAGAGGTCGAGAATCTGCTCGATCATTTTGGACTCAATCGATCTCGCTATACCGAGACGCCTTCGCGCAGCCAGATCATTCTGGTCGATTTGATGGGACAATTGACCAATTTATACGCGATTGCACAGGTCGCTTTTGTGGGCGGCACGTTGACCGACTTCGGGGGGCATAATCTGTTTGAGCCTGCGGTGTGGTCAAAGCCGGTTATTTTCGGGCAGTTTACCGGGAATTGCCAGGAGCAGGCAGACGCGCTACTTTCATGCGGCGGGGGCTGGCAAGTGACGGATCAGGAAGGGCTTCGGAAATTGACAAGCCAGCTTTATCGCTCGTTTACCAAAACCGACGAACTGAAAATCGCCGGGAAACACGCGAGACAAGCCGTAGAGAGACGCGCTCGCGTTTCCCAGAATATTGTGGATCAAATTTTACTTGAGCTTCAGACCATAAAAATTTAGATATTGACAAGTCGGGTAATGATGTTATATTTATTTCTGGATTTGAACGAGTTCGGGGGTATTGTAGGAAAAATCGAGCGACTTTTAACGGAGGAAAAATGAGAAGATATATTGGTTTTTTATTTTTTATTATCATACCATTCTTGTCACTATTAACAGGGTGCATGGATCAGAAAGATATTGTGTATGATTCCGAGGTGTATAGTTTTGTCGGACAGGTTGAAACCCCAGGATCCGGGAAGGGTCTGGCTATTACCGACACGTTAGTTATTGTGGCGGACAACGAGACCGGTTTGACCATGATCAGTATCAAGGACAAGACCGCGCCTTCTATCGTCAGCGTACACCGGACCATCCTTTTCCCGTTCGGCGTGGATTTGATCCCTACGGAACACGTAGCTCTCGTTGCCGAAGGTTCGGGAAACGTGGGGGTGTACAGCTATGAAAATCCGGACTCTCTGTTCATTTTTTTGACCATTGGCTCTGAATCCGCGCAGGATGTCATTTTTACCCAACTATTTGTCCCTTCGATCACCGATACCGCGGAATCGATGTTTCTGTTCATCGCGGACCGCAACAGTGATCTCCTCGGCTATCTGCTCCGTCCCGGCGTGGATATGTTCGGGAATCTGGCGTGGAGCGCGGACCCGATCGGTCAAGTCAATTCTGCGGGAACCGGGCGGGGTATCGACTTTGTGGATGGGTATATCTATCTTGCTTCCGGCGAGTGGGGACTGCATATATTGGACGCGAGAGACCCGCTCAATATTATAGCGATCGGTGGAGAGTTTGGCGGTATGGATACCAATGGATACGCTCGCGACGTGGAGGTGCACGGCGATATTGCGTATCTTGCGGATGATCAAAAGGGCTTGCAGATTATCGATATTTCGAACAAGGATTCTCTGGCGATTCTGGCAAATGTGGACACCCGCACTTCTCTGATCGACCTGGCTGTCTCTGAAGACGGGAACCGGGTCTTTACTGCGACCACGACCAGCGGTCTCTATATATTCGACGTCTCAGACCCGACGGATCCAAAGGTTATCCAGCGATATGATACGCCAAACGCCCGCGCTGTGGAGACTGATGGCGACTATGTCTATGTGATCGACCAATATGACGGTCTCATTATTCTAAAAGAAAATTAATTTTCTTTATTCGCTATTATATACATAATTATATACATATAGAATATAATCCAAAGGGCTCTTTTTAGGAGAAAGTAATTTGAGAAGATATAATTTGTTTTTCTTAACGATTTTAGTGCTGTCAATATCAACCGGATGCGCAGAGCGGAAAAATATTTTAGACGGTGGTAATGAGGATAATACGTCATATACTTTAGTCGGGCAGGTTCAAACCCCAGGATTCGGGCAAGATCTGGCTATTACTGATACGCTGATTGTTGTGGCGGACGATGAGACTGGTTTGACCGTGATCAGCGTCAAGGATAAGAGCGCGCCCTTTATCGTCAGCTCGCATCGGACCACCCTTTTCCCGTTTGGCGTGGACCTGATCCCTTCGGAACGTATCATTCTCACCGCGGAAGGGTCCGGAGACGTCGGGGTGTATAGCTATCAAAATCCAGACACATTATCTGATATTTCAACCATTTACGCCCAATCCGCGCAGGACGTTATTTTTGCGAGGCAGTTTGTCCCTGCATACAATGATACCGCGGAATCGATGTTTTTGTTTGTTGCGGATAGCAGACGCGATTTTCTCGGCTATGAGCTGCTGTCTGGCGTAGATTCTGAGGGAAATCCCCGATTGAACGGCATCGAGATCAAGGAAATTCATTCCGCTGGAACCGGACAGGGTATCGACTTTGTTGATGGGTATATCTATCTTGCTTCCGGGGATTGGGGACTGCATATTTTGGACGCCCGAGACCTGACAGACATTACAGCGATCGGGGGAGAATTTGGCGGTATCGATACCAATGGATACTCGTACAGCGTGAAGGTCCATGACAATATCGCGTATCTTGCAAATGGGCAAAAGGGATTACAGGTAATCGATGTGTCGGACAAAAATAATCCCATACTTCTGGCGAGTGTGGATACTCGCAGTGCTATGGTCGATCTGGCTGTCTCTGACGACGGCAATCTGGTTTTTGCCGCCATCACGGTTGACGGTCTATATATATTCGACGTCTCGAATCCGGCTGATCCGAAGATTATCCAACGCTATAATACGCCGAACGCCCGCGCTGTGGATACCGATGGCGACTATGTCTATGTGATCGACCGATACGATGGTCTGATAATTCTACAGAAAGAACTCCGTTGATTGCACTATGGACATGATTGCAGCACTATGGACAAAAACCCCCCGAAGACCTCTCTGAGCCTTCGGGGGGTTGTTTTTATTCAAAACAGGTTCGCATAAGCGTTACTTGAGCAACGCCATACGCTTTGTTTCTTCAAATCCGGATTGGGTAATAATCCGGTAATAATATACGCCGCTTCCTACAGCGATTCCGCTATCGTTTTTTCCGTCCCAAATGACCTGATGAATCCCGTTGGAATAGGATTTATCCGCCAGTTTTCTCACTTCTTGGCCTAAGATATTATAGATCTCGACCACCGCATGATCCGCTTGTGGAAGCTGGAACCGGATCGTCGTAAGTGGATTAAATGGGTTGGGGAAATTTTGGAACAGAGCATAATCGTTCTCTTGCACGACCCCATCCTCTGGCACTTCTATACTGACGATATCATAAGGAATCAATTCCATATCCACGCCGGTTCGCGACTCAAAAGGATCGAGCGTGATCGGCGTCAGATAGAGGCTGTGAAAATAGCCGACGCGGTTGGCTTGGATCATGTATCGGACTTCTGGCTGGAGTCCATAGATCGTAAATTCTCCCGCCTCGTCTGTGACGCCGTATCCAGCGGGCCCAAAGTCGTCAACCGCGTACACTCGGACATAAGGAACTGGATTCTCGTTGCATGTGATGGTTCCAGAAACGCTTGTTCCATGCAAGTCGCGCGTGATGGGCAGCGTGATGTCGATATTGCTCGCCCCACCGTTGACGATTGGGGCATTGATCCAATTGACCTCATTTCCGTAGAACATAGGCACTCCGTCTTGTCCCAGTGCCATGACGTGATAGGAACCGGCAGGCACGTTCAGGGTATAATTCCCGTCTGCGTCGGTATAGGAGCCGACTTTCCATTCCTCGACGCCGTCTTGATATGAGACAGCGCACACCCGCGCGGTCTCTACAGGTCCGTCGCTGTTGGTCACACGACCGGAAATGGCGATTCTGGATGAAAAATCGAGCCTAAAGTTGCGATTTTCCAAGTACCCGTTTGGAGTCACATGAACCGGCGTCGTGGCGACAGGATTATGGGTATCATCGAAATAATGGAGCACTTTGGTACCGTCCACATCAGACCCGACTGCCATAAGCATATAGTCCCCGGGCATGAACGTTTTGCTGTAATTGATCGCTGTCCCGCTGCCGATAAAAAAGGACTTGACTGGTTTGTCACGGTCGTTGACATGAAAACCGTACACCATACCGATATTATTTGCTCCGCCCACGCAACTGATGCTCCCGCTGACCAATCCATTTTGGTTCAGCTCAGGTATCTCGAAATCTACCGTCGTTGTCTGACCTGCGGAAACCGTGACAGGCTCTGCCTGATCCGGCGTATCCGCGTCCGCGTAATATTCTACGATCCCGCCATAATAGGGATGCGCTACGTAAACAATTGCGTCAGAAGCAGGCGGAGCCGAGATCGTGTATTGACCATTCTCGTCCGCAACTGCTCGTGAACAATAGGCGGAATTGCCCTGTATCATCACCAGGACTTCCGCATCTTCCGCGGGATCGCCGTCGTCAAATAAGACTGTGCCGGAGATCGTCCCCATCGTCGGCATGACCATAGTCACGTCAATATTCTCGGTCACGCTCCCATCGGAAACTATGACTGGCGTTGCGGTTTCATACGTTGCTCCGCCATGCCAACCCGCTGGATATTGACCTTGGTCCGCCAGAGCCAAGCTGACATAATAAGTCCCGGCAGTCAAATAGTTCCAGCCTGATCCGCCGATCTGATATTCGCCGTTCTCGCCGCTTACGGCAAAAGCCACAAACTCCGGATCGCCATTGTCATCTTGCCACGCGACAACCCGATAATCCGGTAGCGGATTGTTCTCTTCGTCATACGCGACGCCTCGAATCCCCGCGGCTTCGCCCAGTATCAGACTGAAATCGATATTGCTCATGGGTTGATCATAGTCGATATCCACAGGTTCCGCGTCGATAAATTGCACAGCGTCCTGATACCATTCCGCCTCATTTGTATCGCCGGAGAGACGCACGCTGACATAGTATCGGTTCGCTCCCAAATGATCCATGTACCCGTTGTTAAAGCTGTAAGAGCCGTTTTCGTCAGTCGTTGCAGATTCCAGATAGATAGGATTTCCCGTATTGGAATTCCGCCAGACTGTGACAAAAGCGTTCTCGATACTCTCGCCAGTACTCTCGTTTTCCACACTGCCAGAAATGTCCGGAAGCTCTGGAATAGAGACGCTGATCTCAATGCCCGTGACGTCGTCGCCGTTATTGATCTCAATCGCGGTGGCACTCTCATAAGAGGGGCTGTCCTCATACCATTCCAGAGTGGGCGCGTATAAGTCCGACAAAAGGACGCTGATATAATATTCGCCAGCACCGAGGATGCTGTATACATTCTCGAACAGGAACGATCCGTCTTCCGAGACAGGTGCCTCGCCCTTCAGAATCCGTTCATTGTTCAAATTTTGCCAGAGTCGCAGGTGGGTCATGGTCGCGGGATCGTTTGAGCCGTCGAGCGTGATCGATCCGGATATACTCGAGACAGCGTTAATCGGCTCGGTTGTGGTGAAACGGAGTGCCAGTCCAGACGTAATCGACATGCCTCCCGGCGCGGGACTATTGGCGTAATTATATTGAACCCCATGGCTTTGGTCGATTGACTCGATGCCCACGGTGGCATAGTTATTACCCGTATCGTTGTTGGTGGCAGTTTCATATTGCATCAAAATTTCACCGTCTTCAGTCGGAGTCAGGTAATGTTCGGGGTCAAGCAGAATCGCCTGAAAGGTGTTGGATCCGCTTCCGCCCCACTCGCAAGACGCGTTAAACCACTCGATAATAAAGCGATTGTTTTCCTCGTCATACCATGTATAGACCGCCCGATTTCCGCCGGACACGCCAAGATCATCCCAAAACACCATGACTTGAGCGTCGGGTCCAATTCCGTTTGGAATTTGCCAGTTGCGGAAATTCGTCCAACCAGTTGATCCAAAAGCGAACCAGCCGTTTGAACAGATCGATACTTGAGAAAATGTCTCTCCATAATATTGGAAATCAAACGGAAGATTGACGGATCGGGTATCGTCGTCGCCCAACCCGAGGATCACTGTCCCGGGTCCGCCCTCCTGAGTGGCGATCTCGACCCATTCGTAGGTTGTGCCGACTGGATCGGAATCCGCGTTGTCATACGCGTAATAGCCATACGCATCGGGACCCACAATCGCATTTTGATCCTCCATATCTCCAAATTGGATCGGATAGTAAAACTCATGGCTATAACCCGATCCGTCGGTCGCGGTGAATTTCATATTAAATTGCATCCCTTGCAGAACTTCCGGGCTGACCGATATGGAAAAGGGATTTTCGGAATTGGTCTGGGTACCGCCGGGTTGGATTGTGCCAAAACTGCTCGTCCCATCTTGCACAAAGACCAAACTGGATGTAGACTCCAGCTCCATCGAGAGGGATTGACCTGATACCGAGCCATTATTCTGCAATTCAACAATCAAATCTCCAGTCTCTCCAGGATCAATATTGGAGCTGACAATTCGTTTCACAGACAAGTGGAAGGCATTGACGTTTTCCAAGATTGCGCCTTCCCATTGACGGCTCTGATCGTCGGAAAATATAAAATCGAACTGAATCTTGTCGCGATTCATCGCATGAGCCGGAACAGAAAACGAGAAAGAGGCTTGCGCAGTCTGATTCGTTTCGATATTGCCGAATGTCAGATCAATCTGCGTTATTTCCGCCCACTCTGTCATAGAATTGACAGTCGCTGTCACATTACTGAGACTGGTGGAGCCAAAATTTTTGGCTGTGACTGTCATCTCGACGGTCTCGCCCGGATTGATCACGCCGTCTCCATCCGCGGTCCAGTCCGTGACGCCTACGACATAATCGCCCTGCGAGATTTGGATGTCGTCTTGGAGTGGGATAAAATTGTGCTTGTGGATCGTCAATTTCATTGTGCCGGCAGATTGCGGACTGATCATCAGCGTAGCTTGTCCATTCTCGTCTGTCATCACCTGCTCGAACACGTCGTCAACGCCGCCGGACTCTTTCCAAAGCACGACCCACGCTTCCTGGACAGGTGCTCCTTGGGAAGCGACTGAGACCGAAAAGCTGTTCTGCCCGTAATTGATCTGGGCGTCATATTCCGCGTCAAATGTGGTTGGGATTTCTGTGAAAATGGAAACACCTGGATCGCCCAACACATTATAGGTATTGTGGTATTGCTGGATGGTGCCGCCTGGCTGATTATCGTTTGGGAAACCAAAAAATTGGTTCAGTTTCCCACGCACAAAACATTGCCCGAATGTGGTCATACCTTCCTCGAACAATCCATAATAGAAGCCGATTGTGATTGGGTTGTTCCAGCGTGTGTGGGTATTTGTATCGCTTGCGCCGCCAAAAATGATCCCGCCTTTTGGCTGTGTGGAGGAGCCAGCGCGAATCCATGCCTCTCCAAAGCAGGGGTCTTCATAGCTACCAAACTGTCCGGTGCCGCATACGATGCTGGTCATAATGCCCGTTTGCCAGCCGTTGTTTAAACCATATATGTTCGACAAGTTATAGGAGGGATTATACCAGCCGCTGGGACCCGCCCAACCTCGATAATTGACAATGCCTCTCCCGTCGCTAATGGACGCGGATATTTGAGACGCGCTCGGATAGCCGCCTTGCCAACCGTCGTAGAACGTATCAACTTGTGTATAACGGTGGCGGAGCAATTTTTCTCGCACCCAATTGCATGTCAAGACCGGCGTAACCACCTGGGGACCGCCGCAGCCTGCGCACGCTACCATTGTGGCTCGTTTAAACCATGCGCCGCCATCCTCCATAAAAGGCGTTTGCTCATAAGTCAAAGTTTTTGCCATATAAGCACCTAATTCGTTGATATTATCCACGGACGCGCGTCCCACAAAAATATCCGCCAGATAGTCGTTGCCGTCCACCGTGCTATATTGATGATCCGATGTGTATCCGCCATAGGAATAGTCGGGCATCTGACCAACCGGGCTGCTGTCCTCGTCGCCTACCAGAAGCACATACTCTGGAGGAACGTCCCAATTGTCGTATGCATCTTGGATATAGCTTTTAATCTGATAACTGGAGGGATTCGAGCCGATTTCGGACAACTGAACAATCCGGGTGTCCCAACCGGAGCGGTGTTTCCACTCGGCAAAAAGCTCAAGATAGGGTAGTACAGACTGGTTGTTCGGCGTTAAAATCAAATATGAGCCGTATGTCAGATCTCTGCCCTCCCGAATTTGGTCATAATTGCAGATCGTCGCTCGGTAGACCGGGTCCCAAGCTGCTGAGATGATCCCTCGACGAGGTGCCGGGTTTGATCCCTCATAACTGACCCGTATCTGGATGTGATGATGGACGACCAGCTCTTTGGTTGCCGGATTGTACTGAACAGGTTGCACCACGATCTGTGCCAGTCGGAAATCACGCATCACGACCGGTTCGCCTGTTTTCACGATTTCTTGAGGGTAGAGTTGGTTATGGGTTTGGTAAAATTCGTGATCCATAATGAAATCCGTCCGGGTCTCACCTTCTGGAACCGGTTCTTGCGTCGGAAATATCCGAACGTCTTGGAAGACCTCGGTCTCGGTATAGATTATTTCTGCGGTGGCTCCGCCAGTTGCAGGGATCACGACAAATTTTGAAAAAACAGGCAGGTCAGGCTTGCCAATTTCATTGGTGAAGCCGGTCAGCGGCGCGGATAACGCGTGAAAATCGCCTTGGCTCTCAATCATCAAACTCGACGTCAAGCCGGGAAGCTCGAAGTCTATCGTTGTTTGGGAATCGTCATATCCAAAGACAGTCATCTGCGGAGCGGATTGCTGCTCGAATTCCGCTCGTAACGATATCCATTCCGCTGTTGGGAGAGCGGAAGCCCAGAGGCTGGAAATGAAGATAGGGACAAAAAATAAGAAAATCGCAAAAAAAACAACTCTCTTCATCGGAATGTATCCTCCTTTAAAGGATTTGGGACTAAAAAAACACAGGATTCGATCAGTTAGAGGTTAGAAATTTTAGTTATTTAATAATCATCGCACTCCGTATAATCAGCGAAATCTACGGGAACTCTGTTAATATAATATGCGACGCGGCAATTGTCAAAACAATGTTAAAAAAAAACCTGACAGATCATTGCGATCTGCCAGGAGTGATTTGAGGAAGCTGTAGGTTTTTCGAATATCTGGGTTACTAACGCAACAATACCATCCGCTTATTCGCGGATGAGTCCGATGTTTCCAAACGATAAAAATAGACGCCGGAAGTGACTTTGCGACCGGTATTGTTCTGGGCGTCCCACACAACATGATGCGATCCGGGGGACTGCTTTTTGTTCACCAGAGTGCGGATCAGCTGCCCGTTGATGTTGTAAATAGACAACGTGACCAGGCTGGCTCGCGGGATCTCATATTGAATCGTTGTACATGGATTGAACGGATTAGGGCGGTTTTGCTCCAGCATAAATTCGTAACTTGCCACATCGTCGTCAGTCCCCAGGGCGTCCAGATCGACTGAAGCAATGGAATATATAGCAGACTCATACGTTGAGTGATCGTCCTCGAAGATGACCGGCAGGTCGCTTTCCTGATCGTCGGTCGCAGTCCAGGATCGTATCAGAATCGGCTCTCCAGCAGTGTATCCATCTTTCTCATCCGTCATGGGATCGTTTGCCCAGCCGCTTATGGTAAATGGAATCTCGCCTTGCCAGACCGAAGCACCAACGCAGAATGGCTCACCGTCCCGTTGGGCAAAAAGAGCCACCTCGTCACCTATTGCCAAGTCCAGTTCTTCAATGGAGTTATCTACAAATAGGACCGGATAATAATAATGCGATTCATGGAAATCGAAATGCACAGTTTCCGTAACCACAGGCAGTTCTGGCGCGTCGCCTCGGCTGGAGCCATCGGGATAGATCAGGGTGTCTGCCTCGCTTACATACACGCGGTAGCCTTGACCCGGGCCCATTACCAACATGTTGATCCCATTATCGGGAATGCAGAGACCACTCCCATAATCGTCGGCATAGACGAGATTATTCCAAATTGAAGCCAATGCCGTGTGCGCGCTGTCCGATGTGACGGGGTAGTAGGCGATCCAGTTCCAGCCCTGGTTCAAATAAATAGGCGTTGTGGCTGGGATGATCTGGGAGCCAACGAGTTGCAGGGTTCCGCCGCCCGCATTGACCATATACATCGTCGATATGTTCCAATTGCCAAGCATGTCGATCAGACCTGGGATATAGAATCCGTAAAGGTCTTGCACAATATTCATATTCTCAATTTGCGACCAAATGCTCGTGATATTAGGATTAGCCGGATCGATATAAGATGAAATCCAGCCCCAACCAGAGGTTTGATCCGGCGGAAGAAGCGGGATACTCTGGGAAGTATTGACCGTGATCATGAATGTTTGAACATACGACGTATCGACTCCACTATTGGAAATTCCGCCATTATCCTGCACAGTCACGTTATACGTTGATGTGCCGTTCAAGTTAAGGGCAGGCGTATAGGTCAAATTGCCATTGGCATCCACAGCCGGACTCACAGAGAACAGAGCGGTATTGCCCACATTGCTGACCGTATATGCTAAAGCCGCCTGACTCGCGTCTTCATCATCAGGACCCGCGTCAAAGGTCGCCCACCCGGTGATAGTCGCCTCGCCACTGTTTTCAAGAACGCCAGGCGGATCGATTGCGGTAAACGACGGCGCGTCGTTCACCGGATCAATCGTCATGTAGAGCGTATCAAGATCTGTCTGGGGCGAGGTTACGCCGGGACCGCTGTGACCGTTGTCATTTATGTACATAACCAACGTATCAACGCCGTTGTAGTCCGGATCAGGTTGATAGATCGCTCCATCCAGCGCGTGGTTCAATCCTTCAATAGCGGATCCTATGGGACCAATCAAGCTCAACTGACTCGTATTGTCGCCCGCGTAGCCATCCAAGCCATGGGTATTGACAAGAGATAAGTCGCCGTGCAAAGCTGTCAGCGTCATGCTCAGAGAACCCGATCCCGCGTCCGGATCAGACACGCTTATATGATTGGTATTGGCGGCAAAAAACGCCAACGAGTCGTCCTCGTTCACCTGCTGAGCCGCCCAGTTCGCAGAATTTTCCTCCCCATTCAGCCAGATGACAGGCGGGTTGTTGACCCCGTTGACCGTGATCGAAAATGTCTGTTCATATTGGGTGAAGGGAGTTCCGTTGTCTGTAGCCTGTATGACGATCGGGTAAATCTGGGCGTCCAGCATGTCAGTCGTTATCAATTCATTGCCATTTTGGATGGAAAATGGAACGCCGGACGTCACTATTGCAAAGGTATGGAGGTCGCTTGTGTCAGGATCGGTCGCGCTCAGAATACCCACCATAGTTCCAGCCGGCTGACCTTCGTCCACATTGTCGCTTGATAGGGATATAAGGGTCGGCTTTCGATTGATAATAACCTGATAATCCTCGACCTCTCCATCTGGAGCTTCTCCGATTGAAGAAAGGTCGTTTCTGGAACTCAGACGGATACGCATAAACGTTGTGTCAGGCGGGTTATTCGGCACAGGCGGGAAAGTAAGATTGATATTTCCGCCCCCTTGGGATATGCTTTGCACATTGGACTGCTCATGGACCACGCTCCAGGCGCGATTTTGATTATAATCGATCCAGCCCACGACATACGCGGTTTGAGGAAAATCATTGTCGATCTCCAGCCCGATCGAAACCGCTCCCCCTTCGGCAAGATAGAGACTGTTTGGATCCAGGACTCCGTGCTCATCATCGTTACCGTCCGCGTCGTCTCCCTGAGACAAGGCGTGGGGTTGGCCGTCCATTTCGCTGTCGATATCATCGTTGTCCGCGGGTGAGTTCCCAAATCGCAAGCTATCTGAAATCAGATGCCGCGCGCCGTCATCTTGCAACAAAGTGGGATAGGGAGAAGGCGCGTCGCCGAAATCCTGTATCCTATAAAAACCGCAATCCCAATCTGATTCAGTCCCTCCGCCGATCAAAACTATGACGGCAGTCGAGCCGCTATCGGGGTCGCAATCGCTGTCCTCATCATCCGTGCTCTGATTTTGAGGGCTGAACAGGAAAGTTTCCGGCGGGTTCAAATAGATAAAATAGCGACCCGGATCCAAGCTCGAGAATTGGTAATGTCCCGCGCCTCCATGGTCCGCGGTACCGATCTGGGAGAGCGAAGGGCTATCGTCTCCGGTTGGTTCCGCGATCCCATCAAGGTCTCGATCTTGAAAAAGATACACCGTTATGTCGTTTAATCCCGGCTCGAGCGTATCCTGAATCCCGTCGTAATTCTTGTCATGCCAGACAAGTCCGCTTATCTCTCCAGTCTCATACATGCCCACGTCGAGCGTGTCTATTGTCCCGCCGAAAGACGCGGTAAAAACCGACGTCATACCGGTCGTCGGGTCTGCGTGATTGCTGTTATCCCCAGTTTGGATCAAAGGGCTGACGCGATAGCCAGCTTTCTCGAACTTGAGTCGATAGGAACCCGGAGTAACCGCAATCTGATAGCTGCCATCGCTCAGAGTCGTGACTGGCGAACCGATCAAGGTCGATCCGGTCTGATCGTATAGTTGCACTGTAACGCCGGCAAGGGCATTTTCCGTACCGCTATCGAACTCGCCGTTTGCATCCGAATCTATCCAGACAAAATCGCCGATCATTACATCCTGGGTCAGACCCGCGTCTAATGTCGTGTCCACAGTTCCGCTGGTAAAATTGATAGGATTCGTCCGTCCAGTACTCGAGTCCACGTCGCTGTCCAGTCCGTCCGCCGCGGCGTCCTGGGTTGTGAACCCATACCCGCCTGGTTTAACAACCTCAAGGTAGTATGTCCCAGCGTCTACCAAGAATTGATATTTTCCTTGCGCGTCGGTCAGAGTGGTATCTTGCAGAACGTTGCTATCATCATACAGCCGAACCACGATATTATCGATACCTGTCTCGCCTCCGCCCTGGACACCATCCCGATTGTGGTCTAACCAGACAAAATTACCGATTGTCACCGGAACCGAGATACAGAAGTTCTGGGTGATCAGCGTGGACAAGGCGTGAGTATCCTTGTCCACATTATAACCCGTCCAATCAAAGCAAATCTGCGCCCCATTATTGTCGGTAATATCCATCACGCCGAACTGCCCATCAAAAGGGGGCGAGCCTGTCGGGTTGGGATCATTGAGGAAAGTTAATTCGCTAAAGGGTCCGCCTTTCAACGACCCAACCTGATCCAAAGCCCCTGCCTGCATGACAGGGAAAGCCGCGCCGGTTCCGCTGGCGTAATCGCTGTTCGCACCACTGTCGATCGTCACCATGTGCGCGTCGCCATTGAGCATGACCATGCCTTTTATATCGTTATCTTTGATGAAGTCTGCAATCTCCCGCCGCTCCACATCATATCCGCCCCAATGATCGCAATAAGGGGAGCCTGTGCATTCCGCCGTATTCTCATTCGCAATCCAGGTGACGGAACTGACCCAGACAATGATCGGATAGACTCGGTTGGCGTTCAGCAGTTCTTGCTTGAACCAGGATTTTTGAGCCGCGCCCATCTTGGTATTGCCTGCGTCAGTCGAATTGGCATCCGGTGAACTGACTGAGCGCAAATCGGTCAGGATAAAACGCACCCGACCTACGGTAAACGCCTGATATATCGGCGTATTGCCCGTGCCTGCCGGGAGTGGGTAATGCGGCGTATACTCCTGGTACACATGACGAGCCGCCTCCCTGCCCACCGCAGTTGAATCGCTGTTGTTATCAGCGTAATCGTGATCGTCCCACATATACGCCATGGATACACGCCGGTAAAGAGCCGCCTGCCGTTCGGAACAAAGAATGTTGTGATACGCGTCTCTGTATAGACTTTGGTCATTGGTCGTGATGTCCGCGTAAAACAGGTCGCCAGTATTGATAAAAAAACTGGGATTGGTGTTGGCTATTTCCGCAAACACCGGATGATCTGAATAATTTTTGTCGCCACAGGAAAAAGCAAATTTAAAGGAAGCGGGACCCTCCAGCGGAACGGTAGAAAATTCGCCGATCTTTCGATCATCCACAACGCCGGCTATCTCTAACCCATAGTAATAATGGGTATCCGGCGACAGACCCGTCAACTCAGCCGTGACGATGTTGTTGACGACCGTGAGTAAGATCGTCGCATCCGGGGAGCTTAGGTCGTTATTTTGGCTTAAGATCAGATTAACCGCGCTTCCCTCTGCGCTGATGCGAGCTTTGACAGTCGCGGTGGTCGGGGTCGCCGCGCCGCACCAGGCAAAATCTACCTCCAACTGATACTCACACGCGCCAATATCGTGAGCACCCCCGCCGCCGTTGGTGTAGTCGGGATTATCATAAGATCTGGGTTCTCCCCGCTGATCAGTATTCACCGGGCTGCTATCAATATCAGTGTCAACGCCCGAGTCAATAGCCGGGCTTCCGGGGAGCAATCCATGCGTTGGCGTGGAGCCGCCATTATCCTGCAACCCCCCCAACTTCGAATCCACATCGACCTGATCTCCAGTTTGATTAAAATCGGCACTGCTCCCAGCATTTCCACCGATTAGGTTGTACCCATCACTTGCGAATGTGATTGTTCCATCCACATCTGGAAGGATTGTATTATGAGAGATAATCGTATTTTTTACAGTCGTAGCAACCGTGCTATAAAGACCGCCATTAACGTTTTTCGCAATGGTGCAGTGCGAGATTTTATTTGTCCCCGAACCCACAAGATACACGCCACTCCCACCCAGGGATTTGGAGACCGTGCTGTTTTTCATATCCAAATTCCCACTGCTATAAAGCCCGCCGCCATTCCCGCTCGCGCTGTTGTTATGAATCGCGCTCCTACTAATGACCAGAGTCCCCTGATTATAGATAGCACCTCCATTGGTGCCTGCATTATCATAAATATTACAATCCTGAATCGTCAGGATCATACTCGCGGCGTTTAGAATCGCGCCGCCGTCGTTAGTAGCACTGTTTCCCTCAATCAGGCTCAAACCTGATATGGAGAAGCTGGACGCCGTGGTATTGTTGAATATCCGGTTCGCCCCATCGCCGCTGATTCGTAATTGATCTGCGCCGGGACCGGTAATGGTCAGGTCGCTGGTGATAGGTAATTCCGAAGAAAGCGTAATTTCGCCCGTTAGAGAAGCATCAAACTGAATCACGTCCGCACCCGAACCGGTGGCGCAATCTCCACCTGTGCCATCTGTATCGCCATTGGCATTGGTAATCGCCTCACGAAGCGTGCAGTTGCCATCGCTGGCTGTGGTATTATCCGCGAGATCGTTGACAGTAATGGTCGTCGCCCACGATTTGGAAAGGAATCCCATTGTTAATAAAAACAAAGAGATGATGAAGGATATTTGTATCCGCCTTTTTTGAACTTGCACAAAAATCATTTGTCCCCCTTACTTAACTTAGAAGTTTCTTCATAAATTTCAAATAAAAACAGTAAAAAATTTACAATTAATAGTATAAATATTTATATATGACGTCTTATATATGAACATTGTTCAAAATTATTTCTTGGTTTCAACAATTTGGATCTCATTCTCTGTCAGCCCATACAGCTCATAAACCATCTGGTCTATTATCTTATCGGTTGCGCTTATTTCTGCTTGTAATTTATTGATTTTGTCTGGTTCATGGAACTTTTTTACGGAATTAGTCAAAGTTAGTAATAATCCTCAATCGAAAGTTATTGAAGTTTCGGAATCCAAATG
>NBMB01000001.1 GCA_002084765.1 Candidatus Cloacimonetes bacterium 4572_55 | reverse complement strand
TTTGATCCTGGCCCGATGTAAATTCATTGTCAAAAGCGATTTTGCTCAGGGTAATACCCGGGGCGGTTCCAGTCACGACCACCCAAGCAGAATCGCTTATTACGCTCAACGAATCGCCGGAAATATTCTCTCCGACTAACGTGACTACGTTGTTATAGAGACCCGCGAGTGTGTCCGCGGCCAATCCGGTAAAGCTGATTTGAAATGTGGATCCGACGGCTAAGCTGTCTATTGACCAGTGGATAGCGCGCTGGTTGTAGGTCACGGAATCCGGCGGAGGATTCGAAATCAAAAATGGATTGACTGTAATACCTTCGGGTAAGGTATCTCGCACCACGAGATGTCGAATCAAAGAATTTCCGATATTCCGTATCGTTATGAGATATTCCGCGGCGTTACCTGATCCTACTACGGCAGTGACAGCGACTTTGTCGATCTCATAAGCGGGTCCGCCAGAACCCACAGGCAAAACCTCATTATCTTGGTCGCCCAGATGATCGGTTGTGTCGTGCGCGGTCACGGCTTGCACATTGGCAATGTTGATAAAGGGTGAGTCGATGGAATCCGGGTCTGCCGCGGCAAGGAGCGAGACGCGGATTTCCTCGGAATCTCCTGGCAAAAGGCTGTCGCGAATTGCCCAGACTAAATACCCAATCGAGTCTACGCGCGTTGTGTCAAAATTGGAGCTGTGATACGTCAAACCAGACCCGACAAGGGAGTCCCGAATAACGACGTGAATTAAAGGCTGATTGCCGGTGTTGGTTACATTGAGGTGATAGGTTATCAATCCGCCAGGGGTAATCTCCGCGCTGGTTGCGCTTTTTTCGACCTTAATATCTCGGTAGGGTCGGACAATAGTGACGCAGGAGGTATCGACATGGGAGCTATCGGGATAGATGTAAAAGCTCTGACCATTTTCGTCATAAGTATCGACCCTGACCATGTTGCACATATGAGAATTGAACATGATTGTATCGGGTATTTGGACGGTCAATTGCAACGGGGAGCGATAAGAGCCGGGACTCAAATTACGGATCACATAAGGCGGCAGCGTTGCGTCGTCTAAGGGAATTGCCCAGGGAAATCCATTGTTGCTGATAAAGACAAAATCGCCGAGAAACACATCGCTTATCACTATGCTGTCCGCGGTACCGTTTCCGATATTAGTAAAGCTGATCTCGAATGTGAACTGGTCCCCAGGAGGGATGGGGCAATTGGGGTTGACAGCGCAGCAGTCCGCGCTTTTGTTGACCACAATTTTTGGAGCCACGACTTGCGTGGAATCTGTGGCAGTGTAAGGCGCAAGCGTGTCACCGTCGTCATTCGTATAGGTAATGATTGCAAAGTTCGGGACAAAATAATCAGGGAAATTTTGGGTGTAAAGCGTATCAACTAACGTGGAATCGAGTCGAACAGTGGCTGTGACGGTTTTTTCCGATTGGGGCGCGAGATCGCCCAGGCTCCAAACAATGATAGTGAACGCGTTTGATCCAGAACCTACGGTTGTGGTATCGTGCAGGTCGCTGGCACTAAGAAAAGTGACGTCTTGGCTCAGCGTGTCGGTTATGACAACATTACGAGAAAAATCAGTGGGGTCGAGGTTCCAGACCACGATGCTATAAGTCACCTCGCCGCCCGGATATTGCTCGGCAGGATTAGCACTCTTTTCAACCTCTAAGTTCAGGTCAGGGATCACAAGAAGGGTGTCTTGGAGAGCAAAGATCGTGTCGCAACAACTCTGCGTAGCAAAAATATTATTGATGAGTTTTGTACCAGCCGCGACAGTGTCTTGGACTGTCAATTCGAGGTTAAGGCGAACGGAGTCCCCAGGATCTAATGACCCAATATCCCATACGACGAGGGAATCTTGATAGGACCCTCCGCCCGTTGATACGACATAATTGACTTTTTTGTTTGCAGATACTGGCGGGTATCCGACATTGGGGAGATAGTCGTAGATGAAAATGCTGTCAGCGGGACCGTCCCCAGTGTTTCTTAGGGTAATTTGATATTGTATGAGTCCATTGGTAGTCACGCTGTCTTGAGTGGAGATTTTTTCCAATTCTAAGACAGGTGCTCCTGGGTCCACAATAATGGAGGTATCGCGCGCGGCATAGACTGTTCCCGCGCAGGTCTCCATAGTAAAATTGATATGAGACGTTCCGGGGTCGGTCGGGAGCGCAGCGCAACTTTGGGCGTACACACGGAACCGGATTCGAATCATATCTCCGGGCGCGAGGCTGTCCGGTTCTGAGAGAGTCCATCGGAGCGTGTCCCCTGAGGTTCCCGATATGACGTCCATGATCCCGGTAGAATCTGATATAGTGGAGCCATCGGGAAAGGTAACGAGTAGGCTGTCGTCATAAGTTATGCCCTGAATGAGCGTGATTGACGCGGTAAAATCAGGATACGCGTTGACTGAGTCGCTGTTTGTGAATCTAAGCTCATAGAATTGCGAATCGCAGGCTCCGATCTCAGGCGGTATCTCAAATTCGGTTATGAGCGAGCCGTATCCCTCTCCTACTTGATAGAACACATGAGAGACCGCACTGTCCGCGGCTGTTTCGCAGACAAAGCCGTTAGGGTCTGATGGGGAAGGACATCCGGTAAGAACCCAGACGCGGTTGGAGTCTGAGTTTTCTACGCAATTGGGAGTCGAGATAACGCCTCTGATCGTGATGTGGACGCTATCCCCAGGGGCTACGGCATCAACGATCCAGATCAAGGAGTCTCCATGAACCGAATCTGGGCTTGTGGGACTGAACGCGCCTGAACTGAGGGTATCAATATACGCGGGCAATTCGTCGATAATAACAACGCGTTTGGCAGTATCGGCTGTGCCTGCGTTCCAGAAGACCAGTTCCCATTCAATAGTTTCATTCCGATTTCCCGGGAAAATAGAAGGGCGTTTCTCCAGATGCACATCGTATTGACCTCCGCTGGTGATAAACGGTTCGGTATGAGAATCGACTTCATATTCAGAGTCGAAACAGGTATTCGCGTATATGATCAACCGGTTGTCTCCTCCGGCAACTCCGCAGTCGGAATAGAGTTGGACGGAGACCCGTAAGGTGTCGTTGATCTCCAAGCTATCCGCGTCCAACACCCAGATCAAGGAATCGGTTTGCCCCACTACAGGGGCTTGAGATAAACTGGGCGTCGAGGTGGCACCGCCATCTCGGATGATCTCCAAGGAGCCGCTTTGAAAATAGAGACCCGCTGGAATGTCGTCGCGTATGGTTATCCCCGGATAAGCGGTGACCGTATCCCGGTTCACAAAGGTAAAAAGGAATGTATGCAGGGTGTCGCAATATCCCGAGGAGGGCAGGTCTTGATCTATACTGAAAAGCGTGGAGTCCGATCCACCGTTCACTTCCCAATATATAGACGCTGGAAGCGAATCCTGCGAGGCGTCGAATAGACAAATGAATAGTCGATCTGATCTTAACGAATCGATTTCCGAGGGCGTGATCAGATCGGGACCTTCCGGTAAGATCGCGGCAGTGTCCGCGCATCCGTAATAGGCGAAAAGCAGGTTTGTTTCTGAATTAGCGGCAACGCTGTCAGCGCATGAAGCCACCACATCTACATCGAACGAGATTATGCTTTCCGGCGGGATAGCTTCGCCGTCGGAGTCATCGAATATCCAGACAAGCGTGTCTCGATCCACGCCATGAACGAGGTAATCGGGCTCAAATCCGCCGCCGCCAAATCCGCCCGGATAGGTGATGGAACTGGGCAGCACGTCCTTGAGAATAAGACGGTGGGTCGCGCCTTCTCCGATATTGCGTAATGTGACTGTCCAGGAGATCGATCCCTGAGCCGGAAACGGATCGGGTTGTTTGTCCAATAAAATAACCGGAGTAATGCTGTTGATCGAGGAGGAGGTCGCACCGATCCGGATTTCGTCTTTACACGGGCTATAAAAACGAGCCAGAGGCTGCACTTCTCCTCCGGAAAATTCGCAATCAGCCGAAACCACAAAGTCGATATAGATAATATCTCCCGGCTCGATTGTTCCGAGACTGTCGGATCCGCCGCTATCCTGAATGTAGTCGTTTAGTCGCCACAGGATCGAATCTCCTCCCGCGGTGACAATGACTGACGGATCCGCTAAAGGACCCGTGCCGTTCGGGACAATATGCGACGCGGGCGCGCCGTTTTTCTTAAAGCTAAGAGTTGTCGATCCGTCTACATAGTGCATGCCCGTGGGTAACAACTCGCTAAAGTAGATATTGTAATCCACAGTTTGACCGGAATTTCGGATCTGGACGTTGATCGTGTCGTTGGCGCAGCTTGTCAGATTCTGTAGGCTCACCTGATTGACCAATTCAAGGTCAGGAGAGGGACCGTCTACAGTCGCGTCGTCAACCCCGCTAAGGCAGTAAAGCGAATCACAGCCCCATCGAAATTTTCCGTAATTGATCGGCAGGTCGCATCCAGAAAGATTGACGTCAACCGACAATTCGGCTTTGGAAAAGGCTGGGATAGAATCGATCAAACAGGAAACGCCTTGAATTTGGTATCCGGGGTCGCTGTTATATGCCGGCACGCTGTCCTGATAGCAGACGCCCCCGACCAGGTTCAGATCATGCGCGCGGTAGCTCAAATTGACGTCCAGCGAGTCGATGACAAGCACATTATACGCGGTGACCGGACTTTCATTGAATATCGTGACGTCAAAATGGGCGGTGTCATTCCAAGTAAAAGAGAGTTCCGGGAATTTCACCAACCGCAAGCTCGGCGACATGTACTGCGAAGCTGCAGCCACATAACTTGTGTCCGCGTCTACGGGACAACCCAAGGCGACCTGGTCCAAACAATAACCTGACTGGTAGATGAGGCGGGCGTTATATTCGGTGGTTGGGTCTCCGCATTTTTTCAGCATGGGAATAGAAATCACGCCGGCCGCGGGGGACTCGGATTCAAAATCGGAAAAAATCCAGTATAGCCCGCGCATACTGTTCCCAGATATCGTCATGGTGGTATCAACCGGTCCATAAATGATCATGGTTGCAGTATCAGACAGCGCGCCGCTGTATGTGATGGAGTCAAACTCAGCGTATTGCAAGGCGTAATAATCAAGCCCTACAAAAAGTGATGGGCGGAAAATAGTCTCGGATGACTCGCGGGTCATGGTGATCACGTTAT
This sequence comes from Candidatus Cloacimonetes bacterium 4572_55, assembly GCA_002084765.1. Classification (GTDB taxonomy): domain Bacteria; phylum 4572-55; class 4572-55; order 4572-55; family 4572-55; genus 4572-55. Next base: position 213,895 of record NBMB01000001.1, on the reverse strand, counting down.
CAAAAGGCTGACATCCGATAACTGGATTTGGAACCCACGCGTCCAGGGTCATAGAGACGCCTCCAGCGAGAATAGGCTCTTCCGACGTCCATACCGAGTCCGCTCCCGGATCCGCGCATTGCGGATATGGATAGCATTTGTTGAAATAGATCAGTCTTGCCCGAAAAGCGGTGGAATCGTTATCGCATGCTTTGAACATTGGGATGGAGATGGTCCCCGACGCCGCTAACCCATGAGGAAAGTCGTTGAATTGCCAAAAAATTCCGGGAACCCCGGCTATTGTGGTGTCCACAGGCCCATAGCGGATCATCACAGCGGTATCACTCAAAATCCCATCGTAGAAAATCGAATCTGGATCGATATGTTGAGGCGAGTAATGATTCAGGGGAACAAAAAGTTGCGGGCGATACGCGGTCGAGTCCGAATCTCGGGTCAGGGTGATCACATTGCGAAAAGGATCGCAGCGATAAACCGAATCCGGCATTTGAGCTGACATGCTCATTTCCGGGGGCCCCAAATTGTCGAGGAGGTTCACCGGTTCGATCTCGATCAAACTGTCGAGTCCGCCGCAGGAAAAAGAGAATTTCAATATGGATCGGCTCAGAAATATTTCTGACAAGGAGTTGCATGTGGCGCGCAGGCGATAGGTGAATATCAAGGAATCGACGTCTGTAAAAGCAGGGAACCCGCTGGTGTCTGGCGGATCGTCAGAAAAATCAATCAAAAGCGAATCGCGGTCCAAAGTAAAGGTCTGGATAGAGGACGTGCCAGCGTCATTGACTACCCGAACCGTAATGTCGTCGTTGAAATAGATTTGTTCATTTTCCATAAAATCTTCAAATAAGAGACCAGACCATGAGCCGTCCGAGGGCATTCCGTCAGGGAAATCATAAATCACCTGATAATCGATCGGGTCACAGGGACCTCCTGTCACGTTGACGCTCTTGGAGGAGAGTATTTCTCCCTCATCGCAGCTGCTGCACTCGAATAGGGTGGAGGATGAATCAGACGCGCTGCCCGAACAAGCGCACACGTTGAACGCTCTCACAGAAACGCTGTTGACAACTTCCTGATTGCAATATTGAGTGCTGTCTTCCGGCAAAATATATGTGATGGAATCGCTCCAAATAAATGGATCGGAGTCGATGTCTAAAATCCAGCGTATGGTATCATTTATCACGGTTCCGCCTGATGGATCAATGATCTCGAATACAGAGGGGAGCACGTCGTCCACGATGACGGTATCAGCGCACGCGGTCGTGTCAGTGATTATCAGATTGATTAAGGTCGTGACGGTATCCCCGAGAGCCGCTACCGGAGGCGTGGATTTTGACAAATTGATCGTTGGGACTGGAATTTCGATTGGGACAAACGACTCGTCATACATTGGCACGCAGGATCCGCAGCAGTCATAACCCGTTGCATAAATACGGTTTAGCATGGGACCTGGGTTGCAGCATTCGGGAAAGGGAGCGTCCGGTATGATGAAACTGAGAGTATTTTCCCATACCAGCGTCGAGCCATGAACTCTCAGAGAGTCCTCGGTCAACGACCAAAATATCGTGTCATTCCGCGCGGTTCCGGTACCCGCGTCTAACAGTGTCCAAAAATCCTCAAAGACATCGTAAACCTGAATCGAGTCGATAGGGCACCCCGACGTGTCAGAGATCGTGAGCGCGACTTCCACGTTAAAAGTATCGCCGAGACAGACGCCATTTGGCATCGTTTTGCTGATCTGCAACTGTTTGCGATTGATTTCCGACTCGACTGTCATAGAATCAGAGAGCACGCATGAGCAACAATCGGTCGCTGACGCGGTGATCCTATTGATCAAAGGAAGGTCGCAAGTTGCACAATCGCTGTATGTAGCCGGCAGCGAAAAACGCACCGAGCGCGTCCAGCCGATCTCTGCCGAATCCCCAGAAACAGTCCAACCAATTGTGTTGCCCGATACAGTTCCGCCTCCGCTGTCAATTAGAATAAAACGGGAGTCGAACACGTCCTCGACTTGAATATCCGTCACACAGGACGCGGGTCCGGTCAACGTCACAGCAATCTGCGCGCTGATCGTATCGCCCGGCGTGGATGAATCCGGCATGTTTTTGGTCACGCTGATCACAGGTTTCTCTATCGCTGTCTCCGCGACAAGGGAGTCCGAGGCAACAAAACAGTCGCAACAATCGGTGAGCGTGGCGATAATCTTATTGGCAATCGGTTCATCGCAGAGCGAGCAACCGGCTTGGTTGTCAGGCAGAATAAATCGGACGGTTCTGTTCCAGGTGGAGGTCGCCTGACTCGGCGGAACGCGCCATCGGATAGTATCGTTGTCGACAGTTCCACCACCGTTGTCCAAAACAGTGAGCCTGGTATCGAAAATATCAAAAACAGTTATGGAATCCGTGGGATCGCATCACCGTAATTTCCGGTTGCCCACCTACCTCGTAGTTGCCGGATCGGGTCGGGTAGTTATACGAGCTGCCGCACAAATCCCTGTATTGCGTCTGATAACTGATCGATCCGATCGAACCTGCCGCCCCAACATCGCACCAGGAATTATTCAGAGAGATCGCATAAGAGATGGTTATGGTCTCGTTTTCACCGATATCTGGCAAAAGAAATCGCTGTTCCGGGTTGGTTTCATAAGCCAATATATTGGAAATAGGCGTGATCGTAAAATTCGGCGGAAACGCGTCGATATAGAGATAAAGGCTCTCCACGCGTGCATTATAAGCATTTATAATATCATAAGTTACAGTATCGACCCCGCAATAAGGTATTGTTATATCCGAGGGCGAAAAGTCCAGACGAGGGATTTCTAATTTGAGATTGATTGATGTGTTCGTATCTTCCCGAGGATCGCAAGAGGGACCGGCGGGATCGCAGCTCCAATTGGCAAAGGAATAATTCTGGAGATTTTCGCACTCTACGATATGCGCAATGAGTTCAAATTCTGCGATGCTGTCGGATTCCAGACTATCGACGTCGGCAAATCTTACCCAGTCTGTGGGTACATTATGTGTCTCTTCTGGTGCTGGATTCGCGCTGATATACGCCATCCCCACGTTCATCGAGTCCAGAACCGAGATGTTGTACACCGTGCCAAATGAAAGATTTTCCACCTGAATTCGATAGGTGATCGTATCGCCGGGGATAGCGACCGGCGCGGACGTCGGAGCGATTGGCGTTCCGTTCACAGCGATAGCCTCTTTGATAATATTGAGCGCGCCCCGATTCAGATCCACTGCATAGTTGAATTCGCCATCGGGTCCGGTTCCGCCAACGGAATCGTCCACCGCTGTCGAACATAACCCGTTGAAATAATAGCCCTTCAGCCCTATTGCGGTCAAATGTGAGCATCCGACGTTGATCCTAAATATAAAGGTCAAACTGTCGTCGGACGCGATGTTGTACAAAGCCGATGTCTCAAGACCCGGATTCCAAGTAAAGGTTAATCCATTGATTGTGGGACTCTCGGTCGAGGTCGCGCCAGCACTGTTTTGGACAGAAACGCTCTGCACAAAGCTGTACTCTGATTCCGGAAAATACCCAGTTAAACTCAAGCCGTATGCGGGTCCTTGACCCACATTGTACAAAATCGCGGTCACGCTGTCTTCTCGGCAACTGTTGATATCCGGTTGTCCCTCGACAAGCGAAAATTGCAAGAGAGGGTAATAGACCGACGCCTGATCCGATCCGCCGCTATAGGTCGCGCTGATAGTACTCTCCGAGCCTTGGGGAGTGGTTTGGACAAGCTGTAAGGTTCCGTCGGATGGGGTCACACTGTGATAAGCCGTGGGCAAACTCCCCTGAAAAATATGGGTATTATCTCCAGTTTCGATCAAAACTACGGTCTCGATGTCGCCGCTATTATCGTCTTGCACCGTGACGGTCAGTTGATCCTGAGCCGTTGTTGAGAGATTCGAGTCCGCGTCCGAGACTTGGATATAGAGATCATCGCATATAACAATCGTGTCCCGATCCGCTGTATAGGAATCATTCATAATCGATGTCTGGGATTGGGCAAAAAGCGGCGCGATCAAGATCAAGACCAAGGCGATTGTCGCGTATCTAACGAATACGAAAAACGGATGCATGTCGCGTCGAGAGCAAAAATTCTCATGACAATATCGTTTCTTGTGAGATTTGAACCGTCCATTGACGAGTGACATATAGAGACTCCCTTGAGCCGCGGATTGCGCCGCGGATTGCGCGGGTTTTTTAGAGCAGATATCTTTAAAACTTAACCGAAAGTTTGCTATAAAATCGACTCGCGTCGTAATCGTCGGTCGAATATTCTTTATTCTGATACGTCACGAATTCGTATCCAATCGCACCCCGAAAATTCATCTTAATATCCGAGCCGAGTTCGATTCCCGCTCGGTTCTGGATCATGGGTTCCGCTGATGTATTGCCCAGCAACTCGGTCGAAGCGCGACGGAGGTTCAGACGCGCATACAACGACGGGAGAAAGTAGTAGCGGACACCGAACAGTGCCCGTTGCGTGCGAGATGTGCTGGAAGCAAACCGATGGTCTTCCCACTCTCGCCACTCATAACCGACAAATCCGTCCAACTTCAGAAAAATATGATAGTTAGATTCGAACAATGCTCGTTTCAACAAAGTGCGTTCATACACATCTGCGTTCCACGTTTGCAAATCCTCGATCTCGCCAATCACATTCAGATGCAAGTCTGGCGTCAGATAATAGATCAGTTGATTCCTCAGATATTGCTTTTGGCTTTCATTCCGAGGTCCCGATCCATAGCTCAACGCCCGCCGATTTTCATATTTCAGCCTATTGACGGACTGGTCGGACAGATCGAAACTTAATGAAATTGAGCTGCTTTTTTCATCCCGATCCGCGTCATTTTTCCATTTTAAACCATCGAAATCCGCGCCAAAACGACGATATTCAAAAGAACATCGCGCTTCCAATCCTTGAATCGGACGCCACTGACCGCTTAATTTGGACGCGTCTTGACGCTCCACATACCTGTCGGTTTCCTGATCAAGACGAAACTCCACCCGTTGATTGAGCGTCGCCGTAAACCGGTCGACTGGGAGCCATTCTATGCCGAACCTCGCCATCTGACGAGAGTTGGAAGCAGTCGAAATATGGTCGTCAAAGTGCTCGTATTCATGCCCGATATTGAGATTTATTTTTTGAGAAAAAAGAGCGTGCTTCAGTTCGGAGCGAGCAGTTTGACGTGTTTTGTCCTCGGAGTTGAATCTGTTGTTCTGCTCTCGCCGCTCAATTTGAATTTTGATATGGGGAATATCTGGTATCTCTTCTCTCCAACCAAAGCGGATGATCTGATCTGTGCGGACGTCCGAGCTATCACTATAATCGATATTGGAATCATTCCGATATTCCGCGGTCAAAAATTGATTATCCTGATATTCAAAATCCCCGTAAACCCGCCATTTCTCTTTATCCGTGTCCAGATTTGGGTCCCCGATGGCTTGATATTCCCGATCAACACGCCAGTAGGAACTCTTGAACTCAATTCCGGGACGCAGATAAGAGGCAAGCTCCGCCCGCACCGCATGATTTTTATCGCCATGGTTCTCGCCTGATCCGTTCTCTGAAAAAAAGATATCGCTTTGAGCGATCTCGCCGGTTAGCACAGTCTCGCCAAATACCATCCGACTGTTGATGCTTCTGACGTTGTGATCAGAAGAAAGCGGCGGATTGTCACGTTTCATAAGCAAATCGACTGACACGCCCAAGGAATCGGCTTCAGTCTGGACAGCATCCATATAAGAATCTGACCAATCCCAGGAGTTGTCGTCGTCAAACTCGGTCGCGTAATTGACCCCAATATAGGACTCGTCGCCAACCCTAACCCGCGTCTGTCCTCCCATCAAATAGCGATTATAATTGCCTTTGCCGTTATATTTATAATCATATTGGATCACAATGTAGCGGGGATTGCCGCTCAAATCTTCGGAAGGGATCGGATTTTCGAAAATCACGAGACCGCGTTCATAGTCGATCGTATAATCGGTTCCGCGACGTTGAACATTTTCACTTAGGATTATTTCTGGGTTGTAGCGATCTCGGACTTGGACGAGAATCAGCTCGCTGCCTCGTGTCGCGGGAGTATGAGTCAGATAATAGGGACCCGATCCGCCGTCCGCTCGAATACCCGCGGTGTCAACGCCTGCGGACGCCTCGATATCTTCTTCGGTAAAAGAGCGACCTTTGACCTTTGCGGCAATCAGGTTCCCTTCTAATTGCGTAGAAAAATCTGCGCGATCCGCTGATGGATCCTTGCCAAAATCTCTTTCCAAATGAAGTTGGACGGCAAGCAGATTCCGGTTGAGCAGAGTGAATTTCGTATCTTCCAACGAGATTCTCTGATCCCCCAACGCGACCCACTGCGCGTGGTATGAGAGTTTGGCGAACAGCTCGAATTGGAGATCCGCAAAAGGCTCGGTCAAAAGCCGTTTATCCGTGTCCTCAATCCGCCAATCTGCATTTCCCTCATACGCGGCGAGCGTCTCCAAGCGAAAACCGCTCCCCAATGAACGCTCGTCCGTCACAGACTCGGTCATCCCCAATCCCAGGCGGAATCGAAAATCGCTCCGGTCACGATTCCCTGGATAGTCTCGCAACCGAGTATCGTAAACCGCGTTCAGATCAACCCGAAACGCGCCGAAAAGCTGACCATTCAACAACAGAGAAACTCGGTCGTCATGGGTATAATTTTTCCCAAGATGCAGATTTCCTTGCTCCAAACTGCGACTGTTTCCCCCAACTGAAACCCAGTTGTGACAGCTGAAACCATAGAACATGAGAAATAAGTCCGAGTCCGAATGCTGAAAACGGGAGCCATTTGCGGGAGAAACCATACAACTTACCAAAAGAAGTATGGCAAAAAACCGAATGTAATAGGTCATAAGTTCAAACCAACAAAATTTCTTTAATTAAAAATTATTATAGAACAATATTATACATATAGAAATATATAACGTTTTAAAATATTATATTGGTTCTAAATTTTTAATGCCTTTCAAAAAAAAAAATTGAAATGACGGAAAGCAGAAATTGGAAAGCAGAAATTGGAAAGATTCTAATCAGGATCCCCTATATTTTTTATTATAACATGATTCAAACGAAAACGTCAACTTTTATTTTTTTTTTTCAGAGAGAACTCTTCGTTATCGCTCATAATGGGCATCAAGCTGGGGACGATAGATATCAAAAAAAGAGTTATCGACAGATTAGCCCATTTTTGAATGAATTAACTGGACAAATTTTATTTTATTTATTATATTAATGTAGTCTTAATTGTTATTGGCAGGCTCTTCTGAGAAAAGTTATAAATAGGTAAAACTGGAGGAAAAATTAATGCGAATTGAACGAGTCCGACTGATGCCGCCCCCTGACGCCGACCTCCAGTTGGGCTACTGGATTGCCTCTATGGACGACGTTCGGGAGGATTTGAAGCAGTCTCTAAAGGGTCGGATCAGCGAAAAGGAGTTGGTTTGGCAATCCTATCAGGGCGGGTCGTCTATCGGTGTGTTACTGCTCCATATCGCGCATACCGAAGCCTGGTGGATAGAAGAGATGATTGCGGGCGGAAGACTATCCGATAGTTTCAAAAAGGATTATCTGTTTAAAGAATTTGGACCAGGAAAACCCGCTCCCCCCGCGCCGCGGAAACCGTATCAATGGTACTTTGAAAAAATGGACAAAGTGCGAACCCGCACCCGAAAAATTCTGCTCAAACATCGGGATGACGATCTGGATACGATACGATATCAGGAAGAGGGGTACGAGCGAATTGAATTCAGTATCCGCTGGATATTTTACCACCTTATCGAGCATGAAGCCCATCATCGGGGGCAAATTCTCATGCTGCGCAATCTTTTTAGACATACCAAATAAGAATCTTTCGTTTTTCTGCAAAATCTGCGGACTCTTATGAGCGGCAACCAAAAAAGTACGGAGGGAAGATGACTCGAATTGATGTATTGGCTTTTGGTGCCCATCCGGATGACGTCGAGATTCACTGCGGGGGATTTTTGCTGAAGATGAAGCGGTTCGGTTATCGAATCGGCGTCGTCGATCTCACGAAGGGAGAGCTTGGAACTCGTGGGAGCGTGGAGATTCGGCGAACAGAAAGCGAGTTGGCGTCAAAAATACTCGGCTTGGATATAAGAGAGAATCTGGGGATGCCCGACGGATATTTGGATATCTGCGAAGCGCATAAGCGTCCGATTGTGCGCATGATACGGAAATATCGCCCCACAATCGTCTTAACCCACTATATAGAAGACCGGCACACCGACCATACCAAAGCCGGACAATTGGTCTCAGAAGCCGCGTTCCTTAGCGGCGTTCAGAAATATGAACCGAGCGAATTTTCGCCGCATCGTCCGCAACGCGTCATCTATTATCGTTCCCACTATCCCTCTTTTGCACCCTCTTTTGTGACAGATATTAGCGATGAGTTCAAGCGGAAAATGGAGGTGATAAAGGCTTTCCGGAGTCAATTTGATCCCGATTATTCGGCTGATCTGACCTATATCAGTTCCCCGCGCTTCATGTCGAATTTAATCGCGGAGACACGCTATTGGGGCGCGCGGATCGGAACCAAATACGGCGAGCCTTTTTTTGTCCGAGAAATTTCTCGCATTGACGACCCGATTAAAACGTGGAAAATTATATGAAAATCGGAATCGCCTGTCACTCGGTCTATGGTGGAAGCGGCGTTGTTGCCAGCGAACTCGGTTTGGCTTTGGCTCGACGCGGGCATGAGGTGCATTTCATCAGTAATTCCCTCCCGTTTAAACTGGAATCGTATCAGAGCCATATCTACTTCCATGAAATCGAACAACTCTCTTATCCCCTGTTTAAAAACGATCCCTTTACGCTATCGACAGCGGTAAAAATGGCGGAAGTGGCGGAATATGAAAATTTGGATATTCTGCACGTCCATTACGCAATTCCTTTTGCTATAAGTGCTTATCTGGCAAAGCAGATGCTGCAGCCGCGTCGTCGGATAAAAGTCGTCACCACACTGCATGGGACTGACATCACCATTGTCGGCAGCGATACATCATATTTCGATATCACCCGGTTCGCTATTGAGAAGAGCGATGCGTTGACAGCGGTCTCCAACTCGTTACGAGATGCGACGTATGCCAATTTCAAAATCGAAAAAGAGATCCGAGTGATCTATAATTTTATCGATCCCAACAGGTACAAACGGGAATTTTGCCCGGATCGACGCAGGGATTTTGCCAGGGAAGACGAGAAAATTTTGATCCATATCTCCAATTTTCGACCCGTGAAGCGATTGGAAGACGTGATCCGTATCTTTCATCATGTTCGGCGACAAATTCCGGCAAAATTGATTCTGGTCGGCGATGGGCCTGACCGTTGGCATTCCCAACAACTTGTCAAGAATATGGGGATCCAAAAAGATGTGATTTTCTTAGGCAAGCAAAATTGTGTGATCGGTCTGTTGTCGATTAGCGATCTATTTTTATTGCCCAGCGAGAGCGAGAGTTTTGGATTAGCGGCATTGGAAGCGAACGCATGCGAAACGCCGGTTGTCGGCACAAATAGCGGCGGGCTTCCCGAGGTGATCCGTCAAGAAGAGACTGGGATGTTGCGACCAATCAGAGATGTGAAGAATATGGGGAAAGACTCCCTGCGTATTTTGACGGATCCCGATCTCCATCAATATATGAGAGACGCTTCCCGAAGGAGAGCTGTGGAACACTTTTCTGAAGATGCAATGCTCCAAAGCTATGAGAGCCTGTACCAAAAAGTTTTCGATAACGATTGAGCGGCGCGACGATTTCGGTTATCGCCGCGCTGAATCAATTTTTTGGGGATGTACGAGAACAGGGACAATATCAGGAATCATCCTCATCTTTTTCTGTGTCATCAACTCCGACATAGTCGTCTGTTTCATCAATATGGTGCAACCCATTACTCATATCGGAGTTATCGTCGTCGTCATCCTCATCTTCATCATCGCCTAAATGATTAAACTCATCATCAATAATGCCCTTTTGTGCCAGATGCTCTTTGATCAGGTGAGACACCTCTTCCTGCATAAAAGTCGGCACGAGTATTCCCACCTGCCCAGATACGCCGATATGAGCAAATGGATGAACCAGATGGCTATATTGAGATGTTAAAATGCAAGGGATACTCTCCTGATGGAGAATACTTTTGACGATTTCAGCTTCGATCTCATCATCTGCGACAAAACATTCCGCAGTAGCAATGTCATCTGGAAATTTTTCATCCTCTAATTCCTCGACCAAATCAGCGGCGCAGTCGCTGCATTTATCCGTCCCTTCCACATATTCCCAATGACACGTTGGACAAAATGGCATAAGTTTACCTCCCCGATTTATAACGGTTGCCAAAAAGATATTCAACTCACATCTATCATTTCGTAGCTTACAATTATTTATTAAGATACAAGAAAGCGTGGAGCCCCTCCGGACTCACATACCAATAAGTAATCGCCGCGCGGTCAGATAAAAAACTATCTGCGCTACAGCGTCTGTTCATATCTCTTATAGAAATCTAATACAAAACAAAATACCCGTCAAGAAGAAAGTATCGCAAAAAAACTTGACTTAAAAGATAACTTTTTCTATATATTGCTATCGGTCTATTTGAATTGTAATTGTCTGATTTTTTTATTGAAAAAATGAATCTCAATAGAAAGAACAGATCGTTTTTCGACTCCCTTAAATATAAGAGTGAAATATGGATCAAATTAAGTCAAGTAAAAAATTAGATTTTTTATATGAAAAGGTAAAAAATCGAAGCGCGTCTGTTGCAGTAATCGGCATGGGTTATGTGGGTCTTCCGTTATCAATTGAATATCTTAAAGCCGGTTTTCGTGTCACGGGTATTGATAATAATTTGGAAAAAGTAAATATGTTGCGATGTGGGAAATCCGGCATCAACGATATTTCTGACCAACAGGTCAAAGATGCACTTAACAGTGGATTGTTCAACATTTCAGATCGTTACGACGTATTAGAACATATAGATATTATTTCTATCTGCGTCCCCACACCGCTTAATAAAACAAAAGACCCGGACGTGTCCTATATTTTGAGCGCTGTCCGAGGGGTGAGTCGTTATCTATCTCCAGGAAAGTTGGTAATTTTGGAAAGCACGACCTATCCGGGAACTACCGAGGAATTAATTCTGCCGCGTCTGGAAGAGACAGGTCTCACCGTGGGGAAAGATTTTTTCGTGGCATTCTCACCGGAACGCGTGGACCCCGGAAACAAGCACTTTAATACCAGCAATACGCCTAAGATTGTGGGCGGAATCACAGATGCCTGCACCGAGATCACACGCTTTTTTTTCGAGCAGTGTATCGATAGCGTAGTGCCAATGTCCACCAGCCGCGCCGCCGAGATGGTGAAACTGCTGGAGAATACTTTTCGGAGCGTCAATATCGGTCTGGTGAACGAGATAGCGTTCATGTGCGACCGGCTCAACATCGATGTCTGGGAAGTTATTAACGCCGCGGCGACGAAGCCTTTCGGTTTTATGCCGTTTTATCCAGGACCTGGTTTGGGCGGACACTGCATCCCTATTGATCCGTTTTACCTTTCGTGGAAATTAAAAACATTGAATTATCACGCCCGCTTCATCGAATTAGCTGGAGATATTAATTCCAATATGCCCAATTATGTCGTGAGCCGCATCTCGGATATGTTGAATCATTATAAAAAACCGATTAACGGCTCTAAGGTCTTGATTCTCGGCGTCGCTTATAAGGAAAACATCAACGACGCTCGAGAATCGCCTGCGTTGGATATTATCAAACTGATGCAGGAGAAGGGAGCGGATGTGAGTTATAACGACCCCTTTATCCCCAAACTAAAACTTAACGGAAAGTGGATGGAGTCCGTCGATCTTACTGTCGAGGGGGTGCAATCGTATGATTGCTTGATCATCACAACCGCGCACTCTTGTTATGATAAAGATTTCCTAACGTCGAATGCCCGATTGATCTTCGATTCGAGAAACGCGCTGAAAGATTTTGACGACCGAGAAAAAATACACACACTATAAAATTTGTATATCTACGTAATCTGCGGATCGATCTATTTTTTAAACGAGGTGGGCTATGAAAATATTGATCACAGGCGTGACCGGCTTTGTTGGGCGCCATTTAGCCCGACTTTTTTTGCAAGATAACGAGCAGTTATTCGGAATCAGTCGAAATCCGATCTCTGAAAATAAGGAATTGGATTTCCCTGTGTACCGATGCGATATTTTGGATTTTGAGGCGATTCTTCGGATTATTAAGGAGATCAAACCGGATTGGATTTTTCATTTAGCGGCTCAGAGCATTGTCCCAGTTTCATGGAAAATTCCGGCGGAGACGATTCAAACAAATACAATCGGCACCGTGAATCTGTTCGAAGCGGTACGAAAGGCTGGAATTCGACCTCGCATCCACGTATCCGGATCCAGTGAGGTCTACGGTCTGGTTATGCCGGACGAATTACCGATTCGAGAGACAAACCCTTTACGCCCTCTCAGTCCATATGCGGTCAGCAAGGTTGCCCAAGATATGCTCTGTTATCAATATCATAAAAGTTACAGGTTACCCCTTATCTGCACGCGGGCATTTAATCACACAGGCGCGGGACAGAGCGACCGATTTGTGATATCGAGTTTTGCCAAGCAAATCAGCCGGATCGAGGCTGGTCTGTCCAAACCTGTTATCAAAGTGGGAAATCTTTCGTCGATCCGTGATTTTACCGATGTGCGCGATGTGGTTCGTGCATATCGGCTTGCATTGACTAAAGGCGAACCTGGCGAATTTTATAACATTTGCTCTGGTAAGGGACGTTCGATCCAGGAGGCCCTGAATATGTTGCTGAAAAAAAGCAAGGTTGCTATCAGAATCATATTTGATTCCGAGCGTATGCGCCCTTCAGATACCCCCTGCTTGATCGGCGACAAAACGAAATTCCTCGTAGCGACCGGGTGGCGGACGTCGATTCCCTTTGACCGGACATTGCAAGATACGTTAAATTATTGGAGGAAGAATCTTGATTAAAGACGGTCGAATTTATCCTGATTTTGCGGAGGATAACGTATTGCTGAAAATGACCGCTACTACCGCAAATTGGATACTTTTATCAACAGACGCTTAGCGGCTTGATGTCCGCTCATCACCGCGCTTTCAATCGTAGCTGGAAGACCGGTATTTGTCCAATCGCCAGCAAGCAAAAAATTTGGGAACCGCGTCTCGGTGTCGAGACGATATCGGCTTGTTCCTGTCTGTTGGGCAAAGGTCGCGCGCCGGTTCTTGATGACCAACGAACGAACCAATTGCACGCGTCGAGACAACGGAAAAAATCTCCGTATCTCCCTGACAGCCATATCTGTCAACTCTTGCCGGGACATACTCACGAAACGATTTGCCGCGCTGATCACCAACGAGAGATGGCTCCCTTGCGCCAGATCAGGGTCGTAAATCTGCGACTTGTCAAAAACCCACTCGATCGGGCTTTCCAATAGACCGACAAACCGATTTTTCATAACCGGTCGGTCCCACCACAAATGAATGCCAATAATCGCCGACGACGTGAATTGATCTAATGTCGGAAAATAGCGATGAGCGACTTCGTCACTTATCGCGCCGCGTAACTGACGCGCCGGTACCGCGCTGATAACAAAATCCGAGTAAAAATGTCTGCCGTGGCTTGTCTCAACGAATTGAATACCGGACTCGTCGAAGCACAACTGGTCCACGCGCGTTTTCATCAGGAATTGTCCGCCTCGATCTTTTATAAAATTTTCAGCCGGTATGGTGTAAAGTTCGCTGAGGCCGGTCTTTGGCAACCAAATTTGACTGCGCGCGCGATCGAATAAGAACGCCTCTCGGATCACCTTGAGGAATAAGGCGGCGGACGCGCGCTGGGGATGTTCATTAAGCGTGGCAAGGGTAAGGATATCCCAAAAAAATCGACGACTGTTCTTACTTTGCGAGACTCGACGCAGCAGGGTATCCACCGAAATATAATCGATACCAGGAAAAATTTTCGGATTCAGACAATACAGCACCCCTCCTGAGCAAAACATCCTGAATTTATCGAACCAGGTGAGATGGTGGAACCCTGACAGACCCGTTAAAAGATGGAATGGAGCCGGCAAATCCGCGCACTTTACAGACGCAACGCCCATACAGGGATGCGCCAAATCAAGACGCAACCGATCCTGCCGGTCGAGCCATTCAAAACTACCGATTTTTTTAAGAAACTGCTCTGTCTCTTTATATGCCCCAATCATCAAATGTTGACCATAATCGACTATATCGCCGGTTTTGGAGTCTTGAAAAGAAGACGCTCTTCCTCCAAGACGACTCTTGGCTTCGATAATAAGCACTGGAATGCGATGTTCCGCCAGCAAAACTCCAGCGGAAAGACCGGCTAATCCCCCGCCAATGATGATAACAGTCGATTTGTCGTGCAATGGCGTTCTTTCTGAGAAATCAGTTTTCTGTCTATTACAGACTACCGAATTTTTCCTTCAAATCGTCAATCGTATATTGAGGACTTCTTGGCTCTTTCGGTTCCCTCGGCTCCCTCGACTCTCTCCGTTCTCTCGATTCCCTTGGTTTTCTTCGCTCTCTCGGTTCTCTCCTTCTTCCTCGAGGTCCATCCTGCTGAGGCCGTCTCTCCTTATCATCTTCTATTAGTGCTTTCATAGATAAGTTGATCCGCTTTTGTTCTTGGTTCACCGCAAGAATTTTGACTTTCACCACATCGCCCAAATCGACCACTTCCCTCGGGTCTTTCACAAAAAAATTCGCCAATTGGGAGATATGCACTAGCCCATCTTGTTTGACTCCGACGTCGATAAACGCGCCAAAATTGGTCACATTTGTCACGGTTCCTTCCAAAATCATTCCCTCTTTCAAATCCTTCATCTCAGTAACTCCTTCTTTAAAACTCGCGTATCTGAATTCCGCACGGGGATCCCGCCCCGGTTTTTGCAATTCATGAACAATATCTCTCAAGGTAGGTTCGCCTACCGTCTCCGTAATATATTTTCGAATATTTAACGACCGTAACTTCTCCGGTGCTTTGACAATCTCTCCCAAAGAAATCCCCAGGTCCTGCGACATTTGCTTCACAATGCCGTAACTTTCCGGATGCACAGCGGAATTATCCAATGGGTTGTCGCCCTCTCGAATCCGCAGAAATCCAGACGATTGCTCATACGCCTTGGGTCCAAATCGTCGCACATCCAGTAGCTGCCTTCGATTTCTAAAAGCTCCGTTTTTATTTCGATGCGCCACGATGTTTCTGGCGACTGAGGGCGTGACCCCAGAAATATAACCCAATAGCTCTTTGGAAGCCAGATTCAAATCCACGCCCACAAAATTGACGCAACTCTCGATCGTTTCTTTTAATTTTTTCTTTAATAATCTCTGATTCACATCATGTTGGTATTGTCCCACGCCGATCGACTTGGGATCGATTTTGACCAATTCTGCCAGCGGATCCTGCAACCGTCTGGCGATACTGATCGCGCCCCGGATCGTAACGTCCAGATCGGGAAATTCCTCAATAGCGACCTGACTCGCAGAATAGACAGACGCTCCAGCCTCGCTGACCATCACTTTGACCGGCTCCAGCGTGATCGATTCTATGGCTTTCCGAACGAATTCATCAGTCTCTCGCCCCGCGGTCCCATTTCCTACCGCTACCAATTCAATATGATACTTATCGATCAAGCCAAGAAAAATCCGACGCGCCTGATTTTGCCTCGCCTCGCCGGAATGGGGAAAAATCGTCTGATGAGCGACAAATTTCCCTGTGCGATCTATGACCGCGGCTTTGCATCCAGTGCGAAAACCTGGATCAATACCCAGAGTGGGTTTCATTCCAGCTGGGCTGGCGAGCAACAACTGCCGCAAATTTGCCTCAAAATTCAGAATAGAAATCGTATCCGCTTCTTTCTTCTTGATCAACCTCGCCTCGGTGATCAAGGAATGCCTCATCAATCGGTCGAAACTGTCTCGGATCATCCCGCTATAAAATGAACGGATGTTGTTATCAGCCGCGGCGCAAATCTCTTTAGACTCCAGATAGTCGATAACCTTGTCTCGATCAAATTCCAGATTGAGACATAGGACGCCCTCAGTCTCGCCCCGTCGGAGCGCGAGCATATTATGCGGCGCAATCTCTTTGACTGGAATTCGAAATTCCCGATACATTTCATACTTTGTGGCACCTTCCGGGAACTCCTCCTCGTCAATTGTCGAGGCAAAGTAGCCGTGATTTTGAACAATATCCCGGATAAAAGCTCGATATTCCGGCTTTTCCGCGGTCTCTTCCGCCAAAATATCGGACGCGCCTCGTAACGCTTCTTGAACTGTATGTATCTTTTTTTCATCACTTATAAATTTTGACGCCTCTTTTATCAGGTCAAGGCGCGGGGCTCCGGTTCGGTTATGAGCTTTGATCAGATCGGATAGGGGCAGAAGTCCTCGCTCTTTTGCCATAGTAGATCGGGTCCGCTTTCTGGGCTTGAACGGGAGGTAGAGGTCTTCCAGACTGGTCTTGCTCAGACAAGATTCGATCTTCAATTTCAGCTCTTCAGTCAGGAGACCTTTTTCCTCGATAGTCTTCAGAACCGTTTTTTTCCGACCCTCCAACTCGGTGAGATACTCGTATCGATCCGCGACATAACGAAGATTGATCTCGTCCATTTCACCGGTTCGCTCCTTGCGATAGCGAGCCATAAAGGGAACTGTCGCGCTTTCTTCGATCATATCGAGGACATTTTGGATACATATCAGATCGACCGACAATTCTTTGGATAACGTCAGGGCAATATTCAACATAAATTTTTCCTTTGGATATCCGAACGCGGTGGGAATGGATCAGCGTTTCCGCATCGCAGGAGGAACTGGCGCGACACAAAAACAGAGTCTGAGCCGATCGATGTTTCGTTATAGATAGGCATTATCAAAGGGGAAGCAGTCGGTAAGATAAAAAACGGCATAAGTTCAGATTGTTCGATTTGATTGGAAAGGCATTAATCTCATGGAGTGATTGCGCCGCCTGATTCATTAAGGTATTGGGTCAATCCCACAATCGGAAGGTCGATAAAACCGCCGCCTTTTCCGTGTTGTTCGCATTCAACCTCGCATGCCAAGCATTCGGTGCATTTGCCTTTTTTCGCCTCTTCCGGCGTGATATTCAACACAGGGACTCGGTTCTCCTCTTTTAATATCTGAGGCGCACAGGATGAGATGCAGACTTTGGTCTCGCATGTCAGACAGATTTCGTGATCAAACGTGACTCTGCCGGTCAATGTGTTGAAACCATATTTGGCACAGCTATCGGCAGCTTTTGGTTGTCGAGATTTTGGCACTCGCTTATCAAGGTTGATATCCGCGTTTTTTAAGAGATCGTCGATCCGTTCGGCGCAGAAATCCGCGGAATCGTCCTTCTTATATCCCTCGACCGGAGCTGGCAAATCTTTTGTATATTCGGTCAAAATACGCACGGCTTCATCCTCGCTATTTCCGCCCAGGCGAATCACCGCGGGAATAGAGAGATTTTCTTCTCGGAACGCCTTGACCAGACCTCTCGCTGAATGGAACTGTTCCTGGCTGGCGACGCCGGACCCCGATCCGAAGTACCCGTCTATATTCCTTTGCGCCAGGATGATCTTTGCCGCCCGATAGACCTTGCTTGCCGGAGGGTTGCCACTGGTGTCACAAAAATTGGCGATCTTAAATCCGCGGTTAAACACAGCGTCCATAGACATCATAGACCCGCCGCCGCCTGCGCCATGAAATCCGAGGTAACCCGCGTTTTTCTCAAAATTTTGCTCCATTTGGATAAAGTAGAACGTGCCGCGATAGTCGTTTTTTTCCACGTCGTACGCGATCCGATCCAAACGGGACGGAGGACGATCCAGCTCTCGGGCAATGTCAATTCCTAAGTCGGGGTGACGAAATACCGAATAGTCGTCAACTGTTATCCGGCAGTCAGCCGCGTAAAGAGCCCCGTCTTCCGTGAGAGCTATGGGATTAATTTCCGCGGAACGCGCTTCATACGCACGAGCGACCCGCCACAATTTTTGTAGCAATCCGCCCAATCGGAGCAACATTTTTCCGCTGATGCCGGTTCGACGAGCCACATTACGTGCCTGATAATCTTGCAGCCCTTCGACGATATCGATATGGGATTTTGCCACGCTTTCAGGATATTTTTCAGCGATTTCTTCGATGCCAGACCCACCCCGAGAGCTGAAGATCAGTAGCGGCATTTGAGTCACGTCGTCAATAATGACGCCGGCATAAAATTCTTTGGCAATCTTCAGTTGCTCTTCGACCAACAAGGTTTCGATCCGGAAATTGTTCACAGTTCCGCCAAGAATCTGATCTGCTTTTTCCTCAGCTTCTTTCGGGTTATCGGCAAACTGTATCAAACCTTGCGCCTTACGACTTGTGGTCCATGCCTGCCCTTTGATCACAACCGGACAGGCAAGCTCTTCCGCGATCGCTCTGACTTCATCGGCAGTGCGAGCTGTTCTTCCCTTTGGAACCGGAATTTTAAATTTTTTCAGCAGTTCCTTGCCTTTATATTCATGGATACGAGCCATAAATCATCCTCGAAATTTTTTGGTTAAGAGTGAAATTATGTATCTGCAAATTACGCAGATTACGCAGATTGCATGCTCTTTTATCGCAGGAGATTTTAAGGTAAAAGATTTATGTGAAATGTCAACCGAAATGTCGCGATTTCCGCACGAAAAATGTAGCGAAGCCCGATATTACAGCGGAATATTGCCATGTTTTTTCCGCGGATTGGTATCCCGCTTGTTTCTAAGCATATCAAAGGCTTCAATCAAACGGGGCCGTGTCTGACGGGGATCGATTACTGCGTCGATATAACCTCGCCCCGCGGCAATATAGGGATTGGCGAATTTCTCCCGGTACGCGTCCAATTTTTGCTCGGTCAAAAATTCAGGATTATCCGACTTGGCGATCTCCTTACGGAAAATGATCTCCACTGCGCCTTTTGGACCCATGACAGCGATCTCCGCCGTAGGGTAGGCGAAGTTGATATCCCCTCGCACATGCTTGCTGTTCATCACGTCGTATGCGCCGCCGTACGCCTTTCGGGTAATCACAGTGATCTTCGGCACGGTCGCTTCGCAGAACGCATAGAGGAGTTTTGCCCCATGCTTAATGATCCCGCCATATTCCTGTTTTGTCCCAGGCATAAACCCGGGAACGTCCTCAAAAACCAAAAATGGAATGTTGAACGCATCGCAAAATCGGATAAAACGAGCCGCCTTGAGCGACGAATCGATGTCCAGCACGCCAGCCAGCACAGCGGGTTGGTTGGCGATAATTCCGGTGGATCGCCCGTTTAAACGGATAAAACCGACAACCACATTTTGGGCGTAATTTTTATGCACTTCAAGAAATTCGCCGTTATCGGCTATCCGGGTAATAATGTCTTTGATATCATACGGCTTGGTGGGGTCGTCCGGGACAATGGTCAGAAGACTCTCTTCCGCACGATTGACGTCGTCTTTGCAATGATGAACAGGCGGGTCTTCCATATTATTTAGAGGTAGATACCCCAACAGTTCCTTGACCGTGCGAATCGTTTCCATTTCATTATCGCATGCAAAATGCGCTACGCCGCTTTTTTCCGCATGAATCATAGCACCGCCCAGTTCCTCAGCACTCACTTCTTCATGGGTCACGGTTTTTACCACATTGGGACCGGTCACAAACATATAGCTGGTATTTTTGACCATCAGGACAAAGTCGGTAATCGCGGGCGAGTAAACCGCTCCACCCGCGCAGGGACCCATGATAGCGGAAATCTGGGGAACCACGCCGGAAGCAAGCGTGTTCTGCAGAAAAATGTCGGCGTATCCGCCCAAACTGACCACTCCCTCTTGAATCCGGGCACCTCCGGAGTCGTTCAGACCGATAATCGGCGCGCCGCTTTTCATCGCCAGACTCATCACCTTCAGAATTTTTTCAGCGTGTGCCTCGGACAGTGATCCGCCGAATACGGTAAAATCTTGTGAGTAAACAAATACGCGACGACCGTCAATATTTCCGTATCCGGTCACCACGCCGTCCCCAAAGATTTTTTGTTTGTCCAGCCCGAAGTCTGAACAGCGATGGGTCACAAACATATCCAGCTCTCGGAATGTGCCTTTGTCCATCAGGAGTTCCAGCCGCTCCCGGGCGGTCAATTTTCCTTTTTTGTGTTGGGCGGCGATGCGCGCTTCGCCGCCGCCCAACTGAGCTTTTTTTTCCAGTTCATTCAAATGATCCAATTTTTCTTGAATTGACATACAATCAACCTCGATTTGTCAGAGTTTTTCTAATCCGAATAATTCTCGGATTTCGCAGAGGATCCGGCTAAAGCCGGTCGCTACAAGTCAATTTACTTACTTTTTTTGATTTTTTTTTGAGTGGGTATCGGTTCCCAAAAAAAATTGCAGGGGAATATGAATCCGTTTTCTCCAGGCGCGTTTGGAATGTCCAGCACCTTTGAATTTCTTTGTGATCCAATTTTTTCCTTTTATATAACCCGCGGCGGTCATGATCGAATCCATCCGAACTTGATAAGGCTCGTATTCCGCGTCTAATCCCTTTGTGCCGTAATCGAAATAAATCTTGTGAGTTTGCGGATCAGGCACATTTTCCTTTGCATAATCGATCATAATTCCGTTCCCGGGGGGCCAATGCGTGGAGAGGCACCCCGCGCCTCCAAATATATCGGGATATTCGCAAACCGCGTAAAGGGAGATCAGTCCGCCCATACTGGATCCCATAATAAAAGTATGATCCGGTTGCAAAACAGTTCTGTAATTCGAGTCTATAAATGGCTTTAGCTCTGTGGTCAAGAACTTCAAATAGTGATCTGAGAGAGGCTCTTTCTTCAGCTCATTCCCATTTTGGTCAGCAGTTTCTCCGCTTTCTATGTATGATTTCCACATTTTTGTTACCCATTTTTTTTTCAGCACTGGGTCTTTGATCATGTCGATCGCTTTTTTAGGCATATATTCCGGAGACCGTTTCCGGGTGTTCCAAATCCCGACAACAATCGCAGGCACGACACTTCGCTCTTTGATCAAGCGGGTCATTGCCTCGTTTACGCCCCAAGTTGCGCCAGTATGGGGCGTTTTTGGATCGAACAGACCCTGACCATCGTGCATATAGATTACCGGGAACCGTTTGTTTTCGTTTTCTAAATAATCCAGCGGCAACCAGACATCGATATGTCGGTGCGCGATGTATTCTGATGAGAAATTCTCATAATGTATGATCTCGCCAGCATCCTCGGATGGGCGTTTCGACGAATTGCTTCGCAAGCAATGGCAGATATACAGAAAACTGGCTCCAGCAGTCAATAGAAAAAAATAGCGCATGGCTCGTTCTCATTTTCACCCACATCCGTCAGTGGGTAGTTGGCACATATCGTTGATTCAGAACGGCTCAAGATACACAGAATGCGCCACAAAGATAATGTGAAGCAGTGAAACGGTCAACTGTAAAAATAAAATTGAGCCAGATTTATTGCGATCCGAAAAAAAGTACTTGCTAAACGCTACTTTTATATTTAGATTGCTCTTGCTCGTTTTGTTGTTTTAATTTGCAAGAAATAAGGAGATCATATGTTGAAAAGAAGTTTGGTCGAACAATTAAAATCGGCTAATAAATATTTTTTGAACAGCACACGCTGTCTCAATGAGGAAGATTCGGCATTTGCGCCCAAAGAGGGAATGTTTACCGTAGCCCAGCAGGTAGCACATACTGCCCAAATCATCGATTGGTTTTTTGAAGGTGCTTTTCGACCTGAAGGATTTAGCGTGGATTTCGAGGGACTTACCGGAGAGATTCTGAAGTGTGAATCGCTGGCAGGGGCTCGCGAGTGGTTCAAAAAGGCAGTTGATAACGGTATGTCTTTGATCGAAAATAAGAATGAGATGGAATGGATGGCCCCTATGGCTGATGGTCCGATCATGGGGGGATTGCCTCGTATGGTCATTATGAGCGGCATTTGCGACCATACCGCGCATCACCGTGGCTCGTTGAGCATGTACGCTCGTATGCTGGATAAAGTCCCGAACATGCCTTATGAGGATCCGAAATAATCGAATTGTGTTGATCCGCAGATTGCGCTGATTATCGCAGACTAAGAATTGATAATTAAAGAGTTATATGGCGTTTTTTTTCTGCAATCGATTTTTGATCACTTTGGAAAATTGAGAATCTAATTCAGGATTGTGAGATAAAAAAACCATCTCGTCACGCGTGAGATCGTCGAGGAATCGGGATTTGATTGCTGGGGGACAATTCGGATGGTGCAGCAGTCCGATCCTGACTTCCGGAATCTCGCTCCAATAGTGGCTCTTGCCGATCTGCTCCAAGATCAACCCGTCCAAAAAAGAGAAGCGAACAACCCGAGAAATTTGCGCCTCCTCAAGTCGTCCATAATAGAGTAGCGTGGAGACGATCCTTTGATCGCGCATTTTCAACAGCGCATCTGTTATAATCGGGCTTGCAAACTCGCTCATCCCAATCTGTTCTGGGAGAGACCGATCCCGAATCCGTCGCCACAACTCTTGATACGCGGCTCGGCGCAATGACCAACTGAGGTCGGTTTGTTGGATGATCTCGATCAAATCCTGCTGCAACAGATCGGGCAAATATTTCGAGGCTTGCTCGAACCGAGTATTGGGATTTTTTGCTAGCGCATTTTTTATTGGATGGCGATATATCCAGTTCCCGCGCTGCCCAAACGTCTCCAGCAGTTCCGGCGATGTGGTGTGCCGACTCGCAATTCTTCCGACGTCCACCTCGGTCAATCTCGGATTTTCCAGTAGCGCGCCCAGCACAACCGGGCTGGGGTCGTACAACAAGAGCTTCAGGTCGGTGCCTTTCACTTTTCTGGCGATCGCCACCCGATCGCCAGTGCGCAGATGATCAAACCATTTTCGAGCCTCGATCACGATATCGTCGGGCGTGATGATCGGGTCTGACAATACCATCTCCCAGGAAGCACTGTCCACATCAACGTCAAAGAGAGTCGGAAGCAACTCGCTCGATTGATCTGGCGGAAGCAGCTCTTCGGTCTCCAGAACAAGCGTTTTTCCGTGATAATGATGGAATTTCTTGGCAAAAAGGATCGGAAGGAGTCGTTCAATAATCTCATCCGTGATTTCGACGCGAAAAAAAGAGTGGAAGAATTGATCAATTTCCAGTTTTATTGTCCGTAAGCCTTGATTTTTACATAAATTTTGCAGCCTACGAATTATGTGATACATATCCAAATGAAACCGCTTGTCCGAGGTCCGTTCATAAAATTGAGCGATTGTTTGCTGAAAATGGAGAGTAAGCTCGCAAAATACGCGGCTACTTTTTCGAAAAATAAGAGCGTCTATCAGCAAATGTGAGAGCTCATACTGCCTTCCCGACTGAAGCTCGTCAAAAATTCCTTGCAATAGAACGATTCCCTGATCCTGCCAAATCACATCCAATTGTAGCGCGGAGAGCAACGTCGCTTCGCCGATCGGAGAATATAACCGGACGCGTCGATACGCGGACTGAAGCAACTGGCAAGACGCGCTTGGACCTAACTCCGCCATTATGTCGCCGAGTTTGCGGCTACGCTCTTGCAGATCGTCTATCAGCTTTAATTGAAGTAAACAGCACCGAATCTGACGCGCTGATTCCTCGATATACACCCGTTCAATGCTTTGGTAGTATTCTTCACCAAGAAGTGTGCCCGCGTCTTGCAATTCCATAAAACTCTTTACCCGAAAAAATTTGAGAAAGAAACGGCTCGCTTTTGGATCAATAATTTGGTCATGAAATAATCTCGATTTGATCCAATAGAAAATCAGTGAAATAATAGCGCGAGGTTTAATCCGACCCCGAGTATCCAATGCAAGATCAATTGATAGAGGATAGAGCGGCAGCGAAGGACAAATATTCCAAATAGGATTCCGCCGATGATTGCGCTGAATGTTTCGCCCACAGGTTTGCCGATGTGGATCAAAGTGGACGCCATAGTTTGGATGAGGACCGCGTTCCAATCCCCGAGCTCTCGACGGAGTCCGAATAGCATAAAACCGCGAAATAAAAATTCGAAACCGATATAATAAAATATATAGCCGCCTTCGTGTATCAGAATATGCATCCAACTATCACCCGAGCCAGCGGATAAAGGATACGCGGCTTGGAATAAAGGATCTCGGGCTGATAGGTAGGAAAGTAGGATAAATAACGGTGCTGCGGAGGACAAAATTAGTAATCCGAATCGCCAATCTCCAAGTTGAACGCCGTAATCTCCCAATCGTTCTCTAAATCCGAATTTGATAATAAGCGCGGGAATCAGACCCAGCGCAGTGAGTCCAAATACATAGTTGTATAGGCTGGGATATATCGATGCAAATCTCCCGTTATCAGTAAGATAAGGGAAAAATCGATGGAAATAAGACGCCAGACCTGAGTAGAGATAAATGCAGATAAGGAGGGTCCCTGTCAGAATGATAACCGCCGATTTTATCGAGAAGCTCTCTTGATCTGCCATATATGGATGGTCGATTATTTTTTTCCATAATTTATTTATCATATTTTCTCCGTTAACCTGACGGATCAGTTTGTCGTCTCTTCCCAGACCAGTCGTTCAAATCCGATAGAGACCACCGTAAATCGACGTAAGTGCAGTCCATCGCCATACTTCTGTTGCAGAACAGCGGCGTAATTCGCCAGAGCTGGGCGCGCGGATGCAAGTTTTTCTTGAACTGACTTCAGGGAAAATAGTTCGTCATAGCTCATGTTCCGCACAGCGTCCTGGGACAAAGAGAGTTCCGCCTTGCCATCGCGTTTTAGCTTGACATATTTGAACTCGATCAGCACATCGAAAAAGGGTTGATCCCACGCGTCAGGACGACGGATCATAGCCAAATCGGCATAGCGTCGCTGCAAAGCCGGCTCTGACTCGATGGAATAGAGCATGTCGTTATACAGCACGGTTAAAAATAGGGTCTTGACAGTCAATTCGTTTGCCCAGCGATAGTCTCGGTTAGAAAATACATGGTAATAGCTGTTTTCAATAAAGTCGCATACCAACTGCATATCGCCTTTCAGATACAACGAGTCTCCCGCGACCTGCGCTTGCGACGCGTGATCGGATTCCGGAAGAATCATTTTTTGAATCCTCTCCAGATAAAGTCCGCGAGCGACCTGGTTGGGGATGCGCAAGATCGTTCTCTTCATCGGTGAATAGCCGACCAATGTCAGGATGCCAAAATAATAGAGCAACGAGCCCATGAACATCCGATCCTTGCGCTCGTGCAGCACATCCTCGACACCAAATCGCCGGGAGAGCTTGTAAATCGTGAGCGGATCATTGTCGTTGAGCAGGTCTAATAACAGTTGACCCCCTTCTGGCAAACCCGCAATATAGCGAAGCTTGCTCCGATCCATTGCCAGATTTTCGTCCAGCAACTCGTCAGGATAGCGGCAGGTATTTTGAAATGTATCGAGAAAATAAAGCACCAAAGTAGGATTGTAAATATGCGTCTCATCGTAGTAGCTGAATCGAAAACTGTTGTAATACGCGCGCATAACGCTCAAGGCTTCATCGGCTTTATCAGACCCCAGACCGCATCTCTTCACGATGGTCTGCAAAATTGGCATGATTTCCGATTCAGTAAATCCACACAAGTCATTGAATTTCGGATCTAGATAGATATTGGTCGCAATATTAAATCCACTGGTCATATCACTGAGGGCGATCGGAGAAACGCCAGCAATAAATACGCGATCCAGCCCTTGACCGCTTAGACCAAATTTGACCATTTTGAAAATGCTTTTGAGAGCCCCCTCGCCCTGGACTAAAGCCTTGTATCGAGACTTGTCCGAAATTAATACCTCGTTGGCAAAGTTGTCATACTCGTCGATAAAGAGGTAGAGCCGATGAGGCGACATCTTGACGGCTGTCAACAGGGAATGAAATGAGGAGTGCGCGTTCTCTGCTGAGATTTTGATCTCATACTGCAACCGAGATTGATAACGCGCCTGAAACTCGGAAATGGCGTCATTGATATGTTGATGAAGGACGCGTCTTATTTGTCCCGTACCTCCTTGTGGATCGACCGCGGAAAAATCCCATCTCATCACATAATATTGGTTACAAAGCGGCGTCGGGTCTTGACCAATATCGAGACCGCCGAACATGACCTCAAATTGATCCAATTTTGCCACGTCATAATAATTTTCCAGCATGGAGAGCAGCAGGCTCTTGCCAAATCGACGTGGGCGAAGAAAAAGCAGTGTGTGACGAGTATCCTCAATCACCGGAATGCGATCTGTCCGATCCACATAAAAATAATCTTCTGTCATAATTTTATGAAAATCGCTTATCCCATACGGAAATTTGATCATATTTTCTCCGTTTTTGAATCCTAATAAACATACGTTCTGTCAAAAATAAAGGCGGATCGTGTTATCAACTATCGGGATAGAGGTTGGGTATCTTGGACTGTTCAACTTTTACTCATCCGCTATAAGATAATGATTTTTCTTATCCTCACAATATTTTTTTCGATTTAATTCTTCTCGCAAAAAATATAAAAATGATCTTTTTTGGGTAAAAAAAAGCAAAAAAAATTTGTCGGTTTTATCTTCTTTACATCGTTCAACTTAGCTTTAGAAATTACATTAAGTGATCCCTGTAACTTATTAAAGTTATTGAGGTTTTGTAAAAATATTATTGCAAAATTTTAATCCTCTATTATAATTACACTATAGCAAAGTCGGTAGGTCGATTCTGTCGAGTCGATTTTGGTTGTCCATAATCATTATTTTTATACCTAAACTTATAGTTAGATAATTAAGGAGTGACAAAAATGAGAAAGACACTGACAATCGGACTTGTTCTTTTATGTAATTTTATTGGCACCAATCTTTACGCTCAGGATTGGGAGCAGCTTGGTCCCTACGGCGGAGGGTGGATCAAGAGTTTATGGGGAACCAGCCAAGTGATGTACGCGGGGACTGAGGGTCACGGCGTTTACAGGACCACAAACGGAG
Organism: Candidatus Cloacimonetes bacterium 4572_55; assembly: GCA_002084765.1. Classification (GTDB taxonomy): domain Bacteria; phylum 4572-55; class 4572-55; order 4572-55; family 4572-55; genus 4572-55. Next base: position 186,779 of record NBMB01000001.1, on the reverse strand, counting down.
GCACCAGTTGGCACAGCGGCAACCTGGGCGATCTTCCTCCAGACTGCTCTCTGTTTTGTTTGTGGGGAGTCGGTTCCACCGTGTATGCCGGGACGAATCTCGGAGTGTATAAGACCATTAACAACGGGATCACCTGGCAGGATGTGAATCAAGGGGATTTGCAGAATACGTATCAAATCTCCAGTTTATGGGGAAGCGGTCAGACTCTGTACGCTGGGACTGGATCCGCGGGTTTTCTGGGTCATGGCGTATATAAGACCACCAACGGCGGTGCTTCTTGGCAGCAGGTCAACACTGGGGATATGAACAGCGAATACAGCGTCATCAGCCTCTGTGGAGCTGGGGACGCGGTCTATGCCGGGACATCGGACGACGGGGTTTTGCGCTCCACAGACAGCGGCTCGTCATGGAATGCTGTCAACACCGGCTCTATGCAGGACTACTTCCGTATCAGCGCGCTATGGAGCAATGGCAGCGAGGTCTTTGCCGCTGCGAACGACGGAATCTACAAAACTGCAAACAGCGGGTTAAGCTGGAGTTTGGTCGGCGCGGGCATTATTGCCAAATCCCTGACCGGAAGCGGCACAACCCTTTATGCAGCAGCGTCTTTCGGTGCTTATAAATCCGTGGATGGAGGGACAAATTGGTATGCCGTCAACAACGGCTTTCCCAGCTCGGATCGGGATGTATACGCTATCTGGGGAGATGCCGCGATCGTGTACGCGGGTGTCCGGGATCATGGGGTATTTAAGACTACAGACGGCGGTGGAAATTGGAATTCGATCAATTCTGGTATGCCGTTGATGCACGCTGTCTGCTCTCTGACGGATGGAAATGTGGTTTATGTCGGGACGGTAAAGCGTTTCACCGGGGGGGGCAGTCTCTACAAATCGACAAACTACGGCTCCAACTGGGTTGAGATCAATACTGGCGAGCTGTCTCACGATTATAGCGTGACGGCTCTGTGGGGAAACGAGCCTATTATCTATGCTGGGACAATCGGTAACGGGGTGCACAAAACAATCAATGGCGGCGTGACCTGGAGCAATGTCAATACCGACGAGATGCATAATGACTACAGCATTCTCAGTATGTGGGGCGAGGGCAATACGTTATACGCGGGTGCTCTCCATCCAGGCGGAATATTGAAGACCACAAATGGCGGAATTAACTGGTTTACCGTCAATAATAGTGAAATGTCAAACTATCAAGTCGGATGCTTATGGGGAGAAAGCGAGACGGTCTACGCTGGAACCAATAGCGGTATGTATAAGACCGAAAATGGCGGAGCGAGTTGGTACAGTCTCAACTCCGGAGAGATGTCGGACTCATACACCATCACCGCGTTGTGGGGAAATGAGACGACAATCTACGCAGCCGCGGACCATGCCCGAATGTATATCAGTCGCGACCAAGGCGAGACATGGGTTCAGGCAAACAGCGGACTTCCAGAAAATGACGCTATACAGTCCATATCCGGTTCTGGAACAACCATTTACGCGTGTGGAAAAGGTCTTTATAAAACTACGGATCAGGGACAGATCTGGCAGACGGTTCAATCCGAATTCGACGGCTTGACTCTGACCCAAAGCGACAGCTATCTCTATATTGGAACTAATGAAAATAGCATGTTCCGGCATGAAATAGCGATTCCCTCATCTCCATCGGAGCTGAATATTATTGATTTGGGTAGCGATCACGTTGACCTGACATGGATAGGCAATTCCGAAAATATTGACGGATTTCAAATCGAGCGACGTATCGGACCCACAGGCTCTTTTGAATCGATCGCAACCGTCGAGGTAGACTCCTTTTATTATCAAGACGTCAATCTGAACCCGATCACATTCTATTGCTATCGAGTGCGGTCGTATAACGGCATGATCACGTCTCATTATTCCAATGAAGCGTGCGCCATGACCGCAAACGCGATTCCATTCATCCCCACAGATTTGATCGCTGATCCGATCTCTACGGATCGGATCCAGCTTACTTGGTCGGATAACTCCAATAATGAGGAGGGGTTTCTGATTCAACGACGGGTAGACCCGGACAGCCAATTTGTGGATCTCACCACGATTTTGGAGAGCAGTTTTATTGATTCGGGTCTCAATTATCACACAACGTATTGCTATCGGGTCTCCGCGTTTAATCTTTTAGGGACATCTTATTTTTCTGATGAAAATTGTGGGACAACCTATAATACGATTCCAGCCGCGCCGACTGTTCTGGTTTTGGAAGTAATCGGATCGGCTCAGTTGCAACTAAGCTGGATCGATAACGCAGATAATGAGGAGGGCTTTCGGATCGAGCGACGAACTGGCGACAATCCAGAGTTTGTTCAGATAGCGGAGATCATGAGCACGACGTTTATTGATCTGAATCTTCAGGGGGACAGCCTCTATTGCTATCGGGTCAAGGCTTTTAATGAGGTGGGCGATTCGGACTATTCCGAGACGATTTGCGCTGAGGCAGTAGGGATAGAGAATGGAGAAACGCTCCCGACCAGCGTTGCTATGTGGCAAAATTATCCGAATCCTTTTAATCCCCATACAACGATTCGCTACGCCCTGCCAAATTCGCAGTCAGTTTCCTTGAAAATCTACGATCTGACCGGTCAATTGATGCGGACCTTGATCTCTGGGACGCGGAACCCAGGGTATCATATCGTGATTTGGGATGGAAAGAATAATCAAGGTCAAGACGCGAGCAGTGGAACCTACTTCTATAGACTGGAGACGCTCGAAAAAATTGAGACCAAGCAGATGGTTTTATTGCGATAATATTTCTATTTGGATTATATTGAATTATGTGCAAGAAAAAAAACGCCCGGTGTCAATTCCGGGCGTTTTTGATCGTTATCATCTATTTTGTGTAATCTGCGTAATCTGCGGACAACTTCTAAAACTTCATAGTAAATCCCACGAGATATGTCGCTTTAATATCATCGGCAAACGCGAATTCTTTCTTATCGTCATTCAGTATATTCCGGGCGTTGAAATAGACCGAGCCATATTCATAGATATGATATGAGGCTTTGAGATTTACAATCATTTTTTCCTCAATGTTTTGAACAAATTCTCTCCCAAATGAATATTTGAATGTTTGATTCCCATAAAAATACATGTTGGAGAAAAGATTCAGTTTGTCTATCGGTGAATAATCGCAGGATAAGCCGCCGTAGGATATCGGCGTCCATTCGGATTCCATATCAATAAGATTGCCATCAGGCGTTTCATGGTCTTCCAAATCCGTTTTTTGAGAAGTCCAGAAGAGTTCGAATTTCAGCTTTTCACTCAGGATAAAAGCGACATTCATCGAAATACCCATCTGTTTTGAAACGATATTGAGATTTTCAAACGTTTCCTCAAAATGCTGAACGCCGTCAGAATCGATATAGAAGGTATCGACCGCGTCCGTATAATTATCTATCTTAGTATAAAAAAATTCGATATCGGTAAAAATTTTATCTATCAATTTGTTCCTGAAGCCTACCTCGATCATGTCCATGGTCAATAAATCCAGATTTTTGCTGCCGTAGTTATCCGATATCCAGCGGAAATCTCCGTAAGACCCTTCATAGTGATAACTTTCATAAGTCTCGAGCATAAAAGGACTTCTGTTTGCCCGAGAATAAACCAACCGCGCCAGATAATTGTCGTTGACCTTATAGGAGCTGGTGAATTGATACGACGCGTATGTCTTATCCGGGTTGTTATATTTATCGCCTCGAATCGCGCCGACAAACCGAAGTTTATCATTCAGAAGATAGTCGCCTCGTAAATAAAGCGCGCTGGTGTTCAGCTCGTTTTTCGCGTTCCAGAAGTAAGTGCCTCCGGCGTTAATATAATCGCGGTCGTCATTGACCGCTTGATGAAAACTGGCACCGGGTCGGAGCGTCAAATTTTTCCATTTGTAATCATATTCCACAGTGGCACTCAACGCGGAAATATCCATCTTCAAGCCAGGTAGCCCTCTGGCAATATTTTGGGTCCCGCGTGAGTATGATAATTGGGCACTCATGCCATAAATTTTTGATCGAAGGTCAAAATAACTTGTTTCGGACTCCCGCGTCGAAAAGGCGAGACTCATATCCCAATAAATCGTTTGCACCGTAGAATTTTGCAACCCAACCGCCAAATTGAAGTTGACGTCGTCGTTCATATCATAAAAAGCAAACCCGTTAATCCCATAAACGTCTTTCGCCAACTTGCTGTCTGGATAGCGTTTACCAAGCTCTTTGCTTTCCCACATTCCAGACCTGACAAGATCGTTGTATGTCGCAAAATTGCCAGCGAACACTGTATCGGCAAAATCTATATGGAATATAAAGTATTCATCCTTTGCCCTTTCCCGATATTGATAGTTGCCGGAAAAGCGAAGTTTCAATTTTTCATTAACAGCAACACTCAGCGACGCGTCGGCAGTTTTTGTTTCCATATTTCCTGCTTGGACGTTGGTAGAGACTTTCATTTTTTTGTCGCCAGGTTTCTTTGTGATAATGTTGATCACACCCGATACGGCGTTCGGTCCATAAAGCGCGGTCGAGGGTCCGCGAATAATTTCGATCTGCTCAATGTCGTTCAATCCAATAGGAAGTGTCTCCCAAAAGGTCCCGCCTCGAACATAATTGTAAACAATTCTGTTGTCAATCATGACCAAAGTTATCGAGTTTTCAGAATAAAACAACTGCTTGCCCGGAGGAATATAATCATTTCCTCGAATATGCACGTCATAATTTCCGTTTGTTTTTTCCCGGACAATAAACCCCGGAACCAGCCGCAATAATTCGGGAATTGATGTGGCTCCCGATCTGAGAATTTTCTCTTTTGAAATCACAGAGGTTGAGAGAGGAGAATCGAATATGCTTTCTGCTTTCTTCGATGCAATAACAACAAATTCCTGCATATCTCCCCATAAGTCGTCGATCACGCTGTCATCTTTAGCCAAAGATAAAGCGGGTAAAAACAATCCAAAAGCCAATAAAATATAAATAAAATGTTTCATTTCACTCTCCTAAGTATAAAGCAAGTATTTCAATCGCAATTTTTTTCGACATACCCATCTTTTGTTTTTAGATTGCTAGAGGGTCGCAACTGTGAAACCTCACAATTTACGAAAAAACGGGTTAATCGCCATCGCTCGACGTCCGGATCAGAGCTCTTATTTTCATAGATCGACGTGACAAAAACATAGTCTTCATAACCCGGATCCTGAGCTGCTATAGTAAAAATTCCGTTTGCAGTCACTTCCTTAAGCTTTTCTAACGAGGCGGAAGCGTCAAGAACCCAGATAATCTGCCCTGCAAAATCAGTCAGATTTTCACTGTTCAGGGAGACGATTTCAAGTTTTTGAAGCTCGAATATTTTCCTGATTCGATCATTTGACCAGGTTTTGATATCTTTGAACTTCGTTAGAGTCTCTTTATTGATCTTATCTTTGCTGTCACTAAACACGCCTATGGTCAGAGTCTCATCGACGGCTTTTATGTGCGATCCAGCAGCAAAAAGCGGCAGACCATAGATCAGCCGCTCCAATGGCTGGGTGTAAGCTATTCCTGTCCAGGATAAAACAATAATAAAAATTATATTTAAATATTTCATTATTAATAGCCTTAAAAAGTCCATTCAAAAATTCCCCCTGATTTCGTAAATCCTATAATAGAGGTATCCATGCCAGCATTCGATCGGTCCTAAATTGCTCAATTCAGGATATAATCCAATTTCAGAATTATTTCTCGTGACGATCCCGGCATAGGAGCATGATCCGAATTTTCCGGCGTAATATAGTGATATTTCTCATTGAAAATATCGTAAACGCCCATCCCGATGGTCAAGCCCTTTTGCACCGTGTAATTTACGAACAGGTTCGCTAATACGGTAGCGTCCAATTTTTGATTTACGCCAAATCTTCCCGATGCGTCATGCCGCTCGCTTACAAAATATAAGGAAGGATTGACACGCAGACCTGCAGCGACTTTTATACTGCTATTCAACGTAATCGTATGTCGAGGGAAGGCTAACAGGGTTTGGTCGTCGTCCTCCACTTCATAGATGGAAACCGTATTCTCATTGATCTCGTAATACGAATAATTTAAATTGGCATAACCCCGATTATTTTTGATCCGAAATTCGCCTTCGATGCCACGGCTACCTATTTCACCGAAGTTTGAATAGGTATCATAGCCGTTTTTAAGACGGTAAATAACGGGGTCTTCAATTTCCCCATCAAACAAATTAAATGTGAAAAACATGGTATTGGATAACTGATATCCAGCTTCCAACTCAATAAATCGCATCCTTTCCGGCTTTAGATCGCCCCGCGCAACCGCGCCTGTTTCTGGATCAACAAGGATATTTCCTTCCGCGTCGGTCTCTACGCCAAGATTGATGTTCTCAATGTCAGGCAGACGAAACGCCTCGCTAAACAGAATTTTGGCATGGAATTTATCCATAATCTTTGTCAAGGCAATGCGCGGAACAAAAGCAGACCCGACTCGGCTGTGATCGTCATATCGCGCGCCCAACGTCAGATTGGCATAAGGATTATATAGGTCAATCTGGGCAAAAACAGCCTTATCATCCATGTTGATATGGTCTTTCCCATCAAAATAAGAGTCGGACAGATCGCCTGATTGGAAGGCGAAAGGTTGATAATAGGTATGTGCTTTTCCCTCCAATTGAAAGAGTTCCGCCCCGAGAAGCGCGTCGATATTTTCTGTGAATTCACACAGGGCAGATATACCGCCTCGCCAGCGAATAGATGAAATGTCTCGCACAATTCCGTTAGGGACCACAGAACTGTCGCCAAACGCGCTTTCCAGACGATATGGACGATGGTGGCTGAAATGAATCTCCGGTGTGATTGTCAGGTGATCGTTGATCTGAAAATCGTATGTGAGTCCGCCTAAATAATATTGGAACGACCGAGTCAGAGTGCAATTCCCATTCAAGCCCACATAGCCGAGATTTGTAATATTGTCGTATTCGTATCTGCTATAGATAAATCGAAAATCAAGCCCTTTGCGCGTGAGACTGAAATTTATGTCGGCAAATGTAAAATCAGAATCATCGGTCATGCTACGAGAGGCACCCATATAATCAACAAAATTCTGAGTGCTTGCCACGTCGCCTTGCTTCCCAGATAGGGTGAGTGACACGTCGATATCCTTGAATTTTTTACCCATGGAGAGCGTTAAATTATTCAGCGCGTTTGCCTCATCGTTCATCATACCGTGCAGATATCCGACAGAAATTCCGTCTAATCCGGATCCCCTGGTGATGATTTTTATCACAGCCAATCCGGCATAACCGCCATATTTTGCCGACCCGGGCCCTCGAATAATCTCGATGCGCTCGATTTGATCCGCGTTAAAACGGTTTACCATCGTGACATTGCCATAGAGCGGATCATTGACGACCTGGTCGTCTATGAGTAGCAAGAACTTGCCTTCTGTTGCCTGCAAACCCCTGACGCCCAGTCCGACCGAACCCACAGAACCGCCCCCAAAATCCAAACCAGGAGTCAAACGCAGGATGTCGATCAAATCTCGGGCGCCAGAATTTGCGATTTCTTCCCGGGTGATCAAGGTCACAATTCCCGGTGATTCGCGCAGATTACTTTTTTTGATCGATGCGACGCTAACTTCAAAACAGAGCATATCTTCAAGTAAGATGTCCAGATTATCATAATCTGTTTGGGCAAAAATCGGCGATACGATTATCAATGTCAGAGCAATAAAAATAATTATCCGTTGAAAAAAAATAGGAATACTCCTTTTATTAGTTCGTTATTTAGTTCTCATTTCTAAGTTGGAAATTTAAATTTCCGCTAATAACACATTTTTTACACAGTTGCGATATTTTATCAAAACTCCATGGTGACCCCGCCCCTCACACAGATGGGATTCTGCGGAACTGCTCCAAATTGGTTGAATCCTTCTCTGGTTGTATTATAATATTTCTGATTCGTCAAGTTATCTACCCGGACAAATACAGAAGGCTTGATCATATTGAAATGAACAAAGTCAGAATACCTGGCAAACACATTAATGAGTGTATAAGCGTCGCTGCTATCACCGCCAGAATTGTAGCTTTCCGAGCGATAAATGAGTCGGGGAGAAATAGAAAAATGTTTGTGACTGAACTCACCTCCAGCCTTAACCGTATGCTCCGCGCTAAAAGTCAGCTTTTTTCCATCTATATCCCCATCGGAATAAGAATAGGCAATATAAGAAGTTATGGTTGTGTTCATTCCCAGATTAAATAGCCCTTCGGCTTTAATTATCCCGCCTTTTGTTACAGCCTCGCCTTTATTAATTGCTGTTTCAATATAATCCACATCAATACCTTTAAACGAATCTCTTCCGGTATTATCAGGAGCATAAGATTTTATTAAATTTGTAATTTTGTTGTAATACCCATTAACCGAAACAATAAAATTAGCCATAAGAAAATATGACAAATTTCCTTCGAATGACCGTAATTTTTCCGGCTCGAGGTCCGGATTTGGCAGGTGAAAAAAACTGGTAGCCAGCCCTGTAATGGCTCCTGTCGAGTCTGTAACTGGATAAAAGGCTCCATAATGTTGATATGCCTTTTGGGGTGATGGTGCGATATATGCCTCTCCGTACAGGAGTTTAATCTTCATTTTACCAAATGGCGTAACGACAAGACCCGCCCTGGGATTAAAAGTCGAACCATAGCGAGTATTGTAATCATATCTAGCGCCAAGAGTCGCCTCAATTTGTTTTTTTATTTTTGCCTGTAATTGAAAATATGATCCCAAATTTTTATATTCCAGATAATAAAAATCCTGATAAATCTTTAGGCTGTTTCCATCCTTGTCCGTAAAATTTGAACCAGGGTAATACAAACCCTGTAGGTCAGCCGCAACATCCTTATCGTATTCAAATGGCAAATCCCCTGTTTTAGGCAAAGTCATTGTATCTTCAAAGGATCCGCCGCCAATAAAAGAGACTTTTTCAGAAATCTTGCAGGTGATTTGCTCTTCGATTGTGGTGCTTTGACTAAAATGATACTTGAATCCTTGCTTATAGTCGGAATAAACATTTACAAAATTACTTTCAGAACCCGTTTCTGTATGAGATTTCGAAATAGAAGTTTGCAAGTCCCACTTATCATTAAATGTGTGACTATATTTACCATATAATGATTCTAAAATAACCTTTACCTGCGCGTCCTTTGTGTATATGCTGTATTCGGGTTTATTGCCAACTGAGGGGCTATGGGCTTCCATATTCCTTGAATATCCAAATTCAAAATTCCCCGCATTTATCCTTAAGCTTGCAAAATAAGAATCTGTTGGCATTTTAAATTCTCTTGAAAACTCATCAACAGTTACAACACCGCCAAAAGAGAGCATATTACCATTATTTTGATATTCGTCATTATACCAGGAAAATTCTTCCTTATAAATATCTGGGAAATTTGCCTCGTCAGAATGATAAACATGCCCTGTAAGCACATAAGAAAAATCAGTCCCTATTTTATTACCATAAATGAATGAATTATCCGTTGTATTGAATTGTCCGAAACTGCCAGTAACTTTTCCTCCTTGCGCTTCATCCCCTGTTTTTGTAATAATATGGACAATTCCGCTAAAAGCATCCGCCCCATAAATCGCGGAAGCCGGTCCCAAAATCACCTCGACTCGTTTGGCATTAGATAGAGAAAAATTTGTTCCTACCACATGAGGATCGCCTGTAGGAGAAGAAATGCGAAAACCATCCATTAAAATGACAAATTTTTCACTGCCATGTATTCCTCGTAACGTATAGATATTTGAGGTGTTTTCGAGTGCTTTTTTCTGTATCTCAATCCCTGGAATATCTTCCAGCAAATCCTCCAGATTATTATAACCTCTGTTTTTTATGCTCTTTTCGGTAACGACGTAAACTGTAGCCGGAGCGTCGGATGCTTTCTGCTTCTGCTTGGAAGCCGTTATTATATCAATATCCAATAAAGTATCCAATAAATCATCCAAAGGCTCCTGCATCCAATCTTCTTCTTGGGATTCCTGGGAAAATGAAAGGGGCGCAAAAACTAATGAAAACAAGAAAATAAAGATCATATTACAAAAAAAAACTTTTCTAATAAACATTTTTAAACTCCTTCTAAAAGTATTAAATTTATTACATAACGCGCAAAAAATAAAAATGACATCTTTTAATCACATTTTTTTCCCAAAAAGTATTTTTTACCAGTTATTTTATTTGAAAATCGGATAGGTGATATGTCGCAATTTACAATAAATTTTGTTAATCGCCACCTTTTAATTTCAGGACTATCGCTCTTATTCTCAAAGATCATGGTCGCAAAAAGATATTTCTCAAATTCGATATTTTTTGACCCTATGGTAAAAACTCCATTTTCAGAATGCTTTTTAATTTTACTCAAGGAAGCTTTTGCATCAATCACCCAAATAACCTGTCCTCTAAATTCAGCAATGTTATTGCCATTCAGAGCGACAGCAATCATTTTTTTGTTCCCAATAGATTTGACAACATCCTCGTGACCCCAAACTCTCAGATTCTCAAAGGTTTCCAAAGTTGATTTTTTAACCTGTGGCAACTCGTCGCTGAAAACCCCAATTGTTAATATGCCATCATCTGCTGTGACCCCGGAATAGCTCACAAAAACAGGCAATGTTTGGATAATTCGTTCTAAGGATGGTGCAGAAATGGCGTCTGAACAAGTTAATAATATCAAAATTAAAGATATAAAATATTTCAAAACAAATTCCTTTTGTTAAAAACAACAAAACAGTTAGTTGCACCCTTTTTCGACAAAATAATTTTTGTTGGAAAGTTTTCCTGTAATTCTCAAGGGCGATAGTTCACAATTGAAAATCAATTGTGTCAATCGCCATCGTTCAACATCTGGCCTGTCGCTTTTATTTTCATAGAGCTGAGTTGCCGTCAGATAATCTACGAATTTGTCATTTTGCGCTCCGATGGTGAAAACACCTTCCATTGTATGCCTCTTGAGTTTTTCAAGCGACGCCTCGGCATCGATTATCCAGATAACCTGCCCTTTGAATTCAACAATATTGTTAGAGTTCAAAGCGACAACTTTTATTTTCTTAATGCCCACAATTTTGATAATGCCCTCATTCTTCCAAACTCGTATGTTTTCGAGTGTCTGCAGAGTCGCTTCCTCAACTTGGAGTAGTTCGTCGCTAAAAATTCCGACAGTGAGAACCCCATCAACCGCTTTTACACCTGTACAGCTAATAAATATCGGCAAGGATTGGATGATCCTTTCCAATGGTTGGGCAATTACAGTGACTGTCCAGGCTGATATAATTAGAGTCAAAATTAAAATACATCTCATAAAAATCTCCATTAGATAAAAATAAATTTACAATTTGAAGCATGGCAAATCGAGAAATTAATTAAGCGGCACTCCTTAAGGTCTAAGTTGTGTTCTAAGTTAGAGATGGGAAGTTCTCAAATTGTTCGACAGATTTTTGATTTTGATAGTTCATTTTTGAGAGGATTTAATTATTTCCATTTCGTAGATAAATGTCAAGTACTTTATAGGCACTCACTCAAAAAGTAGAGATTCTACGCGAAATAGCCCGTTGCTATATACACAACGGGCTACGATCCGGTTGGAAAATTTTAGTCGGTTAATATCTCTCGGCGCGGAAATTTACGAGTTTTTCTTTCTAAAATCGTCCATAAATTCGGTCAATTTCTTGACGCCTTCCACAGGCATAGCGTTGTACATAGAGACCCTGATCCCTCCAACGGATCGATGTCCCTTGAGTCCGCCAAATCCAGCTTTTGTCGCGTCAGCGATAAAAATTTTCTCAAGCTCTACATTTGGCAGGCGAAGAGTGACGTTCATTAAAGAGCGGCTCTCCTTCTCGGTTGTGCCGTTATAAAATTCCGAGTATTTCTCCATCATACCATAGAGCAGATCGCCCTTTTCCTCGTTCCATTTTTGTATGGTTTCCATTCCGCCAACTTTTTTAATCCACTCCAACACAAGCTTAATTGTGTAGATCGCGAAACAGGGAGGCGTATTGAAAAGAGAATCTTTATTGACAAAGGTCTTATACGTGAGCAAAGAAGGCAGGCCCTCTGCCAGATTCTCCAGCATGTCCTCGCGGATGGCGGCCACTGTGACGCCCGCAGGTCCCATATTCTTCTGCGCTCCCGCGTAGATCATACCAATAGAGTCAAAATCCATCTTTTTTGAGAGAATGTCGGATGACATATCGCATACCAACGGAACGCCGCCAGTATCAGGCAGATTTTTGTATTGGGTGCCGAAGATCGTGTTATTCGTCGTGATATGGACAAAACGGGCGTTCGGATCTAGATCAAGCTGATCCTGCGAGGGAATATAATTATAGTTCGTATCCTTCGAACTCCCCGCGACACGATGCGCTTTTCCTTGAATTTTCGCCTCTTTTATCGCCTTTGCCGACCAGGCGCCGGTATCGATATAATCACAACTCCCCTGGTGAAGAAAATTCATAGGGATCATGGCAAACTGCATACTCGCTCCGCCAGTGCAAAAAATGATCTTATAATTTTTCGGAATGCCAAATACCTCATGGAGCAGATTTTTGGCTTCCTGATGCACCTCGGAATAGTCCTTAGAGCGGTGGCTCATCTCTATAATGGATAAGCCCACGCCTTTATAATCCAACAGATCGTTCTGAATCTCCTCCAATACGGGCAATGGAAGCGTGGAGGGACCCGCGCTGAAATTGTAGATTCTCGCCATTTCTTAACTCTCCTTCTTATGATATGTAAACCAGTTATTACAAACAACAGTATCTAAATTGGGAACGCCTCAGAGCGACGTTCCCGACACATCGCCTTTCTATTCCTTCACAAAGTTATCCAAAATATCCACGATCACATCGCCGATGCGGAGCAGATTCTCCTTTGAGGACGCTCCGATATGGGGCGCAAGCAGCGTGTTGGGCGCAGATAGAATCGGAGAGGAGGAGTCCGGAGGATCGCTATACCATACGTCTGTCGCATAAGTCTTGACCTTTCCGTTCTTCAAAGCCTCTGCCATATCTTCCTCGACGACAATTTTGCCGCGGGCTGTGTTGATCACCACGACTCCGTCTTTCATCTTCTCGATCAACTCTTTATTTATCAATTCCTTAGTGCTTTCTACTAATGGAACGTGTAGCGAAATATAGTCAGCGTCTTTGACCATTTCCTCTACGCTATGGACAATGACCGCGTGCGCATGCTCCTTGAAGAGCGGGTCATAAGCGACGACCTTCATGCCAAAAGCAACCGCTCGCTTGGCAACTTCCGATCCAATATGCCCAACTCCCAAAAGACCGAGAGTTTTTCCAAACAACTCGGTACGCTTCAGTTGCTTTTTGATCCATTTGCCATCAGCCATGCTGTTATGCGCCTTGACAATATGACTCGGGACAGCAATCATCATGGCAAACGCCAGCTCTGCCACCGCGATCGCAGAGGCAGACGCGGTGTTATAGACTGCAATGCCCTTTTCTTTGGCATACACTCGGTCTACATTATCCAGACCCACACCGCCGCGAATGATCAGCTTGAGATTTTTCGCGGAATCCATATAATCTTTTGTGCATTTGGTCTTGCTTCGGATCAACACCACATCCACTTCCGGCAACAGACTTTTATCAGTCGTCACTTCGCCAAATCGCTCCAATTTCCCTGGTAATGAGGGATCAAACGCGTCGGAAATCAAGATCTTCATTGTTACTCCTTAATCGAAAGAATCAAAAAAAAATCGAAAGAATCAAAAAAAAATCGAAAGAATTAAAAAGAAAAATCAAATTTATTCAGGATAAAATGAGCAATCCAACAGATGCGCAACCAAACCGCTTCGGAGCTTCGGCTCGAACCATGTCGATTTTGGCGGCATGATCAGCCCGGCGTCCGCCACTTTAATCAAATCCTCGATCGAAGTGGGGTGCAAGGAAAAGGCCACGGTATAATCATCTTCATGCACCCGTCGCTCCAGCTCTTTCAACCCCCGAATTCCGCCGACAAAATCAATCCGCTTGTCGGTTCTGGGGTCGCGTATATTCAGGATTGAATCCAGCACGTTTTTCTGCAATATCTGAACGTCCAACCGATCAATGGGATCGGATTCATCATAACTGCCCGGTTTCGCCGTGGCTTTGTACCATTGATTGTCAAAATATACGCCGAAATTGTGACGCGCCTTCGGTTTATACGGCTCGCCGGTTTTCCATTCCTCAAGCAGAAATTTCTCGCGAATCTTGGCCACAAATTCCGACGACGAAAGACCGTTCAGATCCTTTACTACCCGATTATAATCAAATATGCGCAGTTGATTATCCGGAAAAATCACTGTCAGAAAATAGTTATAAGCCTCGCTACCATTATGGGTTGGATTCTTATCCTTGCGAACCTTGCGCACATTACAGGCGGACGCGCTCCGATGATGACCGTCCGAGACATACATGGAGCCGATTTTTTCAAAAGCCGCGGCTAAGTCGTCAATAATTGCCTGATCGTCCACCACCCAAAAACGGTGGCGAACTTTATCCGGCGCAACAAAATCATTCACCGGCTCTCGCTTGATCCATTCCTCGACAATGTCGTCGATCTCCTGCTGCGCCTTATAGGTCAGGAAAACCGGTCCTGTATTCGCGCCCAATGTATCGACATGTCGTGTGCGATCTTGTTCTTTACTCGCTCGAGTCAACTCGTGCTTTTTGATAATATCTTGTTCGTAATCATCGACCGAAGCCGCGGCTACCAGACCGACTTGCACGATATGGTCCATAGTTTGTTCATATAGATAAAAATAGGGCGCATCATCTCTCAGCATCACGCGGTCATCTAACAGTTTTTTAAAATTCTCAGCAGCCTTGGCATATACCCGATCGTCATATGGGCTGATATCATCCGGCAGATCAATCTCCGGTTTAACTACATGCAGGAAACTGATCGGATTATCTCCCGCCATCTCTTTCGCTTCCACGGAATTCAGCACATCATACGGCGGAGACGCGACCTTCTCAGCCAGTTCTTTTGCAGGGCGCACTCCACGAAACGGTTTAATTTTTGCCATTTCTCCTCCTTCAAGTAATTATGACTTATAAATTTTAGACACTCCGGACTTTAGATACTTTAGACACTTTATTCAGTCAAGTCGCGAATCTGCATAATAAAATCATGGTAAGGTATGGCTATCCAGCTTTCCGCCTTCTGCGCGCCAAATGACATGGAAATCAGCGACACTTTTGAGGCGACTTGCTCGTTCGGAGCTTCAAAGATACTCAGAAAATCGTAAGGTCCCAATATGCTGTAATGACAGATGAAGCGAACTTCCGGACATTTTTCCTCAATGGTTCTCTTCCATTTTGTCCCGTTCTCCTCAATCCCATCCAGATTGCCCAAACTTTCAGACGACAGCTTGGTCACCAAAATATAAGTGGACATTTTTTTTCCTTTCAGTTAAAGAGTCAACAATAAAAAATCACCAAATAGGCTTATATTTTCCGCTAATAAGTAAGATAGCTATCTAAACCTGAATAATCTTCACCACAAAAGACAAAGAATAGGGAGAAGAGCTATAATAGGGTTTTGAATGCCATGCGCGCAAAAATCCAATTTTCCTGAAAATCCGCCAAAGGCACCATATAACTCTTTAATTATCAATTCTTAATCTGCGATAATCCGCGTAATCTGCGGATCGAATTCCATGATGATGAATAGTTCAGGAAGATATTCGATTATTGGGAAGTTGTCAAAGGAAAAATAGAGCAAAAAAAAGAAATCTGGCGACTTTCAGGCTCGTGGTTCCACCTTATGATTTACAGTTACGCTATTTGCTGATAAAGCGGTTGAAATACGGAACGGATTCAGATAAAATAAAATAGAAGACAATCTTTTACTTTATTTTAAAACGGACGTATTCGGAAGGAGCGTGCTTACTTGATACAGGAGACATCAAAATATTTAAGGTCACTTGGCGTTATTCGTCCCACGGTGATCTTGGATAAGCCTCAAATACTAAGAAATATAAAAAAAATGGCGCAAAAAGCGAGGATCAGCGGAGTCAAATTTCGCCCCCATTTTAAAACGCATCAATCTCATACGATTGGGGATTGGTTTCGGGAATGCGGCGCGAGGGCGATATCGGTCTCGTCTCTTGATATGGCGCAATATTTTACCGATCGCGGATGGAGAGATATTACGATTGCTCTTTTGGCGAATATTTTGGAGATCGATAAGATCAACGTCTTGTCTTCGACTATTCGGTTAAATCTGATTGTCGATTCCATGGCTATGGTCCAAGCACTCCACGCGGGACTGAAGTATCCGGTCAAAATCTGGTTAAAAATCGATGTGGGGTATGAGCGGACAGGCGCGACATGGGACGATACGCAAACCATTGTTTCCATAGCGAAAGCCGTTCTCCACTACCCTAAGATGCACTTTGTCGGTCTGCTGGCCCACAGCGGACAAAGCTATCGCGCCAGATCGACCGAACAGGTGCGGCAGGTCTACAACCAAACCGTCAAACGAATGCGCTTTGTCAGAAAAATATTGCATGGCTATGGGGTCAAAAAATGTAAAATATCGGTAGGAGATACGCCGACATGTAGTGTGATAGAAAATTTGTCCGCTGTAGATGAGATACGTCCCGGAAACTTTGTCTTCAATGACCTTATGCAGGAGCAGATCGGATCCTGCCAGCCGAACGAGATCGCAATAGGGGTCGCTTGCCCGGTAATCGGGAAATATGCGCAACGCCAGCAAATTGTGATAATTGGCGGCGCGGTGCATCTCTCAAAGGAATACATTGTGGATAGACAGGGGAAAAGGCTGTTTGGTTATATCACAGATTTGGAGGGGGATTCCTTGGGAAGTATCTATAAAACCACGCCGGTTCGGACGCTTAGTCAAGAACATGGGTGCATCCAAATCGACGACCGCGATCTTTTTGACCAGATCGAGGTGGGCAATCTCATTCTCATCTCGCCGGTGCATTCCTGCCTGACATGCAATCTGTTTACGAAATATAAGACGCTACAGGGGGAGATTATATCTCGTCTTTATTGATTTTTCTATCAAGAAATCAATTTTGTTATGGGAAATAATTATTCTCTTGCCTTCTTCAGTTCCTTGACCAATTGCGGAAGGATCTCGCCAGATTTTCCGAGCAATGACACATCGGCAATTTCCGATATGGGAGTTTCCTCTAAATTGATCTCAATCACAAACGCGCCGTAGTGTTTAGCCTGGGCAGGAAATAAGGCGACCGGATAAACCGCGCCAGAAGTGCCGACAGAGATCAACGTATCGCAAGACGTTATAGCCTGTTCTGCTTTTTCAAGACCCTCCATAGGAAGCTGTTCGCCGAACCAGACCACATCTGGTCTGATATAGCTTCCGCAATTCGGGCAGCGGGGCGGAACCTCGTCGCTCTCTGGAAGCGGGTCTACAATAGTCTCTTCCTGAAAACATTTATAACGATGAATATTGCCGTGAATTTCGACCAAATTTCGGCTGCCCGCTCGATGATGCAGTCCGTCGATATTCTGCGTGATCAGCAAAAATTCCGCGAACATTTTCTCCATCTCGGCGATCGCATAGTGACCTGGATTCGGTTTTGTTTTCATCACCAATCCCTGCCGAAAGCGATACCATTCCCACACCAATTTCGGGTCTTTTCGAAATCCAGTCGGGGTAGCCAACGTCATCGGATCATAATTGCTCCAAAATCCGGTTAACGCGTCTCGAAAGGTGGGTATCCCGCTCTCAACGGAGACGCCAGCACCGGTGGAGATCACGCAGTTTTCAGTTTGCCTCAGATAGGATATGACATTAGGGTCGATTGTTTTACACATAGAATTTTCCTTCAGGTATTTATCAAATAAAAAAAAAGAGGTCGCGCTATCCGCACTTAGCGCGACCTCTTTTGGAGGAGGAAGTTTCGATGTAAAAGCATCTTTAGAGTAGCTTGGCCTAACTCTTTTTAAGAAGTTTTCATACGCAATCTTAAGGGACGCAATAAAGATGCCAAAACTGGATTTTAAAAAAAATAAGTTGTAACTCCCCTTGTTGCCGGTTTTAGCCGCACGGTTCGATTCTTAGACAAATATCCATATTTTAGAATTCTAACCACAGGTGTATCATTCTTACCACAGTGGGATATCTGTTTCAGAACAAATCCGCTCAAATTTTCAGATTTTCAACTCTTTTCTTGACAAACTCGCGTAATTTTCCTATCCTTCAATTCTCAAAAATTTTATAACAGGGAGTAGAAAAAGTGCTTTCAAATCTTTTTAAAGGGAAAATTTTCCGTCGGGCTCTTGAGCTTTATGCCGGTCCCCATGTCGCTGATTTTGTAGATAAAATGGATGGTAAAGTCGGATTAGGCGGCTTTGACATTCAAATTACCGCTTATTTTCAAAATTTATACGGATTTCGTATTGATCTACAAAAGATACCCCCCCAACTTTCAGCGAATTTCTTACAGCAATATTTGGACATGAGCTGCGAAGTCGTCCTTTTGAACAAGGGCACATTAGACCATCTTGATGGCGAAAAATTGAAGGCGTTCTGGGGCGCGCCCGCGACGCAAAAGGATCATCTTGAAAGAGCCGCGGCCACTGCAGTGGAGGTTGTGCGGCGATTCAACCTGATGCGAGACCAATACAATCATTCGGAATTGAGCAAATTTCAGGTAAGTATTGGTCTAAACTCCGGTCGAGCAATTGTAGGCAACTTCGGGTCAAAGTATCGATTTAACTATACCGCTTTGGGAGAAACCGTTCAACTCGCTCAGAGAATCCAAACTTTATCGCCTACTTATGGAGTTCACGTCTTGATGACCGAAGCGGCTTATCAGAAGATTCAAGATCAGTCCGTTGTGAGAGATTTGGACATTTTGCGTTTGCCAGATTTGGAAACCCCTATTAGATTGTATGAGTTGATAGCGTTTCAACAAAAGCCAACCGAGTCCCAGGATCGACTACTTACCTCTTTTAGCCTCGGGGTCAATCTTTTTCGGAAACGTCGCTGGGATGAGGCAAGCGACCACTTTTTCGATGCTTTAAAAATAGACAAAAACGATACCCCAGCAAAGCTATATGTAGAACGCTGTACAGGCTTTAAGCGGAATCCCCCGCCGCCGAATTGGAATGGAACTGTCGGTATAAAATCGGTAACCTCAAACCCCTCGGAGTAACAAACCGCATGAATGTGCAAATGATGCAAGATCGTATTGTTCTGTTAGCAGATGCGGACGCAGATCGTCGCGCGTTGATGAAAAACGAATTGAAAGACCTGCCCGCTCTCACGTTGTTTGCCAGAGATGGCGAGGAGGCGTTGAGAAAGGCGAAAACATACCCTATCCGACTGGCTGTTCTCTCACAAGACCTGCTCCAAACCCGAGGAGCGCGTCTTGGTAAGTTGATCAAAAAACAGAGAGATTGCGAGATTATCCTCTATGGCGACGGAAGAAATCCTATCGAACCGGAGGACCTTGTTGGGAATCAGATCGACGATTATCTGCCGATCCTGAACGATCCAGCAGAACTGCGGTTGATCATATTCCGCCATCTGAGACGGATGCATCTGGCGGCTCAGTTCCATATTATCGGCAAATCTCCGAAAATGAGAGAGCCTATCGATCAGGCAATTCAGATTGCCGCGACGGACAGCACACTTCTATTGACCGGCGAAAGCGGCACGGGCAAGGAATTGATCGCGCGCCTGGTTCATCAAGCAGGTCGTCGGGCAAACAAACCTTTTGTGGCTGTCAATTGTGGCGCATTGCCGGAAACGCTTCTGGAAAGCGAGCTATTCGGGCATGAAAAAGGCTCATTTACCGGTGCTTCTTCAAGACGGATCGGTCACTTTGAGTCTGCTGATCAAGGCACGATCTTTTTAGACGAAATAGGAGAAATCGCTCCGACCACACAGGTAAAACTGTTGCGAGTTTTGGAAGAGCGGGAGTTTATGAGAGTCGGAGGCGGGCATGTCATAAAGGTCGATGCACGCGTGATCGCCGCGACCAATCGAGACTTGCAGGTCGCGATGAATCAAGGCAGTTTTCGACCGGATCTGTTTTATCGACTGAAGGTGATCTCTATCGCTCTACCGCCTTTGCGTCGTCGTCGGGAGGATATTCCTCTACTGATCGACCATTTCAGCGAGGAAATGAAGCAGGAATATCATATCGATTTTGCGGGATTTTCTCCGCAGACTATGGAAATTTTGTACCAATACGATTGGCCAGGAAATATCCGAGAGCTACGCAATTTTGTCGAGAGTATGGCCGCGCTTTATCCGCACAAAGAGATTCACCCGTCTGATCTTCCTGAAGAATTTACGACTAATAGAAAACAAGGGGAATTTCTGCCTGTCCATAGCGGGCGTTCTCACGGGGAAATCGAACGGGAAATTTTGTATAAAAGCCTGATCTCGTTGGGCGATGAAATGCGCTCGGTAAGAGAGATTGTGGAAAAAATGTGGGATTTTATTCGGCAATCGACTTATGAGGAAGCAGAAGAAAACCTGTTGTCTGGAAATACGATCGAAGAGATGGAGCTGAAGATGATTCGAGCGGCTTTAATAGAAAAAAATGGCAACCGTCGGAGCGCGGCTTTTTCCTTAGGTATATCTGAGCGGACCTTATATCGTAAAATGAGTAAATATAATATTCGATGATGTTTATAAATCGATCCTGATGAATCCGAGTACCGCGAAATAGTGGCATATACTGCCTGCAAGCACAAATAGATGCCAAACAGCGTGCATGTATGGAACCCGTTTTAACGAATAGAAGATCACTCCCACCGTATAAATCGCTCCGCCTATAAATAAAAATTTTAATCCCGACCGCGACATGGCACTCCATAATTTCGGCAAAATAATCAGGCTTAGCCAACCCAATAGGATATACGCAACAACGGACAGCTTTCGGAAACGTTGGACGCTCCATACTTTCAGAGCCGCGCCCAATAGAGCCGTTCCCCAAACGATTCCTAAAAAAATTCCACCCCACATCCCGCCAATTTTCACCAATAAAAAAGGTGTGTATGTCCCGGCAATCAACAGATAGATTGCGACGTGATCCAGCGTTTTAAACACCTTTTTTACTCGGGGTTGTTGGAAACTATGGTATAGCGTCGAGGAAAGGTATAAAGCGACCAACGTGGATCCATATACGCTGAAACTCACCACTTGATAGCCATTTCCAAAGAGTACCGCCAGAGTCACCAACAACGTAAGTCCCGCAATGCTCAATCCCACGCCCACGCCGTGGCTGACGCTATGGATAATCTCTTCGCCTAACGTATAAATTTGGGGGGTGTCTCCCCCCAAAAATTTTTTATTTGACATAGCCATAGGTTGAAACTCCTGTTCCAAAATTGGTCGGAAGATAGCGATTATACCCCGGAGGGATCTCCGAATATTTATTACGCGACTGGCTCAGTCGCGTACCGCTCCGCCAAGTCGAGTCCTTGTAAAAAAATTTTTTCCATGACAAAAGAGTCGGTATGATAGCCGGACGTTTTGGTTGTGGTCTGACGAACGACCAGCGTTTCCACATCTTGCTTTATCGAAAACTCCTTAGTCAATTTCAAAGGCAATTTATATTGCGCTGCCACTCGCTTTAAGCCATAGTCCCGCTTCGCCACCAACACTATATAAAAATAAGGATATGAAGATCCGTTGACCGTGTTGGTGACGATCTGCCCGTATAATCCCAAAAAATCTGGGTGATAATCCTTTATTTTGACCCGAAACTTGACGTCTTGAGGCAGTCGGCTTTTTTTCTGTCCTTTCAACAGTATAAAATATTCAATTTCATGGGCTTGCAATCGATCCGCTTTCTTCTTAATAAGTTTTTTGATATATTTGATTTTCATCATCAATTGAGGTCGCGTCAAGATCATACGAATGCCGCATACCCAGTGAGGCAAAAGCAATACGCCGATGTCCACAGCGAAAATGAAGGCACCGGAATTCATAAAAAGCATGCTGATTACAGTTGATAAAAATATAGTGCCGATGATCATCAGAAAAAAGAATATTCCGAGCGGATTCGTAACATCCAACGCGCTGATATCCCACTTTTTTATTTTTTTCTCAAACTCTGCCAATTCTTCTAGTTTGGATTCCGTTGCCTTCTCCCACTTCGCTTCTGCGTGGTATTTCCCCTGTTTCATCCGATTGTCGTATCCGCGCACCAACAAAAAAAGATTGCCTGTACATATCAAAATCACTCCGGGGAAAAGTGAATACTGAAAGTATTGCCAGATCAGACCTAACAGGATCAGACCAAAAGCCAACGCCATACGCTTGGTATAAGGCAATGATTTCCAAATATGAAAAATCACGATCCCGCGCTCTGCGGAAGAGAGCGATAAAATCGACATATTCACCTCCGGCGGTTAATTTTTAACCCTTGAATTTTTTTCCGAGTCGTTCTGATGACCGCTTGATGCAATATAAAGCTCATCATAACCGATCTGCCGCCAGTAAAGCGGGCAGGCTCCGTTACAAATATAAAAATCTTCACATTTTTGGCAGATCGGATGCGCGAGTGCTTTTGCTCGATACCGCTTCGCTGGAGCGGACTGCCAAATCTCTCTGAAATCCAATCGGAGCAGGTTGCCTACAGGATCGTCAAATGAGGCGCATGGTAAAACATCGCCGTTTGCGCCGACAGAAATCAGACCGTCGCATGCGCTGCACCCCTTGTTCCCTAATCCGTGAAGAATCGAGTTAAACATGCACATGGGCATCGGAGAATACCACATAAATTCCACATTTTCTTGCTCGCTGCGGTCGATGATTCGCTCCAAATAGCCGCGAATCTCGCTATAGCTCACAATCAAATCGTCATTTATCGCCGCGCTGCCTGTGGGGATAATCAAATTCATGCTGAACCGGTCGCCGCCCAACTCCCGCTTGACAAAACCAGGGAAAGCGTCCACTTCTGGCAGATTCAGACGGGTGATTGTGAGATTTGTGTGCGCATGAATACCCGCGGCTTTCAGATGCCCGACCGCTTCGATCGTCCGACTATAGACGCCAGTTACACCGACTCCCGCCTCATGCGTGTCAGCGGAAATTCCCTCCAGACTGACCTGAGCCGAGTCCAGACCGCAATCGGCATAGTGCTGGGCAAGATCGCGGTCGATTCGGACTCCGTTGGTGATCAGATTCACCCTCATGCCCAATTTTTTGGCGTATCCAATCAACTCGGGAAGCTCCGGACGCAGAGTCGGCTCACCGCCGGTAAAGCTGACCGACGGCGTCTTTGCCTGATGAAATATTTTGTCCAACACCATTTGAATCTGAGCGGCTGTCATCTCTTGGTCGCTGCCTGTTGGATTTGCCGAGCAGTTGCAGCCCGCGTAACAGAACCGACATCGAAGATTGCAACGATAGGTGATCGCAATCTCCGACAAGACCGGATAATCGCTGAATTTCATAGAAAAAGGAGAAGTTTCCACAGCGGAGTTGAACGGAAATTTATCCGACTTTCCTTCTAAATGGAGCCGAATCGCATGGAGAAAATTGAGAGTATCCCGCTGTTTCGTCGGATCGTGGCTCAAAGAGCGCATAAGTTGCTGGATTGACATGCCATCTAATAAGGATTTCAGAACTTGCGCGCCAGTCGGGTTCAATTTTTGCGCTTGGTTCGGCATTCTAATCAGCAGGTTGTCCTCCAACCGCACGAAAATGTAAGGCTTGACCTTTGCAATAAATTCGTCAACCCATGCCGAATCAGGCCATGTCGAATTTGGATCAAGCACTGGTTTTTCGATAGAAAGCCGTTTTTTGATATTTTTATAAATTTTTAACATTTTATTTCTCAGCGTCCATGTTCACATAGCGCACCGTCCGAAAAACAATACCGATACCCGCGAACAACATACCGAACATGATCAATCCCTCGAATAGGGTAATCGGCATAAATTTAATCCGTAAGCCCATGATAATGCCTAAGATGATAATCGACATGCCGCCGCAGGTCAGAACCCAGCCGATAATCGAGCGGTTGTTATAAAAAAGCATAGCTATGCCGATCAACATGGGAAGGAGAATCACGCCGAACGGCGGTGTAATCCCGATCAATTCTATCAAACTGAAGCCGGAGAGGAGGATTGTATTCTGCGTGATCATAAAGAATCCCGCGCTGATGAGAGCTATTCCCACAATGAATTCTACCAATAAGGGACGCGGATTGGCATTTTTCACCTTCTCATAATTTTCTTGCTCTTTTTTTTCTTTTCGCTTTTGCCGCTTAACCAAAGCGTCCACTTTTTTTTTTCTTCAGGGGTAAATTCTTCCATTCAAACACTTCCTTAAAAGATAGAGAACATGAAAAATACAAACAAGTTATCCAAAATAACAAATTTTTTTTCTCGCCAATCGACTGATTGCTTTTCTTCAGATTTTTTTTTTACAAAATCTGCGACTTAGCTCGCTCGAATCGGCTATGGGGCGACAATTATTGGCTTGCATCATACTTGCTCGTCCGAGGAGTTCTCCGAAGAATCAGAGGGTAGATAAGCGTAGTCATGCTCCCTACTGTTTTTCGCTCTACCGATTTTATTTTTCACCGATTTTATTTTTCTCTCCAGGTCACGATTTGTTCTTTCAATATCGAGAATTTTCGTTTTCTTTTCTCCGATCCAATTTTTAGCTCGGTCGATAAAGTCTGCATTGATCGAGTTCTCGACATCATTCTCAAGTTTTTCAATTTGCTCTCTCAAGTCAGCGACTATCTGCTCATTCTTTCCAAATAAAGACTCCCAGCGTTGAAGATGATCCGTCATCCGTTGTAGCCATTCCTCATGTTGACGTTTTCGCTCTCCTCTTCGTTCCTCGACCCTCTGAATAGCGATTTGCCACGCGCCGTTCAACAAGTCCCTGAGCTTTTCTCTCTGCTCTCTCGTGACCCAACTATTTTTCAAACGATCCTGAATCGATTTAATACTCTCCAGAGCTACATAGGGGTCTTTTTCTTGGGCGTTTTCCACCGCTTGGCTTCCTTCTTGGCTCAATTCTGAATAGTTACGATCCAAAATCAGACCACGCTTCTCTTTTAGCGTTTCCCGAATTTTACGAACAAACCTCCAGCAAAGCTCCACGTCTTCTCGCGCCATTCTCACTTCAATCGTTCCGATAGGATCGACAGGCGGATCGGCAGACAAGCCTTTACGGGTCGCATTTTGTTCTTTTTTAAGAATTCCTGTGGTCCTATCGATAAGACTTTTTGC
Source organism: Candidatus Cloacimonetes bacterium 4572_55 (assembly GCA_002084765.1). Taxonomy (GTDB): domain Bacteria; phylum 4572-55; class 4572-55; order 4572-55; family 4572-55; genus 4572-55. Next base: position 161,510 of record NBMB01000001.1, on the reverse strand, counting down.
CTTTCGAAGTGGTTCCTTACCCTCTGCGGAGAGTATTATTTCCTGCGCTTGCTCCAAATTTTTCTCAACTTTCTCTCTTATTTTCGAGGAATGTTCTTGACAGAGCCGGCGCTCCTTTTCCCCTCGCTCTCGGACTTGATCTCGAATTTCATTAAATCTGTCCCATAATTGTTGCCGATCCTCACGCAACAAAGGATTGATAGTTTTGAACATATCTGAAATCTGGCGGGCATGATTCCAAAATCCTCGATAATCCAAACGACTCTTTTTCAGATGGTCATAAATTAAATTAGTCAGCTCAAAATCAACGGCTTCGGCATTATCCTTAGCTTCTTGATACCATTCATGCTTCGATGGAGTCGTATCTATCATTTTCGTCGTCGTATTATCCATAATAACTCACATGTTAAAAAGAAAAAAGTCACATTAACAAATTACTTAAAAAGTTATAGCGCTTAAGCCGCATGTCAAGCCCTTTTTACGATTTTTATGAAAGATGTATCATCGCTGTTAAAAACGCTACATAAAACCATACAAACACGTTTCAGATTTTGTCTATTCATGATTGCTCGTGGTGAAGTTTTACCGAGAAGACGGCTCCCATACCTGCTGTGCTTGTAGCGAGAATCTGACCTTGGTGCAGCTCAGAGATCACTTTTGCCAATGGCAAACCCAACCCAATCCCTTGCATTTTTTTTCAATTTCTTATCGCATTGATAAAATTTATCGAAAATAAATGGCATGTCAATCTCAGAAACGCCGTATCCCTGGTCTTCAATGTCAATAAATCTTTGGAATTAAAAGGTTTTACAAAATAGTCGTCTACGCCCATTTCTTTGCCGATTCGGATATCTTTTCGAGTCGCTTTAGCCGTCAAAAAAATAAAAGGAACTCCTGCCAACCTTGGGTTTTTATGCACTTTTTCATAAAGTTGATACCCGTCTACATAAGGCATCATAATATCGGTGATGATCAAGTCTGGCACACGCGTTTCCAAAATCTCCAAAGCAATGCGTCCGTTTTGCGCGCTGAGAACATGAAACCCCTCAAATTCCAACATTTTCGTGATGGTAATCAATATAGACGAAGAATCTTCGGCGATTAATATGGTTCGGGGCATACGAATTCCTTTTTTATCTATAGTGAACTATCTTGAATAAAACAGGGATTAAATTCATAACTCGAGTTATTCGGCGGGTTTGAGCGGTAAAGTTTCTGAGAAAGTCATGCCGTTATCCTGACGGCGGGCAGTTCGAATCGTCCCCCCGAGTAAATCTACCGAAAAAAAGGTCGAACTCCGTTTAGGAGTCCGACCTTTTTCCACTGGCACGCCCAAGAGGATTTGAACCCCTAACCTCCTGATCCGTAGTCAGACGCTCTATCCAATTGAGCTATGGGCGCACGGAAATGGTAGCGCATACGGGATTTGAACCCGTGTTACCGCCTTGAGAGGGCGGCGTCCTAACCCCTAGACGAATGCGCCATGTAATTTTCTGGCTGGGGGACAGGGATTCGAACCCCGATTCTATGAGCCAGAGTCATATGTCCTGCCATTAGACGATCCCCCAAATCCAATCAAATTCTGATAAAAAAACTAAGAACAAGAATTCTTAAATTCTAAGTTTGTAAATATAAAAAACGAATGGGGCATTGTCAAGAAAAAAGAGATAGAGATGCAAAATTATTTCAAGTCGCCGCAAAGAAAGCCTCGTCAGTGCGGAATTGTGACTGTAAAAATAGCGCCAAGCCCCTCCTCACTCTCAAATTCGATCTCTCCTTGATGCAAATCCACACATTTTTTTATAATTGATAATCCGAGTCCGGCACCTTGGATTGTGCCGACATTTCCCGCGCGATGAAATGAGCTGAACAGACGCTCCTGATCCTCTTCGGGGATGCCGATACCATGATCTCTCACTGTAAAAATAGTCTCTTTGGGGCGGCTTTCTAGACCAATTTCGATAACGCTGCCAGATGGAGAGTATTTAATAGCGTTGGAAAGCAAATTGGAAAGGATATGGCGCAACAATTTTTTATCAAATCTTCCCTCTTCACGTTCTGTTTTAGAGATAAAATTTAAAATGTGCTCCTCGTCACACGTAGACTGAAATTCCTCGACGATTTCTTGAAAAAAATCAACGATATTCAACAATTCCGGGTTAAAGGCAAGCCGCCCCGCTTCCGAGCGACCAATAAAAAGGACGTCGTCTAACAGCGCGGTCATCTCTTGGACCTGAGTTTGGATTTTGTGCAAGTGCACCCGTTTTTTTTCCTCTGTCAGCCTATCGAAATAGCACTCCAAGAGCTGTGCCGACGAGGAGATAGAGGTAAGAGGGGTGCGGAACTCATGGGACACAATCGAGATAAATCTGGATTTGAGCCGATTCAATTCTTTTTCTTGAAGTAGGGCTTTTTTGAGATCATTTTGCAGCTTTTGCACTGTCATGTGGGTGCGTATTCTCGCCAACGCTTCACTCATATTGATCGGCTTAGTGATATAGTCCACGGCTCCCAGCCGGAAGCCTCTCACCTTGCTTTCCACATCGGACAGAGCCGTCATAAAAATGATCGGAATATTCCGTGTCTCTTCGTCTTCTTTTAGTTTCTTACAAACGTCAAATCCGCTGATTCCTGGCATGAGAACATCTAATAAGATTAAATCGGGACGAGCCAACGGAACTCGTTCCAGAGCACTGTTTCCGTCAGTGGCAAATAGCGTCTCATATCCGTCGTCGTCCAGAAAATCGGCCAGCACGTCCAAATTGACCAGGTTATCGTCAACGACCAATATTTTCCCTTGACTCACATTCATGGCGATCCCTTTGTCATACATACGGCTTAGAACCGATTTTTTTATTACTTTCAAATTTCACGGAGACCAGCCGAGATACGCCGGCTTCCTCCATTGTCACCCCATATAACCGATTGGCGATCTCGACGGTGCGTTTGTTGTGGGTGATCATCACAAACTGGGAGCGTTGGGTCAACTGCTTCAAAATTTTTGTAAAACGACCGATGTTGGCGTCATCCAGAGGCGCGTCTATCTCGTCCAATATACAAAAGGGGCTGGGTTTTACCAAATAAATCGCAAATAGCAGCGAGATCGCAACCAAAGCCCGCTCGCCTGCGGAGAGCAATTGGATGCTTTGCAATTTTTTCCCCTTTGGTCGAGCGACAATATCGATTCCCGCCTCTAATAAATCGACATTTTTTTCCAGGATCAGGTCTGCTTCCCCGCCCTCAAACAGCGTATGGAAAACAGTGACAAACTGCATTCTGATTTTCTCGAATGTCTCCCGAAACCGTTCCCTCGCCTTCTTATTAATTTGGGTCAATGTGGTCTTCAACGACCGCTTTGCCTCTTCCAGGTCTCGCTTCTGACTCAACAAGAACTTATGCCGTTCCGACTCTCTTTTATATTCGTCGATAGCCATCAAGTTGACCGGTCCCAGCGAGCGGATTCGCTGACGCAACTCCTGCGCGTACTGTTCGCCCTTATCATAGTCGATATGTCCTTGGTTCGATTTCCAATCCTTCAACTTTTCTGGTTCCTCATGAATCTGGGTCACGTCGATCTGATGTTCATCCGTTAAACGGAGGATCACATCCCGACGCTCCTGTCCCAATTGTGCCAACCGCAGCTCGATTTTATGGACTTGCCGTTGCATTTTCTCTCGATCTTGGCGAACTTGGCGGATTGACTGCTCGATCTGTCGAATTCGGTTGGTCAACACCTGTATGGCGTCCCGCAATCGATTCACAATTTGAGACTGTTTCTCTTCTTTTTTATGCTGTTCTTCCAACAAAATTTCCAACTTTGCACGTCGGTCCTTCAGATCCGAGGACGCCTGATCTGCGTCAGTCGCCTCTTTTTCACGATGTGCAATAGCGCGAGTCGCATCCCGAGTCGCCTCCTCGATCCGACGCCGATCGGATTCCAGTTTCTCCAGCTTCCCTTGAATCGATATAAGATCGATTTGCGCCTTATTCAAAGCCGAGTTCAGCTTACCGACCTTCTGACGGCCAATTTTCAGATCCGAGCGATGTTGTTGCAATGTCTCTTCCGTTTGCCGACTTTCTTCGTTAATCTTCTGAAACGCCGCGCTTAACTGTCGAATTTTCTCCGTTGAAATTTTTTTATTATCCTTCCGCTCGGCAATCATTTCTGCCAGCCCGATCTCCCGCTCATCCAGCGTCTCCAATTGGTAAGAAAGCGCGTGAATTTGACGCTCTGTAGATTGCAATTTCTGTCGCTGGGATTGAAGCTCTCGCTCTATATCTTTTTGCTCTCGCTTCAACTCAAGCGTTTCTTGATCCAACTCCCGGCACTGACTTTCATACTCTTTTAGACGCGTTAAAAGGGAATCCTTATTCTTGCTCAGCGCGTTGATCCGCCGTTTACGAGCCAGCAAACTGCCGTCTTGTCCACTATTTGTGTATCCCGCTATGATAATTCCGTTTTTCTCTACAACCTCGCCGTTCAAAGTGACAAAACGACCTTCCGGGTATCGCTCATGCAGTTCGATCGCTTTCTGGAGATCGTGGGTCACCCACACATCGCCCAATAAGGTCTGTATCAATTCCTGCAGATTCTCAGAGGCTCGAACCAGATCGACCGCTCGACCGACCGCGTCGCCAATATGCGCGTCTTGCCTCTGTTCATAATGCGTCAGAGCCGTAATCGGGAAAAAGCACGCCCTTCCGCTTTTTTCTTTTGTCAGCGAGGTCGCGGCTTGATGAACCGAGTCCAGACGATCCGTCACGATCAACTGAAGTTTTTGTCCTAACGCAGCCTCGATAGCAGTCTCATACTTTGGATCTGTCGAGATAAAATCGGTCAACACTCCTTGCAATCCTGTCGCGTTTTTGCGAGTCATCAGACGGCGCACGCCTTTCTCAAACCCTTCGTAACGATCGCGAAGAGCTATCAGTACATGCAGATTCGATCGGACAGAAGCCAGCTGTTCTCTTGTTTTCTGAGCCCGAGCCACCACCTCCGAATGTTTGGATCGACATTTCTCCATATCAGCGGTCTGACGTTGAAGATCGATGATCAGTCGGCGGACAGCGTTTTGCAGCTCGTCAAAATCCTGCCGAAAATTTCCCAGATTTTCACTTTTGACATGCCGCTCTTCGCCCATTTGAACCAATTGCCGTTGAAATCTCTGGAGCTGTGTCTCCATCTCTCGATCCCGTTGCTGCAATGTTTTCAGTTCATTTTCCAGACCCAGGCGTTGGCGTAAAATAGTCCGTGTTTTATTCTCGATTCCAATAATATTCCGCTCGCGCTCCTTAATTTTGATAGTCGTAGCGTTGCGCTGAGATTTTGCAGTCTGAAAAATTTTTTCTAATTCCACAATATTTTCTTTTGTCTCGATGCTGGCTCGCTCAGTCTCAATTGATTCAACGTCCAACCGTCCCCGTCTATTTTTTAATTGCTCAATTTCTCTATTATACCGAGCGATTTGATTTTCCAGCGCGGTCTGCCGTTCTCGATTGATCAGCAGTTCATCATCCAGCCGCTTATTCTTTTTCGATATATTGCTTAACAACTTACGAGCCGCGACTGCCTCCTCTTCCCGTTCGGAAGTTTGCTGGCGCAGTGCCTCGATATCCGCGTCTTGCTTTTCGATCGAGACTGAGAATCCCTGCAACTTGTCGCCAAACTCTTGTTTTTGACGGACAAGCGGCTCCTCCTCCGAGAGTGCCTGACGGTATTTTCCATAAGCCAGAGCAGTCTCAGTTTCCACCAAATCCTGTTGATAACGCTGATAGGTCTCGGCTCTTTTGACCTGACGTTTGAGCGAGCCGATCTGCTTATCCACCTCGCCCACAATATCATCCAGTCGAAGTAAATCGTTCTCAGTCGCTATTAGATTCTTTAGGGTGGATCGCCGCCGCGCCTTATACTTCATAATTCCCGCGGCTTCGTCGAATAGGTAACGGCGATCCTCGGTGCGGGAGCTTAAAATCGAGTTGACCATGTCCCGCTCTAACAGGGAGTACGCGTCTGTCCCCATGCCGGTATCCATGAACATATCTACGATATCTTTCAGTCGGCACGGCTTGCGGTTGATCTGATATTCACTTTCTCCGGATCGAAACAGCCGCCGAGTGAGCGTCACTTCGGAGAGATCGACTGGCAGGGCACCCTGTTCGTTGCTGAAGGTAATCGATACCTCGGCCATGCCTCCGGGTGGACGATTTTTTGTCCCGGCAAAAATAATCTCTTCCATCTTTTCGCAGCGCAGACGACGGGAATTCTGCTCGCCCAACGCCCATCGAATCGCCTCGCTGACATTCGATTTGCCGCAGCCGTTGGGACCGACAATCGCGGTTATTCCCTGACCAAAAATAAGCTCGGTCTTGTTATAAAATGATTTAAAGCCGATAATCTCCAGACGCGTCAGTTCCACAAATCACTTTCCTTTTTGCCTGCGCTTTGCACCTGCTTGATTCTTCAGCATGTCGCGAGACATAGGCTTGAGCAAATCATGTACCCAGCTAATAGACAATATTCACCCCAAATCGATAACGGCGAATTCGTTCATTCAGTCCATATTCGTTATAATAATCGGTTCCGGCTACGTTTAAACCTTCTACCAACAGGGTGAAATTTTTGCTCACATATTGCGTGAAGAGAAAATCCATACGAAGGTTGTCTGGGATTTCCTCCTGTTTTTCTCTATCTTTATACGACCCGCTCTGATAACGAAAAAGGAACTTTAACAAGGAGATATCGCTCAGATTGATCCGGAGGAGACCGCGCAATTTTATGTCGCTGATATTCGGGAAAATAGAATCGCCGTGAAATTGTTTTTCGATCTCGAAGTTCAGGTTCTGGGTGAAATGGGGAGCCGGTCTGGTTTCGATATCCAGCCCGACCAGAGCGATGAGCATATCCTGATTGGTAAAATGGGATTCCGGGATCTGGTCTTGATCCGTGTCTTCCCAAAAGTAGAATTGCGAGCGATATTTTTGCTCAAGATAGAGCGAGACCTTCTCTTCTGCGGACAGAACAAAGGTCAATTGTTGACGCAACCAGGCCGGCTCATTGATCTCGCCGTCCTTTACCTCGCCCTGATCGTTGTATGCAAAATCGCCCAATCCTTTATAGTAATATATTTCAGAAAATCCAGGTTGCACATGACGGGACAGAAAGCTGGCTCGTCCATAAATTTGTTTAGAAAATCGTTTGAAAATTTCAAATCTCGGTCCAAATCCCAGCTTAAAAGAGTTGTCGTATCTTGAAAAACCCATCAGTTGAAAACCGGCTTGCAGCGAGGTCTCCGCGGGACCGTTCACATTGAAGGAAAAATTAACCTGATTCCAGGTGCGAAGATAGGATTTGTTCGATTTTTTCAGCCGATCTCCTGAAAAATAGAAATCGAGCGATGCGGGCTGATTATTCAGAAAGAAAAATTGATAGATTCTGGAAAACCCAAATTTCCAATTCTGCGCGCTATCCACGTTTGGCTTTTCCTGATACGAGGTGTGAGTGAGCTCCAATCGGCTATGAATCATCCGTTGTCGCTTAAAATCTCGGGTATAGACAGCGACGGATTGGCGATATCCTTTTGTCCCGATTGCTGGATAGTCGTCCACGTAATCGGGATCGGGAAAGGGTCGGCGCTGTAATCCAAGATCGACTGCAGTCTGCAGCAGGAATCGAGAGGATAATTGGTGAGCAGTGGAGAAAAGGAGACTTCGCTCTTCATGTGGACCAAAATCATACTCATTTCGGAAGTTAAATAGAGCAATGGCACTGTTTAACTTCCGCTTACCGGTCAGTATCCCCTGAAAGTGATTATGTCCGATACCGCCGTAGGAAACCTTCATCGCGCTCACCCATCCAGGCGCATTTTGGCGCGTTTGGGGCGATTCCTCCAATAAACGAAACAGCTCGTCAGTGCGCTGTCGAATATATTCCTGAGGAGCGACGATCTGAAACGATTCCAGAGCTGGATTATCGAATTTCGGAACAAATTCTTTCCCCTCGATAGCCGCGGTTCTACGCGGCGACGATAGGCTTGTCGCAAAGATCAAAAGAAGCATAAAAGAAATAAAGCCTGTCCGATTCACTGTCGCTGTCCCATGCTGAATTAATTTGAATGAGGGTTAATAAGACGGATATGGGTCAACCCGCGTCTGACGTATCTTGCCTCAAAATATTTGGTCAGTTGACGGGGAAGAAAAGCCTCTTTTTCATCACCGGTCATCTCTGGCATTGGCTCCCAAGATTTGTTATCAATCCGCGCCTCTACCCGCATTCCAGGTGTGATAAACCGTGAGAAAAGGGGATAACGTTGATCAATATAGCGACCGGTTTCTGACAAAGCCGGTCCCACGACCATCCATTGCGAAGAGACGCGAGCGGGCAAAAGCTCCGAGTCGTAAATATGCTCGGAAGTGACGATCTGAAATCCCCCCCGGTAGTCGTTTAAGGAGCGGATTTTTTTCCCGATTCGCCGCGAAGTGGAAATACCGATGGAACTTCCGTGATTCTGCCTGACCTTTCCAGGACCGAGAAACTCTGTGCCGATAAAGCGACCGACTCCCTCTACAGGACGCAGCACCGAGCCGACTATTAGGGTGTCGCCATCGGTGAAGTGCGCGGTAATTTCCCCCCCGAATCGATTCTCAAACACGACGTAGCGGATGGTTTTCACGTAGCTCTCCACGATAATTATGATCTGGTCGCCCTCACGAGGAACAAAATCGGGCTGGGGGATCGCCAGTCTATTGCCGTTGGCAAGATAGAACCGGCTGCCCAACAGAGGCGCGTATTTTCCGAAAATACCGCTGCCTGCGGGAATGTCAGTGTAGATCATGGTATTGTCGTCTCGATATTTTTTCTGAAGGTGAGCCGCCTCAAGCGAAAATAGACCAAACAGGGTCCCCCGACCGTAACGATAGCGTCGATCTTCATAATTTTGCGTGATTTTTACCAAGATATGATCCGCCGCTATCTCGCATACAGTCAGATCTCCCGCCTGAGAACTTCGAGGAAACCCGCTCTTATCGACATGAGTGGCGGGCCTGGTCACCTTTCCGACACTCTGCCAGGTGTTGCCTTGATCCCCGCTCAGGGAAATCCCACCACCCTTACGATTTTCGATCATAATACGATACGCCTCATAAACTGCCGCCTGACGAGCATACGTCAAGCTTGGCGTCAATAGAGCCAAAAATATCCACATCAGGATCCATCGTAAAACCACCGCTCCATATTTCGGTTTCATATTCTCTCCTCATAATTTGTCATAAATCGTAAATTTTCGGCTTGATAATTTCCGCCCTCATCGACAATATACCTTATATTAATCTCAAAAGTCAATAACTTTTTTATAGCGGGATGCGCCTCTGTACCCACTGCTTTTTGTTAAACGAGGTAAACAGGATCGGTTGTTCAGCCGCGCCCCAGAGATCAAGCACAATTGGGCTGGCCAAAGCCGGATTCGGTCTTGAGTCGATAGAAATAGATACCCCATGCCCCATCAAAATAGAACGCTGATCGATCCGCGAGATCAAAAAAAAACTTGATCTCCCGACGAAATTATGATAAACTTCTATCTGTTTATGACACTGGTGGGCTTGATGATTTGATTGGAAGTTTTCTCCTAAAAAAAGGTAGAATTTGCGAAGTTTTGCTAGCGACAACAACTCCGGCGTTCACCCAGACATTATAAAAAACATTACTTTTTCTACGTTTGGGACAAATTCCATTCTGAGGTTCGCTGGATGACTTCGTTTGACACAACCGAGGTGGATATTGAGAATTTTGTTCGAACAATTCGCCAGATTCTTGACGATTACAGGAAAATGATATGACCCTAAAAGAAGAATCCCTGAAAGACAGCACATTCATCAAGTTTGTCCTAATTTTGATCATCATCCTGGTTGTGTTACTTCTCACATGGTTGCGGTTGGAAATTTTTAATGAAGAGCCCGCCCATGATATCGTACCTGGAATAGATGAGATATGTTTAACTGATCAAATTAAAATAGAAAATATATTATAAATATACCCCCTACTTCTTTATAATTCGAAATTCTGGAGAAATCTGTGACAAAATTTTTACATCTCGCCGACCTACATCTTGGTTATAATCAGTACAATTCCAAAAAGCGACAGAAAGATTTTTTTTATGCCTTTAGAGACGTTATCAATCGGTATGCGTTGCCGGATAAAGTCGATTTTGTTCTTGTTTCCGGAGATTTTTTCGACCAACGTCAGATATTGCCTGTCACTATGAACCAGGGAATTTCAGTTTTGAAAAAACTGGAAAAAGCCGGAATTCCCGTGCTTGCGATTGAGGGAAATCATGACAACAGGCCCTTTGACGACAGTGCGAATTGGCTCTCTTTTTTGTCTGGTTTAGGTCTGCTAATCCTTCTCGAACCGGTTGTGATGAAAAAAGAAAAACCGCGTCTCCGATTGGAGCCGTGGGACGCCCGATCCAAAAAAGGCTCCTATATAGATCTGAACGGCGTGCGAGTGATCGGTTCCAGATGGTATGGCAGCAGCGTGGCAAGGGTGATCCCAGAGCTCGCCGATGCGATCCGCGAATTGCCGCGAGCAGAGTTCACGGCACTGATGATGCATCTTGGGGTGGGCGGATTTATCAATCAATTTGCCGGAGGAGTGAGCTATGAACAACTCGCTCCATTGCGCGGCGCGGTCAATTATCTGGCGTTGGGGCATTTCCACAAATATTTTACTATTGACGACTGGGTTCACAACCCCGGATCTCCAGAATCCTGCTCTGTGTCCGAGGTGGAGGAGAAGCGGGGCGCGCTGTTGGTAACAGTGGAAAACGGCTCGTGTCGGACAGAACTTATGCAAGATTATTATCGACGCCCATTTGTCCGTCGTCAGATTGACCTGACGGCTTTTCCGTCTGCTGAAGAGGCGGAATATGCAGTCAACGAGAAGATTGATCGGATCAAAAAGGATTGGTCATTACCGCCTGTGGTGGAGCTTTCTCTGCAGGGACGACTGGGATTCAAGCGGCATGAATTGAATATTAAAAGAATCGAGAAGCGCGTTAAAGATCGGGTCGGCGCGATCGTTGCTTTGATAAAATTTACAGCCGTTCCCACAGACTTGCCTATTGCCGCGCACCATGTTGGGTCGAGTCGAAAGCAGTTGGAACAACAGGTTATCCATGATCTTTTGGCGCAGCACAGCGGCTATAAATCAGACGCGGAGCAGTGGGCGCAGGTAGTCTCAGAGATGAAGTCCATGGCGATCAATGCGCGCGTTCCAGAGGAGATTTTGAATTATTTGATGGGAACAGAACGTTTTTGACATGGGGACTCACCTCATCGATAAAGACGCGTTTATTCAACAGTCCCAACAGCGTCGCCACCTCATAATGGATCGTTCCGATAGACTCTGCCAGCTCCTCAATCGTAATTTCTTCATTACCCTGGCGACCAAGAATCACGACCTCGTCATTGATTTTGGCGTATGGGATATTTTCAAGATTGACCATCGTCATATCCATGCAGACTGCGCCGATTACCGGAGCTTTTTTTCCACGAAGCAATACTTTTCCTCGGTTGGAAAGCCGCCTGCTGTATCCGTCCGCGTACCCGATGTCGATCACGCCTACTTGCGAATCCTCCCGCAGAAAATATGTGCGGTTATAGCTAACGCTGCGTCCTTTTTGAATATCCTGAATATGTACCAGTTCTGTTTTGCAGGACATGACCGGCTCCAATTTGATCGTTTTTTGGATATGCCGGGACGGGTAATATCCATATACTGCGATACCAGGGCGGACATGAGAAAACCCAGCGGCTCCAAGCTGGAGAATCGCGGAGGAATTATCGGAATGGATGATAGGTATGCGCTGTCTATAAAGGGATTCTATTTGGAATAGAACTAATCGAAAACGGCGCAGTTGCTCTTCCGTAAAAAAAAGATCGCCCTCGTCCGCGCTAGCAAAATGGGTATAAATTCCCTCGATCCGAATTTCTGGGATATTGACGACAGCTCTGAAAAATGGAAGAAAATCGTGGTGCCAAACACCGCCTCGTCCCATGCCGGTATCGACCTCCAGATGCACGCGGATCATGTGTCGCGTCTTCAGCGCAATTTTTGATAATTCGCGAGCTGCGGAGACGTTGCAGATTGTCGGTCGCAGATCATACTGAATGATCGCCTCACAGTCGTCCTTCACCAAAGGAACGACTAACAAAATCTTATCTTGAACGCCCGCCTGTCGAAGCTCGACGGCTTCCCCCACATTTGCCACGCAAAAGAAATCGATCCCACACTCTCGGGCTACTTTAACTGTCTCGACCGCGCCGTGTCCATAAGCGTCCGCCTTTACTGGCAGGATAATATCGGCTTTACTCCGATGTTGAATCCGCTGAATATTTCGGCGCAGGCGTCCCAAGTTAATTTCGACCCAGGAACCTCGGTTTGGCATAACTATTTCTGCTTTCTGCGCGGCTTGGAAAGCTCTCGCTTGGCGTCTCCCATATCGGTGACAATGTTGAAAAATTCAGCGTAGGATGATTGGTTAAACTGCTCAAGTCGATCCGGATTCTCAAAGTATAATACAAAATTCGTTCCATTTCGATTCGACGCGGCCATACAAGAACCAAGTATTTGATAACCAATGTCGTCGATACGACTCACCGCGTCCATTACGATCAATATTTTCTTTGCGCCGCGTTTCAGTTCGTTCTTGAGCTTCGATTCAAAATCGTTGACGAACTCCGATGTCAGATCGCCTTTCATAAGAAAAACTAAAACATCCTCTTTTTGTTTTATTGTTGCCTTCATAACGATCCTCTCTTTATATTATGAATATTAGCCTTATAAAAAATAATGGTTAAGAAACGCCTTTTAAAAGCCGAAAAGTTATTTAAGCTTTATTTTCTTTAATCTCGTGATTTCACTAATACTCAAACCGGTTATCAGCCTAATCAATTTGATTTCTATCCCGGCCTTAAGCATCTTGGATACATTTTTCAACCTCTCCCTTTCCATACCCCTTTCCATGCCCCTTTCCATGCCCCTTTTAAATCCTTCTTCTCTTAATTGGTCAGCAACAGTCATAACCGCCCTCCTTGTTCTTTCGCCATGAAATTTGTCTATTTTCTCGTTAATCGTTTCTTGCAGTGCTATTTCATCTTCACACCTCGCATTGTAGGTGTAGCGCAGCAGCCATTCCAAAGTCCTGATCATCCTGACGCTATCTTGTATCTCTAATGATATTAATAAATTAAGAGGTTTATCCAATAATTGATTCACATCGGCGTCAAAGATATGCTTCATGGTAAGAAGAACGACTTTTAATGCGGTTTTACCTATAGAAGTAAGAAAGTCGTCTTCATACTTACCCAAGTCGATCAATTTGTATCTGAAATCAGGGATATAGTCTGAAAAGGCTTCCCCGTTCGCAACAATATTTATAAGACTTTGATTTGTCCCAAACCGCTTTTGACCATGATATAAGACAATCGGTATAATGGCTGGCAGCTTAACGGCTTTTCTCCTTTTTGATTTCTCCTCGGACTCTCTCGCTTCTTTTTTTTTTTTTATCCTTAGCGATTTGATCAAGATGCACATTCCAGATATTCACCATGTAAGAAAGGAGTCGAAATGACATCAATGGATCAGGGCGACTTTGGTGCTCAAATAAGATGTATAGGAACCCATCATCATCTTTTATTTTCGTTTTATAAATAATATCCGAATGCTTTTCCCGCATCTTCTCATCCACATAGCTCTCTCTATATGAGCAAAATCAATATGGTGAATAATTGACTTTGGAAGATAGTTACGGAAGAAGTCTATAGCAAGTTCCTTCTGCTGAAAAGCCGACTTAAACGCGGCGTCATGAGCTTGAGAGATCGATTTTTCCTCATCTCTCGACTGCTCCTTTCTCATTTTTTTATTATCAGTTTCCATTGTCATTTTTCGGGAGTCCTCTCTTTCGGGCTGGATAAAAAAAGCAAAAGCTCGTATGAACTTTACAGCTATCTAAGGCGGCTATATTAAGTTGCGCGCTCATAAAGAGAACTCCATCCCAACATAGACAGCTATTGGATGAGCCGGAATCACAGAAGAGGATCCGAATCCGCGAGTATAATACGATTTATCCGTCAAATTTTTACCGTTCACAGACCAACGGAAATTTCCGATTTGATAGGACAGAGACGCGTCCAGGATAAAAGCTCCATCAATCTTAAAAGCGTTATCCGAGGCAATAAACTGGGAGCTATAGTAACGCGCTCCCACACCCGCGCCGAATCCGTTAGAGAATTCCTTCGTAGTCCAGATATTAAAGAGGTTCTCCGGCGTAAAAGCGGGGCGATTCCCAGAACGGTTCATGGATTGATAGATCGGCTGTTGATTTTCGTCCACTCCGACCTGGGGTCTTTCCCAGAATTCTGTCAGTTCCGCATCGACATAGGAGTAGGAAGCCCACACGATCCAGTCCGAAGCCGCTTCGACCGTGATCTCCAACTCCGCTCCCTTGCTTTTCTGATTGCCGATTTCATTTATAACGCCAGTCTCATTCGGTATTGCGATGTGATCTTTCTCTAATTGATACAATGCCAATGTCGCGCGCAACCGTCCCTGCCACAACCTTGATTTAACGCCGATCTCAACCTGCTCGCTCTTTTCCGCTTCTCTCTCTCCGATCACGCGGGTGGAGGGCGGGGCAAACGCGTTTCCAAAGCTGCCATAAAACGACAACTCTTCTGTCGGGGCAAAGACCGCGCCTGCTAACGGGCTGAATTTTTGATAATCTCGCTCGGTTTTGACCAAAGTCTCCTCGTAATCGATCATATCATACCGTCCGCCCAGAAAAGCCTGAAACTTTTCTGAGAAAGTGATCCGATCCACCGTGTAACCGGCAATCACTTGGCTCGTGGCATCCGCGGTGAGATAGGGGAAAATCAGCAATGACTCCTCGGTTGCGTACTCAATTGGGTCGTATAAATTAATAGGGGGAAGTTGGGCTACGTCCATCTGATATTTATCAGTCAATTGGCTTGCCTCGAGCCCGATTATCAGGTGGTGCCGCAGGGGCCCCGTATCGACAAACCACAATGCCTCCAGCTGATTTCCGACCAGCTTTTGCCGGTCGTCCAGAATAGTGAGCGAACGAATCACTCCGTAAGGGTCTTCACCATAGAAAATAGGACGTGCTCCGAGCAACAAAGTTCCTTTCGCTTCCCAATCCAGGTCTGTATAATAAAACTTGTTGCGAATCACAAGAGATGGATTGATTTTTGTCTGCCAATCCGCCTTGATACGAATGATTTTTTGATCCGAGTCGTCGAACGGGACCTGGTAAGAATTCGTTTTGGGGATATCATCCGGCGCACGGGTTAGGCTTTGCGTTGCCATGTCAAAAATGAGCGGCAACCCGTAGTCTGGTTGATAATTGTTATTCACATACTCGAAGCTGAGACGGGCTTGGCTGCGGGCTCCAAGCCTCCAACTCACGACCGGGTTGATCGCGGATGCGTCGTATTTTTTTTCGTCTCGATAATTATCCGATTGTTGGTACATCCCATTAACCCGAACCGCGAGAGTTTGATCAGGGTTTGTCGCGCCCATGTCGATCGTGGATCGACGTGTCTGAAAGCGACCAGCAGAACCAGTTATGTTAAAAAAGTTGTCAAAAAGAGGTTTTTTTGTCGAGAGATTAATCGTGCCGGACAGGGGACTGCCGCCGTATAGAAATGCGCCGGGGCCCTTTAAGACCTCGATTTGTTCCAGATTGTACAGATTATAAGAGGTCACTTTCGGATCCGCCGCGCCGTCGGTCAGGATCAATCCGTTTTCTAAAGAGCCGAAACCGCGCATGATAAATACGTCATGCGTGCCTGACCCGGTCTGACAATTGACGCCGCCGACATTTTTCATCGCGTCCCCGAGCGTTGTGTTGCATTGCGCGCGATTCAGTTCTTCCGTCACAATTCCGACGCTGACCGGAGTCAGACGGAGCGGAATCAATAACTTTGTCGCAATATCGTTCATGGTTGGTATGGTCTCATTTCGTTGACCCACGACCAAAATTGTATCGCCCGAGCTGTAGTGCGTCTCTTCCGCGGATACCGGATTTGCTCCAAATAAAAAAACTATCGTAAGAATCGGTAATAATCGCGTTATAAAAGGAGAGGTTGTGTTTCCCGCCAGCATAAATTTGTTCCTTCAGTAAAAATTGAAAAAAAAATCGACTTATTTAGCGCAAAGACACTAAAGCGCGGCGGACGCCGTAGTGTCTTTGCATCTTTTCTCTAAAAAAATTTGGATCGAACACGCAGTTCCTTTATTATTTCGGCTTCAGATCAAAGCAAACCACCTCGGTCTTGCTTCGGAGGTAGAGCCTGCCATTAGCCAGAGTCGGCACGGTCCAACAACTATCATTCAGGGGCTTTCCACCATCCGCCACTTGCTCAAAGGCTTTTGGCGTCGCTTTGAGCAGAGCCAGCTTACCCTTGTCGCCTAACACGATAAAATGCCCGTCGGCATAAACCAAGGTGCCTTCTCCAAATCCCCGATTCTTCCAAGCCATTTTGCCGGTTTCCGCATCGATACATTTCAGGATACGGTCGTCAAATCCATAGATATATCCGTCAAGATAGATTGATGTTGCCATGTGATTTTTCATCTTTTTTGCGACCCATATAAGATTCGCAGTTGCATTTTTCCCTTCCACATCGATCTGAAGCAACGCCGCGCCCTTTCCGTATCCAGCAGAGATAAATATTTTATCTTCAGGGATGAAAATCGGGGTTGCCGCGTTGATAAATCCGTTTGTGGTCCAAGGAAATTCCCAGTAGAGATGCCCATCTATCGGGTCTAAGCCGACTACTTTTGTCCCTGTCAAAAAGACGATATGGTTCAATCCATTAATCGTCGCCGAAATCGGAGATGAGTATCCAGGCATGTCAGTTTGGGAATGCCAAACCACCTTGCCGGTCATTTTGTCGAAAGCCATCACCGAATACCCTCGCTTGCCGCCGACATCGGTGTATAATATATCCCCTTCAATAATGGGCGTCATAGAAAATGCGTACTTCGGCATTTGCGCGCCGAATTCGGATATGAAATCGTGCGACCATATTTCCGATCCATCCTTGATGTTGAGCGCGTACAGCTTGGCATACGCGCTGATCACATAGACAACGTCTCCGTCAATAAGAGGCGTGCAACGGGGACCGTCGCCAAACTCTTCCGGGAAATTTTTGTCGGTTTGGGTGCGCCACACCTCTGACCCATCCTTTGCCAGCAAGCAAATTGCATGTTCATTTTTGCCGTCTGTGAACATGGTATAGAGCTTGTCGTCCACTACGGATATCGCGGAAAAGCCGTTTCCTAGCTTAATTCGCCATAACTCTTTGGGTCCGGTTTCCGGCCATTTTTTCAGGATTTTTTCCTGGGAAATCCCATCTCGATTGGAACCGCGCCATTGCGTCCAATTCCCATTTTGACAGAATACCGGTGACAGCGCGCCCTGCAGAAAGAAAAGCCCGCTGAAAAAAATAATGAATAATCCTCTATTTTTCATATTGTTATATCTCCTTACAGCAAGATGCTCGATAAATATGACCGTCTGATTTTATTTTTTGGAATCCTTCGAATTTTTTAGATTATTCAGGATACCGGTAATCCGAGGGTCCTCTGGATTCATTTCCAGCGCGATAGAATAGAACTCAATCGCTTTTTCCGTATTGCCTTTGAGGTTGTATGCCTCGGCCAAACTGTCATAGCAATTCCAAGAATCTGGATAAGCCTCGACATTCAGTTTAAAGACCTCGAGCGCGTCGTCCACTCGCTGCTGACCGACCAATTGATAGCCGAGATTATTCATAGGACCTTCCTGGAATATCTCCAATTCGGGATCCTCATCCTGAAATCTTTTAAAAATTTTCACGGCCCCCTCAATTTCTCCATTCATAATCATGTCGATCACATCTCGCTCGCCTGGCGGTGGGTTCTCCACTTCGCGAATATCTGCGGTCGCTACATCCGCGGGAAATCCGTTGTCAGTCGGTTTATTTCCCAGAAAAGTCAGTGCTTTTTTATCCCGTTTGACATACGCGTCAAAAAAATTCAGAGCATATTGATTCACAATAGTTTGTGCAAGATGGGCGTCTCCGCGCACTTCTCCGCCAAAGGGAGCAAACCCCGGAACCATAGCCGAAATTTTCCCAAAGGAGATGAAATCATAGTGCCGCATATTCTCCAGCTTGATAATGTATGTATTGGCATACGTCAAAGAGTTTAAAAAATTCGGGTTAAAAGTGCCTCGATCCGGGTCGGTCCACAGGTGCATGACAGCCGCTCGGATGTCCGTCGTATGATAATAAGGAGACTGAAACATCGCGCCGAATCCGCCTCCGGTACCGATCACACTGTCCAGGCTGAGGAACGCGTCCACATCGGTGTTTTTCATCATCATCAAAGCCGAGGCAACGCCCCCGAAACTGAATCCTGCGACGCCCAGCTTATCTTTGTCAAGGTGTTCATAGTCGTACATATATCCCCGAATAAATTCCATATCTCGCAGTTGGGCGTTTGCTCCGAGCAGATTGTACGTAATCGCCCCCCGCTCGCCCTGAGACGCACTGGAAGCGACGATATAGCCGTGGCTAGCAAGATATTCGCCCTGCACTGTATGCGCGGAAGGTCTTTGGTTGAAACCGGGAGCGATGATGATCAAAGGAAATTCGCCATCCTGTCTCACCGGATTTTTGACCAGAGCCGTGGGCGTCGCCATTATCTCGTTATACTTAGCCTCTTCCACCTCAGGCCCCATGATTCCGCGAGTTGTTTGGATAATCTCTGCCTGTCTCTCTTCGCTCAGTTCCCCCTCGGTCACGGCAAATGGCTGGGTAAAATATTCGCTATACGGCAAAGCGACGTTGTCATCCGATTTTTGAGCCGGATACCAGATATGAAGTGTAATAGGACGCGCCCGATCGCCTTCTTGAAACTCCCCTTTATAGTTATACTTCGGGGTATCAAAAGTGCGGCTATAATCAAAAACGCTGATGACCTCATAGCCGACCGCATAGGGACCTGGTTCTAAGTCTCCAAATTGAGGTGGATTTTCAGCAAATACCGCTATCTCAAATAACAAAAGAAATGAACATGACGAAAGTATGATAAAAATTGCCAACATCTTACGATTCATTTTTCTTCTCCTCCTTAAATAAAATTAAATTATCCGTTAATGGATTAGATTCGAGAGACTCCCGGATCACGGCTCCCTGATATCCAAACAGACCATCTCTTCCATATTCCGCAGATAGAGTTTTCCATCGGCAAGAGAGGGCCTGGTCCAACAGAGATCGTCCAATACCTTGACAGCGGATTTTTCTCGATACTCAACCGGCGTCACCTCTGCCAGAGCCAGGTCCCCATCGTCCCCAAAAATGATCAGAAGACCGTCTGCCAGCACCAACGAGCCTTTACCGAATCCTTTTTTCTTCCATTTTTCCTTGCCGTCGGTCACAGAAATACACTTCAACACCTTCTCGTCAAAACCGTAAAGATAATTTTCATATCGCACGCAACTGCTCATATGGTTCCGCATCTTTTTTGTTTCCCAGAGAGAGCTTGCAGTGACGTTTTTTCCTTGCACATCAACCTGGAACATCGCTGAGCCTTCTCCATATCCAGAGGAAATGAATATCTTATTTGGCGGAATAAAAATTGGCGTGGCGATGTTGCATTTGTAATCGGTCTCCCACTTCTTTTCCCAATACAGGGTTCCATCGGTCGGAGAGATCGACATAATTTTGTCGCCAACAAAAAAGATGATTTGTCGAACGCCGCCGATTGTGACCCCTATCGGCGAAGAATAGCCGGCAACGCCATTTTGAGATTTCCATACAATCTCGCCGCTCTTCTTGTCAAGCCCCATAAACAGATGACCGTCAAGACCCGCGGTTTCCACTAAGATCACGTCTCCCTCAACCAACAGAGATGAGGAAAATCCCCAGCGAGGGATTTGCGCCTTAAACTTCGTTGCCAAATCGTGCGTCCAAAGTTCTTGACCTGTCTCAGCGTCCAACGCGTAGACCTTGGCGTATGCAGTGAACAGATAGACCACTCCATCATGCACGGTCGGGGTGCCGCGTGGACCGTCGCCGTGGCTATCAGAAAAGTTTTCTCCTATAGGTACGCGCCAGATCTCCTTGCCGGAAGCCGCGTCAAAACAGCCGACAAAAGCGTCGTCCTCAATAGAAAACATGGTGTACAAACGTCCCTCTTTGGTGATTGACATGCCAGAAAAACCTTTTCCTAAAGGTATGCGCCACAACTCTTTCGGACCATTTTCCGGCCAACTTTTCAGCAATCCGGTCTCCTGAGAGATACCGTCTCGGTTTGGTCCTCGCCATTGCGCCCATTCGCCAGTAGTGACTGTTTCCGGGTGATACGGAGGAATCGGTTCCGGTGTCGCTACCTCTTGATTCTCGGAAAATTGCTCGCTTTTTTCGCCCGTATCGGATTTTGAGTTGTTGCAAGAGAGGCATCCCATAGTCGTCGTTGAGAAAATAAGCAGAAAAAAAAGCACTTGATAATACGATCGTTTTCGCATAATCACTCCTTTTATATCGTCGTTATCAGCGAGATCAAAAATGCCTTTTGAGGTCCCAAAACTCGCTATATGCTAATTACAAAAAAACCAAAGCCATTCAATTTAACCCATCTTGATACATTTGTCAATGAGAACCGAGCGCGTAAAATTCATTATTATTTGACCTTCTCCATGATCTTCAGAACCTGTTCCGCTGTCTTGAATCCCTCAAAACGGAGCTGCTCATTTCCTTCTTGGTCCAAAAAAATCACAGTTGGCATACCTTTTATTTCATATCTTTTTTGCGCCTCTTTTACCTCAGAGGCATTGGTTTTGGTGAAATCCATCTTGATATTGACAAAACGCTCCGACTCTTTTTTTACAGAATCCACGACCCAAGTCTTCTCATCCAACTCCACACAAGCGGCGCACCAATCCGCGTAAAAATCGATCATGACCGGCTTATTTTCTCTCTTTGCGATGTGCAGTCCCTCCTTCTCGGACATGATCCAGGCAACGGTTTCATGCTGTCCCGCGCCAATTTCAGACCTGCTCTGTCCATGACTCGATCCAAAGGAGACATTATGATGAGCCGCCAGTCCCAGAATAAGATAAAAGATTCCAGCGGATAAAGCAATGATCCCGAATCCTTTGGCAATGCCGATCGACCAATGCACGCCCTCTTCATGCGGCATTTTTCGAAACGCTCCGAACAGTGAGCCTAAAAGAATCAACAGAGAGCCGACCAGAATTTGATACGTTGCGTCGGGCATGATCGGAGCGATGTAGTAGACCGACATGCAAATCAATACCACGCCGAATATATGCTTGACGCTGTCCATCCAGGCTCCGGCTTGGGGCAGCGCGCTCATTGCGCCGGAAAATGTGCCAATTATGATGAACAGCATGCCCATGCCGACAGCAAAGACAAATAATAATGAGAATCCAAGAAGCAGGCTACCGGTTTGCCCGACCCATGTCAGAAGGACAACAAGTGCTGGTCCTACGCAGGGCGAAGCCACGATTCCTGTCACTGCTCCCATTACGATTGCGCCGATAACTCCACCTCGTTGCTTAGATTGCAGCTTGGTCTGAAAAGATGCGGGTAGGGCAAGGTCAAAAAGTCCGAACATGCTCAATCCCATTGCCGCGAACACCAAAGCCACGATAGTGACTGCGATCGGATTTTGGAGCGCGTTTCCGAATAACGCGCCAGTGGAAGCCGCGATTACTCCTAAAGAGGAATACATCAAGGCGATTCCCAAAACAAAAAATAGCGAGAGATAAAACCCGTGCATTTTTCCTTTTGCGCGCCCTCCGATATAGCTGATGGTGATCGGAATCATGGGATACACGCAGGGGGTCAGACTGGTCAAAAATCCGCCGAAAAATACCAATAAAAATACCCAAATCGATCCGGACTCCAGCGCATTTTGCACCCGATTCGCCAGTGAATTATCGGATCCGTCGCTCTGTTCGGATAACGTGGGCAACGCATCTTCTGGTTCGTTGTCAGAGGAAAAATATCCCTCCTTCAACAACTTTTGTTGAGCCGAGGCGAATATTTGTGTATTCGCGGGGTGAGACTCGGTTCCTTTTTCTGAGACAGGGATTGTGATTGAGACAATCTTGGTCTCCGGTGGAAAACACATAGAAGAGGGTGCTTCCGAGCAATATTGATACTGCATATTTAATTCGATATGATACTCGCCCGGTGCCATATCTTCCGGCGCGGTCACCTGAATCATAAAAGGGATATCTCCACGGAAAAGAGTCTCTTTTTCCCCGTCCTCATCTGTTTCGACAATGCCTTTGGGCAGAACCGGATCGGAAAAAATAAAATCGCTGGAGTCCGGAGGCGTCAGAGAGTTAAAGTTTTCCGTCAGATGGCTCTGTTTCGGTGCTTGACAGATCACCAGGATCGACGCGCTTTCTCCTTGAACCAGGGCTGATCGAGAGAGATACGAATGAATTTTTACCGGCTTTTTATCAATTTTCATATTGATTTGCGCCGGAACCGCAGACGCGGTAAAAACTAAGAAAATGACTACGAAAAAAACAACAGATTTTAAAGCGCGCATATTCCTCCCAAATCGATTAAAAAGTATGAATCTAAATACGAGTTTTCAAACTTCTGTTATTATAAAACCCGATGTGAAAAATCGCAAATAAATTTATCGCCAAAATACGTTAAGAAGTTCTATTTTTTTGTAAAATTTATAAAAATTTGACAATATCTCGCTACGTTTTTGTCGAGGGACGAGCGGGAACGTCTGCCGGATCATCGATTTTTTTTATAACCTGCCGTGACTCTATTCGCTTGCATTTTTTGATGGAAATTACTATCTTACAGCGGCATATAATAATTTCTGGCGGAGCCCATAGAAGCCAAAAAACGTGTCTGATCATCTATTCTATTCTCACCTATTAAGATAGAGCAATTGTCAACCGATCCACTTTTAGCTGAAGAGCAAGGAAAAAATATGAGCGAATTGATAACCGCGTCTTTACTATTGATAAACTTGCCTTTTACCGTTCTTTTCGGTTTGGTTTTTCTATATTGGCTATTTGTCATCATCGGCGCGTTGGACATCAATTCTTTTGATTTTGATTTAGATCTCGACGTTGATATGGACATGGATGTCGATATGGACATGGATGTTGACATGGATGCGGACGTTGATATGGATGCAGACGCGGACGCCGGGTCAGGTGGTCACGCCTCAGGAAATTTTTTCTTTTCCGTCCTGAGTTTTACAAACATTGGACAGGTTCCCTTTATGATCGTGATGAGTTTTTTTATTCTATCTTTGTGGGCAGGCTCGGTCTTGATCAATTATTACTTCAATCCTCACATCAGCGTGTTGTTAGCGTTGCTGTTTTTATTCCCGAATTTTTTGATCGCTTTGGTAGCGACCAAGTTAGCCACCACTCCTTTGATCAGAATTTTTCGAGCACTGGAAAACGACCCTAACCAGATCAAATCTATTTTGGGTCATATCTGCATCGTAAATATTTCTACGGACTCGGATCGGATCGGGCAGGCGGAAGTGACAACATCCGGTGCTTCCATCTTGTTGAATGTCAAATCCTTAAAGGGCGATAGGATACCGAAAGGGGCGCGGGCACTCATAGTTGAGGAATCCGAAGATGGGGGTTATTATTTAATTGAAAAGTTTAATAGTTAAATGATTTCATATCGATTTATCTTATAAATTTTAACATGGAGAGTGAATTATGATCCAAGAAATGATAGGAGTACTCATCGTAGCGGCTATCATCATCGGAGTCGGTACATTTTTTATGATTATCAAGATGTATCGCAAGGTGCGCCAAGGTATGGCTCTGGTTCGCAACGGCGTGGGGGGTTCTAAGGTGACGTTTTCCGGAATGTTGGTCGTTCCGGTCCTGCACCAATCCGAATTGATTGACATTTCGGTCAAGCGCATTGAGATTGAGAGGTCCGGCGAGGACGGTCTGATTTGCGCAGATAATGTCCGCGCAGATATCGAGGTGGCGTTTTTTGTCCGGGTGAACAAAACTGTGGACGATGTGCTGAAGGTGGCGCAATCCATTGGGTGCGCCCGCGCCTCAGACCATCAGGCGTTAATTGAGCTGTTCGACGCAAAGTTTTCAGAAGCACTGAAGACTGTTGGTAAGCAATTTGATTTTGTAGATTTATACAATTCCAGAGAACGATTTAAATCTGAAATTCTTCAGATTATCGGAACCGATTTAAACGGATATGTGTTGGATGACGCGGCAATCGATTATCTGGAGCAGACCCCGCTATCTTCCCTTTCTCCCAACAATATTTTGGATTCTCAAGGTATTAAAAAAATTACCAAAATTACCGCGCAACAGGCAATTTTGGCTAATGAAATCAAGCGAGAGAAAGAGAAAACTATCACCCAACAAGATGTGGTGGCACAGGAAGCTATTCTCGAATTGAACCGTCAACTTGCCGAATCCCAGGAAAAACAGAAACGGGAGATCGCGTCGATAACGGCTCGTGAAGTGGCGACTGCTCGCAAGGTCGAACAAGAGGAGAAGTGGAAATCCGAGCAGGCTCGGATCGAAACTGAAGAACAGGTTCAGGTCGCTTTGGAGAATAAAAACCGCCAAATTATCGTGGCTCGGAAGAGCAAAGAAAAAACGGAAGCTGTCGAGTCCGAGCGGCTTGAGAAAGATCGAATGCTGGAGGCGAATGAGAGAGAGCGAGTGGTTTTCCTGGCTCGTATTGAGAAAGAAAAGGCAATTGAGACCGAGAAAAGAAATATTCAAGAGGTGATTCGAGAACGGGTTGCGGTGGAAAAGGACGTCGTGACCGAAGAGGAAAAGATCAAAGATACTCGGGCGTTTGCCACGGCGGATCGTGAGAAAAAGGTCTCAGTCACGCATGCGGAAATGTTGGCGGAAAAGGCAAAAGTGCAGGAGGTCAAATCCGCTGAGGCGAAGAAGGAAGCCGCGCAGTTCAAAGCCGGACAACTGGTGATTGAAGCTGAGGCTGACCAAACTGCGGCGATGAAAAATAGCGAGGCGATGAAGACTCTGGCAGAAGCCAAAGCCAAAGAGGAGGCTGTCATTGGTATGGCTGAGGTGCAAGTGATGGAGGCAAAAGCTACCGCGTTGGAGAAACAGGGCTCTGCCGAGGCAAATGTGCTGGAGCTCAAAGCTCTGGCAGAAGCCAAAGGCGTTCAGGCTATGGCAGTCGCGCATGAGAAAAAGGGATTTGTCGAGGCAAATATTATGGCGAAAAAATACAGTGCCGAGGCTGAAGGGATCAAGGAAAAAGCGGAAGCCATGAAAAAGTTTGACGCTGTGGGACGTCAACATGAAGAATTTAAGCTGAGGTTGAATATGGACAAAGATATTCAACTGGCGCAGATTCACATCCAAAAAGAGATCGCTTTTGCTCAAGCGGAGATTGTCACCGAGGGTCTGAAGTCCGCTCGCATCGATATTGTTGGAGGAGAAACAACATTCTTTGATAATCTGATCAAATCGATCACCCAGGGCAAAGCGGTCGATCGAATGGTGGAAAGCAGCCATGTCCTGACCGATGTGAAAGAGACATTTTTCGGCGACGATCCCTCCCAATTTCGGGAGCGAGTGCATCGTTTTGTTGAAAAATTTGGCATGACTTCGCAAGACTTGAAAAATCTCACCGTATCCGCGTTGATCGCCAAATTGATGACTCTGGCTACGGACAACGAGACGAAATCCTTGCTTGTCCAAATGGAAAATTTCATCGCGGAAAACAGCCTGGGAGATCAACCCGCTGATCGTATTTGACGAGGTTGCATCATGCGATTTGCCGATCGTTATGACCGGATAGCGGTCGGCAAAGCTATTTGGAATTCGGAACAAATTACGTATAAATCCAGATCACATATCGGGCAATTCGTTGTTTATTCTTGACTTGGGAGGAAATTTATGTTAAGAAAAAAAAATTTCCGAAAAATCGGAATTTTGGGTATTTGTTTGTTTTTTTCGTTAGTGGGTTTCATCTCTTTGGCATACGCGAGTGGATATGACTTTCGAGCCTATAGCGTGGTGTTGACAAAGTATGTGGATCAAGAGGGATTGGTGAATTATAATGGAATGAGCGCAAATAGCACGGAACTGAATGTTTTTTTAATCGGATTGGAAAATATTTCGAGAAAGGAATATGAAAATTGGGCTATCGAGGACAAAGCCGCTTTTTGGGTAAATGTCTATAATGCAATTTCCATAAAAGCGGTTTGTGATAATTATCCTATTAACTCCTCTATATTTAAGTTTAATTATCCGAGCAACAGCATCCGTCAGATCGACGGCGTAATGGATGAGTTCGAGTTGACTGTCGTGAATGAAAAGGTGACGTTGGACTCTATTTATAATGGAATTTTACGAAAATTTGGCGACCCTCGCATCCATTTGGCGATAAACGCCGCATCGATAGGTCATGCGCCACTCCCGCAGAGACCTTTTAGCGGCAATAAATTTCCGGAAGAATTGACGCGACAGACCTTGAAATTCCTGTCCGACGAAACAAAATTTAAAATTGATCGGGAAAAAAACGTGATCTATCTATCCGAATTATTCAAAGAATTTAGAGAAGATTTTTTGAAGAGCTACGGTCAGACGGATCAGTTCTCTCATGTCGAAGAGGAGCAAGAGCGGGCACTGCTCAATTTTATCAAAGACTATGTCTCCGAAGAGGATAAAATTTTTTTGTTGACCGATCAAGAATACGAAATCGATTATCTTGATTTTGATTGGTCATTGAACGAAAAACCTGGCGAATAATTTGTCTCGCTGATTTATAACTTTGTCGAAAATATTGCCTGGCGAAGGGTTCATCCGAAGCGGTAATAAAATCTGAAAGGCACCCTGTAATCAGCAACTGTGGTTGCTACCTGATAAAATTACAGGGTGCCTTTATTTCGGTGGATACAGCCGATCTCCCCGTTCCAAAAGGAAATCTTATCCTAATTTGGATGAGATTTTCTCATCTGAGCCAATTCTTCCTTGCTATCAAAAGCACCGTCTGTGATATCCGACGCTCAAAATGTGAATTCAGGTGGCACTTCAAAATCTTCTCAATAGTCCTAATGGCTTCAATTCGGATATTTTTTAAAAATAATCAAATGTAACGCAAGCCTATTGTATCTGAATAGCTATCTCCAACTCTCGTGATCGACCTCAAAGCTACCGACAAATTTTTTGTCGCACGGCTTGGCATCTTTTGACGCCAGACCGTGCGATCAGTAAACTCGACTTTGGACGAAGCCGCTCATCTGAGCAATCGTATCTGAAATGGGAATCGTTGAACTATCGGATAAATTTGAAACGCCTCACAAGTTTCCAACTATCTTATAACCTGACGATAATCTGAATAACGCCGAATTTGGATCATTCTATTTCTTTTGAAAAGAACTCTCTCTGGCACTATATGTATAGTATATTTTAAATAATAGTCATTTTTTTTGTTTTGTCAAGAAAAAAATGATTTAAATTATAAATTTATTGATTTTAACGAACCAGAAGATATGGATGAAACCCTTACATTAAATCATTCATGTTGGCTCAGATGCTTTCCTGTCCTCGCCTGTATGGGCGCAGTTGACCGGGTACCGCTAACAAAAATGTCAGACTTTGTTGATTGCCTTCTCTACTTTCCATCCAAAACTGTGCCTTAAGAAAAAATGAAGATATGAAATTCATTCCTTGCGGTTGGAGCTATGAGATCGTTTATTGACAAGGAATATTCTTAGACGCTTGAATTTTAAAATAACGAAAATATTCTATTTGTGTAATAATCGATGGTTCGGAAAGCGACATAAATTATGGAAATATCTATCGGTACGCTCTATATCGTCAGTACCCCGATCGGCAATTTGGAGGACGTCACGCTCCGCGCGTTGAGAACGCTGGAGCAGGTAGACTTGATTGTGACCGAAGATACTCGGCACAGCCGTAAACTTCTCAAACATTACGAGATTTCCAAGCGGGTTATCAGTTATCACGATCACAGCTCTGCGATCAAGTTAGAAAAAGTGATCGGGTATCTGCAAGAAGGAAAATCTCTTGCGTACATGACCGATGCTGGCACTCCAGGCGTCTCCGATCCCGGATTTCTCCTTGTCCGAGCCGCGATCGAACACGATATCCCTGTCTCGCCAATACCAGGACCGACCGCGGCGATAGCGGGATTGGTCGGCTCAGGATTGCCCATGAACCGGTTTGTCTTCGAGGGATTCCTGCCTTTTAAATCAGGTAAACGCCGAACGCGGCTGAGCGCGCTCCAGTCCGAGACGCGCACAATGATCTTCTACGAAAGTCCGCACCGGCTGTTGAAATGTTTGACCGATATGCTGGATATATTTGGAAATCGTCACATATGCGTCTGCCGCGAGCTCACAAAAAAATTTGAGGAATATATACGGGGATCTTTGTTAGATGTGACGCGGTGCTTTGAGAGCAGTCGCCCCCGCGGCGAATTCACCCTGATCGTTCGCGGAGTGACGGATAAAAAAAGCACTTGACAGAACAATCATTATCATTATATTAGTGCCACTTCTGCCGCGCTTTTAATTGCCCTTTAATTAAAAAATACGCGGGTCGAAGTTGTGGCGCTCGAAAGCCTTAACGAGAAAGAGAGAAAAGATGATAAAAGCTGAGCTCATCCCCGGTTCACTAAAACAAAACGTCCGCTTGATGATACGACCGATCGCCGACGTTTTTTCGAAGTGGGGCATATCTCCCAACATGATGACCCTGTTGGGCGTAGTGCTTTCCGGAGTTGCCGCCGCCTACTTCGCCACCTTCCACATTCGATATGGAGGGTTATTTTATATGCTTGCCGGATTCTGCGACATCTTCGACGGAGCCATGGCTCGTCGGCAGGGGCGCGGATCGTCATTTGGAGCATTTTTGGATTCCACTTTAGATCGATTTGCCGAGGCGATCGCCCTGCTCGGCGTGATGGTCTATTTCCACCGATCCGGCGTCACTCCGATGGTTTATGTCACCTATCTTGCCGTCATCTCTTCCATGCTGGTCAGCTATACCAAATCCCGAGCAGAAGGGTTGGGTCAGGACTGCAATGTCGGCTTGTTGGAACGGCCAGAGCGCGTCACATGCGTTGTCGTCGGAGCACTTCTTTTCGGTGATTACGGTCTCAAAGTGTCGATGGTTCTGATGATGATACTTGCCTTTTTCACTGTGGGACAACGGATGCACCATACGTGGCGCGGATTTATGATTAAAGAGAAAGAGGCAAATAAAGATATATTATCTAATTAATTTTGTTTAATTTCATTTTCAATATTTCCGAGGAGGTCTTGTGGCAAAAGAAAGAACTTTAATGATGATAAAGCCAGACGCGGTCAAACGAGGTCATATCGGCGGAGTTGTCGATATGGTCGAAAAAAATGGCTTTGATATTATGGCGATGAAGATGATCCGTTTCACAAAAAGAACTGCGGGCGAATTTTATGCGGTTCATAAAGCGCGTCCTTTCTACGATGAACTGGTCGAATTTATGAGTTCTGGAAAAACCACGGTCTTAGTGCTTGAAAAAGAGAACGCAATATTGAGTCTGCGCAGGCTGTTAGGCGACACGGATTCGCAAAAAGCGGCTCCCGGAACAATCCGGCATAAATATGGAACGGATAAGGGGCAGAATGCGGCTCATGGTTCCGACGCTCCGGATACTGCGGCTTTCGAGATCGGATACCACTTCTCCGGCGAGGAGTTGGTTCGGTTATAAAAAAATCTAATCCGTTAGATTCATAAACAAGAGAGGTTTATCAAATGGAAATCGGGAAGGTCGCTATCATTGGCGCGGGAACAATGGGCGAGGGATTGACTGAGGCTATTGCGGCAAAAGATATTGACGTCTTTTTATTCGAGATAAGCGAGGATCGGCTGAATCATGGCATCGACATGATCCGGACCAATCTGGATAATAAGATTGCGCGCTGGGGCATGACAGAGAGCGAGAAAAGAGCGTTACTCTCTCGGGTTCACGGTCATGTGGGGCTGCGTCGCACTCGGGAAGTAGATGTCGTCATTGAGACAATACCGGAAAATTTGGAGATGAAAAAGGAGCTTTTCGGCGAACTGGAACGCACTTGTCCACCGGAGATGATCTTCATCACCAACACCTCCACTTTGAGCATTTCTAAATTGGCGGAGGACCTTTATGAGCCGACCCGATTGGTGGGCATGCACTTTATCAATCCGGTTCCGGTGGTGCCGCTTGTGGAGATCATTCGCGGTATGAAGACGTCGGAAAAGACCTTCGATATCGCCTGTGGTTTTGCCAAACAGTTGAAAAAAAGGACGGTCGAGGTTTTTGAATATCCGGGCTACATCACCACCCGAATGATTGTGACCATGCTCAATGAAGCCATGGAGATCGTTATGGACGGCGTGGCGAGCGTGAAGGATATCGACACTGCTATGAGGTTGGGCTACCAATTCGAGATAGGGCCGCTCCAGATGGCTGATGCGATCGGCTTGGATCAAGTTCTGGAATGGATGCAGACCTTGTTCAGGGACCTGGGCGATCTGAAATATCGTCCTTCCTCACTCATCCGAAAAATGGTGCGCGCAAACAAACTGGGTGTCAAAACTGGAGAGGGGTTTTATAAATATTCTCCGGAAGGAAAGTTGATCACAAAGTAATAAAGTGGGAATTCATCGGGATCGCCTTATACGATCCCGAATTTTTTTGTTTAAAATAGGCTCATGGAATACTCTTTTGGAAGAATAAAAAAACAGCGGCGTTTTTCATTCTTTCCAAAGAGTTATAAACAGCTTAACAAGAGAGTGATGTATGAAGATATTGGTTCTAAATTGCGGGAGTTCATCGGTAAAATTCCAACTGTTTAATACGGAAACAGAGAAGCCGATGGCAAAAGGACTTGTCGAGCGCATTGGCACGTCTACGGCAAAGCTACGCTATCAATCTATGCACGACGGTCGAAAAATCGAGAAAACGATTGAGATACTGGATCATACCGTTGCTATCCGTCGCGTGTTGAGCACTCTTCAAGATAAAGAAAACGGCGCGATCACGCAGCCTTCCGAGATCGACGCTGTGGGGCATCGGGTGGTTCACGGGGGCGAGACGTTCTCCGAATCGGTCTTAATCACCCAAGAGGTTTATAACCAGATTGATATATGCGCGGACCTGGCACCACTGCACAATCCGCCAAATCTTAAGGGTATCTCGGCTTGTCAGAGACTGCTGCCAAACTCGCCGCAAGTCGCTGTGTTTGATACCGCTTTTCATCAAACCATGCCCAAACGGGCGTGGATATACGCGGTCCCAGCGATTCTGTACAAACGGCATGCTATTCGACGTTACGGATTCCACGGCACATCGCACTTTTATGTTTCCCGTCGCGCGGCGGAGATCATTGGCAAGGATATTGAGGAGTTGAAAATCATTACCGCTCATTTGGGCAACGGGTGCAGTATTACCGCGATCAAAAACGGAAAATCGGTCGATACCTCGATGGGCATGACGCCGCTGGAAGGGCTGGTCATGGGAACACGCTGCGGCGATATCGACCCAGCGGTCATCACACACATCATGGCTATGGAAGAGTTGCGCTTGTCCGAGATCAACGCTATGATGAATAAACACAGCGGATTATACGCATTGAGCGGTGGTCTTTCCAACGATATGCGCGAGCTGACTGAGGAAGCGATGGAGGGCAATGCAGCAGCCCAACTCGCTATCGACGTCTTTGTATATCGGCTGAAGAAATATATCGGCGCGTACGCAGCAGCCATGGGCGGACTGGACGCGCTGGTCTTTACCGGCGGAATCGGCGAAAACGCGGCGAATATCCGAGGGAAATGCTGCGAAAATATGGAGTTCCTCGGCATCCGCCTTGATAAGAAAAAAAATGCTGTCACCCGCGCTATAGAAGCGCGCATCAGCGAAGAAGGCTCGCCTGTCCAGGTGTTGACCGTTCCTACAGCGGAAGAATTGGTCATCGCTTTGGACACCCAGGGAATTGTGAAAAAAATGTAGCTATAAATTGCCGACTATTCGGTCATGCAGAGGCGTGTCTATTCACGTCTAATCTATATTATACCTATAGAAAAGACGCGTCTCTATATTTTTATGTGATCAATGAATATCTTATATTTGTGGATATTTCCGAATTATACCGCGCGGCTTAGCAATAAATTTTGGAGTGAACTATGTATATCGGAATCGACCTGGGCGGAACCGGGATCAAACATGGTCTGGTATCGAATCAGGGCATTTCAGACCGCGTGGGAAATTTATCGACCCGATCGCATCTTGGTCGGGACGCGGTGATTGATCGGCTTTGCGACTGTATTGATCGGCTTTTGAATCGAGCCCGGAAACTTTCTGTCCCGATCAAAGGAATCGGACTGGGCATTGCCGGTCCCTTAAACTTTGAGACGGGCATAGTTTATGAAGCACCAAATTTGCCCGGTTGGAAAGATGTGCCGATCCGAGATATTATAGGAGATCGGTTCGACCTGCCGACTGTGGTCGAGAACGACGCCAACGCCGCGGTATACGGAGAATGGTGGCGAGGTTGCGGTCAGGGATCGAGCCGAATGATCGGGTTGACGCTCGGCACCGGCGTGGGAGGCGGGATCATTATAAACAGTAAGCTCTATCGCGGCGCAGACGGCGTCGCGGGCGAAATAGGTCACATCTGTCTCGACCCCAAGGGCCCAAAGTGCGTCTGTGGGAGTGCTGGCTGTCTGGAGGCTTTTGTATCGGCAACCGCGTGGGTTCGTCGGGCAAAAGAGGAAATATCGAGCGGAAAAAAGACATTGATCATACAATTAGCGGAAAACGACATGGATCGGATCACCTCCGTCATGGTTCACCAGGCTCAAAAACAGGGAGATCCGGTCGCGGCTCGACTCTTCGAGGAAGCTGCATATTATCTCGGGGTAGGCATCGCCAGTTTGGTCAACCTGTTTAATCCGGAGATCGTCTCGCTATCCGGCGGAATGGCGAACGCCGGAGAAGACCTCTTTGGTCCACTGCGCCGAGTTGTGGCAGAGCGGGCTTTCGAGCGACCGGCTAAGAGGGTCAAAATTCTCCAATCCAAATTGATTGACCGAGCTGGCGTTATCGGAGCCGCCGGGTTGGCTCGCCGATCCCAATTAGCTGAATAGTTAGATGATGGTTCATTAAATCAATAGGTGCCCGCCCGCAGCTTCTTAGAAATAAATAATTCGAGAGGATTGAATATCTTGGAAACTTGGCAAATTCGCGATATATTGGAGTGGTCAGCGAAATATTTTAAGAAAAAACATATCGATCAACCGAGATTGACATCCGAAATCTTGCTTGCCCACTCACTGAAATGCCGAAGAATTGATCTTTATTTGAATTATGATCGACCCCTGAATCAACCCGACAGGGATAGATATCGGGAAATGTTGAAATCCCGAGCAAAAGGCAAACCGTGGCAATATATTGTCGGAGAGACCGAGTTCTACAGTCTGCCCTTTCGAGTCAACGACGCGGTTTTGATTCCGAGACCTGAGACCGAAATCCTGATAGATGCGGTTCTGGATCATTGCAAAAAAAATGAGCCTTATAAAATTTGGGACATTGGGTCCGGATCAGGCGCGATTGCAATCTCCCTGGCAAAAAATTTGCCCCTTGCCAAAATACTTGCAACGGATATCTCCGACCAGGCGATCAAGATCGCCAAAAAAAACGCAGAGCTGAATCATGTCGGCGAACGGATATGTTTCCGACAAAGCGATCTGGCAAAAAATGTGGAAGAGACTCGGTTTGATCTGATCGTATCCAACCCCCCATATATAGCGACAAGCGAATTTTCCTCACTGCCGATCGAAGTGCGCCATGAGCCTGTCACAGCACTCAACGGCGGGAAAGATGGACTCTATTTTTATCGAAGATTTGCCAAAATTTGCCAAATACATCTCGCGTCGAGAGGCGCGCTTGCCGTTGAAATCGGAGCGGATCAGGGGGAACGGGTTCGAGAAATTCTGAAGCGTTCCGCAATTTTTTATTCCGTTGAAATTCTGAAAGATTACGCG
Source organism: Candidatus Cloacimonetes bacterium 4572_55 (assembly GCA_002084765.1). GTDB lineage: Bacteria > 4572-55 > 4572-55 > 4572-55 > 4572-55 > 4572-55. The sequence goes on along the minus strand of NBMB01000001.1, from coordinate 127,374 downwards.
AGAAGAGATCGCGTTATATATGCAAAAAAAATATAGATAATATATTTAGATACTTAATTTACATGTTTATATAATATATAAGGAGATATGATTATGAAAAAAATAGCCGAAGAAACGATTGATCAATTGATATCAAGAGCCGATTCCTATGTAAGCCAAAATCGTTGGCTCCACGCAATCCAAATATTTGATCAAATTTTGGATATAGACGAGACCTATTTACCCGCATATTATGCAGTCGCAGAACATTATATTGGTCAGCGTCATCTGGACAGCGCAGAAAATTATCTGTTAGACGCGCACGACGTGGATCCGAAGGATGAGAGAACACTCTTTTTGTTGGGCAATGTCTCTGTCATTCGGAATGAGCCGAAAAAGGCTCTTGAATGGTATCAAAAGATTGATATAAAGAACAACAGTTCTGCTGAATTGACATATAACATGGGTCTGGCAAATATGCGTTTGAGCCAGCTTCAGGAAGCTGTGGATTATTTTCTGAAGGCAATTGAGCATGACCCTTTTTTTCCGAGAATCCATGAAATTCTGGCAGAGGCTTATATCCAGTTGAATCAACTAAAAGAGGCGTCCGAGTGTGTGAAAGAGGCGATTAGACAAGACCCGACAAGTCCACACGGCTACACTTTGACAGGACATGTGTTTATCCGGCGGGGTCTGACGCGTAGGGCAAAAGAGAGTTTTGAGAGCGCGATTCAGTTGGACGCTAAAAATGCCCAAGCTTTTCATGGCCTCGGCATGACTCTTTTACAAATGGACGAGATCGACGAGGGGATTAACAAGTTAGAAAAAGCTGTGGAGCTTGATCCAAAAAATTTGCCCATACGTATGGATCTGAGCATGAGTTATATCCGATCTAATCGGTTTTCCGACGCTCTGAGCCAGTTGAAAAGCGCGGAACAAAGTTTCCCAAAAAATCAATGGATAAAAAATGTGATCTCACGGCTTCGGAAAAACGTGCTCTCCTGATTTTCAGCTCGCATTCTGATTAATACCGCATCATATTAAAAAAAAATGACATACGTTTATTTTTTTTACCTCGCTTTTACTTATTGACATCATTTTATTTTTCCTTTAGAATGAATATGTCTACGTATCAAGCCGTTTTTATATGAGAATAAACCCAAAAACCTCGAAAAGGAGCGTTCCAATGATGTCCAAAAAATTTTTATTTTTTTTGCTGAGCCTGTTCGGGCTCTTATGGTTTTGGTCTATATCCGCCATTGCCAAGGAGCAACAAATTGCCTGTTCTATTCGTGAGGTAGAGGGCGAAGTTGTGGTTCAAAAAGCGGTTGGCGGCGATTGGGAGCCGGGAGTTCAGGGAGATTTGTTGAGGTCTGGCGATACGATTCAGACCCGAGGCGCGTCTCGTGTCGGACTTCTGTTCACCGACGGTAGCATTATTCGATTACGAGAGAATTCCATGATCAAGGTCAAATCTCTCACTCAGGACAACGAGACAGGAGAGATGAAGACAAGCCTGAACGTGCTTTTTGGCACAATGTGGGCAAAGGTGCGGCGGATTTTTTCTGAAGAGTCAAGTTTTGAGGTGGAGACTCCCACCTCGGTCGCGGCTGTTAAGGGAACTATTTTCATTGTCTCGCACGAAAACCGCTCCAGCCACTATATCCTGGTTGATCGGGAAGGCGGCTCCGGTATCAGCGTGCGAGTGTTGGGAGAAGAGGCGGCGGTCAATCTTCAGCAGAACGGCGAGCAAGTGGTCGTCACACCGGAGGGAGTCGGCAATATTGAGCAAATGAATCAACAAGAGCTTGAGAAATTGCTGGATTGGGGCGAGGGCATGATCAACCCAGATCAAGGCGAGATCGATCCCATCCAAACCGATGAACTATTTTTGACACTATTCTCGCCGGTGGATAGTTTTTTGACCGATCAGAGCGATGTGGTCGTCTTGGGAGCCACTCTTCCCGAAGTGGCCGTCCGTATCAATGATCAAACGATTCTCGCAGACAGGGACGGGGAGTTTACCGCTATCTTAAATCTGACCGACGGTTCTCATGTGGTGACGGTGATTGTCGAAGATTCTCTGGGAAATCAATTCCTGGAGGAGCCTGTGATATTTGTCAATACTGGCGCGCCTGTCATTAGTATCGCAGATGATTTGACCCGCGCGCCGTTTACCTCAAATACCAATTATAACATGTCGATATTCATATCCGACCCAACGCCTTCGGATCAATTCAAGATCAAGATTGACGAAAATGAGGAGGCAGGCGAATGGTTTGAAATCCGCGGAAATATGTACACCTATTTCCCAAATCTCTCGGAGGGGAGCAATCAGATCGAGATTTTTGTCAGGGATCAGGTTGGTCACGAGGCATATTTGGCGATCGACCGGTGGCGAGACACACTGCCGCCGATCATTACTTTTATCAACCCTCCAGGCTCAATTGATATTGCCCGCGTCCCGCCTTCGCCACCCGGACATGAGCCTCCTCCATTCAAAATCCGGGGGCAGGCAATCGATCCCGGAGAGTGCGCAAACCCAAGCGTTACCAATATAAATTGTCCGATTGAGGTGCAAGTCAACGGCGTAGACGCGGCGGTTGATGAAAACGGCACCTTCGAAGTCGAGCTGCCAAGGGTCGTGGGCGAGGTATTAGCAGTTCGGGTAATTGCTTATGACTTTTTAGAAAATCGTTCGGAAAAAGCTATTACTATTCGTATTGGTCAATAAGCTTGATTCATATATTATATTAGAATATGTGAATATGTCGAAAGTTTTCATTTGCTGTTTTGATTATTTGCCTGCCCGTAATTCTTTACGGCTTAAGAAGGAGACCCCGATGGAAACCAAAATTTACATCCAATCACGACAGCATGGGCCGGAACTGCTGACGTTGATCAAATCTGCTGTTCAATCGGAGGTGACGCGGCTCGAGTTAGGGATGCAATTGGCCTGTAATCGTTTGAAACCCTTTGAGGACCGCTACCGGGTCAGCTCGCAACACTTTATCGAGCAAATGGCCGCCGAAGATTTGAGCGGCGGCGATGATGAATATATCCAATGGTCGGGCGAATATCAGTTGATGTGCAAGCTGCGCCAAAAATTGCAGAAATTGAAGGACCTGGAATATGCGCATACAAGCCTACTTTGATCGTATTAAACAAACGGTTGACCAATTTTCGACTATGGCTATGATGCTTGATTCCACCATTCAGTTCGAGGACAGGCCGGGTGACCAGGGTTACCTCAACGGCACAATACGTTTTGTCGATGGCTCCGCCTTGCATTTTTCCGAGTATATCGATGCCGAAGAAACGCAATACAACAAAGTGACGTACCGTTATCACTACCAGGATGCCAATAACGAATTGATCTTCCGTTATGATAATGCCATCCACAGGCCCAAACTCCCTTACCGGGAGCACAAACACGTTAGTGCCCAAATAAGCCAGGCGGATCAACCATCACTTAATGATGTGTTGTTTGAAATATTCGAAAGCAATCTATGGATATGATGATACGACGGCCTGGATAGATCATAAAGAAGTTTCTACAAACAGATCGCCCCCTGGGACTAAAATTGTGGAAACGACTCGACACTATTGTTAAAGAATGGAACGCTTCATCTGGTTTGGCTCCCGGGCGCGTGGATATGAAGAGTTGCGGCTAAAAAATACGACGCTTCATAGAAATTTGTCAACTTCACTATATGTTATATGTCAATTCAAGGATTAACCGGAGAGAATAAATATGAAATTATGGTCTTTCATCCTCGTTTTTTTACTAAACCTATTTGTATATTTTCAATTAAACGCTGAGCAGGCTGACTCACTTTACGTGGTGCATGTAAACGGCATTATTATACGGGAAGCGACTAAGGACACATTAAAACGCGGCGATCGAATTCATGCCGACGAAAAAGTGATCATTACACTCGAGAATGCGAAAGCCTGCGTATTGGGCAAGAATGGCCGCGAGACACTTCGGGAGCCCAAGGGTGAGGAAAAATCGACCGGTTGGCGCGAGTTCTCTGGTTTTGTAAAAAACTGCATGTTCCCATCCCGCAAGAGTGCCGGGACGAGAGGCGGGGCCATACCGGATTCCGCCGCTACATTTTCCGATTCTCTGTCTGCCTATCTCTCATGTGATGCCTTTTTGATTTTGGACACGGAAAAGATTTGGATCGATCCGGAGGTGTATCCGCTATCGTGAACAACCTATTTTAAGATGGGATTTTATTACCAGGATCGATGGCTGACGCTAAAAATACCCTCGGTGGGCGATACGCTTATTATCGACGCCTCGATCTATCAGGCAGACAGCGTGCGGATCGACCCGAATGAAGCCGAGAATATGGTGATTTACTATTATAATCCGAAGGCCGATCCCAAAAATGCTAAGATTGCCGATTTTAACCCGGTCTTCCCGGATGAGGAGCAGCTTCTAACCGAGACGCAGTTGCTGATTGACCGCCTGGAGTTGACTGATATGGCAGCCCTTGAAGAAGAGATGCTGCTTTTTTAAGCGAGTTTTATGGCCAGCCCAATCGGCAAATGGTTCGGCAATGGCTTAATAAGGAGATCGAAGATACTGCGGAACCGACCGGGTGGCGTAAATTTGTCGATTTTTTAAAGAGTTTTATGTTCCCATCCCGCAAGAGCCCCGGGTGAGAAGCGGGGCCATACCGGATTCAATATCGTATGGAACAAGCCCTTGATACATGGCAGAAATCCAAAGAATTCGTGACGGCATTAAAAAATCAAGTTCTTCCGTAATTATATTTATAGTGCCATGATTCGTAAATTATTAAATCAACTTGATTGAAAGGAGGATAAAATGCCTTTAAAAACGATTAATATTTCGCTTGGGGCCTTAATTGATTTGCTGAAGAATATGGATAGAGAGGCAAAAGACGAAATCTTTGACCGCGTTTTTATCGAAAGTGAAACCGAGCCCTTGAGCAGTGCCGAACGCGAGGCACTCATAACTGCTGAAGACCAGTTGCACCAGGGAGGAGCGATCAAATGGCCGTTTGGCAAATAGAATTTTCCAAGAAAAATGGATCATATACTGAAAAGATTCATGAACAAAGAACGGATTGATATAAAACCGGTGGAGAAGGAAAGCGATGTGTTTCGTATTCGCATTGGCAAATACCGAATGCTGATTAAGATGCTGGTTGCTAGGATTTGCCCGCGGGGAGATGTTTATAAATGATGACGCAATTTATCAACACATATTTTCTATCAAATCGGTTGCTGTTTTGGTTATTTGCCTGCCCATGATGCTTTACGCCGAGGGATAAAATGATAAGCCGATTCGATCAAAATCTAATAGATCAATTTAAAAAAAATGTTGCGAGAAAAATTTGTGTGGAACGCTTCATCTTATTTGGCTCCCGGGCGCGTGGAGATGCGGACCCTGACTCTGATATGGATATTCTAATTATTACCCCGGATCCGCTAACCTCCCAAATTGAAGATATGATCAGCGATTGCGCCTGGGAAGCCGGCATCAGGGAAGAGGTGGTTATCATGCCCGTCATCATGTCGCGCCATGAGTGGGAAGACGGCCCGGAGCGGCATTCCCTGTTAGCCCGGGCGATTCGGAAGGAAGGTGTGGTCGTATGAAAGAAGATGACATTCGCATTCTGATTCAATATCGTATGGAACAAGCCGATACCGCTTTAGCTGACGCCAAATTCTTGATCGATGGCCAACGCAGTCCGCAAAGCATAGTCAATCGGTCATATTATGCCATGTTTTATGCCGCGCTTGCCCTGCTGCAGTGCCAGACCAAAACCCCGTCCAAACATACCGGGGTCATCAGCTTATTCGATACGGAATTTGTCTTAAAAGGGGTGTTCCCTAAAGAATTGTCCAAAAATTTTCACAAAGCGTTTGAACTCAGGCAAAAATCCGATTACCGGGTTATGAAAAAAATTAGTGCCGAACAGGCCCTTGATACATGGCGGAAAGCCAGAGAATTCGTTGTGGCATTAAAAAACCATGTTCCTCCGTAAAGGGAGTGGGAGCGAGATTTACGAACATATGAAATCACTTGAAAAACATCAAAAAATTCAAAATTTAACTTCCCCGGGAGGTTGTATATGTTTTCTTTTAAATCATTTGCTGTTTTGATTATTTGCTTGCCCATTATGCTTGGCGTGGCTGTGGCGGAGGAGTTGCCGTTGGAGACGGTGGTGAAGATGGGGACATACTGACGGTGTAAAAAGCGTTTGCTTTAGCCCGGACGACAAACTGCTTGCTTCAGGCAGTTTTGATAACACCATTAAACTGTGGAATGTGGCATCGGGGCAGAAAATTCGCGTCTTAACCGGGCATAGTGAGTGGGTTAGTAGCGTCAGTTTCAGCCCGGGCGGCAAGCAACTCGCTTCAAGCAGTTATGATGGCACAGTAAAACTATGGGGTATCCACAGTGACAAAGAACTCGCCACACTAATTTCAGTAGGCGAAAACGACTGGGCAGTCACCACCCCCAACGGCTATTTCGACTGCTCCGAAGGCACCAAAGATTACGTCCACTTTGTCAGGGGCACCGAGGTCATTGAACTGGATCAATTCTTCGAGACATTCTATCACCCCGGACTGCTGGCAACAGTCATGAGCGGCGGCGAACTGCCGGATATCGACGCCGGAGAACAACTCAACAACTCTCCGCCGCCAACGGTAGAAATCATCTCCCCGGTTGTCGGCGAAAAGATGCAGCAGCGTGAGATCGAAATACAGGTCAAGGTCTGCAACAAAGGCGGCGGGATTGATGAAGTCAAGTTGCTGCATAACAAAAAGCGCATCCCGGATACGAGCAATGAACGACAGGACGGCGACTGCCTGATCAAGACCTATACAGTCTCCCTCGGAGTGGGCGATAATACCTTTGTGGCCTCGGCCTTTAGCGCGGAACGGGTGGAATCGCGGGGCCATAAGCTGGATGTCCATTTTAGCGGCGCAGTGCGGGAGGCGGTCTCTCATGTTCTGGCTATCGGCATCGATGAATACAAGAATCCTCAACTCAAGCTCAACTATGCCCGGACAGACGCCGAAAGTTTTGTCGAGGTCATCCGGGCTAAAAGCAGCCGCTTATTTACCGATGTCAACGTTACCACGCTATATGATACCGAAGCCACCCGCGAAAACATACTCACGACCTTAGACCAGATTGCAGCCAAAGCCAACCCGGAGGATGTGTTTACCCTCTACTATGCCGGGCACGGCTCCATCGTGGATAACCGCTACTATTTTGTGACCACCGAAAATATCAAACTCTATGATCGGGCGAAGTTAGACCGGGACGCCACCTTTGTCAATGACATGCAGCAGAAGTTGACCGCTATTCCAGCCAAAAAGGTATTGGTCATCATGGATGCTTGCCATTCCGGCGCAGCAGCGGATCTGTTGGCGGTTCGCGGCGCGGCTGAGGAAAAGGCACTGGCTCAATTGGCCCGCAATGTGGGGGTTCATGTTCTGGCATCATCGGGAAGCGAGCAATATGCCAGCGAGTTTGCGCAGTTGGGACATGGCGTTTTCACCTATGTCCTGCTGAAAGGTCTGCAAGGAGAGGCCGACATGCTCAAAGACGGCCAGGTCACGGTCAAGGAGTTGGGTCTCTATATCGAAAATGAAACCCCGAAAATCGCCAAACAATACAAAGGCCAGGAGCAATACCCGACTACCCGCCACGATGGGCAGGATTTCCCGCTGGTTTTGGAGTAGGGATGAACGAGAGGCTAAATGGATAAAAACACAATTTTAGACATCCTATGCCGGTTTAAACAAGCGTTGGAAACCGCAAACGGGATACGAGTCAATAAGCTAATCCTCTACGGTTCACAGGCAGCGGGAACGGCGCGAGAGGACAGCGATATCGATGTTGTCGTTATTTCTGACGATTTTGCCGATAAAAGTTACTGGCAAAGAATCAACATCATTTCGGATGCAATATGCGCGGTTTTCGAGCCTATCGAAGCACTGGCAATGACCCGGCAGGAGTGGGAGAGCGGCGTTTCATTATCCAACCAGCCGGTCAGCGGGCCGTCGATCGGGCTGGCGGATTATACCACCGCCGATGACGCCGGATCTTTTATGAAATTCCGGCTGCATTATCAGGCGAATATGAAAACCGTCCCGCTAATTATGTATGAAAAATCCACAACGCGGTTTATAAGAAGCACTTTTTGCATTACCGTATGAACGGGAAATGGAGCCTGAATTGCATTACCCCAGCTTTGCTGATCGAGGACAAGGATTTGGTCTATCAACAGGGTGATAAGAAAAAATTATCCAATGTAACATTTCACCTGGGCTATTTTTTAATGCTCCCGGAGGACCAGATTCTCGATCAGAGTCGGGATAAGATTATCGTGATCGGCGATTTTGATGTCCGGGACAAACACGAAAGTATTTTTGGCGATATGGCCGGTTCCCTGGTCATATTGAACACCTATTTATCCCTTGTCCGGGGAGCAAATATTTTATCGGGCGCATTTCTCACTTTTTTATTTTTTGGCTATTTTGTCATATCGCTGCTCATCTTTTTATCAGCCGATCTTGCGGATATGCGCTTTATCGGCAAATTTGCCAAAGAGAAAATGGGCAACCTGATGTTGAATGTCATGGAAAATTTTGGTCTCTTGCTCATCATTTCGATTATTTCTTTTTACGTTTTTCACAAACCGATCAATATTTTATTACTGGGGATTTGGTTGATTGTCGTTGAATATTTAACTCGGCGGTTGCCACCTCATTAAGGAGGATTACATGTCTACTCAAAAGGAATTTATTTTTGGGAGAATTCCAATACTGGAAAGTTTAAAATCTCTTGGTATGTCACTGGAAAAGGTGTTTATTCTGGAAACTGCCGGCGGAAAAATTATCGACGAGATCAAGTCGGAAGCTCGCTCTCGGGGCGTTCCTTTCCAATTTGTTCCATCTGCGAAATTAAGCCGTCTTTTTGAACAAAAGGTGAATCATCAAGGCGTTGCCGCGCAAATCTCATCGATTCATTACGCGGACCTTGACGAGATTGTGTCGTTAGACGGCGACATTTCCCCCATAATTTTAGCTATGGACGGAGTGCAGGACGTGCACAATCTGGGCGCGATTATCCGCACTGGGGTTGCGGTTGGCGCGTCGGGAGCGATTATTCCTCGCCATAACGCTGCGGGAATCACGACCACTGTTTTTAAGACATCCGCGGGAGCGGTAGCTCATATGCCGATAGTCCGCATGAATCTGATCACCGCATTGGATCGGCTTAAAAAAAGCGGATTCTGGATCCTGGGTCTCTCTACCAGCGCGTCCGGCGATATCTATAAAACCGATTTCCATGATTTGCCCATAGTTGTTTTGGTCGGCGCGGAAAATCAGGACTTGTCGCCATCTCTAAGAAAACGGTGTGACTTTCTGGTCAAAATTCCCTTATGGGGGCAAGTTTCTTCCTTGAATGTTTCCAATGCAACCGCGATCGCTCTGTATGAAATACGACGACGGGGATTAATGAATTGATGGCGTATATTTTGATTATAGACGACGAACCTACTGTCCAGGACGCGCTTAGACGGATGTTGGAATATGCCAATAACTCGGTCGATATCGCGTCGAACTACTTTGAAGCGGTTGCGATGATCAAGAAAAATTCTTATGATCTGATCATTATCGACATTGTGATGACGAAAAAAAGCGGGATCAAGAAGCCAATCAACTCCGATATTTTGCTACAGACCGTGGCGCGCGCGACAGAAGTGCGCCAATTGGGAAAGGAGAATCGACGGCTCCAAAAAGAAACGGAAAAATATCAGAGAAATCTTGAAAAAATGGTCGAGGAACGCACCCATCTGCTTGAGGAATCTCGGGCAAAATATTCTGCAAAAAATTGAAAAGTAATCCGAAAACAAAGTATATACCGATCCTTGTGTTGACGGGTCAGGCGCAAGAAGAGGAAAAGCTGCGGGCGTACGACGCGGGAGCTGACGACTATGTGGTAAAACCCTTTAAACGAGATGAACTGATTATCGATATTGACCGCCTGATCTTGCAAGCGTCTCAATATCGCAGACGTTCCGAATGAGAAAAACCTTGGAGATATAATCGATGAAACCGACTCATTATCATTTTATCCTTAATCCCGCATCAAGGGGAGGTCGCGGCGCGCGGGCATTCTTCGGGATCGAAGATCGTTACCTGAAAGGCTCGATCCCTTATACGCTGCATGTCCCATCCTCGGTCGAGGAGACGCTGACTCTTTCCCGGGAGCTTGCAGATGCGCATACAGTCATAATCGCGGCTGGCGGAGACGGAACCGTCAACACAGTCGCTACTGGTTTGGTCCAAAGCGGCTCGCCAGCGGTTATGGGGATTCTGCCCTTAGGCACTGGAAACGCGCTTTCTTATACTTGCGGGGTACGAAAGATCGAAAAAGCGGTCGAAACTCTATTTTCCGGATCTATTTACGCTATGGACTTGATAAAAACAAATAACAAAACCATCAGTTATGTCACTTTCATGGCAGGCGTTGGATTCGATGGTAAGGTGTTGGCGATTCGCAACCAAATAAGTTTAGGTGGTTTTTTATCATTCCCTATCGCTATGTTAGTAACGATGTTAAAAGATATCGGCAATCCAAAATCAACGATATCGGTGGCGATAAACGGCAGGAATGTGCTGCGCGCAGAAAAAATCTCCTCTGCGGTTATCAGCAACGGGCATTGTTACGGATTTGGATTTCCGGCTGTGCCGAGAGCTTATCTCGACGACGGTCAGATTGAACTTCAGCTCTTCCCAACAAAACGGAGTCAATTCTCCGCGATGGCTCAATATGGATTGGGGTGGAAATATTATCCCCCGTCAGTCGAACGCTTCAGCGCGGAAAGCATCGAGATTCAGGGGGAACGTGCAGGACAATTCGATGGAGAAGTCATTAATCAGAAGGTCTATTCGTTGGAATTAAAACCGCAATCGCTGCGGATATTGGCCGCGGACGGCCGTTTTTTCTCAAAACCCCCTCTTGATCAGATCAGGCTTTGAAGCGACGACACGATCTACGGAATCATAGCAAGCCGTCCTTCAGTGACCGGCTCCAGCCTCTCTGCAAAATATAGCTCCAGATTCTCACCAATAGAGACTGCTTTGCCGCGTATGATCCGCTCCGGTTCTCCATTTGTGGGGTCTGTCAATATTTCTACGTTTTTTCCGAGAATATAGGAGCGCGCGCGATAGAAATTTATCAAATCAACATATTTTCCGTTTAACAACAGATTGTAATTCTGTCTCAGATGATAAACCAGTCTGCTGAATATTTTTGTTAGATCGCACTTTCCTGCCGGCATGTAGTCCGCAAGAGCTGCGAATCGAGAGGCGTAAGAGGTCGCGTCTATGACGGGTCTACTCTTGACGTTCAGACCGATTCCCAACACAACGCCGCAAACCAAATCTCCTTGAATTTGTGTTTGCGCCAGCACGCCGCAGACTTTTGCCCTATCGATTAAAATATCATTCACCCATTTGATTGTCGCGGTTTCGCCAAGATATTGAAGTTCATCCAATGTGTGAATCACGGAGATTGCAGATAGGACAGTAAATCCCGTCCAGAAATGGTCAATTTTTTGATGAGGCGCGAGAAAAACGCTCAGATGAAGATTTCCGGCGAGTGCTACCCAGGGTCGATTTTTGAACCCATGAAATTTTTCTCCAGAACCGGCAAGGCAGAGAATCCCATCCGGAAGGCTCCGATCCAGATGGCATAAGCGAGTAAGAATATCGAATTGAGATTTCGAGGCGTATTCGATGAAAAAACCGTATTGCCATTGCGGATCGCTCGCCAGATGCGCGCGGTAGATTATATCCGCCTCGGGCATAAGGAGAAGTGCCAAAAGACGAATCGGCTCGTCGATTTCCGCGGCGACCAAAGCCTGCCACTTTGTTCTGTGAGGCGTATACTCTTCGGCAAAACTGGGGCTATCGGTATAAACAATCATCGGAATTACCAGACTGCCCGCTGGGTTTCTGTTATATAAAAAAATGAGATCAAAAAATTTTTTACCAATATTTTTATTAGCGATACCCGGTCAATTGCGTTTATACAGGTGGGAACAGGAAAGCAGATAACTTTCCATCAGACTAGCGTGCTAACTGATAATTAATCCCAGATTGTAATCGATTTATTTAGTAGTGTCTCATTTCAGAAAAAAGGAGTTTACAGAATGCGTTTAATTCAGATAATTGCGTTTGCAATTGCATTGCAGTTCACCAGTTTGGCAGGTTCGAGTGTGATTATCAAAGGAGACTTCAATTCACCTACACAAACCATTGTTAATGGCGATCCAGGGGACGGTCCCGGAGACGGAATCGACGGACAGCGAGACGATTAGACTATTTTGTTAGTCACTATAGGGCAGAATTTCGGGTGCAACCGATATTCTGCCCTACTTATTTTCCCGCGCTTTTCCAGAACGTTCAGATGAACAAGCAACTTCAGATGTTTTGTAGCAGTGGTCCAAGCAGGTCCCAAATAGCTGTAATGCGAATTCTTAAACCACCTTCCCTGAAAAATAGAAAGCATCTGAGCCAGCGGCTTTACACGTACGCGCTTCTCAACAGAAGCGACTTTCTCCAATGCGATTATGAGTTCTCCGTAAAGCCTTTTCTGATAAGATTGGGGAGAAAGATCAAATTTCCCCCGGATAGGCGTTTGCCGCCATTCGATCCGTTCACCGGCTTTGACCTGTTCGGCAATTTTTTTGGAGATATACATAAGGCATTCCAAGATATTATTTTGTAGCGTCGGATTGGGGTCGGCTCCACTCGTGTAAAATTGTTGCAATGTCTCCATACTGATCCGGGAGGCTTCCAATGCCGCAGGAAAATTCTCACATTTCAGCTCCAATAGAGATCGATTAAACCAAATTCCCGTTTTTTGCCGCAAATTTTGAGCCTCCTCAGCCGCTTCTAACCCCTGCTCAATAGCTGTATTTGCCAATATAAAACGTTCATTAACCGCTCGCGGATCGTATCCTTCTTTTTGCATTTGAAGAGCTGATAACCGCGCGATATCGCCATATCCCTTGAGTCTTTCAGATAATAATGCCCTACTTCTGACAAAGGGAGATAACTTGATCGCTTGACGTAAATTTTCCAGAGATTTATCGAGACGATTCAATTTTTGATAAATAGCACCTACATTCGTATAACCCATAACCAGATATTTCATATTACGAAGTGAAGACGCCAAAGAGATAACCTTTTTATAATATACCAAAGCCTCTTCATAACGACCTGCATTCAGCGCGCTCCCCCCAAAATCATTCGTGCAGATAAGCCGATACTCTTCGATCTCCCTACCCGCTGACTCCAATGACTGCTTGATGCAAATTTCAGCTTCTTCAATTCTATTTTGATGATACAAACATCCGCTGAGGTTACGCAAGATAGCTGGCTTCAAAATATCTATATTGACGCATAGTGCTTTTCTATAAAAAATTTCAGCCTGTTTCTCATTCTTTGAACCCGCGTAACATTTCCCCAAAATATTATACGCAGAAGCGCGCAATATCCGGTAATTGCCAGCAACCTTCACCACTTCTTGGATAATAGGTAACGCTTTGGAATGAAAACCCCTCTGTTGTAAGACCAAAACCTTTGCATACAGACAAACTGCCCGCTCGAAATCTGCCGAGACAGATTGCAACGCAAACTCAAATAAATCGTCCGCTTCATCGATTTGATCCAATAAAAAACGAATTCTCCCTTGAATAAGAAAAAAATTTAAACGAAACGGAATGGACTTAATTTTGGAATTTGTCCAATCTAAACGATAAATTTCGGCCGGTTTTTTACCTGTAATCTCCGTAATTAACAGAAAAGAGTTGGTAATCAGCTCACCCATTGACATGGACATAATTGACATACTATCGATCATACCTACATTTCCTTTTTGTTTTTCATTTCCTCCTTGTTTTTGAAATACATCTGTTTTAAATATACCTGATTAAATAAAAAATCCCAACAAAAAAAAATAGCATCGTAAGTTTTTATAGCATCGTAAGTTTTTATAGCATCGTAAGTTTTTATAGCATCGTAAGTTTTTATAGCATCGTAAGTTTTTATAGCATCGTAAGTAACGACAGAAGTTACTTATGAACTCCTTTCTATCATTTCATCTACCATATCACCCGATTTGGCATGCATGTTCAAAAAAGTACGTACAACATGATAAATCGGGTGATATGATTAAATACCATTGTTAAAAAATAATAAAACCGTCTTTTATACTCCTATAATTAGACCTTAGCAACTTTCTCATATTTTTTACGCTCGCTTATATAATAAAGAAGCGGCACAATGATCAATGTCAGTATCGTGGAGACGATGGATCCGCCCATCAGCGAGATGGCTAATCCTTGAAATACCGGGTCCAGGATGATGACAATCGTTCCTATGACGACCGTTCCGGCAGTCAGCAGTATCGGGGTGGTTCGCACTGCTCCGGCTTCAATCACCGCCTGTTTCAGGGGAACGCCCTCGCGGAGTCGCAGTTCAGTAAAGTCTATCAACAATACCGAGTTACGCACCATGATTCCCGCCAAGGCGATCATGCCGATCATGGAGGTGGCGGTAAAAAAAGCACCCATTATCCAATGCCCGACGATGATTCCGACCAGCGATAAAGGAATCGCCACCATCATCAAAAGCGGAGTTTTAAAGGATTGGAACCAGCCGATAATCAGCATATAGATGATGATAAGCACAACAGCAAAGGAGACGCCCAGGTCCCGGAATACCTCATAAGTGATTTGCCATTCGCCGTCCCATTTCATTGCGTTTCTGTCGCTCATAAAGGGTTGACGGGTATAGAAAATATCCATCTCGCCTTTTTCCTTCAGCTCCTCGATTTTTTTATTGATATCTAAGATCGCATAGATCGGACTCTCGGACTCTCCCGCCACGTCGCCAGTGACATAGACGACCCGTCGCTGATTTTTCCGGTACACGCTTTTATCCTGAATATGCTCCGTGACGTGAACCAGCTCGGATATTGAGACCATATTTCCAGTCATGGACATCACGTGCAGATCTTTCAAGTCTTCCAATGAGGAGCGCTCTTTCTCGGGCATCCGCAGGTGGATCATCACAGCGTCCAGCTCTTTGGGCTTAAACAATGCGGAAGCGTCCATGCCGTGCAGAGCGACCCTCAGCGCGTTGACGATCTGCTCCGGACTCACGCCGGTCAACATTGCCTTTTCTTTATCAATCTCAAATTTATATTCCACCTGATCGTCCTCGACATACCAGTCCACATCCACCACTCCGGCAGTGTTCTCAAAGATCATTTTGATCTTTTTTGCGGTCTCTATCTGATCCTCAGTCGTGGGTCCGTAGATTTCCGCCACAAGGGTGGAGATGACCGGAGGACCTGGCGGAACTTCTGCAATCTTGACATTAGCACCATATTTTTTCCCAATCTCCTGCGCCCGATCTCGTATCCGTTTGGCAATCGTATGGCTTTGATCGCTCCGCTCGTCTTTTGGCAAAATGTTGACTTGAATATCGCCCAAATTGGGGAGCTGCCGCAGGTCGTAATGCCGCACCAATCCATTGAAATTTATGGGCGCAGATGTGCCGACATAGCTTTGATAATGCGTCACTTCCGGTTGTGATCGGAGATAGGAGGCGATATCTTTTGTCGCGGCGGCTGTCCGTTCTAATGTGGTTCCTTCCGGCATATCGATCATCACTTGAAACTCGCTTTTATTATCAAAAGGCAGCATCTTTACGGTCACGACCTTGAAGAAAAATAGAGAGATGGAAAAGAGCAGCAATATCGTCGTGCCGATAAAAAATCCCCAGCGCACTGTGGGTTTTTCGATCAATGGGTTCATAATCGAGACATAAATTTTATAAATTTTCGTCTCTTCCAATCGATATTTTTTCTCATTTTTTTTGCCGCTCGGATCGTGATCGTTCTTAAGCATCCGATATGCCAGCCAGGGACTGATAATAAACGCGACAATCATGGAGAAAAGCATCGCAACCGACGCGCCAATCGGCATAGGACTCATGTAGGGTCCCATCAATCCTGAGACAAACGCCATGGGCAGCATGGACGCGATCACCGTAAAAGTAGCGAGGATCGTCGGATTGCCGATCTCGTCAATGGACGCGATAGCCGCCTGAAAAAAAGGCATGTTGCGCATCTTGAAATGCCGGTGCATGTTCTCGGTGACAATAATAGTGCTATCGATCACAATTCCGCTCACCAGGATCAAGGCAAATAGAGTGATCCGGTTCAGCGTATAACCGAACATATAATAGGAAAAAATGGTCAGCGCAAAAGTGACCGGAACCGACATAAAAACGACAAATCCGCCCCGCCATCCCATAGATAATGCGACCACAAATGTGCCTGCCACGATCGCTCCCAGCAGTTGCATCAGCAAGCTGTTTACCTTTTCCGCCGCGGTGGATCCGTAGTCCCTCGTGATCGTGACCTGGATATCGGAGGGGATCAGAGTGCCTTTCAGATTTTCGACTTTTTCCAGAATCTGTCGAGCGATACGCATGGCGTCGGTTCCTTTCCGCTTGGACGCGGAGATCGTCACCGCGGGAAATTCCACGCCGTACAGGTCTGAATGCATATCCGCTGACGCGAGACCATATCCGAAAGAGACATATTCTCCCGGCTCCTCAGGTCCATCCATGATCTCAGCTACGTCGCCCAGATAGACAGGATTGCCCTGAAACACGCCGACAACCAAATTCTCCACCTCGTCGCCGCTCTCAAAAAAATTCCCAGTCTCGACCAAAAATTCCTGGTCATTGCTGTTGAACGCGCCGGATTCCATCTGCTTATTTGCGGTCTGAATCTGCTGCATGATGATCAGCGGATCCACATTGTATCCAGCCATTTTATTTTTGTCCAGCGTCACGCGGATCTGCCGCTTGCGACCTCCGATGATCCTGGTCTCGGCAACATCCTCAATCTGTTTAATCTCATAACACAGCTCTGCAGCCACCCGACGCAGCATATAATCGTCATAGTTCTCGCTCCAAAGCGTCAGCGCGATGATCGGCACATCGTCAATCGATTTGGTCTTGATCAACGGCGGCGTGACACCATAAGGAATTTTGTCCATATTTTTTTGGATCTCGTTGTAGAGTCGGAACAGACTCTGCTCCACATCCTCGCCCACATAATAGCGCACCACAAACATAGCTTGACCCGGCATGGCAGTCGAGTACACATATTCCACGCCTTGAATATTGGTGATGATCTTTTCCAGCGGCTGGATCACGCGGCTCTCCACTTCTTTGGCACTTCCTCCCGGATAGCCGATAAATATGTCGGCGATCGGCACATTGATCTGCGGCTCCTCCTCGCTCGGCGTCAGATAGACGCTGTACGCGCCGATCGCCAGAAACGCAACCAACAACAGGGGACTGAGCTTTGAATTGATAAACGCTTCGGCAACTTTGCCAGAAAATCCAGTTTTCATTGCGCCACCTCTACCTTCTGACCGTCTCGAATCGGACTATCCATAGAAATTAGAACCTGTTCTCCCTGGGACAAACCAGACAAAATCTCGACCTGATTCCCAAATCGCTTGCCGGTTCTCACCCATCTCAGCATTGCCTCTTGATTGCTATTCATGGTGAACAGACCCTCTAACTGTCCCCGTTTGATCACCCAATCTTCCGGAACCGTGATCACATGCCGGGTGCCTCGCTCCAGAATCACTTTTGCATACATGCCAGATTTTAGCATACTTTTGCTCTCATCCAGCAGGATTTTCACCTCGAATTGGCGACTTGCCGGATTCCCCCCGGGATTGATCTGCTCCACCGAACCGCTGAACTCCTTGCCAGATAAGGCATCGACAATCACCTTGACTTGGTCGCCCGTTTTGAATAAATAGACCTGACTCTCCGGAACTTTTGTCACCACCTTCAACCGGCTCAAACCTTCGATCGTCAGAATCGGCATACCCGGCGCGGCGATATTGCCCTCTTCCGACATCTTCTGTACCACATAGCCATTGATCGGCGAAGCGATCTGGGTATAGCTCAAATGGTCGTTAACTTCCCGCTCCATTTCCTTGATCGCCTCGATCTTTGCCTTACCCATATTATAAGCCATCTCACTATCATCCATCTCTTTCCGAGTCGCGCTCTTGCTCTCATACAAACTTTTGATACGATTATAATTCGCCTCGGTATTCTTAAAAGCCGCCTCTGCCTCGCTCATATTCGCCTGAACCTGAGATTTCTTCGCCTCTAAATCATCGCTACGAATTTTTATCAGAGTCTCGCCCTTAGTCACCTTTGCCCCCTCTTGAAACGGCATATAGGTGATCTGACCCATAATTTTCGTGCTTAATTGGATACGCTTATCGCCCTCAATACTTCCCGTAAACTCATATTTTTGAGGTATTTCCGTTAGTGCCGCTTCAAACGCGCGAGCCTTAACCGGCTTGCTGGAGTGCACAACCGACTCTTTCTTCCCACAAGAAATAGCGAGAAACGGTATGAGAGAGATAATGAAAATCAATTCCGCCATTCGATTTTTTAACACATTTTTTAACACGTCTTCTCCTTTGTTTTTTTATCCAGAGTTTCGTTTAGACAAACACAGATTGCTACTGAACCATGGATCGCTCCAACAGCAATTCGATATGAAATACACTAATATTATAATCGTAAATCGCTTTTAAATAATCCAGTCGAGAATGCGCCAAAGTCGCTTCTGCAGCAAGCAGATCGGTCGTTTTTTCCAAACCTTTGGCATACCGATCCGTGATAATGCGCAGACTCTCTTCAGCTTGCTTGATCGACTCGTCAGACAATTCCACCCGCTTCATCGCTGTGTTCAGATTGGAGAGAGCCGACTCGACGTCCACCTTGTTTTTGAGCGCGGCTTTACGATACTCAATTCTGGCGTAATGCAGATCGGCTTTCGCTTTTTTCACTTCGCCGTAGTTCTCGAACCCCTTAAAAATATCCCACTTCAACATCGCGCCAGCCGTCCAATTTTCTGCGCCAGAGCCAAAAACATTGTCGTCGTTATATTCAAAATTTGCAAATATGTTGAAGTTTGGCATATATTTAAAACAATTCATTTTAACCGTTTTTTCCATCGCCTTAACGCGGTATCGCATTGCCAACATATCGGAGCGCTCTTGGTTCACTTGCTCCAGATCATAAGAATAGTCCCTCACAGACACAATCAGGAGCGAGTCCGTGGGCATAATTTGTCGATCATCTCCAATGTCCAGCATGTATTTCAGATTATTGTTCGCGTCGATAATCTTATTTTCGATCTCCGCCTTTTGGCTTTCCAATTGCAGCAACCAGACCTCGGATTGCAGGTACTCGGATTTGTTGATAAAACCCTCGTTGAAATAGTCCAACGCCTGATTTCGTCCCGACTTCGCCGCGTCGATTGATTGGTTGATCACGTCCAGACTGGCGCGCGCCAGAACCAAACCGTAATAGACATTTTTCAGTTGAAAGATCACAAAATGCTCGGTGCGTTCCAGCTTATGCTCCATAGCCTTCACGCCGTTTCTCGCCGCGGATCGACCAAAAAAACCATCAAGATTGATCAGCGGCTGTTTCACTTCAATCTTGGTAGTGAAATTTTCGATATTCTCAGGATCGTTCAACAGCGCAGGATTAAAATCGCTTTGAGTGACAATCTCTTGCTTTAACTTAAAACCGAAAACATTCAGCGGGTCATTGGTCTTGATATAGGTCTCTGACACAGTCGCTTGTGGGAAAAAAACAGCGTTCGCCTTCATAGCGTCCCCGCGCATCTTATCCGCTTCTGCCTCCGCCAATTGAATCTCAAAATTGCTATTTCTCGCCAACTGAATCGCATCCTCCAACGAAAGCGCGTACTCTGCGCAATCTGCCGACCCGCTCGAAATAGAGATGAAAATCAATAAGGCAATCCCAAATATCAATATTTTTTGACGATGATTTCTCATGTTCGCTCCTTTTTAACACATGAGTGCATAAATAAATATTACATCTAACCTTTTACTCACAACAACGATCAATACAATAAATAACTTGAATCAAGCGAATATGCTTGAGATAATAGTATCGATTTTTCCCATCTCGCTCACAGACAACCGCATCTCGATCCTTCAAAATGCGCAAATGCTGTGAAATCGTGGCTTGTTTCATATTCAGATGCTCAAAAATTTCTGTCACGCTCATTCGCTTCCCATCCCTCAGCAACCTGATGATGTCAATCCGAACCGGATGCGCAATCGCCTTCAGCATGTTGCTCGCTTTTTTACTTTTTCGAGTCGCTTCTCCCATAGGTAAACTCCAGTTAATCGTCAATATATTATTATTAATATATATAAATATAAACATATTTTTATATATTACAACTGTTTTTTTCTTTTTTCAAAAAAAAATCAAAAGATTTCAAAGAGATTAAACCTTCTGTTATCGATCGTGTCGGAAAAATTGTCTATTTAAACGTCTCATTTTTTTCACTGTTCTTTGTAATTTTTATGATTTAAGGAGGTTAAACCATGAGAAAATTCACGCTACTTTTGCTCACACTATCGCTTCTGATCTGGACGGTCGGATGCGACGACTCTCCGACTGATACACCCATGCCGGGTTCATCGGACGAAGAGGAGATTTTTCAAGTTTTGGAAACAGAGACGGATCTTTTGCCGTCCGAATTCCGGGACAACGAGATCAATGGAGAGGCGATTCCCTCGGGCATGTCTGACGGCGAGATTCAAGAGGAGATCACTCCGATGCGTTTCGGACGTCAGGTGTTGAACCGGTCTTTTCATCGCGAGCTGGAACTCACGAGCGACACCACCGCGACCGTGACCTTGACATACGGCATGAGCGGCATTTTTCATCTGATCGGCGTGGCGGAAGGTGATACTGTGCCGGTTCATTATGAGAAAGATTTTTCTGATGAGGCCGTGCGATTTGTCTATCTGAGAAAAAGAGCCCCTCGTCCATCCTCGGAACGCAGATGGGTTTTAGTCGCTGTCAGCGGCACATTAATCGAGACCGAGGGCGGCTCTATCGAGATTGAGTCGATCAATTTCCAGAGTGCCTCGTTAGATACAACGATCACCGATGTGCTGGGAATCATCAACCGAGAGAATATCCCAACTTTTGCCATAGGCGACGACGTGACGGTCACGGTCCGCACCAACAATCTGGACGACGACGTGGTCGCGCATTTCCGACCGCGGCATCGGTTCCGCGTCCGCTTGGAGCCACAGGGAGACGGGTCTTATACTCTGGCCTGGCAACCTCGGTTGAGGGGCGTGCACCATGTCGCCTTCAGTGTTTTGACACACGGCACGCTCCATGACAGCGAGGCCCCTTACGACAACATGGGTTGGGGATTGTCATATCGGGTCGTTCAGGATTAATTTGTATTATTATCAAAAAATCGAAAAAAATTGGAAACATCAAGGTCTCTGGCATAAATCATGTCGGAGGCTTTTTTTTGATCCAAACTTTCATACTCACAAGGAAAAATGAACCCCTGCCAAAAAAAAATTTTTTGACTTGCTTGGTAGCTCGTCTATTTTAGATCATTTTTTTGACGTTTTATTATAGCGTTTATGCAATAAAGATGTTATTTTGGTTTCTCCTAACCATAAAGATAGATAGGACTACGTCATTTTTGCCGTTTTTATGGCAGACAGCGATTGGCTCTGAAATATCTATCATCATAGTATCTACCATCATAGTATGGAGATATGGAAAGAAAGGCGCATGATCCCGATCATCTTCATCTAACCGACGATTTTTCACAAATAGTTCTGAATTGAAGACGTCGGAAAGATTAATCTCTATGGAATTTAAGAAATTTAATTTACGAAAAGAATGATGATTCGGAGGTAATCTAATGGGAAAATCGAGACGAATTCGAACGGCTTTATATTTTATATTTTTAGCGATCGTTGCAGTCCCACTAACCAGTCAGTCAGGAAATGAATTTCTTTGGACGAGCTACACCAAATTAGATCATGTTCGATCTATTGGCTTTAGTCCTCAGGATCATATTATTTGGTGCGCAACAACAGGCGGACTTTTGCGTTTTGACGCAGATTCTGGTTCCTATGAGGGGTGGACCCATGTTGAAGGGGTAATAAGCAATAATTTATTAACCGTCTCTATCAATGACGCGGGACATGTGTGGATAGGAAGCGAGGGCGACGGGGTATGCCGTTACAACCCGTCTGACAGTTCTTGGGTTTATTATACGGCGGATTTTAGAGAAGCCGTGGGGACTGTTCATGAAATTATTTTTAATGAAGAAGAAATTTGGTTCGGAACCAAAGAAAATGGTATCCAGACATTGATCGAGGGTTCCGACCCTGGCGACTATTTGGATGATGCATGGATGTCATACACGGTCAGAAACGGTTTGAGCGATAATATGGTAAGGGCACTGTTCATCACCGACGCTGGCGATTGGTGGGTCGGGACTGATGAAGGAGTGAGCGTCCTATCACATGAGACCGACGAGTGGAGTTATTTCACGACGGAAAATAGCGTGCTGAGACATAATCAAGTGAACGCGATCGCGCAAGATAGATTAGGTCGCATCTGGATTGCGACTCGGTCCGGTTTGAATCGGTATGAGCAGGGAAAGATGATCGCATTTAGCGGCCCGAGCCGAAATATGCGAGCGATCGCTTTTGACGATACATTTGCTGTCATTCCCACCAACAGCGCGATATACCGCTACTGGAATGGAGGACGAGAAGTCTTGTCCCAATCGGATTGGGACTGTTACGACGTCATGCGGGATCATAACAACAACTTTTGGTTTGCCGTTGACGGCGTGGGTTTGGTTCGGTGGGACAGCGAATCCGATGAGTGGACTGAGTTCCCTATCAACGCTCCAGAATACGGCTCTTTTTTCCATATTGCGATAGATAAAAATCGGGATGCTTGGTTGACGACTGGTCGCCGTCCCGGGAATCCCGAAGCTCGCGGCGTGGTCAAATTAGACACAGAGTCCGGGATATGGAAAACATTTCACCGTGACAATTCGATGCTACCGGGAAATAATTGCACCGGCGTGGTAGTTGATTCGCAAAATCGGAAATTTATCGGAAATTACAACGGACCGGGCGGTTTGACATTAATTTCGTCAGATGAAACCGAATGGCGGGTCTTCGATGCGACAACCAGCGGTATCTCCAACTCTGCCAATCTTGAGATGCATTTGGATGATCAGGAAAATCTTTGGATGATCTCATACACAGCAGGTATCGACGTCCTCCAGATTAGCGGAAACGACACCAATTGGGTCAGTTTCACAGGTAACGAGCCGAACGGGGGGCTGAGCGACACGGAGGACGCGGCCACGATTGCTCTCAGCTCTTATAACGGCGGAATGTTGTTTATGTATCGTCGTTTAGAGACGATCGATTTCTTGGATTATAACAACACGCTCGGCTATAAATATGACGATCAATGGGAGGGACTCCCTTTCCCCATGGGTACAATGCCGGAAGATATAGGCTTTATAACGACCGACGCCAATAACGAAATTTGGATCGGCACGCAGAACGGTATCGCCGCTTTTTCCGGATCAGACATAAGCGAATGGAGCATAGACGAAAAATGGGAAAACTCAACGAATTTGTTAGGCGTTACTGTCAACCATATCTTGGTGGATCAGGACAATAACAAGTGGTTTTCCACGCCTGAAAATGGGTTGCATTATTTTATCGACCGTCCAGGTGAGAAAGAATGGTATCACTTTACCCACGAGAACTCCATGTTGGTGAGTAACGAGGTCTATTGGACAGCTGAAGATAAAGACCCAGCCACTGGAAATTTGATCATCTGGGTTGCGACCGTTCAAGGCGTCAGTCGGGTCGAAGTTCAGCCCCAAGACGGCGGCGGCGAAATATCCAGCTCTTCGGCATACGCGTATCCCAATCCTTTTGATGCAAGAAAAGGCCATTATCGGATCACATTGGTCGGCTTGCCGACAAAAAGCGTTGTCAATATTTTCAATGTTGCCGGAGATGTGGTTAGAGATTGGAGCTTCAAATTTACTGGATTGGAAAACGGAGAGCTGACCTGGGATCTAAAAAATAACTCCGGCGCACGCGTGGCTCCGGGGATATATTTTTTTACTGCTACGGAAATTAACGAACCAACTGTGACTGGAAAATTCGCTATTTTACGATAATCTTTGGACAGAGTCATGACGCGATCCAACCCGCTCTTTACGCCGCATAAATTGAACTATGCGATGGGAAATCGACCAGATGTAGATTGTATTCTCTGCGCTATTGGTGCCGGGGATAAGCGGGTGAAAAATTTATCCGTTTTTCACAATGATCGCTTTATTGTTTCATTAAATTTATATCCTTATAATCCAGGTCACCTGCTGATTTTTCCGATTGCCCATTACGTTGATATTCGAGAGCTTTCATCTGAGGAAGAGAAATGGTTGCAGCGGATGCAACGGCTTTCGCTTACAGTTTTGGATGAGCTTTATCAGCCCAGAGGCTACAATATCGGATATAATATTGGGCGGACAGCCGGTGCGAGCATCCAACATCTTCATTTGCACATTGTTCCCCGATTCGGTAATGAAATCGGTTTCCTGGATGTGGTGTCTGGCACGCGGGTGATTGTCGAAGACCCAGGCCAGACGCGTGAACAGATGAAAAATACTTTTGCTCGAGTAGTGAGACAGACTCAACTTCAGAAATAATTTTTTCGGCGAGGCGGGACTGACTATGCAGACTATACAATGGGAATTGGTTCCCAACTGGTTCTGGGGTCTTTGGATAACTGTCGTGGGGAGCGTGATAGGCAGCTTCTTAAATGTCTGTATCTATCGTCTGCCGCGCGACGAGTCGATCACATTTCCGCCGTCTCACTGTCCCAGGTGCAATGCGCGTATCGCCGCGTATGACAATATTCCGATCTTGAGCTATTTGATCTTGTGGAGAAAATGCAGGCATTGTAAAGAACCTATATCTTTACAATATCCGATTATCGAAGCGATCAATGCAGCTCTTTATTTGCTACTGTTTTGGCAATTCGGTTTGACATGGGAACTCCCTGTATACGCTCTTTTCACATCCGCCATGCTGGTGGTGGCAGTTATCGATTATTACCACCAAATCATCCCCAATGAGATTAGCCTGGGCGGTCTGCCTTTCGGTCTGCTGGCTGCGATTTTCATATTACAGATCGGTTGGAAAGAATCCTTGTTAGGAATGATTTCAGGCGGTGGAGTTTTGTTAGCTTTCGGTCTTTTTTGGCTCATTATTTTCAAGATCGAGGGCATGGGTATGGGCGATGTCAAGCTGATGGGGATGGTAGGAGCTTTTCTCGGATGGAAACTCGCCTTATTCACGATCATGTTCGGTTCTCTGTGCGGGTCTATCGTGGGAATATTATTGATCGGCTTAAAAAAGGAAAACCTCAAGACAAAGATACCGTTCGGATCCTTTCTGGCGCCGAGTGCTGTGCTTGCACTGTTCAGCGGAAACCGAATTATCGACTGGTATATCAACCTGTTATAAACTTTTATAAATTTTGGTAGTGATGAAGTAGATAGCAGATCTGCAAGTGCCGCTGTATTATTGGATCACGGCAGAACAGGGTTCTGCTATCCTATCCGAGTTTTTTTCAACCTAAGATTGGGCATTATGACGCCGGCGACTATATTACAATACTTTGGAATTATTTTTTTGGTCATAAGTGCTTCCGGTATGCTGGGGCTCATTGTTTTTTCGATAGTAAAAGAACAATTATCCACGGCAAACCGCTTGACGGTCGTGGCAATTATCATCGGTGGGATACTATTCGCGTTTTTATTTCTTTTGGTTTCTGACGTGCTGTCCGAGACCGGCTTTAATAAAAGCGATCTTTTGAAGGAAGTGTGCCGATTATACGGCATGATGACGATTTTCATATCCCTTTTTTCAGCAATCGCCATTATAGTTATCGCAAAAGACAATTCCGCGAACAAGAATGTTTACACCTTATTGGTCCCCGCTTCGATCCTATACGTGGCAGTGGGATACTTTTTCATTTGGTATGGCGAAAGTTTAAGCCACACACTGGTTCTGTTTTGGTATATGGCGAACGGTACGACCTTTGTCTTTGCCGGCATCGGCGCGATGATCATCCTATTACTCGACGCGCTCAGCTCTCATATCACCTTCTATCGAGAATACCTGGTCGTCGTAATGATCCTTTCGATATGTTTGGGTATCGCGTTGTTTGTCACCTACTACTTCAATTCTAACCCCATATTATGAGAAAAAAGACTCGATCCACATCATTTTTGATTATTTTTTCCGCGCCGTCTGGAGCTGGAAAAACATCAATCATCCAAGAATTGCTTCGGAGAAATCCCGACATAAAATATTCGATTTCAGCTACGACAAGACCGCTACGAGGAGACGAAATCGACGGGATCGACTACTTTTTTTTGACGCGCGATACGTTTGAGGATCAGAAAAAACAAGACGGGTTTGCCGAATGGGCAATGGTCCATAATCATTATTATGGCACCCCGGCTCATTATCTGAAAAAACAAATGGACAGCGGATTTTGCGTGGTGATGGACGTGGATGTGGAGGGTGCCCGCCAGCTTTGGAAAAGATATGAAGATATTGTCTCCATCTTTATTGTCCCGCCTTCCGAGAAGGTGTTGGAAGAACGATTGAGGGGGCGCGGCACGGAATCTGAGGAACATATTCGGCAGCGATTGGACGCGGCTCGGATTGAAATGAAAGCGGTATACGAATATCAATATGTAGTTATCAATTACGATTTGGAAAAATCGGCGCGGCAGGTAGAGGCGATTATAATGGCGGAGAAATCTCGTGTTTGTCGCTATCAATTTACGAAATCATGTTGTGTATAGATCGATATAAAAAAAATAAGAAGGAGTATTGCGAATGGAAAGACCAAAATTTTTCTCATGGGAGTTTCTCGGAGAATGGGTATCGAGCCCGTATGAGGCTGTTACCGTTTTATCAAAAGAATCGAGGCGGCTGAATTCCGTTCCGTACGAACTCCAAGAAAATCAAAGGGCTAAAAAAACTACCCAAGCCATGATAAAACTTATTAACGGGGAAATCAAATACAACTATGACGAATCCGGAGATCGAAAAAAAACTCGAAAATAGACGGATTGTCCTCGGTATAACCGGCGGAATCGCGGCTTACAAGAGCTGCTATCTGATCAGAGAATTAATCAAACGGGAAGCGACGGTCCAGGTTATTATGACCCGCTCCGCGCAACGTTTCATCACTTCTTTGACGCTCGAGACCTTGTCGAGGAATCCAGTTGTCACCGACATGTTTGACGATCCGGGAGCCTTTGGTCCCCGGCATATCGAAATCGCGCAGTCGCCTGATCTGATGGTTGTCGCCCCCGCCACTTACAACATCATGGGCAAAGTGGCGAACGGCATCGCGGACGATTTTTTATCCACTGCGATTTCCGCCAGCTGTTGTCCGATCTTTTTTGCTCCGGCAATGAACAATTTTATGTTCAAAAATCCGATTATGCAAGAAAATTTGGCAAAATTGAAGCGACACTATAGGTTAATTATGCCCGAATCTGGCGATTTGGCTTGTGGGTACAGCGGAGAGGGGCGGATGGCGGAACCAGAGACCATCTGCCAGATGATCGATCAGTTTTTTCATCCGAATCCGATTTGGGCGGATAAAACCGTTTTGGTCACAGCCGGACCGACTCGGGAAAAGATCGATCCAGTGCGATTTATCTCCAATTTTTCATCCGGGAAAATGGGATTTGCTCTGGCGCAAGCGTCAGAACGCCGAGGCGCGCGGACCATCTTGATCTCCGGACCTGTCCATCTGCCAACGCCAGACCGCGTGAGACGCATACAGGTCCAGACCGCAGAAGAGATGCGAGAGGCTGTCCTTAGAGAACTGCCGAATGTTGATGTAGCGATTAAGTCAGCGGCTGTTTCCGATTATCAACCGAGTCATTACGCGTCTCAAAAAATAAAAAAAGGAAATCAAGAGCAGATAGAACTCGCTTTGAAAAAAACACCAGATATTTTATCTGAGATAAGCGAGAAAAAATCGGATCGGACAATTGTTGTCGGCTTTGCTCTGGAGACCGATTCCGAGATCGAGCATGCACGTCAAAAAATGATCAAAAAAAACCTTGATATGATTGTGATCAATAACCCGAATATCGAAGGCGCGGGGTTCCAAGTGGATACAAATTTGGTCACATTGATGTCTCGTAATCATCAGATTGAGTCTTTG
Source organism: Candidatus Cloacimonetes bacterium 4572_55 (assembly GCA_002084765.1). Classification (GTDB taxonomy): domain Bacteria; phylum 4572-55; class 4572-55; order 4572-55; family 4572-55; genus 4572-55. Next base: position 99,087 of record NBMB01000001.1, on the reverse strand, counting down.
CCATTATTGACAAAAAGAAAAGTTGCTGAAAAAATATTAAATCGAATTGAAAGTATATTTCTTGACAAAGATCGAGGAATTTAATATTCTTTTACAACGACAATCATTAACAAAGTAGAAAATTGCTTGATATTAGCAATTGAAATATATTCTGAGAAATGACATTTTTTTGTGACAGTGTGTTTTTTTGATCGAGAGTCGGATTAATCAACATTGCCGATATACGCGCGAAAATTTGATGTTCGACTTTCAGGTCTATTTTTTTTTTTACTTTATTTGAAAGGTGGAATCAGAGATGGAAATTACCAGTTCTGAAATTCGTACCAAGGATGGATATATGATTTTTTTGAAATCGTATCCGTACATCCCTCGTACAATTCTCGGCGAAATCCCCGTTCCCCAAGAGCCAGGAATCGTGAGTTCAGTTGACATGTATCGTTATTTTTTTCATGTCAAGGATATGACATACTATCCGTATTTCAAGATCCTCGTGTTTCATTACCAGCCCTCATCGGATTCGATTCAAGAGAAAATTTTGAGCGACGCCGAGTTGGAGAACGGAGACAAGCTATTCGCCAAATATGGCGTCTATCCGAAGAGACCCGAGGAGGATTATCTATGTTCGGGTAGTAAGTTGGAGGTCTGTCTGAATCAACTGATAAAAAAATTAGAGGTTGTTGGGCAGGAATGGCTTCTGGAGTCCAAAGCAGATGAGCTGCAAAGGGCGATGGGCAGGAACATTTAAACCGGTAAGCTGAATCAACACGAACAGAAAGGGGGGTAGACTTCGGTTTACCCCTTTTTGGATTGGATTAATCGCAATTCCTGCCTATAAAGTAGCTCTTGCCGGCAAGTTTCCCGACAAAACGCAGCGGAGATATTTTACAATTTGCCTCCAACTTTGTCAAGCGCCAACGTTCGATCGCCGGGTCATCGCTTTTGTTCTCGAATGTGACGGTGACAAAGATGTGGTCGCTTAGCTCCGGTTGCGCCAATGCGATTGTAAACACGCCCTTTTCAGTCAACGCTTTTAAGCTTTGTAAGGAAGTGGACGCGTTCATTACCCAAAGAATCTGCCCTTTGAATTCGTCGATATTCTTTTTATTCAGAGACACAACCTCGACTTTCTTATGTCCCAAAATTTTGATAACGCCCTCGTGATTCCACGTCTTCAGCTTTTTAAACATCTCTAACGCCTCTTCTCCTGTTTTTGACAATGAATCGCTCATTATCCCAACGGTCAGAATATTATCGACAGCCTGCACATTGGCATAACCCGCAAAAACAGGCACGTTTTGGATAATACGTTCTAAAGGCTGCGCTCGCAAGCTGATCGTTTGAAACAAGAAAGAAAGTAACAATATAAATACCAACCTCATACGGAACCTCTCCATTATAAAACGGCAAAAGTGCCGTCAATCTTATACGCGTTTATAGAAAACTTCAGGTCAATTTGAAACCAATACATTTCACTTTACTGTAAGATTGCGAATTTTTTTGGATATTGTCAAGAAATAATCTATTGAACTTTTTGATTTTGTTTTTTTTGCGAGATTCTCGAAGATATTTTTAAAAATTTATTCTATGCACACATGATTTCTTAATTTTCATATAAATAGGAAAGATTGATGATAATATTCTGACCGTTTTGAGCGGAATATCGTTCACCGCGTAGGCAGGCGAGAGTTGCTCGATTATGGGACATTATCCGGAGTTGGCTGGACAAACCGATGCTGATTACATTTATTTAATAAATAAAAATTAATTTTATAAAATAACCAAAAAAAATCCCGAAGATGTCACTCTTCGGGATTTTTTGCTTTCGTGCGAGATTCAGGAACGCAGAATTAAGGTATGGATAAGTGCGATCGCGTTATACAGTCGTCTCGGTTGCTATCATTTTCCATTCGTCACCGAACTGCCCCAGAAAGTAGACCGAATAACCGCGGACAAACACAAAAATTGGAAGGAATACCACCGAGCTTATATATGGGAGACCCGCCACACAACAGGTCAAACAGACTCCGAATATAACGATCACTATGGCGGTAAAAGAAATTGATATTCGAACCAGATAGAATAAAATAAACGCGATCCCTTGTCCCGGAAGTATGTTTTTTTTAAAAATACGAACCGCCTCAATAAATTTCACATTCCTTTTATACATAATCGGCACGATAAAATCCTCGATTATATAATGGATCAGGAAGAAAACCAGCATGACGGCAATACCGAGTCCGATACCCGGAATATAGGCGGTGAGCAACGTGATTCCGAATTGCCCGGCACTCAGACTGGGCCAAGCGATGAGAGTAAAAAGGATAAACAGCCCGATCATCATGCCACCAGCCAGAAGATCAATACACATTCGGAATAAAAAAAGGTTGTTTCCGAGTGAACTAAATCGGTTCCACGATTCGACGATATTGGTTTTGTTTCTGACCACGCCGTCAAGAAACATGAATTTGCCTCGGCTGCTCAGCCAGTTAAACAGCGTCCATAAGATAATAGATACCATAACGATGGTTCCTATGACTAAAAGCGAGATCGGCAGGTATTCCAATATCCATTCGCCCACCTCTTCGAGACTATCGTGGCGATGGGGAAAATGCCCGCACCCCTCGTCTCTTCCGAAATGTCCGCCGAGTTTGAAATATCCGCCGAACTGTCCCAGACCGGCGAGAAACGCAAAAAATCCTAAGATCAACCATTTGCGAATATCAAATTTGTCAAAAAGAACATGTTTCGTCCATTCCCATGATTGGGATAGGGGTTCTGTGACAGAGATTTTCATTTTTCCTCCTTATAGAATAGATGCTTCAGGCAATACCAGACACAACCCCGCTATACGACGCAAAAGTATGGAACGTTGCTATCGAAGGAAAATTTTCCGCAAAATTCATCTGCTTGTTATCAATATCTCTCTTAAAGCCGTGAGAATTTATTGGAAGCCTTGACTGCCAGAGCGTCGCATCGCTCATTATCTGGATTGTTATTATGAGCTTTTACCCACCTCCATGCGACCTTTCGTTCCTGAGATAGGGCGTAGATTTCCTGCCAAAGAGCCTTATTTTTCACCGGTGTATTGCTCGTTGTCCGCCAATCTCTCCGAATCCAATTCATCACCCACTGGGTGATACCTTTTATCACATATTGCGAGTCCGAGTGAACCGTGACTTGCGACCCTGGACCAATCCTTTTCAACCCTTCGATCACAGCGGTCATCTCCATTTGATTATTGGTCGTATTGGGATGCCCGCCGCTAAATTCATTTTTTTCATTAGAAACATGATCATAAAGGACCATTCCCCACCCCCCAGGACCAGGATTGCCGCGGCATGCCCCATCCGTATAGAGCGTATAGTCCCCAGATTTTGCTTTATCTGGGGTCTTGGAAGAGTCCTCTGGCGAATCTTCCGATAAAATCGTCGCTCGCCACTTCTCAGCTTGCTCCGGAGTGATCATCCCGGCAAGCTCATAATGAACGGAAAGTAGCTTGATCGTATCGTTTTCGATATGGCGAGAATCGAGTCTCTCTCGAATCTCGTCTGGAATCTCAAATCGTATTATAGACATAATTTTTCCAATTTTTGCATTCCTATATTATTCCCCAATGATCTTGACCAAAATTCGTTTGCGTCGCCGCCCGTCGAACTCGCCATAGAATATCTGTTCCCAAGGACCGAAATCCAGCCGTCCCTCGGTAATCGCGACCACGACTTCTCTGCCCATGATCTGGCGTTTCAAGTGCGCGTCGCCATTATCCTCGCCAGTATTGTTGTGTCGATACTGGGAAATCGGCTCGTGTGGAGCCAGTTTTTCCAGCCAAACTTGGTAGTCATGGTGCAAGCCCGACTCATCGTCATTGATAAAAACCGACGCGGTGATGTGCATAGCGTTCACCAGCACCAAGCCCTCTTTAATCCCGCTTTCCCGCAAGCATTGGTTTACCTGGGGCGTGATATTGATCAACTCGACGCGAGTCGGGATATTGAACCACAATTCTTTGCGATAACTCTTCATTCGTTCACCTCCGAAAATAGATAGTAGTTACATTCAAAAATCGATTGTCACGCTTCCATAAAAATTGCGGCCTGGAGCTGGAAAATAGTACGCGCTTCCGATATAACTGCCGCTTGCCTCGTCATACCCGTGATATGGATCGTAATAACCGGACGTTTCATACTCTTCATCAAATAGATTGTTCACCCACAGCTTGAAAGTCAGAGACCCGAACTTGGAGAATCGATCCGTCCGCAGAACTGCGCTAAAGCCAAGAATTGTATAGGGATCGACAGTCCGTTCTTCATTATTGGTATTATCGAGATATTGCTTGCCTACGTGTCGTATAAGCGCGGATAAATTCAGCACCTCTGATTTTGACACGCTATATTTTGCCGCGGCTTTCAGGTTTCCGATCAGCGATGGAAAAAGTGCTATTGAGTTGCCTTCTCGGTCAATTTCCGCACCCCAGTCATACTGAATAAATTCCTTGAACTCATTCTGGCTCAAGGAGATGTTTCCATCCAACGAAAAATGATCGTTCGGCTCGAAATATCCGCTGATCTCGATTCCTTGATGGAGAGTTTTATCCGCGTTTCCGCGTATTGGCGAGCCGTCTTCTCGAAGTGCGCCCATAGGAACGATCTCATTTTTAAAACTCATCCTGTATAAATTCAGCTTGATCCGTCGTAGATCGTCTCCGTATCCCGCGCCGAACTCAAAGTCGTAAACCGTCTCATTCACAGTGAGCGGATCGTCCCACTCGACATATTTGATGGAGCCGTCGCCATGATAAATCGTATCCGATTCTGCAAAAAGTGGGTTGACTCCAAAGTCGTCCGCGCCATCCCATGTATCGAACAGATCCGCGTCGGTCGGCTCCCTGTGACCCATAGAAAAATTGCCGAAAAGGGTGATCTGTTCGGTCGGGTTATAATTCAGACCCAATTTTGGATTAAGGAAAGTGTAATCCACCACATAATAATTAAGATATTTTCCAAAAAAATTTCCAGCTGGTTTTTGCTCCATTGTTCGACTTTTACGTTGCAGTTGAAGTTCGGACAAGAGCATGAGATTCGGTGTCACGGAGAAATTCTCATGGACATAAAGGGTTGCCCACTGTTTTTTGCCGTCGTAGTCGTAATATCGCTTATTCGGGCTCGCGTCGGGCGGAAGATGAGACATCCATTTGACCTCGCCCCAATGCTCGGACGCAAATGTGTTGAACTCGCCCCCCAGTGACAACTTGCCCCGATTTCCCGAATGGCTCAGATTCAGACGCGGAATCCATCCGATCTGATATTTTTTCACCCATTTTTGGCGCGTCAGATCGGTCTCTTCGATCCATTCCCCATCATCTTCATAATAATTATAGCCGTAATCGACCAAATCCTCGTCCGATTTATAGGACTCGTAATATCCTTGACCCAGAATATAAAACAAGGTATTGTTCAGAGTGGCTCGATCCGACAGGTGCCATTCATGATGCATCTCATAATGTGGCTGGTTGAAATTATCAGTGGTCAACACATTGGGATGACCGTGAGAAGGATTTGCTCGCCGATTTCTCTCCAATTCTTCTTCAGAAGTCGCGTCCCACGCCGCGTTCAGGGTGAACGGTCCCCCATAGATATTGATTTTTGTGGTCATATTTTGGTCATATCGAGCCGCGCCGATAAAATATGCCCAGCCGTCGATATCGGAGTTCTCCCGAAACCCTTCGGATAAGGCTCGGGAATAGCGCCCGTATATCGCGTATCGATTCTCTATCAAGCCGGATCGGAAATGGACAGTGTATTTGCGGGTATCGAAATCGCCGTAACCTGCTGTCATGGAAATCCCTTTTGCATCGCTGAAATTTTCGGTCAGAATATTGACGGACCCGCCAAATCCGGTCAAGCCATACATAGCGTTGCCCACGCCGCGTTGCACCTGGATATCCTGCACGCTCTCGGCAAAATCGAGCAGATCTACCCAGTAAACCTGATGATCTTCCGGGTCGTTCAGCGGAATATTGTTGATCATCACATTGACCCGCTGTTGATTAAATCCGCGGATTTTGAGATGCGAGTACCCAATGCCGCTTCCAGATTCCGAATAACTGAGCATATTTGGCGTTTCGCTGATCAACATCGGGATATCCTGTCCTTGATTCGCGTCTCGTATCTTTTGCCGATCCATATTGGAAAACGCTATCGGCGTTTTTCCTTCCGTAGCCCGATTCCCGGTGATCACCAATTCCCTTCCTGGCAAAACTGAGGGTTTCATCTCGAAATTGACCTGCAGAACGGGCGATTCGTCCGCGTCAACCCGTATGCTCTCTTTACGCGTTTCATAGCCGATATAGCTGACGTGGATCGTGTATTGACCATCGGGAATATCAATCAGCCGATATGTGCCGCGACTGTCGCTATGCGCGCCAACCGAAATTTCTTCCAATTGTACATTCGCTCCGATCAGAAGGTCACCACTCCCTATATCCCGAACTTCGCCCTCAATCGTGACCCCATACGCGAAAATAGGAAAAAAAGTAAAAATAATAAAAAAAATCAAGCGGGTTGGATAAAAAAACCATTTTAATTCAGGATTAATTTCTGGCTTTATTTCAGTCAATGTTCTCAACCTCCGAATTTACGATAAAAATAGTGGTGTTCCTAAACGAAAATACAGAGGGTAAAAAACAGGAACGCTGGTTTTTTTTTAGCGACTGCGCGCGTCGGAACCAATTCCGTATGCGAGATCGCTATTTTCCCTCCGCCGGTATTATCCGGATCAGGTTCTAAGGGTGTCTTCTCAGCCTATTATCCCAATGTGTATAATGGAACAATAAGCGCCCCTATAAATTCTTCATGCGCTATATTTAGATTTTAAATTTTATTGTATTTTTTATATGCTTGCATCTTTTTTTTTTTTAAAAATTTACGCGGATGGAGAGACTTAATTAAATATATGCCCCCATCCGCGTATGATATAGAATTAACCAGAATTAACGAATCAACGCCATCCGGCGGACGGACGTCGATTCCTCTGTCTTTAATTGGTAGAAATAGACGCCGTTAGATGCCGGGATTCCGTTTTCATTTCGACCATCCCAAAGCACTGTATGGGTTGTTCCGCTTTTCAGTTTTTGATCCATCAGAGAGCGGATGCGCTGTCCTGTGAGATTATAGACAGTCAATTCCACATGTAAATCGCGAGAAATTCCAAAAGTTATCGAGGTGGTCTCGGAAAAAGGATTTGGATAATTATACGCCAGAAAGTCTGTGTCCTTATCTCCACCTACGATCTCTGTATCAAGCGGTTCTGCGGGCAAAACATGGATTCGCTCGCCATCTTCGTCGGAAAGCAGAATGGTCTCCACCATGTTTTCCAACAGATCGTTTATATCGAATTGCGCGGGATCGGAAATCATAAAATCTAACTGTGCGGCTTTGCCATCCGACCTACCGATCGGCTCCGAATCTGCGAAAACGATTGAAACTTTACCCCGCTCCTCACTGTGGGTCGCGACAAGAGATTGGTTCAGCCATTCTCCAGATGCGACATTCTCCAATATTAAGGACTCGGAATCATATTGAAGCTGCAAATATCCATTGGCGACAGACGCGACTCCACTGAGTTCTAACGTGAGACTAACTCGGTTGTTATCTCGATCGTAGCCGATTCGATAGATTGCCTCGTCGTCTCTTGCGGAACTCGATGCGTTTGGCGCGTCTAACAGAAACGACGGATTCGCGATAATGTCTATATCTCGTGTATGATCCGTTTGCCCAAGTTGATCTTCAGCTTGGACTCTCGTGGTCCCGATAGCCAACGCGGTAAAAATTCCAGAGTCGTTGACCATACCGAGATAGGGCGGATAAAAGGGATCGATAGACCATTGATAAGGCGGATGACCGCCGAGAACCAGAAATTGGCATAAATCGCCCATTAGTAAGGTGGGTTCTTTTGGTGTGATAACAATATAACCCACAGCCACTTGAAGTATCAAGCTGACATCGGTTGCATCGGGTTGGCCCAGAGGTGCCTGATCCATACCGTCCACTTCCGCGGCCCAGCGTCCATACGATCCTGGGGGGAATCGGTTCAATATATCCACGTCTCCGACAGCCATGCGCAGGGTCAGGATCGCATCCTGGGCATTGATCAAGCCGTTTCCATTAACGTCGCCTTTTGACCCCAGGGTGATATCGCCGGGATTCGCGCCGACCGACAGAGGGTCTGCGTTGACGTCATAAAGAGTGGCTTGGGTCGGCGTGACCCTGCACGAGGAACCCAAAACCGCTTCTGAATCTACAAAAAATATGATCTCCGCTAATGTTCCGCCCGCGCCAGACATGGGCGAGGTGCGGCTGAAAGAGAAGCGCACAGAGTCGGTCCCCGCGAATATTTGCCAATCAAAATAGGAGCCTTGTGTCAGATCGCCGGATCGGACATATTGCGGATGCAGTATATTTTGGCAAAAAGTGATCGTAAAATCCCCGCCTGCGACTTGCTCGCTATTATCGGCTCTGATTCTGACCGTGACAGTGTCGCCCGGAACAGCGGGCTGATTCTGATCTACGGTGATAATAATGTCGCCAATAGCACCCGGGGTTGCGGATACCGTATTTGATGGGAGACTCTCTTCTGCCGGATCGAGATAGAGCGCGGTCACATAATACCAATAGGTTGCGTCATTGACCGCGTTATAATCGGTGAACGAGCGCGCTGTGGTGTTACCGACCAATTGGTAGTTGCCGGTTTCGCTGACCGCCCGATACACGTTGTAGCTCAGGATCGTGAAATTCGTGGGCGGCGCAGTCCATGAGAGCGGCACATATCCATCCAATCCGCTTTGAGCGATCAGATTGATGGGACCAGGTTCTCCTCCTCCGGGACTGATATGCCAATAGTTATATCCCAACTGCCGATCTTCTGGAGAAAAACTGCGCAGGTTATAATTATCATATCCCACGATCCAATAGTCAACGCCAAACTCGGTCATTTGATAGCCAGGAATCGTTGCGCTCCACTGATTTCCGCCAATATGAATCATCTCGATTGAGCGATAGAAGATGTTGTCGGAGCGCCGATAATAGAGATAGACCGCTTCGACTTGCTCGGTATCGTCTGTGACCGTGCAGTTTATCGCCACATTCAGCCCGACCGCGGCCTCTGTAACTGGCTGATGGGTCATGGTCGGAAATTGGTTGGGATAAATCGGAATTTGCCAGGGGAATGACTGGGGATTAAAGCCAGGATCTTGTGAGGTCAATAAGCCGTCCGACGCTTCCAGATAATAATCCACGGCATAAGCGGTTCCGCCAAAGGGCGCGGCAATCTCATAAGGAATCTCGGCTTGATACACGTCGCTCCCTTGATGAATCATAGGTGCTGGATTGGAATAGGGCGATCCGTTGTAATCAACCGGCGGAGTGGTGCGATAATAAAGCCACGCGCCGACAATTCCCGTATTGTCAGTGATTTGCGCGGCGATATCGAATGCTCCTGGAGCTTGGGGACCTGCGCTCAGCGCGAGCGTTTCCACGGTGCGCGCAATAATCGGTGCTTGATCCACCGTGTATTGAATCTCATCCCAAGGTAAATTAAATTGATTCAAAGTAATGCGCACTACGCGCGTGGGATTCTCGAAAACCGGGTCGGGACTTCCAAAAGTAATCTGATATTGAGACCGCACCGATTGCGATATTTGCAGATAGATATCCGGCAGATTGTTATGGTTGCTCACGCCGATATATTCCGCCTGAGTGGACGAGGCGATGAGCTGCAGGATCGAGGGGTCATCCACAACAAGCCCGATAGTGTAACAGGGGATGTTGAGAGAGTCCTGACTCGCCATATCGAGAGCCTCTTCCAGGGTATGCTCGCTGATACCGTCGTCGTCTTCCCCATCGGATATGGCGATGATGGCTCGCGGACGGGTCGCGGTGGAAAGCTCTTCCAGACCAAGATATAGCCCGTCGTAAAGCGCAGTCGCGCCGCCAGCTTCCAGCGAATTGATCGCGTCGTGAAGCAGCGATTTGTGCTGAGTCAAGCTCTGTATCACCACAGCCTGCTCGCTGAAACGGATAACGGTCGCGGCGTCGCCGGATCCCATGGAGTCGATAAATGCGTGAGCCGCCAGTTGGGTCGCGGGGAGCAGATTTCCGCCCATACTGCCGCTCGCGTCGATAAGCAGCCCCCAGTTGACACCTTCGCCGGTCTGAGTAGCGGAAATAACGTCGTAGATCGCGGCGGATATCCCGTTCTCCGTGACGGTAAAATCGTCCTTAGTGAGATTCGGGATTGTGAGTCCATTTTCGTCGGTAATCCGCACATACGTATGGATTTCATACGGAAAACGGGACGGATCAATCTGCGAGATCGATAGATCGACGTTTTGTCCTGAAGCGGGAAAAACTGTAGCGAACATCAAGATCAAGATGATAAATATACGACGAGATAACGTCATACTTTCCTCCCTGTAGAGATAAAAAAAACCTATTCTGAAAGCGACGCGGTCGCTTTCTCATAAAAACTACTTTAAGCCAAACAAAAAATCAGATACCGGTATTTATAGCATACAAATCGCATTTCGTCAACTTAAATTTAAAGTTATGGGATTGGCTTCAAGTAGATTATTAAGTCGGAGAGTCCCAAAAAGCCGTACCGCAGATAGCCGATCTGCGGTACAGTAAATAGATCGGGGGAGAATCTACTGCCAGATTTCTGATTTTGCCTCTCGCAGCATCAAGTCCGAAGTCGCTTGCAGGATATCTTTTTCTTGGAATAATATCGCGTAGACCTGCTCAACAATCGGCATCTCTACGCCTGTTTTTTTTGCGAGACGATACGCGGATTCGGTTGTTTTCACTCCCTCTGCCACCATGACCATCTGGGACAGAATATCCTTGAGCTTCTCGCCCTGTCCCAGGCGTTCGCCCACATACCGGTTGCGGCTCTGCTTGCTGGCGCAGGTGGTGATCAGATCGCCCATCCCAGCCAAGCCCGAAAAGGTGGCGGGGTCCGCACCCAAAGCCGTTCCTAAGCGGGTCATTTCTGCCAGACCGCGAGTCATCAGCGCGCCTTTTGTATTATCGCCGAATCTCAGACCGTCCAGCGCGCCAGACGCAATCGCTATTACATTTTTCAATGATCCGCCCAGTTCTACGCCAATAATATCGCTGTTTGTGTAGATCCGGAATCGTTCTGACATCAGCAGGGATTGAGCTTGATCCAAAATTTTCTGGTTTTTTCCAGCGACCGCGACAAGCGTCGGGATCCGGGCGCATACCTCTCGGGCGAGACTGGGGCCAGAGAGCGTGCAGACTTGATCATGAAATCTATCTGGCAGTTCTTGTTTAATTACTTCGGACATACGAAATAAAGTGTCGTTTTCTATCCCCTTAGCCGCGTTCAAAATGACCGAACTGCCCGGGGTACCTCGTAAAAAACGCGCTAGATCGCGGACAACCGGACGCACAACATGAGACGGAACCACAACCATGATCATATCGGGATCGTCCAGAGCGTCTTCCATATTCGAGGTGAAATATATCTCCTCCGGGATGCGTGTTCCAGGGAGATAGTCTTCCGCGCGACGATCTGCATTAATCCGGTCGATCTCCTCCTGAAAAAATCCCCACACCCGAACGCGATGGCGGTTCCGCAATGCGACAATCGCCAATGTGCAGCCCCAACTTCCCGAACCCAGGACAGTAATATTCGCCATTTTTTGTTCCCTTATTATTCACAGACACAGACCCTAAGGGTTTCTAAAACCCTTAGGGTCTTGCAACGTGATATGATCCAGATATTAATATTCGGTTAGTGGGGGACCGCTCGGTCTCAGCCCCGGAATGATCTCCTGTATAGCTGGAATCGCCGGAAGTTCCTCTCGCAACACGCCGAAAGCGTCGTACATGACCAGCAATTCCACATTGCTGTATTCGGGTCCGATCTGCTGAATCTGCGAATTGACGCACGAAGCCGTAGAAATACCCAGGTCTTCCATATACATCATTGCGCAGTCATACGCCTCTATCTGTCCGCGATGACCGAGAATCCTATAGTCTGCTTCTCTGACAATCCCCAACCCCATCTTGATATTGTCGCTTACATCAAAGAAGGTGAGCAGCTCCCCTTGATATTCATCGTTTAACAACTCGCCTTCGGCAATTGCTTTTGCCCAGCGAGCCAGATCGCCAACCGAAGAGATCATATTACCGGACGACCATGTGGTCGAAGGCTCGATCTCGCTGAATTCCACAAGCGAATCGCCGCCAGCCGCGCCGCCAGTTTCGATGTAGAGGTTGGTATAACCGTGAGCGTAACCAGAGGGCATGGACTCGTCGCCTGTCTCCGGCACAGTGGTATGTTGCAGTCCCAACGGATCAATAAAACGGGTTCGAACCTCTTCCTCCCACGTATTGCCAGTCACATCTTCAATGATCAATCCCAGAAGAATATAATGCGTGTTGGAGTAATGCCATTCCGAGCCAATCGGACCGGTCGGTTGATAAAGATTAGCGATGCCGATAAGTTCCAACGGCGTAAAAGTGACCGAAGGATCCAGCAGATAAGGAACCATCCAATTCATAACATCACCGGTGAAACTGAAGACTCCCGCTGTGTGGTTCAACAGATGCCTTACTGTGATTTCTTGAGGATGATATTGCTCGCCCAATATCCCGGGTAGCAATTCTTCAATTGTCTGGTCCAGCGTAATTTCACCACTTTGCGCCAACTGCATAGTTGCCAACGCGGTGAATGTTTTTGTGACGCTTCCAATACGAAAAGTCGCGTCTTTCTCCATAACAACTTGGTTTTCCTTATCAGAAAATCCGGTCGTGAAAACCAGCGCGTCGTCGTTGGGACGAATAACTGCCAGTGCGCCTCCGGGAACTACGTCAAAGCGATCAACCCGCTCATCCAACAGAAGCTGAAGCAATTTGTCCTGTGTTTGCTGTGTGTCCGGGTCGCAGTCGTCGCAGTCGTCGTCGCAACCTATAATAGCCGATGTCAAAATCAACAGAATGATAACCATTTTGTTGAGATTAAACAGATGTTTCATAATCGATCTCCTCCTTGTACAAAAAATCTTGTAAAAAAAAATATCACAATGCGATGTTCTTGAACTCTTCAAGAACATCCGACTTAGCATGATTCACAGCACTGAGCTGTAAATGGTTTGGGTGAAAGATAATGGCGATTTATATAAATTTATCCGCAGACTTTGTAGATATCGCAGATCAGATTTCGAATCTTCTCTGACTTCTGAAAAGATATATCAAGGAATAGTTAAATGTCAATAAAAATATCGCCTTTTTACAATATTGGCTCTGAAAATCGATAGTTTATTCCACGTTCGAGCTAAAATAAAGTCCGGAATTTTCCCCCCATGCAGAGACCGTGGCAAGCATACGCGCTATCAAGAACTTTATGAATTTGGCGGTGTAAAAATTTGTTTTTTTCGAATTATGACCGATTCAATTTAAGGAGACCGATATGCACATTACTTTTTTGCGACATGGAATCGCTATCAATTATTATGATCCCCAATGTCCCGTGGATTTTGAGCGCTATCTCACAGACCAGGGCATTGAACGGATGGAGTCCATCGCGAAGTGGATGGAAAAGGAAGAGTTTGGGTTTGATCGGATTTATACCAGCCCCCTGGTCAGAGCGAGACAGACAGCTGAGATCGTTGCCAAGTGCCTGAAAGCTACGGCAAAAATGGAAGTCGCTAATTCGCTTTCATGCGGGGCAAGTCTTTCCGAGATAAGGGCGTTGCTTAAAAACGCTGGGAAAAGTGAAAAAATCCTTCTGGTAGGTCATGCTCCTGACTTCGGTCACGCGGTCAGCCTATTAATCGGCGCAAAATCGACTATCCATTACCCGATTTCTCTGAAAAAGGGAGGTTTTGCAGGAGTTCGAGCCGACAAAATTTATAAAAATGAAGGCGAACTCCTTTATTTGATCCAGCCCAAATTGATCGTGGGGAAAAAAAAGTTGCATAATCAAAAAGTTGCATAATCAAAAAGCTGCATAATCAATATGATTATAAAAAATTATAAAAGTATATATTATATTATTCTTTTGGTTATATGTTTAAGCGGATTTTCTTGTCAAGATTCTGAAAATTCTATAAGGATTCAAGCCAAAATTCAACCGACAGGAAACAGCAGCGGAAGGCTATCTGTGGGCTTAACTGACCAATTTCCAGAAAAAATTCTGGCACCTCTGAACAAGGGATTAACCTGCTCCGCTCTGTTTGAGATTTCGGAATCAACGGAAGGGGGTCGCAGAAAATCGATCAAAATCACGCAGGCAATTCGTTATGATATATGGAATAAGACCTATCACTGTATCATATCGGATCCAGATACTACGCGTGAGATGTATCTGCCAGGTGTGAAAAAAAATTTCCCACGTATTACGGAATATCCCATAGATTTCCCGCCGGATCGCGCTCGGGTCAGACTCCTGATGACCTTAGATCATTCCAAGTCCGAATCCTCGGGGATGTGGAAGGACGGTAAGGAGAATTTGAGACCGCCTATGCCGGAGGAGAGTTTGCCTTTCGGGTTGGGAAAACTGATCGCTTTTTGGCTGTACGATCCCCCGCTACTCAGTTATCGATCCAAATGGATAACGCCTGAACTTTTCATTGAGACAGAACCGTGAAAAATTTTTTTTCTCGCCACATTTCCCTCCGCAATCGACTTATCTTGACATCTTTGGCATTGACCGGAATCCCCTTGATCATTTTGGTCGGAGCCAGCTATTCATTGCTTGATACCGGGATCAATATCGGTGTCAACCAGCCATTAGAGCAAGGATTAAACGCAGCACTGGCGATCGCAGACAAAAGCTATCAGGAGAACGTGAATCGCATATCTTTCCAGATTGTGAACCTGAGTTATGAGCCGGAACTGCGGAACAAAAACCGACTGCAAAACACGGAATCTCTTTTGAAAAGCGCGATCCGTTCCAATGACCTTGACGCTATCGAGCTTTATGACGCGGAAGGCGCGTTGATCCACTTTGTTTGTAAATCTGGATATGAAGATCAGATCCCTATGACTGATCGGGATCGTGTTATCCACGGGTTGCAGTCCAAATTTGATTTGGTTCACCGCTCTGGATCGGAAAATCGAATTCTTAAAGCCGGTAAAGCCATTGAAAACGGTCATGGACAAATTATAGGCATGCTGGTGGGAAATCAAGTCTTCCCAGAAGATTATGTGCGCAATCTAAACGAGGTTCAGATCAAATCTCAGTTCTATACCGAAGTGGATATGTTGCGGGGACGCTATTTTGTCCACCTTTTCGGTTCGTTTTTAGCTCTCGCTTTTGTGGTTGCAGTCGCGGCTGTGATTGCATCGATTTATCTCGCCCGAAAATTTACCGAGCCAATAGGGCAACTTGTGCAAGCCACCCATGAATTGGCAAAAGGAAATATGGGATATCAATTACAACGGTTGAGTCGCGACGAGATCGGCGAGCTGATGAACTCATTTAACAGGATGTCCAGAGACCTCGAAGAGAACCGAAAAAAGCTGATCCACGCGGAAAGGATCGCGGCCTGGCAAGGCATTGCCAGAAGACTGGCTCACGAGATCAAAAATCCGTTGACTCCAATTCAACTTTCTATCCAGCATTTGCGAGATGAATATAATAAGGGGAACCAGGACTTTTCGGAGACATTCAGCGAATGTACCGAGACCATTATCCAAGAAGTCGATGGATTGAGACGGATGGTGCAGGAGTTCAGCGAGTTCGCTCGTATGCCCGCGCCCAATTTTCAGGAGACCGACATCGGTTCCATCCTCAAAGAATTGGTCTCGTTTTTTGCCACGGCGCATCCCGCGATTCGGTTCACGCTCCAATCAACGGATCCACTTCCTTCTATCGAAGCCGATGCAGAGAGACTGCGACGAGTGTTGATCAATCTGATCGAAAACGCAACCCACGCTGTCATGAATCGATCGATCAAAAAAATTAGAATTCAAGCCAATTATGCAGAGGGCGACTCGACGATGTATATCCATCTGGAAGATACGGGATATGGAATCCCCAGAGATCGGCTGGAGAGAGTTTTCCAACCCTACTTTACCACAAAGGAAAATGGCACTGGATTGGGACTATCTATTGTGGATCGAATTATTCAGGATCATAACGGTCGGGTTACAGCGGAAAGCGAGGTCGGGAAAGGCGCGCGGTTTGATATTCAACTTCCAATTTTTCAGAAAAGGGAATGACGGATAATCCCCCCGTATAAATCCGTAACCAACCAAGCCTCTCTTCAAAATCTGCGGGTACAATTACTCATTTGGAAAACGAAAATGCCCAACGACCTTCCAATGGTTCCTTTCGAGGCAATCGATTGCCTGAGTTTTTCCATTGTTCTGAATGACGTACGGCCGGTTTGTTCCCGAAACAATCTGGTCAGAGACAACCCCGACATGATCTGGAGGCTCGTCTTCCGGATTCAAATCCCAGACCACAATATCGCCCGGTTTCCATTGAGGATAGAAGAGACTGTCGGTTTCGGTGGGGAGAGAAATGGCGTGGCGCTGGAAGAATATAAACTGGTTGGATACCCGGCGGTGATCGATATGGTAGTCAGGGGAAGGTTGGTTGAACCGTTGTTCGATGCGATACGCCTTCGGTGCCTGGTGGATGTCTTCATTAATCAGGCGTTGCAGATCATATCCAGCCGGTCTCAGAGCACGCACGATCAAATCCGAGCAGACCCCATGATTGGGATCGATATCGCCGCCCGGGAACACGGGGTTGCTTTGCCGTTTTCCGTCCAGAAAATAGAGAGGCTGATATACCTGCTTGCTTTTATCATATTTTGTCTGATTATGCACCTCTCTCTGCGCGCCATTTAGAATAGCTCTGCCGATTTCTCCATCTTTCACAGTATTGTCAAATTTTGGGTATGTATCGATAAAAAAAGGAGGAGTGTCCACGACAAAACGCATCCACCCAGAAAGGAAAACCACACCCGCGGCGAGCATTATCGCAATATTGAAAAATTCTTGGATCAGCCGGGATTGACCAGAAGCCGCGGAGATGCATTTTTGAGCCAGCCTACTGGACAGATAACCTACCATCCTGCTCTTTAAATGAATCCGGAGCGAGCCCAAGTTTTTCCATAGACTCGATAGCGGCTTCTCTGACATATCTGTCCTTATCGGTGATATTTCGAACCACATACTGGCCGAAAGTCATAATTTTCATCTCGCCGATTGCAAACAGAGCGCAGGCGCGTAGCCAAGGATCCCGACTCCCGACAAAGTGACGCACCACTGAAGAAAGCGTCCGTTTTTTGATTTTCCATGTTTGGAGGGCAATTTCCGCGCGTTCTTCATAAGAAACGCTGTCCAGTAGCGGAATCAAGAGGCGAATGATCTTTCTGTCGCCGACATGCTCCAGCGTTTCGATAGCGTTTGCTCGGCTTCGCTTATCGAGATATTTCAAACCTCGTTCGATCATCTTAATCGTCTTCGGATCTCCCACACTTTCCAGAATTCGGAGGCATAGAGAGAGGACTTCGACATTTTTATCTTCGACTGCTTTGATCAAAAGCTCAACCGCTCTCGGCGGCTCCGCCTGTCTCAGCACCAAGATCAAGGTACAGTTGGCATAAGCGGTGCGCAGTTCTCTTTGAGCCAATTGAAGAAGTTCCGCCTGGCTTTTTTCCAAGTTGATCTGCCGAAGTATGATCACAATTTGTTCTTTTAGCGGAACGGAGATAGAGATACTTTTCAACTGCGGCAGCAGTTCTTCAAAAGAGGGTTTGCCGATCTTGACCAACGCCTCGGACGCGTTCCGGCGGATCTTCAATGCAAGATCGATCAACTTTTTTTTGAGCGGCTCAATCGCTTCTTTCGTGGCGACGCCGTTCAAGGTCTCGACTGCCTTCACTCGCACATCTCTCGAGCGGTCATCCAGAAGCAGGCAGAGTGCGGCACTTACTTTTTTATTGGGTACCTTGACCAGTTTTTGGATCGCGGCAGCCGCATGGAAGCGCACCTCCTCCGAGGTGTCCTGCAGATATGTCATCAAGCGATTGACCGCGTCTGGCGAGTCCAATTCGCCCATTGCATAGATCGCGCTGGAGCGCATTGGGGAGCTGTCAGAGATCAACATTTCTTCCAAAACGCTCATCCCCAACTCCGCTTCTTGCTTGATTCCAGAACTGGCGAGCACAATAACTGCGTTCGCAGAGACCCGATTGTCTCGATCAAAGATCAACTTTCGGATCAAGCCGACCACTTTGGTGTCCTGTTGCTGTCCCAGAGCCTCGACCGTATCGGCTCGGACGCGGCTGTCGTTATGCGATAAATATTCGGACAAAGGATCGATAATCGACGTATCCTTGATCCGTCCCAATACGCAAATAAAAGAGCTTTGGATACTGGGTTGTTTACCAGGTATTGCTTCCAGGATGGGCTTAATTGCTCGAGAACCTCCGACTCGTCCCAACACTTCCGCGGCAAAGATAGCAATATGTTCGTCAGGATCTTGCAACGATTGGATCAATGGAGCAAGTTCTCTGTCGCTCACACGACCGAACTCGCCCTGTTTCAAGGAGCGCAGATCTACGCTTTTTTGACGGAGGATGGAAACCAGTGTCTGGACGTATGCCTGGTTTTGGCGGTAAGTCATAAAGAGATACCCTAAGCCCAATACAAGGGAGAGAGAAGAGATGCTCGCAAAGGAAAGATTAAATTTCTGACAAATAAGGAGCACGCCGCTGGCGATCAAGACTCCGGTGGGTAGGACAAATCCTTGAATAAAAGCCTGCGCTCGTCCCCGCATTTCTTGGGGAACCGGATTGTATACCATGAACGTGGTCGGGCGTTTGATCGCTTCTTTAATCGTTTTATGATTAAAACGAGCATAGGTCGCCGAAGGAAATACAGGAAAAAATAGCGATAGGCTGGTGAAAAGCGAGAAAATCGGAAAGATCAAATTCGCGGTACCGACCCCGACCCATTTGATCAATCTCGGAACCACAATAGATTGTAAAAGCAACCCCACTACATTGGATATTCCCGCGAACATAAGAAAGAATCTGGCAAGTTCCTCCTCGCTCTCAAATTCTTTCTGAAAAATCACATTATACTGAAAATATTGGACTTCCAAAAAAATTACCATCAATAGGGCGGCTACTGCTCCGGTCTTTAATAAGCTGGAGTTTCGGATGAATCTAAGCCCTTGAGAGTAACTTTCGATTATCCCCAATTTGCGCATACTTACGCCGGATTGGCCCCGCGTCTGCCGTCTTCGGACTCGCCAGCGAATGACGTAGATCAGTAAAATATTGATGAGTAAAAAAAAGACGACAATAATCGTCAAAGAATTCGTACTGTTGACAAATTCCAATGCCAAACCCAGTCCAAATCCCCCGAGAATCCCGCCAAAACGCCACCCGGTCGAGACTAAGGAAAATAACCGCTTGGATTCTAATATATCAAACAGCCCATTTGCGTAGGCACTGAAGTGCATAATCGAGAGATTGAACAGCATGTGATATAATAAAAATAGGCTCCCGTAAGCTACCCAATTTCCATGAGACGGAATATTATTGATGAACATGATCAGAACCCACGTCCCTGCAAGTAGGGTCGATCCAAAACTGAAAAGGAAGATATAGAGCGTATCGTTGCGGATGCGGTCTGCATAAGCCGCGTACACAATTCCGGAGATAAAGCGCAAAATTGACGTGGGAATCATGATAAGAGGGATAAACTTAGATCCAATCGTCTTGAGAAATAGGGTCTCAGCCGTGCTTTCAAGAAGAGTAAAAGCAATCCCCATGCTAAAATTGAGCAAGAAAAGCAAGATAACCCGTTCCCATTCTCCAGAACGTATGTCGAAAAATCGTTCAAGTCGTTTTTTCACAAGTTTGTCACCGAATTAAACATATCTTAGTTCATCAATTTCAATAAAACGACCAAATATCCCCTTGAAAACAGATAATAATATGATTTATATGCTGTCAAGTCAACTTGAAAATAGAAAGAAAATTAGCTGGGGAAAAGATAACAATGAAAAAGATATGCTTTTTGCGCAAAAATTCGAAAATTTTATTTTATTTTCCACTCGCCCTTAAATCCAAATGGGCTATTATAACATATTGACATACTTGAAAATAGATTTTGTGATTTATAAAAACGTCTCGCGCTTGCACAACAGTTTGTGTCCATTCGTTCGGGATTAAGGGGTATAAAAATATTTTTTTATGGAGCTGTTTTTAAAATATAAAAATAGAAAACGATCTTGACGGCATTTTTAGCTTGATTCTGCCATTGAATTCGCCTATTTTTCCATCTTAGAGTTTATGCTTATTGTTGATAACTTGTTCAAAATTTATAAGTTTAGGGGAATTTTTTGTTATGAAGAAATTTTTTAAAAGAATCGGCGTTCTTACTATCATTCTTTTTCTGCTGTTATTGGCTGCATGTATCGCGTTGTACATAGCGTTTCCACCAGAAAAAATTATCCAGATGTCCAAAGATCAAATCAAGGAGACAACCGGTAGAGAGGCAACTATCGGTTCCGCGACAATCAAAATCTGGGGTGGGTTCGGTTTTAAACTGAGGGATTTTTCTATCGCTGACCCGGATGGGTTCCCAGATCGTGGCAAGACCATCAAACTTTCTGGATTGAATATCAACGCAAATCCAATAAAATTACTAAAGAAAGAGCTGGCGATCACCAAAATTCTCCTAATTGATCCTGATATTCGACTCATTGTGCAACCGGATAGCTCCAACAATTTTACTTTTTCCGGAGGCGGAGCAGACACAGAAGAGACGGTCGAATCCTCAAAAGAAGGAGAAACATTGCCGATCTCTTTCTCAATCCCGCTGCATGTTCAGAACGGCTCGCTGACATATATCGATCAGACGGCAAATCAGACGATTCGGCTGGAAAAAATAACAAGTGAAATCACGGCTCGAGCGGATAAAGATCGGCAGGATTTGGAGGTTTCTATGGACCTGACGATTCCAGAAGGGGAGATGACAAAAGCAGACCAGCCAATGCTTCCGTTATCACTTTTCCCGCTCCAGGCGAACGTTGAGGCGCAGGTTTCGCTCGGTGGACAAGAACAATCATACGACCTGAAACGATTTGATCTGGTTCTGGACAAGTTGAGCCTGCACACAGCATCGAACGGGGCCTGGACAAAAAATAGCGTCAATATAGAGAGCTTCACGATCAAATCTGGCAAGACCCAACTTTCCGCGGCCGTGAAACTGGACGATCTGGACAAGGTCGTCGGCGCGTATCATCTGACGTTGGAAAGCGATCTCGCGGATCTGAGCCCATCGATGGACCTGGGGGTAGAGTCTATAATCGGGCAGTTGGCAGCCGATTTTCGGGGCAATATCGAGCCGGATGCAGCGGGACAGAACGACATTTCCGCCATGTTGCCACAGGGGAGTTTGTCATTGAAAAGTGCCGCAGTGAAAATCAACAACAAAACGCCGCGGATCGAACAAATTTCCGGCACGCTTTTATTAGAGAATCGCCATTTTTCGATAAAGGGCTTGCAAGCAAAAATAGGCAATTCCAAAATCGTCCTGCAACTTTTTTCCGATCTTTCTGGACTTAAAACCGTGGAGGATTGGAAAAACCTCATTGTTAATTATAGCGTGATTGGCGACGTCGATCTAGCTGAAATCAAGAGACAGGCTCCGCCCGATTTTCTACTCTCTTCCCTGTCGGGCAATATCCGATTGGATTTAAGCGATAGCGTGGACTTGGGACGTGATACCGAAGATTATTCGCGCCTGATTCCCACTGGCTCTCTCACCCTGGCGGGGGTGAAAGCCGCGGGAGACAGTATCCCAGAAATCAACCGGCTGGAAGCGAAGATCGTGACTGAAGCGGATGCAACTGTCACGTTGAAGAATTTTACCGCGCAACTGAACGATGTAAACGATATAAGCCTGTCGGCTCGGTCTGATCTTAGCTCATTTAAAAAAGCGGAAGATTGGGAAAAAATCACAGTCAATTTTGCTTTAAATAGTAAAAAACTGGACTTAAACACTCTTCTTCCCCCGTCCGACCCCAACGAACCTGTGGTGATGCCAGAATTTCCAAAGATAACGATTCATGGCGACGCGCAGATTGAACAACTGATTTTTCAGGAATACGATATGCGTCGGGTAAAGGCGACGATTGAGCTTAAGGATCAAGTTTTTTCCCTAAAAAATTATGATATGGATATTTTTGGCGGACATTTGAATCTTAAAATGGCAATAGATTCGAGAGATACCGTCTATGCCATATCTATCAATGCGGAAGATATCCGATCTAATGAATACTTTGGCGTGATGTTCGAGCCTTTGGGGGACTGTATACATAGCGCGCTCTTTTTTGACGCGGATGTGAGCGGCAAAGGAATGGACCCGACGGCGATCAAAAAAAACCTTATCAGCAACGGAAACTTTCGGTTGGATAATGGACGGATTGTCAATTTCGACTTTCTAAAGGCGGTTTCCAATACCATCAAAATCTTCAATTTTGACGAAATTCCTTTTAGTAAAAGTAACTCTGTATTCCGAATCGAGAACGGACGATTTTATTTTGACCAACTGACTATTTCCGGTGACAAGGCGGACTATGTCCTCAATGGAAACAGCTCATTTGATGGGGAATTGGACTTCAACGTGCAGACAATTTTGTCCCGATCCGAGACAAATAAGATCAATATGCCGCAGAAGGACCTTTTTCTCAATAATGACGGTCGGATGATAATTGACCTGAAATTGGTCGGCAAGGGAACTGACTTGCGAGTGGCTTGGGACAAGGACTCGGTGACTCAGAAGGCAAAGGAAAAAGTCAAGAAAAAAGTGGAGCAGAAGGTGGATGAGGTCAAGGAAGAGGCAAAGGAAGAGGTGAAGGAAAAAGCAAAAGATTTGCTGAAAGGATTGTGGGGCGACTGATTTTGATTCATTATGTAACGTAGATAGCTGATCTGCGTTATGGTCTATATATCTCAGATCCAAGCGAGTTCGACGTTATGAAATCAATCATGGGCTGTTTTTCACTGATCATTTTGCTCCCGACGCTTCTGATATCCCATGCGTATGCCGAAGATTTATGGACTACCGTGTCGTCCGATCACTCCATCTATCCATTTTTGGAGCGGATGCAGAACCGTGGGATAATTTCTCCGATTGGCGAAATCCGACCGGTGACTCGGCGGGAAATAATTGATCGGATCATCCATATTTCTGACCGGCTTGAGAAGATTCCCGATCTTCTCACAGATAAAGAACGGGCGCAATTATCTGGGTTCTGCATCGAGTTTGCCGACGAGTTGCCAAAGAAATACCGGGTGGAAACCCAACATGCTCGACTGAGATTCAACGCTCGTCAAATTGATGGGCGTTTGCATCCGCGTCGTCTGTTTGTTTATACGAAAGACGCGAATGGATTGTATATCAGCGTCCTTTTTAATGAGCGAATCGTCTCGCGCGCATTCAATCGAGAGTATGACGACGAGCTTGTTTTTCGGCATGGGGGCGGCGTTATTTGTCGAGGATATATTGGAGACAAACTGGGGTTTTATATCCGAGCCGCCAACTATCTCGAACAGGGAACGTACGAGTATAACCCAAAAGAACAAAACGTCTTACCAAATTTTGCAAAAATATCTGGCGACCGGATGACGTATGACAAAACAGACGCCTATTTTGGTCTAAATGTCTCGCCGATATATATAAAATTCGGTAAAGATAGAGTCGAGTGGGGACCTGGTTTTAACGGCAAGCTCTCCTTATCGGATAATGCGGGATCGTTCACCCACTTGGCTCTTACGACTCGAATAGGACCCGTGCTCGCGACGCATCTGACTGGATTTCTCAACAGCCGGACCACTACTTTGCAGACCGACGATCAAGGAAATCAGTGGAAAGAAACGGTCGGAAAATATTTGGCGGGGCATCGAGCCGAAGTCACGATAAAAAGTCGAGCGGTTATCGGCGCGCAGGAGATTATCATATACGGAAATCGAGGTCTGGAAGCCGCGTATCTGAACCCGTTCAATTTCTACCGGTCAGCAGAGCATGATTTGCATGATAAAGATAACGCCTCGATGCAACTTGACGCGACTGTTTTCCCTGCAAAAAATTGGAGGATTCACGCTGTTTGGTTTATCGACGATCTCTATATGGGTAAATTTTTTGATCATGTGTTTAATAATAAATTTGGATTACAAGCCGGTTTCTTTTACACTGGTTTCCCGAATATAGAAATAAAGGCGGAGTATACGCGAGTTGATCAATGGGTCTATTCTCATTATCTACCGATCAATACCTTTAGCCACGACGACCGCATTTTGGGACATTGGATTGGTCCAGACAGCGATGATCTTTTTTTTGAAATCAGCTACGACCTCTTGCCCGAACTCAAGACCGCCCTCACGTTCGAGCGGATCCGCAGCGGAGATTTGAGCGATTTTACCATCCCCTATACCGAGCGCACTACAGACTCAAAGCGGTTCCTGGAGGGTCATGTGGAGCGTGAATATCGGATAGGCTTTCATATCGATTACGAGCCGTTCGGAGAGACTCGGGCGCGCATAAATCTGAATCTGAACGACCTTAAAAATAAAGACCATATCGTAGGAAAGGATGCGATTTTGATTTGTTTTGTTAAGTAAAAATCGCGCGTTAAGTAAAATTAAACCTGAATAATTCACCACAATGCTACGGAACTTTTAAGGAGGATCGCATGTTTGATCGACAAAAAAAATCTATACTATCTTTAATCATATTTATCCTTGGTCTATCCCTTGGCTATTTTTGGTCTACCAACAAAAACCAGCCAGACCCTGAATCCGCTGGCGAAAAAAAGGGGATCGAGGTCTACTTCAGCCAGGTGCGTCATGGAAATGTGGAGGCGGCTGTCAATAATCCGCAAAATATTGACAAGCAGCTTGTGAAAAAAATTGATCAAGCCGATCAAAGTATTTATGCCGCTCTACACGAACTGGACAGCGATCTGATCGCCAAAGCGTTGATTCAAGCAAAGGAAAGAGGCGTCCTGACGCAGGTCGTGACAGAGACTGACTACATGGATGAGGAGTCTATCGAGTGGGTGCAGGAAGCCGGAATTTTGGTAAAAAACGACCAGGGTCGCGGCGGGTTGATGCACAATAAATTTATTATATTCGATGAAAAATATGTCTGGACCGGAAGTTTTAATACGACTTATAACGGGGCAAATAAAAATGATAACAACGCTGTTTTTATCGAGTCAAAAGAACTTGCCGCCAACTATTTAAATGAATTTAATGAAATGTTTCACCAATCCCAGTTCGGCGTAAGTTCAAATAAGGAAATAGCTTATCCTTTAATCTCAATATCCGACGGCACGGAGTTGGTTTCTATTTTTGCACCGGAAAACGGCGTGGATCAATACATCATTGATGAAATCCTCAAGTCGACGAACCAACTTTGCTTTCTAATTTTTAGCTTTACTCATGACGATATTGGGCAAGCTATGCTGGATCAGGCAAAAGCCGGGGTGAATGTCCGGGGAGTGTTTGAGAAACGAGGCGCAAATACGCAATATTCCGAGTTTCCACGTCTCTCGGGCGCGGGGCTGGATGTGCGCTTGGACACAAACAAATATATCTGTCATCATAAGGTGATCATTGTCGATGATCATACGGTTTTGACAGGATCATTCAATTTCAGCCAAAACGCTACCCGAACCAATGACGAAAATCTGCTGATCATTCGCAATAATCGACAGGTTGCCGGGCAATTTCTGGAGGAATTTCAGCGCATTTTTCAAGTCGCAACCAAAGCGGATCAAAATGGAACCCAATCTGGCTCCAACTCATCCCCTACGCCTCCTCCTTCGGAATCTGGAAAAAAGATCAATGTCAATACAGCATCAAGCCGCGAGCTTCAGGAGCTAAAGGGCGTGGGTCCCAAAATGGCGCAGAAAATCATCGACGGGCGTCCCTATCAGTCGGTGGAAGACCTGCGTCGAGTCAAGGGGATCGGGGAAAAAACATTAGAAAAGTTGCGAGATAACGTCACAGTGGATTAAATATGATTTTTTCATAATTTTTGAAAATCAGCGCAATCTGCGGATCGATTTCTGAACTGGAGCCTGCTTTTCAGGCTCCAGTAAAAAAAAATAAGAATCGATTCAATTTTAGGATCGCCAGGGACTGTAGAGATCGCCTTCGACGGACGCGGTGGCAGGATGCGATCCGACATTCCGCTCCAGAATCGTCTCGGCAATCGCCGCGGCCATCAGTGCCTCTTTTGGCAATTCGAGACTGCGTTCCTTCGGATCGCCGAGGCACTCCTCAATAAAATGCGTGGTCGTTGCGCCAGCCGCAAACTCCGGATGTTCGATCACATCAATCAGGAAATCTATATTATGACGGACGCCCAGAATCACATAACCGCGAAGCGCGCGGCTCATCCGTTCGATCGCTTTGACGCGTGACTCCGCAAATACGGTCAATTTTGCCAGAAGTGGATCGTAATAGACCGAGACCTCGCCGCCCGCGTATATCCCTGTATCATGGCGGATATGGGGTCCCTGCGGCATTTCTAGCGTTTGGATCACACCGGTCTGCGGCAAAAAGCCCGCGTTCGGATCCTCCGCATAAATACGCGTTTCGATCGAGTGACCGTATTGGTTGACCTGATCCTGGGAGCGGTTCAGTTTCTCACCTGCGGCGATCCGAATCTGCTCCTGCGCCAGATCCACGCCTGTCGTGAGCTCGGTCACGCTGTGTTCAACCTGCAACCGGGTATTCATTTCCAAAAAATAATAGGACTTGTCTCGAGTGTCGAAAATAAACTCAATGGTTCCAGCATTCACATAATCGACGGCTTGAGCGGCTGTGACAGCGATTTTCCCCATTTCTCGCCTCAGTTCCGGCGTGAGAGCGACAGAAGGCGTCTCCTCCACTATTTTCTGATGACGGCGCTGGATTGAGCATTCTCGTTCAAACAGATGAATGGTGTTTCCGTAACTGTCCGCCAGGATTTGGAATTCGATATGGCGGGGATTTTCGATATATTTTTCGAGAAACAGATCGTCGTTACCAAACGCGGAGAGTGCTTCCCGCCTCGCTCCCTGGACAGCCGACTCCAGGTCTCCGATATTCTGAACAACCCGCATCCCCTTTCCACCTCCGCCGGCTGCGGCTTTGACCATAACCGGAAATCCGATTTTCTCCGATTCAACACGAAAGCGTTGGACCGATTGGTCGTCGCCATAGTAGCCCGGAACGACCGGCACCCCGGCTCCTTCCATAATTGCTTTTGCCTTTCTCTTATCGCCCATTCGCCGGATTGCATCTGGGGCGGGACCGATAAAGACGATACCAGCGTCTTGGCATGCCTGGGCAAAGTCGCGGTTTTCCGATAAAAAACCATACCCGGGATGGATCGCCTCCGCGCCACTTTTTCGAGCCGCTGCGATAATTTTTTCTATGCAGAGATAGCTCTCCAAAGGGGAAGACTTGCCGATATCGACGGATTCGTCAACCTGTTGGACATGCAGACTGAGCCGATCCGCTTCCGAATAGACGGCAACCGCGCGGATGTGCATCTCCTGACACGCTTGAATGATACGAACCGCGATTTCACCGCGATTGGCTATTAATATTTTTTTAAACATCGCTTTTCCTCTAAATTTTATATGGATAAGTCCAGGATTTGACCGAAATATTTTGCGATTTCTATAGGTTCCGTTTCTTGGAGCAGGATCCCGCTCACGCCGATATCCGATACCTCGGATTTCACCTTTTTATAGGTGTCTCGCGTTGCGAAAAAAAGAATCGGCAGCAATCGACATTGCTCATTTTTTCTCAGAATATGAAAAACCTCCCATCCGTTTATGATGTCCAAATTGGGGTCTAAGATCAGTAGAGCTGGATCTTTCTCCAATCCATAATATAGTGTCTCGGCTCCGTTTCTCGCCAATGTGATGGTGAAAGGAAAGCCGCTTAGTGCTTTTCTCAGACGGTGTGAGAAGTCCCGATCATGATGAGCGATCAATATCTCGTCGATAGTGGAGCGATCTCCCAGGCGCGGGACATTATCGACCAGATACGCGCTCCCTTCCATTTTTTTGACGAACTCCTTCAACTCGCCCTCGATCATGCTAATCTGTCCTGGATGCGTGATCTCACGGACAGTATTGGTGATTACTGCAATTGAGATCGACATGATCGGTGCTTCGATTGTGATGCCCTGACGATTCTTACCCGTGACATATCCCCGTTCCAGGTCCTCCTTGTCATACAGGTCTCGGATACCTTTGTCAAATCGGTCGATGACCTCTTGACAAACCATCGGTGCTTGTTCTGGTCGGCAGATAAAGATAAAGTCGTCTCCGCCGATATGACCGACAAAGGCGTCCTTATCCGGGCATAATTTATGGACAGTTCTGTTGATCGCTAGACCGGTAAACTTGATCGCGCTGTCTCCGAGATAAAATCCATAATGGTCGTTAAACGCCTTGAAATTATCCAGATCACAGTAACAGACCGCGAATTTTTCTCCAGAATTGATCCGATGGACAATTGCTTTTTCTATCGAGATATTTCCAGGCAACTTGGTCGAGGGATTTGCGTCCATAGACTCTTTGCTTCGCTTCAACAGGGCTTTGACGCGAGCCAAGATTTCGTCAAGCTCAAACGGCTTAGTCATGTAGTCGTTTGCTCCCTCTTCCAACCCATGCACCTTGTCGATGGTCTGATTTCTTGCCGACAGCAGCATAATCGGAATATGCCAGGTCAGGGCGTTTTCTCGTAGTCTTCTACAGAGATCAAATCCGCTCATTTTCGGCATCATGACATCGGAGATGACCAGATCCGGATGCGCCTCGTTTGCGATCTTATAAGCGGTCTGCCCATCAATCGCTGTGTATAAATCATAACCGTTAAATTTCAAAAATGTGGAGACCAATTTGACAATAGCCGTATCATCGTCGGCAAAGAGAATTTTCTCCTGAGCCATCTAATCATATCCTTATATTCGTCAATTTAGTATACCGTTCGGTTGCCGGAGCCTCTATAATGAACGGAGAGTATCCTGGTCTGACATTCAAAAATGCGCTCTCAATAACAAAAAGCACTTGCTTTTATTCGGATTCGATCCCAAATTAAGAAAGCGTCTGGATATCCGAACATTTCGGTGCTTCTAAAACCGATTCTATAAAACTTAGAGGGATCGATAGATAATGAAACGTTTCGCGACCGATCCTGAAGGGGGTAATTGTTTTCGGATCAATTTTAAACTAAATTAGAAGCGACTGGAAAAGTATATGATTCCAAACTGCTTTTGTCAAGCATATTTAATCAAAGATGATGAACCTGAAGTCGAGATTCTCGATTAGCCTGTATGAACCCATGATTGGAGGGTATATGAAATCGTATAAAATTCTCATTATTTTTTTCTTCTGTCTGACGCCTCTATGTGCATCCGCGCAAGTTGAGCGGCAGCCGATGTATCAAGACTGCGCGGTGATGATCAAATTTAAACCGGAAGCCCAGCCGAAACAGGTCGATTTGGCCAAAAATCAGTCGGGCTTGGTAGAAATTGACCGCTTGCTCCATCCGTTCGGCGCGATCTCTTTTGAGAAAGCGATTCCACAGACGGAAATCGGTAATTCGATCGGGCTGGATCGGGTGTTCCAAATCGAGTTCAGCCGCGAAGTTGATGTGCCGAGTCTGGTAAAGGAATTAAATTCCCATCCTGAAGTCGAGTATGCAGAACCGTGCTATCTCGCCTATATTACGGACGTTTTTCGGTCGGATAAACCGGAAAAAACACGAGATTCGCCCAACGATCCTTATTTTTCCGACGATATTAATCATCGGTATCACATGGAATTGCTTCAAGCCGAGGCGGCTTGGGACATCACTCATGGAAGCTCGGAGTCTGTGATCGCTATTGTGGACAACGGCGTGGAAATCTTGCACCAAGACGTTGCCGGCAACTTATGGATCAACGAAGCGGAAGCGAACGGAGAAATCGGTGTGGACGACGACAATAACGGCTATATTGACGATATTCACGGCTATGATTTTTATGACCAAGACGGAGATCCCACGCCCGGAGATCAGAGCTCGGACGACCACGGCACACATTGCGCCGGTATCGCGTGCGCAGTAACCGACAACAATACCGGCATTGCTTCGATCAGTTGGAACTGCCGGGTTATGGGGGTTCGGTCTGGCTCCAACCGATCCATCTCCCGCGGGTATCAGGGGATTTATTATGCGGCGCATCAAGGCGCGGATGTGATCAGTTGCAGTTGGAGCGGATACAGCGCGTCTCGGTTCAGCCGGGAGGTGGTTGAGGATACGTATCAACAGGGCGCGGTGATTATTGCCGCGGCTGGAAACGATGGCAACTCCGGGCTGAATTATCCAGCCGCATACGATCATGTGATCGCTGTCGCCAACACAAACAGTTCCGATATAAGAAGTTCTTCCTCGAATTACGGCGAATGGGTGGACATCTCCGCGCCGGGTCAATCGATCTGGAGCCTACTGCGAAACGACGGATATGGGTATAAAAGCGGGACGTCCATGTCCACGCCGCTTGTCGCGGGATTGTGCGGTCTCTTGAAGTCGCATCGACCCGATTGGGATCAGGATCAGATCGCTACTCAAGCCATACTTTCCGCGGACAATATCGACGAACAAAATCCGGACTATGTGGGATTGCTGGGCAGCGGAAGAGCCAACGCGCGCAACGCGCTGACCGAGACCTTTGATGCGATTATCCTAACAGATCGACAAATCGACGACGACGCGGTCGGAAATGGTAGCGGCGAGATCGATCCGGGAGAGACGGTCGATCTCTATCTGACATTGCGCAGCCTATTTTCGTCGATAGACAACGTCTCGCTCACGATCTCCACAACAGACAATATGATAGGGATCGTCAATCCGATCGTATCTTATGGCGACATGGATCACGGAGAGAGCGCGACAAATTCCGTCGCTTTTGAGCTCGTCGCTTCGGAGAATCTGCCGCGCGGACATGCCATTGATTTTGATCTCTCAATCGATGGCGACGGGTATCATTCGGATGTAAACTTCATCTATCTGGTCCCGCCCAGCATTGGGAACCATGAGAGCGGAAATATCATCTTTACCCTCACGTCGGACGGCGAACTGGGCATGTGGCAAGCCACAAATGAGTTCGCGCAAGGATCCGGATTCATCTATCCCGCAGGGGAAGAGAGTAACATCCTTTTCAGCGGGACATTTGCCGCGGGAACAGACGCTGATTATGTCTGCGACGCCTATTTCAATAATGGAGAACAGGGCGGCAACGATTGGCAGGTGGATGAGGCAAACGATGGATTGTTATATTTTGACTCGTCCCCTGATATTCCTCAGATCGGGCACGCGCTCTTTAGTGACGGAAACCATCCGAATCCTAAGGGTTTGCAAGTTGTTTTGGAAAGTTGGACATTTTCCGACGATCCGGACGATGATTACGTGATTTTGAACTATGAACTGAGCAATACCGGTGCGTCGATCATAGAAAATCTCTATACTGCCACGTTTGTCGACTGGGATATCGGCGACACTTCCCAGGACGACGAAGCTGGGATCGACGAGGCGGATCAATTTGTTTGGCAGCGGGGAAATGACTACGATGTGTTTGCTGGGATCGCCGCGGTAGATCCGACCGAAACTGTGAATCTGACTGTTATCGATAACGAAGTATACGTTTATGACGGTGAGAATATGCAGGATTCGAATATGATCCAATTCTTAAACGGGACGCTTCACTATGACTCCTCAACAGACGCGGACGACTACAATTGCGGCTGTTCTACGGGACCTTATATTTTGGACCCGGATTATACAGTGCGCGTCTCTTTTATCTTATCTGCCGGGGATAATTTGAACGATTTGCGATCGAACATCCAATCCGCGCGGGACAAATTTTATGATGTGGTCGATATCGAAGTCTCCGATTTGATCGCAGATCCGATCGGTAGCGGCATCAAAATCAGTTGGAATATTCTGGATACAACCGGGGTGCTTGGCTTTCATATACTTCGTCGTCCCGCGGACGAACCGGGCCAACCGGTACTCGTCAATCCCGCCATGATCCTGGTGGATCACTATACGGACGAGGACGTCACGCCAGGCGTAGAATATCTCTATTGGGTCGAGGCTACGCGCGTGGATGGAGAGCGACGCCAATACGGACCCATTCGAGCAAACTTACCTTTCCCCGAGCTGTCTCTAAATTTCGTGTCGCCGAATCCGGTAATCACGACGACGCGTATTCAGTTCAATCTGCCGTCGGGAGATCGGGAAACAAAGCTGGATATTTATAATATAGCCGGGCAATTGGTCAAGCATTTTGATTCCAAAAACTACGGGATCGGGCTGAATCGGGAGGCGTGGGATCGCCGAGATGACAGCGACCGGCGAGTAAAAAGCGGCGTCTATATCCTTCGATTAGAATATGGTGGCGACGTAAAAACGAAGAAAATGATCGTTCTTCCTGAACATTAACTTTAAATTTTCTTTTATAACCTAAATAGGTATAAATAAATTTTATAGGAAAACCTCATGGCGATGGACCAGCATACTATCACGCGCGGAGATATCCAAGGAGCGGTGATCCAATATATCAAATGGCACCAAGAATTGGGATTGGAGGAGCTCGTTTTATCGACCACGCGTCTCTCTCCCGATCCGGAAAGCTATTCTGGAAAAGATCACGCGGGACCTGTGGAAAAAAGCGCGAATTCCGAACGTATCGCGCAGACATTGGAAGAGCATTATGATCAGATTTGTCGTTGCACGAAGTGTCCTTTGCATAAAACCCGAACCAAATTTGTCTATGGATCGGGCAATCCGAACGCGGATCTGGTTTTTATCGGAGAAGCACCTGGAGCGGATGAGGATAAGCAAGGGGAGCCTTTTGTCGGCGCGGCTGGTCAGCTTTTCGATAAAATTCTGAAAGCGATCGATTTGACGCGGGAAGAGGTCTATCTCTGCAATATCATCAAATGCCGACCTCCGAAAAATCGGGATCCGAGGCATCAAGAGATTGAAATATGCAAGCCGTATCTCCATAAGCAATTGGAGCTGATTAGACCAAAATTGATCTGCGCGCTGGGTCGGATCGCAGGTCAAACTTTGGTGAAAAAAACACTGCCTCTCAGGCAATTGCGAAATCGGCTCTATGATTATCAAAAAGATGATCAAAAGTCTCAAGGCGCAAACATATTGATCACGTATCACCCAGCCGCGCTGTTATACACGCCAAACTCTTCCCGAACAAAAAGATATAAACGGGAGGTATGGGAAGATATGAAGCGGCTGCGGCAACTCTATCTTGAAGTCCGAACGGAGAAAAAATGAATCAAAACGCACAAATGGCTCGGATTCCGCCGCAAAATATCGAAGCGGAACAGGCGGTCCTGGGAGCCATGATGCTCCAGCGAGAAGCGATTGATATCGCGGCGGAGATTCTGGATTCCGAATATCTATATCGGGAGGCTCACAAAAGAATATTCGATTCGATTGTGAACCTCTATTACCGCAATGAAGCTGTGGACCTCCTGACTGTATCCAATGAATTAAAGGCAAAAGGTTGGCTGGAAAACGTCGGTGGCACTATCTATCTTTCCCGACTGCTGGATTCTGTTGACACAACCGCGCACGTCGAGTATCACACCAATATCATTCGGGACAAAGCGGTGCTGCGTCGTCTGATCTATCTCGCAACCAAGATC
The DNA here is from genome assembly GCA_002084765.1 of Candidatus Cloacimonetes bacterium 4572_55. Classification (GTDB taxonomy): domain Bacteria; phylum 4572-55; class 4572-55; order 4572-55; family 4572-55; genus 4572-55. The sequence continues at coordinate 65,310 of NBMB01000001.1, read as the reverse complement.
GTGAAGGAAAGCTACGATGAGAGCGAAGCAGTCGATGAGTTGTTGGATCGAGCGGAACAGATGATCTTCGAGGTCTCAGAGAAACGGCTGAAGTCCGGTTTTATCAGCATGAAAGATGTGATGAAAGAGACATTTGAAATCATTGAGGAGCATCACGAGCAGGCGCAAATCAGCGATGTGACTGGCCTATCGACTGGATTTCGGGAGCTGGATATTCTGACTGCGGGTCTACAAAAATCGGACTTGATTATTATCGCTGGCAGACCCTCGATGGGAAAAACCAGTTTTTGTCTGGATATTGCCCGCCATGTGGGTGCTGTGGAAAAAAAATCGGTGGGCTTATTCAGCTTGGAGATGTCTCGCTGGCAGCTCGTGCAGCGGATGTTATGCTCTGAGGCAAGAATAGACGGTCATCGGCTGCGCACCAACAGGATTTCGGATGAGGAATGGCCCCGGGTCAGTCTGGCGGTTGGGAAACTCGGAGCCGCGCCGATCTATATCGACGACTCTCCGGCTGTCGGCGTGCTGGAGATGCGGGCAAAAGCCCGAAGGTTGACGGCTCAGTCGAACCTGGATCTGCTTATCATCGATTATCTGCAATTGATGCAGGGACCCAAAGGGAAAGAGAATCGCCAGCAGGAAATCTCGCAAATATCACGATCCCTCAAAATTTTGGCAAAAGAGTTGAATATTCCTGTCATTGCCCTGTCCCAATTGTCGCGCGCGGTCGAGGCACGCGGCGGAGATCGAAGACCCCAGCTGAGCGACTTGCGAGATTCCGGAGCTATTGAGCAGGACGCTGATGTGGTCATGTTTATCTATCGAGGCGAACGGTACGGTATCGAGGAGGAGGAAGGTATCGCAGAAATCATTATTGGTAAGCAGAGAAATGGACCCGTAGGAACGGTGCGGCTTGCCTTTCGATCCGAATATACTCGGTTTGAAAATCTGGCTTATGAGGAAGAAAGCCATCCTTATTAGCTTAAAAAATATTAACATTTAAAAGGACATTTTATGCGTTGTTTTTTAACTATTCTCATTTTTCAACTATCAGTCGTTTTTTCCGTAGCCCAGCCCATTGATGAAGAATGCGCGTTTACGCATTACATGATGGGCGTTTATTTGAAACAACATAAAGAAATTCAAGCCGCAATGGAACACTTGGAGAACGCGTATCAGTGCGACTCCACTTCTGTGGATATCCTGCACGAGTTAAAGGCGATCCATTTTTTAATGCGGGATTACGATCAAATGTCCCATTATTCGGAAAAAATTTTGGAACTGGACCCGGACAATTTGAACTGCCTCAAAGAGCTTTCCGAATATTATCTGATCGATCAAGACGAGGAGAGAGCCGAACACTATCTGCGCCGCGTCTTCGAGTTAGAGCCGGAGCGAAGCAAGTTTACCTATGAATTGATCCGGCTCTATCAAAAAAGGGATCAAACTCAAGAACTATTAGAATTTTTTAAGAATTGGTCGGAAAAAGACTCGTCTGATTCGGATGTCTACTTCCAGATCGGGCATCTCTATTTCTTACAGAATAATTCGGAAAACGCAGAGAAATATTTTGATCAAGCATACGAATTTGGAAATCGGGAACCCCATCTTTTTTTGGAATGGGCGCAGTTGCACCTGAAAAATGACCGGTTTGCTTCCGCTATGAAAATTTTAGAAAAAGGTATGGCAATCAGAACCTCCCGATCGCTTATTTACGATACCTTGATACAACTCTATAAGCAACAGGATGTTCCGATCACACACGTCGATAGTTTGGCGCAAGCAAACCCGGATCAGATCAATTATCAAGAGCTGTTGTATCAGTATGCAATCGAGCGGGAGGATTATGCAAAGGCGGCGGCGGCCCTGTTGTCCCTGATTGGAAATGATTCTTACGAATCGAGCTATCATTTTTATCTCGGGGTCTGCTATCGGCATCTCGGCGAATTTGAGAAGGCGAAAAAACATTTCAAAGAGACCGCGGTAAGAAATCCCACCTCAGCGCAGGCCTGGCTGAATTATGCCAATATCCTTGCCCAGATCGACGAGCCGGATTCGGCTCGGATGGCGTATCATACCTTTATCGGCTTACGAGATCTCGATTCTGACGCGGATTATTTGCTCGGTTTGACATATGCCGATCTTTTTCGTTGGGAGGATGCAATTTCTGCGTTCCGTCGCTCTCTGGAAAGAGACTCCACGCAAGCCCACGCCTGGTTTAGCCTGGGGACGTCCATGTATGAGAAGGGAGAGCACACAGAAGCGATCAAAACCATGCAGAAGGCGTTGGAGATCGACTCGCTCTATGCGCCGGCAAATAATTTTGTCGGTTATACCTGGGCAGACGCCAATGAAAATTTGGAAGAGGCGTTGCGTATGATTACGGTCGCAGTTGAAGCGGAGCCGGACAACGGCGCTTTTCTGGACAGTATGGGATGGATTCTCTACCGGCTGGAGCGATACGAAGACGCGTTGGTCTATATGGATCGAGCTATCGACGTCGGTGCCCGGGACGCGGTGATTATGGAGCATCTCGGCGATATTCATTTTGCACTCCGTCAGACTGAACAGGCGGCTCACTACTGGAATATCGCCTTAGAGAGCGACGAAAATAATGAGGAATTGCGCCAAAAGCTAAATTTAATTAAGGACTGAAAACCCCTTCCCTACATTTTTTCATATAACCCCTAATTATTAATCTGCGATAATCTGCGATAATCTGCGATAATCTGCGTAATCTGCGGAGCGTAATCTGCGGAGCGTAATCTGCGGACAGAACTCCATGCGAGATAATACAAATAATTCCCATCCCACAATCCTCTATTTGCGAGTAGATATCGACATCGCGTCCGGGCTGAACCAGGGCGCGCCGCGTCTTTTAAAATTATTTTCAGAATTGGGAATTACTGCCTCCTTTTTCATCCCATCGGGACCAGACCGATCTGGCATAGCGATCAAACGCGTAATCACTCGGCCCGGGTTCCTGCGTCGTATGTGGCGGCTCAAAGCTCCGAGCACTTACGGTGTGCGAGCACTTTTTTCTGGGGTCTTATTGCCTCCGATCTATTTGATCTCCAAGGGTCGGGATATACTCAAACAGATCATGGAGCAGGGGCATGAATTAGGCTTGCATGGGTATGACCATTTTTATTGGCAGGATAATATAGATCGGCTCCCAAAGGAAGAAATAGATCGGATGATCTCCCTCGGATTTGCCGAATTTGAACGATATCTAAGCAGAAAGCCAGAAGGATTTGCGTCCCCCGGCTGGATATACAACGCCCAAATCGCTGAGATATTGGACTCTTACAACTTGCTTTATAGTAGCGATTGTCGAGGTCGCGCGCCCTTTTTCCCAAAATTCCCTGAGTATCAAGCCAAGACGCTCCAGATTCCGACCACCCTTCCCACTATGGATGAGCTTATCGTCCTGAGAAAAAACAGTACTGCGTATGCACTGCTAACCCAGAAATTGTTCATGCAGAAACGAGCGGTGCATACCATCCACGCGGAGATCGAAGGAGGACGCGGTTTTCCCGATTTTCAGAAATGGCTGGAAAGTTTGATGGAAATGGGCGACCAGAAAATCCGTTTTGACCGGATGGATCGATTTGCAAAAGAGAAAATCCGTGAGCAGGAATATCATCAAAATATCCCGATACACGCGGTCCAACGCGGGTCTCTACCAGGTCGCTTTGACTCAGTCGCTATCCAATCCTGATCCGTAGATTAGAGTTTATCCGTAGATTACACAGATTAGTAGGATTTATCCGCGTAATCCGCGTAATCTGCGGACCTCCTACGAACTATTCCACAACCACCGCGACCTCGTTGCCGCCGCTTGTCAAGCCATCGTTGTCAACCGTGAATATGCGATAATACCACACCTGTCCCGTCTGCACATCGCTATCAAAATAGCTGACTGAAGAAGGCGAATCCATCACGGCGATAGCGGATCCGGAATCGTCTACGCTTGGAGTCGTGGAGCGGTATAATCGATACTGCGCGAAATCCTCGTCGCTATTTATCGACCAACTCAACGTCACTGAGCCTACGCCGGAGTCCGCTGTCAGTTCTGAGGGAGTCGGTGCTGCGTTTTCAGTCGTGTCAGACATCGTATTTCCACCGCTTATCAATCCGCCGCTGTCTTCCGTAAATATTCGGTAATTGTATACCGTGTTCTCGGTCAACCCAGTATCCAAGTATGTGGTATCCGCGACATCGGTCAATTGGGCGATTTGCTCGGATTGCAGATTGACGTCGGTCTGGTCTCGATACACAAGATACGCGGCAAAATCATGCGCGGAACTCTGGTTCCAATAGAGGCGCATCTCAGACGCGGATATTGCGTTCACAGAAACCAAATCGGTCGCTGGCGGGACATGGTTCAGGGTGATCTCGCTTACCTCGGCACTTCTGGAAAATTCTCCCGCAGAATCATAGACATAAAGCCGATAGTGATAGCGGGTATTGTCGGTTAGCCCGGTATCGTCGTAATAATTCAGAGTCGCCTCGTCCAGAGTCGCAACAAGCGAATCCATAACGTCCACGCCCGCTGTCAATGAGCGATAGAGGCGATATTCTTCAAAATCCGCGTCATTATTGACAAGCCATGTGAGAGTCATGCCGTCGTCGCCTATCGCTGATGGGGAATTAAGAGTCGGCGTTGTGGGCGGATTATTTAGGGTCGTGGCTGCCACAACATTGCTCCCTGCGCGGGTTCCTTGACTATCGACCACATAGACCCGATAATAAAATTGTCTGTTTTCTGAAAGCTCCTGATCCGTATAGGAAGTGATCCAGCGATTATCTATGTCGGCAATTGCCAGAGACGCAATCTCATTCACATCTGGATCCTGGTCTCGATAAATGATATATCGATCAAAATCGCTGTCGAGATTCGCTGTCCAATGGAGAGAGATGGAGCCGCTTGTCACATCAGTCGGATCAGAGAGCTCGACCGGATCCGGAGAACTGTTATTTTCGCCTGTGACCGCGCCCATGACATTTCCCAGGGTGAGATGACCGGCAATATCATAGACGTCGATACGGTAATAATACGCAGTGTTTTCGATCAGATAATTGTCCAAATACGCGGTCACATTTTGAGCGGTAATCATCGTTACCGTGGTCAGATTTTGCGTCATCGCGCTGTTGGTTGCCCGATGGATGTGATAGGCTTCAAAATCCGCGTCCTGATTCTCCAACCAATAGAGCTGAAGTTCGTGAATAAACCCAGCCGGCGCGACCACGTCAACCAATTGCACCGCTGTGGGCATACCATCCTCGGTTGGCGTCTCCACCGTGTTGCTTCCCACAGCGTCTCCCTGATTGTTGGCGACAAAAACTCGGAAATAATACGTCGTGTTCTCAGTCAACGTCTCGTCAGTATGCTCGGTCTCCAACCGGCTCGTATAGATCGCAACCTGATAAGACTCTTCGGTCACAACAGGCGTCAGGTCTCGATAGAGCGCGTAATATTGAAAATCGCCGTCATAGACTGTCCAGTTGAACCGAGCCGAATTGGCTGTGATATTATAGGGGCCGGACAACGTCACACCTTGAGTCAGGGGAATCGTGATCGTGAATGTATTGCTGGGCGACGTTTGCCCATTTGTATCGGTTACAACCAGGCGATAATACCACGTATCGCCGCTTGATACGTCGTTATCTTGATAAATAAACGAATCTGCAAAAGCGATGGTCGCCAACGATTCTGTCGGAAACAGACCCGCTTCCTCAGACCGATAGAGGCGATAGTTGAGGAAATAAGAATCGCTGTTCTGATTCCATGTCAGCAAGACTCCGTTGTCCACGATCTGTCCGCTCAAGATCACGGGCGTTGGAGGCAGAAGCGCGCTCACCTCGGCACTTCCCGTGCGTCCGCCCTGATCATCTGTCGCAAAGACGCGGTAATACCACATCTCGCCGCTCGATACGTCGGTATCCAGATATGTGACAGTCGCCGCGGATTGGAGCGTAATAAGCGGATCATAGGTCGGATTATCGCCAATTCCGGGCTGATCCGAGCGATAGATCTGATAGGCGGAAAAATCCGGGTTCTGATTTTCATCCCAGGTCAATCGGAGAGCGGATCCCTCTTCGATCTGGACCGCCAAATTGATCGGATCCGGTGGGGTGTTGAGAGTGGTCGCGGACTCGACCTCGCTTCCGGTTTGCAATCCGCCGGTATCCTCTGTAAAAATCCGATAATAATAGGTTGTGTTTTCGCTGAGTTGGTCGTCGATATATGCGATCTGTTGGAGTTCTGTCACACGGACAATAAGATCGGATTCCAGGGTCACGATAGGCTGGAGATCTCGATATACACGATACGCGGCGAAATCATGGGCAGTGCTGGCAGACCAGGCAAGTCGGATTTCCGAATCGGACAGGGCAAGCGTCTCAGTGAATTGGACTGCAGAAGGAGGCGCGTTCAGAGTGGTTCCGCTCGCCTCGTTGCTCCGTGAGTAGAGATTGCTGGCGTCAAAGAGATAGACGCGATAGTAGTATGTCGAGTTGTCGGTCAGACCCGCGTCGTCGAAGTAATTTTGGTCGCTGTTGTCAATCGTCGCGATCAGTTGGTCGGACATGTCTATGCCCGGGGCAGTCCCGCGATAAAGATGATACCTTTCAAAATCAGGCTCAATCTCAGCCTGCCATGTCAGAGTCATGCCGGTTTCGCCAATGGCAGAGGGATCGCTCAACTCGATAATGCCCGGAGACGCGTCGCTTGTCTCCGCTGAGACCACATTGCTGCCGCTATACGCGCCGGAGTTGTGAACCACAAAAACTCGGTAATAATAGACTCTGCTCTGCTCCAAAGGCTGATCCGTATAGGTTGTCTGCAATGGGTCGGTGAACAGTGCGATTTGCAAAGAATTGAGAGTGACGTCTGATTGGTCGTCCCGATGCAGCGCGTATCGGTTAAAGCCAGAATCGTTGTCTACAGTCCAATTCAGGGTAGCGGATTGGGAGTTGACGTTGAAGGGATCAGAGAGCGTGACCGGTTCCGGGACGTTTTCCATGCCAGTGGTATTGCCCACGACGTTTCCAATAGCGGACAGCCCGTTCGTATGGTAGAGATCGATCCGATAATAATACCCAGTTTCCGGCTCCAGACCTGTGTCGATATATTGAGAGGTTCCTCGATCGCTGATGATCGTCACAATGGACAACTCCTCGGTCATGCTCGGATTTTCTGCTCGCATGATGTGATACGCTGAAAAATTTTCGTCATAATTTGTCAGCCAGAAAAGCTGGAGCTGATCCGACGAGGATTCCGGCACGTTAATCGATAGGATCGTCACTGGAGTGGGAATCTCATCTCCGCCAGGGTCCTCTCCAGACGTCGGCGTTGTCACCGAGATCGAGTTGCTGGGTCCCACACTGCCCTGGTCTCCCACACAGTAGAGCCGATAATAATAGCTGTTGCCCGCGGTCAGACCGCTATCCGTATAATTGACCTGACTGGGATCGTCGAATTGCGCGACCAGAGGCGAATCCTGGTTCACGCCTGCGGACTGGTCCCGGTGCAACTCGTAATGGTCGAAATCATAATCGTTATTGACGGTCCAACTAAACCCAGCCGATGTTTGGGAAACATTAAAGGGGCCGGACAGTGCCACGCTCGACGTCTGAGCTGGAATCGACACAACGATCTCATTTCCGCCAGCGACCGCGCCGCTGCTGTCCGCCACGAAGATGCGGTAATAGAGGGTCTGACCCGGAAGCACGTTTCTGTCAATATAGCTGATTGCCGACGCGGTCGGAATGGTGATCACCGCCGCGCCGATGGGCAAAATTCCAGGGGTATCGCTGTTGAATACGCGATAGTAGGCAAAATCCGGATCAGTGCTTTGAGTCCAGCCCAGCAGGACCGTCATATTCTCCTGCGCGGAGCCGCTCAGAACAACCGGCTCCGGCGGATCGTTCCCGGTGACGTCGCTGAGAACATTGCTTCCGGTGAAAAGCCCGCCGCTGTCTCGAACAAAAATTCGGTAATAATAGAGACTATTTTCGATCAAGTCCGTGTCGCGATAGCTGATAAAATTTATGTCGGAGATCGTGGCGACAGGCGTGGATTCCAGCGTGACGCTCGGTTGGCTGTCTCGGAAAATTTGATATTCGTCAAAATCATGCGCGGAGCTGAGAGTCCATTCCAGGTCGATTTCCGTGGAGGAGATCGCTGTGACCGATTCCAGCGTGACAGACGGCGGATTGTGGTTCAGAGTCTGATCTTGCACCTCGTTGCTGCGCGCGGACTCGCCGGTTTGGTCATAGAGATATATCCGATAATGATAGAGCGTATTGTCTCTTAAATCGCTGTCGTCAAAGAAATTACGGTGCTGAGTCGTTGTAGAAAATCTGAGATGATCCGTTGTATCCACGCCTGCTATCAGGGAGCGATAGAGGCGGTAGGACTCGAAATCTGGGTCCTGGCTCAGACCCCATGTGAGCGTCATACCATTGTGGCTGATCGATGTGGGGTCGTTGAGAACGACTGGTACTGGCGGGTCGTTCAACGTGGTGGCGGATACGATATTGCTCCCGTAGATAACGCCCTGTTGATCCTCGACATATACCCGATAAAAATATGTGGTATTCTGCGCCAGACCCTCGTCGGTATGCGAGACTTCCAATCGTTCCTCATAGAATCCGACAGGCATCGAGACCGTATCGTTGACTGTGGAATCCAGATCGCGATAGACAATATAACGGAGAAAATCCGCGTCGCTATTGGGGGACCAACGCAGGCTAATGGATTGCGAAGAGAGGTCAAACGGCTCTTCAATATACACCGGCGTAGGCGGAAGATTGAAACCAGTCGTGTCGCTCAACACATTGCTTTGCGATATATGACCGCCCAGGTCATGCACATCAACGCGGTAGAAATAAATCGTGTTGGGAGATAGCCCAATGTCGAGATAGTTGTTGACGCTCTGGGTGTTGATAAGCGCGACTGTGACCGAATCCTGAACCATTTGCACATCACGCGCACGGCGGATTTGATAGATCAGAAAATCCGCGTCTGTATTGGGACGCCAGAGCAGTTCCAACTGGTCGCTCGTATTTGGTAGCGGCTCGACCTCCAATAGGGCGACTGGAGTCGGCATACCGTCCTCCGTCACAGTCGTGACCACATTGCTGCCACTGGAAGCACCGCGAGTATCAAACACATAGACTCGGTAAAAATATTGGGTGTTCTCAGCCAGCCCCAGATCCAGGTAACTGGTGGCAAGCGGATCCCCAATCAACTGGGCGATTCGATTCGATTGCAGATCCACGGTTTCGGTCGTGTCTCGATAGAGATTATAATAATAAAAATCCGTCGCATAACTCACTCCCCAATTGAGATCAGCCTGGGTAGACATGACATTGAGAGGGTCGGAAAGCGTCACTGGGTCCGGAGGCTGATTCAATCCAGTCATCCCAGACGCGACAGTTCCGGCTGTGGTCTGACCCCCCTGGTCACGCACATCCACGCGGTAATAATACACCGTACTTTCCATAAGATCAGGAACGCTGTCCGTGTATTGAAACGTGGATTGAGTCAAGATAAAATCCACAGATGTCGAGTCCGCCATATTTTCATGCAGAGAACGCACAATGTGATAGAGACTGAAATCTGGGTCCGTATTTGCCTGCCATGTCAAATGAAGTTGTTCTGGATTGTCCGTAACAGGAGTCACGACCAGCAGTTCCACCTGCGTAGGCGGATCGTCAACGCCCGTTATCCCTGAGCGAATATTGCTATGGCTTGCCGCGCCATGATCGTCGATGGTCGTCACCCGATAGTAATAGTATCGGTTCGGAAAAAGCCCATGATCCGAGTATGTCACTTCTGCCTGATCCCCAATGCCGGTCAGGTATGTCGAATCGGAAAAATCTGCATGATCACCACGATAAATTTCATACCGATCAAAGTCGATATCACTGCTGGGCGTCCACTCAAAATCCAGCGCGTCGAAAATATTATCGCCAGGAGGTTGCACCCACAGGATCGTGACCGGTTGCGGCGGAAGGTTGGGATGGGTCATACCGGACGCGATCTGGCTCCAGGAATCGTTTTGACCCATATCAAGAGTTCGCAATCGATAGTAATACGCGGTCCCAGAGTCTAATCCCCTATTAATATAGAAGTTTTCCGCGGGGTCGTCGAGCGTCAACTGGAGCGAGTCAGAAAAATCCGCGTGGTTGGAACGATACAGTTGATACGCAGAAAAATCCGGATCATTGTTCGCTGTCCAGGAGATCTGCAATTGGTCGTCAGTGTCAGATACCGGCAGGACAGTCACCACAGAGGGCAATGGGGGGAGATCGGGATTGGTGGTTCCGCTCCTGATGTTGCTCCCGGCTGCCAGACCCGCGTCATTACGCACGATCACCCTGTAATAATAGGTCGTCGCAGGCAGCAAAGGTTCAGTCTCCTCACCGACGCCATCGACATAGATGGCTACCAATGCGTTTGTCACCTCATCCACAAACGCGCTATCCGCGAAATCCAATTCTAATGAGCGATAAATTCGATACGAGGAGAAATCCGCCTCGGTATTCGGCGTCCAGATTAGTTGTAAACTGCTATAGCTGTTATAAACCGGCAGCACATCGGTCAACTCCACGGGATGAGGACCCGAGACGGGAAGCGTGACGCCGCTTTTGACATTGCTCCCTTTGGTCAGCCCAGCACTGTCCCGCACATAAATCCGATAAAAATATTCCACATTCGGTTGGAGATTAAAATTTGTGTATTGGGTTGTCTCGATATTGGTGATAAAGGTAACGAAATCAGACGTCTCCTCATTAATCTCATCGGTGAAGTCCCGATAGATATTGTACCGCTGGAAGTCGCTATTTTGATTTGGCGTCCAGATAATCTCCAGTTGACTTTCGCTCACCGTATTTACCGTCTCGATCCACACGCTGTCAGGCGGCAGATTCGGATACGTGGTTGCGGACGCGATATCGCCGACAGAAGAGAGATTGGCTGTGTCGGTTGTGCGCATGCGATAGTAATAGAGAGAGCCGCTCTGCAATCCCACATCAACCGCCTGGATGACGCTTGCGTCAAACAGCTCGACAACCCGCGCAGAGTCTTGCATATCGGCATAATCGGATCGGAAAAGTTGATACGCATAGAAATCCGAATCCGAATTGGGAATCCAACTGATATTTAATTGATTGTCGGTATTTGGCTCAGGAACCACAATGATCTGCGTCGGCGTGGGGGCAAGATCGGCTTGAGTCTGTCCGGTCACGATATTGCTTTCTGCCGAGAGAGCGGTCATATCCACCACATCCACCCGATATTGATAGGTAGAATTCTCGGACAGAGAGGCGTCGTCATACAGAAGTTGGCTCTGTTCCCTCACGATTGCGATCATCTCGAACAGGCTGTCGGATGATGGAGAGCCGCGATTTTCAAGAAGCACTTTGGCAATCTGACGCGCGTGCAATTTGTATGAACTGGGTGAACCTGACGGATCGACTGCGCGACGATACACTTGATACGCGTGGAAATCTTCGTCAGTATTGGGCGTCCAGATCAGCCTCAGCGAAGTGCGGGGGTCTTCGATCGGGATGGGCTGGATCAGCGTCACAGGTTGGGGCGGACGATGGATTGTGATCGATCCTGGAGCGGTGCGGGGATTGGCACTATTCCCAGCCAGGTCTATAAAACTTCCGACGACTATGCCGTTTTCTATCTCGATCCCCTCCAACACGATATAGTCCAATTCGTAGATACCGTCTTCCGACAATCTGTCCCCGTGATTGCCGTTATCATACAGTATCAGATCCACGATGACTGACCCGACCGAAACTGCCGCCTCTCCCCCACTCTCGCCGGTTTCCATCTGAAAATGGATCGTATCGCCGGAAAAAAAAGGGACTCCCACAGGGCTGAATTCGATGGTCAGAATATCAGAGAACCGGTCAAGAATAATCGTTCTTACGACTGTGTCGGACCCATTGCCTTGTGCGTCCCGAAAACGGGCGAACACCGATTTTGGTCCGTCATCGTCGCTGAGCTGCCAGGAGAGACTCAGTTGATAGGGCTGCCACAGATTTTGGGCAAAAGTCGGCTCGTTGCTCAGGCTGACCCAGCCGCTTCCTTCGTCAAGCGTGGTAGAAAATTGGAGAGTGACCATTCGGTCGTTGGTATATTCGCTGTTCTGGTTGATGACAAACCCGAATACATGGGCAGTCACCGCGACCGACTCGGATTTGCGCCCCTCCAGATCGTCGCCAGTCACCGAGGCGACCGCGTAGAAATAGAGCTGACCATTTATCAGACGGGCGTCTGTGTAGGTCTGCTCCGCTGTGGATACGCGCAGAAGGAACGCAGAGCTATCAGCTTCCCGACGGTACACGCGGAAATCGACCACATCCTGATCGCTTCCATCTTCTATGATCCAAGAGAGAGTCGCGGTCTGATCCCCAGTTTGCACCGAGTTGATGATCGGTATCGGAGGCTCCTCGAAAATTGGGGGAACCAGCGTGTCATGCTCTTTCTCGCATGATCCAAAGCTCAGCGAGAGGACAAGGGTCAGCCCGAATATAATGAACTGAAGCACTCCGTTTAATTTCTGAGATAATCTTAATTTTATCATAGAAAATTCTCCTCTTTTCATTATTTATTTGGTAATACCCTACCATTCTCTAAATTTCGATATTTCGTAGCCCAAAAAAACGCTTTTCTTTTTCTAATTTTAAAATTGTATCTTCTGCCTACGCGGGGGACAAGTAATATACAGCGTCAAAAATAAAATCGCAAGCATTGTTCCGCAGATTGCACGCGGCTTTAAACTAATCGCCATATCCACGCGCTTTTCATCTTGACGGATCGTCTGAGATATATTAAATTCGATAGTTGGCAGGTTGCAGTCGGCAATTCGCTTGCATTCGCATTCATTCTCGGTAAGCATCGTCATAAAAGGAGAAATCGAATGATATATCGTATAAAAAAAAATATGTTTGCGCTGATTCTCACGCTGTTTTTACCCTCGGGACTCTCAGCCCAGTTAGACGATCACATTGACATTGTTATCATGTTGGATCCGTTGCTGCAGCACGCCCAGACTCTGAGCATTGCGCATCTCGGTATGCACCGGGATGGCAGCGGTCCTCACCTGTTCGACCTGATAGCGATCCGCCAATCGACTCGGGAGCTTTCCGGCGTCTGTCTGGCGATCTCGGTGACAAACAGCAAAGGGGAAGAGTTGATCGCAGTTACAACGAGTCCGTTTTCCATTCCAGAGGGGCTGACTCAGTTCATAGCGGACAATAACGACATTGCATCGGGCAATGTCCAAGGGCTGCCAAACTTTACCGCGTCTATCGATCTGACGGATTTTGGCGAGAGCCTGATCTCGGATTCTGAGGGCGACCCCACCCTGCCAACTGACATATACACGGTTCACATTTCCACCTATTACTGCCAGGAATCAAACGATCTGTTGGGTGAAACTTCGGTGCAGATCGGCGGCACAGCACTCTCCAATCCGATCGACTTTACTCTGGTATCCCCTGGCGACGCGCTTGGTAGCGGAGCCATGATCGAGACGATTCGCCCCTTTTTCAACTGGGACGGCAACGCAAGCTCATATCGCTTGATCCTGGTCTCATCTCACGGCGAAGAAATCGAAGCTGTTATCGCCAACGCCCTGCTCACGCCCCCAGACAGCGAAACGCATAGCGACGAGATGATCGACCTGTCCATATCCGAGTCCTCATTTTCCTATCCCGCTTCCGGCGCGGAACCTCTTATTCCGGGTCAAACCTATTGCTGGCAAATATTTGGCGAATCAATTTCTCCCCATGGCGGAATCGAGTTTGTGCCTGGCGAGATATGGGAATTCACCATTTCCGAAGATATTTCTATGGAGGAACAACCCGAGGATTTTGAGATTCACGACTGCCTCATTCAAATATTGGGACCGGATTTTGTCGAGCGTTTCGGCTTGCAGGGCTATAACCTCCACTCTCTGGAATCTGGGGAAGAAAATGGTCAATCAATTTCCAGCCGCGCGCTTCCGCAGGAAACGCTGGAGCTGTGCAGCCAGATCGCGCAAGGAAAACTGGCCATTATCCAATCCACCTTAGCCCCGTAACAAGGCACTTGTAGTGATGAACTCATCACTGCCCAAATTTTAAAGGAGATCCACATGAGAATACATGACATGCGTTTATGGATAGTCGGGCTGACCCTGATTTTGCTTTTCCCTCTGACCGCTCGCTCTGAGGAGGATGAAAAATCATCGAAAAAGAGCCAGGATATCGCGCTGATATTTCGGATCAAAGGCTCTGTAGAGATCAAGAGGGATGGGTCAGAAAAATGGGAAAAGCAGGTGAAACGGGGCGTCCGTCTCAATAGCGGCGATAAACTGCAGACCAAAAAAGATGGCTTTGTGGTGATCATGTTTACGGACGACAAAAGCCAAATTAAGATGAAACCGGATTCGGAACTGCATATTCAAGGCGATCGTGAGAAATCCACGATTATCAAGCGGATCGGCGTGGAGATCGGCGAGATGTTGATCAGCGTGGACAAGCCAAAAGGCAGTCTGACGGTGGAAACGCCGAGTGCTGTTGCCGCGATAAAAGGCACCCGTTTCGAGACCGCTGTATCGCAGGATGGTCAGACCGACTTTATCGTGACCGAGGGGGAAATCGAGATCGATTCCGATAATGAGAATAAAACCGCGTCCCAAAATCACCGCGCGCATATCGACTCAGAAGGACATATCACGTTAACAGCTATCTCCGACGGTCAAGCGCAACAGCTTGAGAATAGCTACTCGACTATCGAGAATGGTGACTCCAAGACGATCCGAATGACGTTTCGCGGTCCCAACGGAGAATTGAAAATAGTCGTGATTGAAGCCTATCAAGAATAATCAAACCCTTATGGGTTCCGCCGAAGGTAATTAAATGCGTATAAAAAGTTTAGCAATCGGGATAATATGGGTCATATTTCTATCTGGGGACGTTGTCCACAGTCAAGGTAAGATTAAAATATTAACCCGTCCGGGAAAACAAATTGAGTTGCTTCACCAGACACGGAATCGGGTGGAGTATGGTCAGCCGCTGGAGATTCATGTCTCAGCGACTTACAGCTATGAAATCGACGAGATGCTCCTCCATTTCAAATCTGGGGATCATACTGGTTTTGAAAACCGCCCCATTCCCCCGTCCACGTCAAGCGAATATTCGACCGAAATTTCATCGGACGAACTGGCTTTAGGTCAGATCGAATATTTCATCTCGGCAACGTTGAGCGACGGACACGTCATCACCATACCAGAGGTCGATCCCGCTGAGTATCCGATTATAGTCGATGTGGTGGATTCGTCGCAGAGAAGAACGATCGCCCAGAATAGCTCGAGTCGGCAAACCGCGACTTCCAGATCGAAATCGGGTCAAACGATCGACGTGACGATTCTCAGCCCGGATCCGGATCTGACCGTTGCGCGGACGGATTTTTTGTTCTGCGCATCGTTCGCCAGCGATGGAGATATTGAGCTCTCCGACATCCGGCTGAAGCTGGATGGAAACGACGTCACGGAACAGGCTGATATCAGCGATTATCTGATCCTGTACTCCGCAGATAAAATCGATGAAGGCGACCGTCGTATGACAATTTGGCTGGGAATGGGCGAGGGTCGACAAAAGATTGCAGAGCAAAAGTTTATCGCGGCGGATCTGTCTAAAATCAAAACGCAAAAATCAGATGTTTTCGGAGAAAATCCCGCCAAAAAGGCATCGATTTCGGGTCAAATTCGGACTCAGTATCGACATCAAAAAGTCTCGGATCACACCTTGAATGTCAGTTCTGTCGAGTGGAAATCACGGGGTGAATATGGAAAATTTCGCTATAGCGGCAATATTCTGATCACATCCGAACAGGAAAAACGGATGCAGCGCCGGAACCGATACAGTTTTCGCCTGGACTATAACCGCCAGGCGCATCTCGCTGTGGGCGACGTTTATCCCAGGCTCAACGAGTTGATGGTTTGGGGAAGACGGGTGCGGGGCGTTCATGCCGGCGTTTCCATCGGTTTTGTCAGCCTTGACCTGATTCACGGGGAACTCAGCCGATCTATCGAAAATTTCTATACCGACGCGTTCACAGCAGTGGATACGTTTTGGATCGCGGACACGTCTGTGACCGATACAACAAACGCGTTTCGTTTTCAAGAGAACGGCAGGGGCGCTTTTCAACGTCGGCTTTGGGCTGCGCGACTCAGTTTCGGGTCGAGCCCACGCTTTCAAATGGGTCTGAACATGATGAAGATCAAGGATAACGTCGATTCGATTGATCTGCAGAGAACTGGCGAAGTCGCGGAATTTCTGGGTACCAATCCGCATCCAAAAGACAATATTGCCGCGTCCCTGGATCTGAAAGTCGCTCTGGATCAACGGCGGATTATCCTGAGCGCGGTTGCCGCGGCAAGTTTGCTAAATAACGATATCAGCCGCGGGATTATCGACAGCGTCCGAGCCGATGAACTGGGATTCAATCTTGAGAGCTATGTCGCAGACGATATCAAAGACTACGAAAGCTGGATTGTGGTAAACGAATATCTGAACGCGATTCCTTTCAAGTTCAACGACTCCGGAAGTCTGGCGGATCGCTTTGTTCCAAAAGGGATTTTCGCCTATAAAGCGACGCTCGTCGCAAATTATTTCCGAAATTATCTCACATTGAAATATCAATGGTTGGGACCCCAGTTCAAGACTCTGGCAAATAACAACGTGCGCCGCGATATCAAAGGATTTGTTCTGTCGGATCGCGTCCGATTGCTGGATAACCGAGTCTATTTGGGCGTGGGTATTGAGAAATATGAGAATAACGTCTTAGGCAATCAGGACGCTGTCACAAAAACGACCTCCTATCGGGTCAACATCTCCTACTATCCGCCAAAATCCCTGCCGATAATGGGTTTGAGCCTGAGCCGCTATCGACAGGAAAACGGCATTTCTCGGAATAACCCAGAACTTCCCGAGTCGCAATGGGATCAATCTGTGGTGAATCAGACAACAGACAGCGCAGGGGATCCGGTTTTTATTGCGCCCAAAGACGAGACCTCCAACCAGGTTGCGTTGACGCTCAAAAAAGACGTCGATTTCCGACAAGCGATCCATACGCTCGCTCTCAGTTTTTCCAATTTTAACCGGAACGACGAGACGTTTCGTTACGGCGATTCAAAAAATCGTTCGCTTTCCTTCATCCTGTCGAGCCGATTTCCCGGAACCCCTTTGCGCACTACGTTGAAGACAACCAATTACGCGACCGAATCTATCGACGGTCATTCGGAGATCAAATTTACGTCGGTCGGTATGAAAGCCGCGTATTCCTTTCTTGATCGAAAATTGCGGACGTACGGAGAATATCGCTATTCTAACAACAGCGGGCAACGGGCGGATATTGCGATTGCGGATCAGGGAACCAACAACCTTTATGACGATCTCTATACAGTCGGTGGTCTCAGCGATATCGATCACGGCGCGCATCGGATCAATCTGAGCGTGGCGTACGACGTCTTCGTTGATCACTTGATTTTTTTCGATATTAATAGTGTCAAAAGATCGGGGAAATCCGCCGAGCGTTTTGTTCGCTTGACGTATGAATACCGGTTTTAGTTCGTTAATTATTTACTGTTCTCTATAATCGAAGGGGGTATATCCAAATATGAACAAAAAACTTTTTACCGAGAATATACTTGAGTTGATTCGCCGGACATCGGCTTATCTTCCTCATGACGCAGAATTGGTCATAAATAAACGGAAGGCTGCAGAAGAAAAAGGGTCCAGAGCCGAGTTTGCTATGCAGATGGTTTGTCAGAATATCGGGCTGGCAAAAGAGCGATCTCTGCCTATCTGTCAGGACACTGGAACCATCTCTTTTTATGTGGAAACGCCGGTCTGTGTCAACCAAAACGAGATCAAAGAATTGCTGAAAGACGCGGCTGTTCTCGCTACAGAAAAGGGCTATCTGCGCCAGAATTCTGTCGATAGTTTGACAGGCGAAAATAGCGGAAACAACTTGGGTCCCGGCAGTCCATCTTTCTATTTCTCGCAATGTGACGGCGACGAGGTAACAGTCCGCCTGGTGCTAAAAGGTGGCGGTTGCGAGAATGTGGGCGCGCAATATCCGTTGCCCGCTGTGATTGGCGGAAAGAAACAGGGGCGCGATCTTGAAGGCGTGTACGCGTGTATCATGGACGCGGTGCATCAGGCTCAAGGCAAGGGATGCGGTCCAGGATTTTTAGGCGTCTGCGTGGGCGGAGATCGAGCCTCTGGGTTGGCCTGGGCAAAACGCCAACTGCTGCGCCCGCTCGACGATGTCAATCCGATCCCGGCATTGGAGAAATTGGAAGGACAGATTATGACAGACGCCAATAAACTGGGCATTGGTCCCATGGGATTTGGCGGAAAATTCACTCTTGGAGGATGCAAAATCGGGTCGAAAAATCGAGTGCCGGCTTCCTTTTATGTCAGCGTTGCGTATATGTGCTGGGCATTTCGCAGACGAGGCGTTCAACTGGACTCGGAAGGCAATGTGGCGCGCTGGCTTTATCAGAAACCAGATGAATTCGACCGAACATTTGAGGCTCCGGAGGAGATGCAATTTGATCCAGAAGAGTCCAAAGTATTGCAGATGCCTTTGTCGGAATCCGATGTGCGCGGTTTAAAAGTGGGCGACAGGGTCATGTTAAACGGAAAAATGTTCACGGGTCGAGACGCTGTGCATAAATATTTGTTCGAGGGCGGCGAGTTGGACGTGATAAAGGATGGCGTGATCTACCATTGCGGTCCCGTGGTCGTGGAAAATGACGGCGCGTACCAGGTCATGGCGGCAGGTCCCACCACGTCGATTCGGGAGGAGCCGTATCAAGGGGAATTGATCAAAAAATTTGGTCTCAAAGCTGTGATCGGCAAGGGCGGAATGGGCGATAAAACCCGAAAAGCCTGTCAAGAACATGGCGCGGTCTATCTCCATGCTATCGGCGGCGCAGCGCAATTTTATGCAAAGTGCATCATAGCTGTGGATAACGTCTATCTGAAGCAATTCGGAAGTCCCGAAGCGGTCTGGGAGCTGAGAGTGGAAAACTTTCCAGCAGTGGTGACGATCGACGCTCACGGCAATTCGATCCATGCCGAGGTGCAGAAAACATCCGATCAAAACTTCATGGACATATTGGGATCGAAAAATCAATAATACGCAAACTGGCGATCTGCGTTATGTAATCAGAGCTTTCTATGGGCGAATGGTCGGCTTGCCGATCATACGCCCTCTTCTTTCATTCTTTTACTTCATTTTACCGATCATTTTGCCGATCATTTTACCTAAATAGGGGGAACGCTTCCATGAAACGCCTGATCTGGGCAACTTTCTTTCTGCTGATAATATCCTGCAATGTAAACAAAAAAGTAGAGCGACAAGACGATGCGGCTACTGAAAAAATCCCTGTCATACAGGCGAATAATCGAGATTATTTCCCTGTTCTGCACGACCTGTTGGACAACGCTCAGGAATCGATAAAGGTGATGGTGTTCCAGGCGCGCTACTACCTTGCTTTTCCGGGTAGCTCGACCAATGTGGCTTTTCTGGACCTGGTTCAGGCAGTCGAACGCGGGGTGGACGTGACCCTGGTTCTGGACAGCTCGGGCTGGAACAAAGAGACGAGCGAGCTGACCCGTTTGGTAGGCGAACTGCTGAAAGAAAAAGGGGTTAAGGTCTTCTACGACGATCCAAACAAAACCACGCATGATAAAGTGGTGTTGGTTGATGGTCGATACCTCATGCTCGGTTCGGCAAATTGGAACAATTGGGCGTTTAATAAAAATAATGAGGCAAATATTTTGATTGAAGACCAGGCACTTTATCAGATATATTTGGAAAAATTCAACGGAATTCTGGCAAATTCATCGCCTGAATATCCCTTTGACGCGCCGGAAATGCACCCGGATCAGGCTGATAAAGAGCGTATCGATTTGATCACCATTGCCGGAACTGTCGCGTATACGCGTCCTGGGAAACGAAACAAAACTATGGATGTTGTGCTGACCGATTCCACCGAGATCAATGTGCATCGAGATATTACCCAGTCCATGAAGTTTATCGAAAAGGATTGTTTTGAGCGGTTGCTCGGAGAAAAAGTGCGCATTCGGACCACGCTCAAACGATTTAGAGACGATCTGAGCCTGACGGCTACTGACGTCTTTGGACCCAATATGAAGGCGCGTTTTACGCAAGCCGCGCTTTCACCAGAGGAAGAGGAAAAGTTGAACCTTTCTCTGGATTATGAAAAGACCCGACTGTACGCGGATCGCATCGTACCGGTGAATAACGACGAATATTTTGAGCCGGTGCATGATCTTATCGAGAACGCGAAACAGCGCGTCTGGATAGCGATGATGGACAGTCGTATTTATGACAAAAAGCCCTATTACGCTCGCAAAACCGACCGAAATGATCCGCCCAGTCTGACCAACTCCCTCTGCGACGACTTGGTAGCCGCTTTGGATCGGGGCGTGGACGTGATTTTTGTTTACGACAAGTTCACAAGTCCTCTGAATTCTGAAAAAAAGCACTTTCTGAAACCGCTTCTGAAAGCCGGCGCAAAGCTCTATCAAGACCCAGAGGAATACACCACCCATTCCAAAATGCTGGTGATTGACGACGAGATTTCGGTTGTCGGGTCCACCAACTGGAGCTATGCCGCAGTGGAGGAAAATAACGAGTCCACTGTCTATATTGTCTCAAAAGAAATTAACGCCGCGTATGCCGATTATGTGCAGCGGGTTACCAAAAACTGCTCTCGGATTACGAATCCGAGCCACTTTGAGTGAGAAACGTATGAAACCAAATTTAAAGGGTCTGCTAAAAGAGGAACTGGTCGATTTTTTCCGAGAGATGGACGAGCCGGCATATCGGGCGCATCAGCTCATGCAGTGGCTTTATAACAAAAAAGTCTCCAGCTTTGAGGAGATGACAAATCTGCCAAAAACCTTACGGGAAAAATTGGCGGAAAACGCGACAGTCACCTCTTTATCTATACAAGAAATTCAACGCTCTGAGGATGGCGCGTGCAAATATCTGCTGCGCCTATCCGACGGCGAACTGATCGAAAGCGTTTATATCCCGGATGAACGACGGCGAACGCTTTGCATTTCGTCGCAAGTTGGCTGTGCGTTCAAGTGTCGTTTTTGCGCCACCGGCAAGATGGGATTTACCCGTCAGATGGACGCGTCGGAGATTGTCGATCAGATTGTGACCGTAAACCGCGATCTCAGCGCGGACGAGCGGATTGGTAATATTGTGATCATGGGAATGGGAGAACCTCTCCACAACTATAAAAACCTCCTAAAAGCGGTGCGCCTGATGGTTGACGAGTCTGGGCTACAGATCGGGGGACGCAAGATTACCATCTCCACGGTCGGATTGGTTCCGCAGATCGATCGGCTGGCTGACGAGGGTCTGAATATCCGGCTCGCGATTTCTCTAAACGCGTCAACAAATAGGTTGCGCAGCCGGCTTATGCCGATCAACGAAAAATATCCGATTGAGATGTTGATCAAATCCGCACGTAATTTTTATAAAAAAACAGGGAATCGTCTCACATTTGAATATGTGCTGATCGGAGATACCAACGACTCTATCCAGGACGCCAATCAATTGATCGACCTGACATCATCCTTTCCCTGCAAGGTGAATCTCATCCCATACAATCCCCGCAAAGAGAGCCTATATCGTCCCTCAAGCGCGGCTGTCAAAAACAGATTCTATCAGCAGTTACAAGCTCGACATCCTTACGCGGTCACCCTTCGTCGCAGTCGAGGAGGGGATATTTCAGCGGCTTGCGGTCAGCTCGGAATCCGCCCAAATGGGTGATTCCCAATTCCGGGCAATTCAGGTCAAGGTAGGTTTTTTTTTGTAATCCACGCATTTAAAAATTTCTATTTTTTTGGGAGGTGCAAGAATGACAACTCGAAAAATTTCAACCAATTTTCTTATTTTTTTGATGCTTGGTTTGTTTGCATTATTACCCGCGATTCCGGTAAAAGCGCAGCTATCGGATACTGTGTATGTGAACACATTTGACGAAGATTTTTACAACTGGGCGACCCCTCATGTCCAGACGTTCCTGTTTCCAGTCGGAAATCGGTTTTACTCGGAAGTGAACATGTATTATACCATCGGCTGTCCGAGCTACCCCGGGGATTGCGATCCGTGGGACAGACTCGGCTATTTGTGGGTGGTGCAGGACACTGTCAATTATGAGATCGCCCGAATTATCACCCCTTACGACATTACCGGCGGCAATTATCCCGGGGAATGCACTTGGAAAATCGACGTGACCGCATATCAATCGGTTCTGCGGGACAGCGTTGTCTTGCGGAACTATATCGAGAGCTGGATCGGCGGGGACGACGGCTGGCTCATCACCATCGATTTTGAGTTTATCGCAGAATCGATCCGTCTCGCGCCCTACAAGGTGACGAATCTATGGCAGAGTACCTGGATGCCTTTTGGCGATCCCGAAGATCCGATCGAAAGCCGACTCGCGCCGCTTCATGTCGATATCGACGCGGAAGCCGATTCCATCCTCTTGCGCGTGATCACAACCGGACATGGGCAGGGAAATACCGATAACGCCGCTGAATTTTCCCGTAGAGAACACAGTATTTCGATCAATGGCAATACGCTCTCCCACTACCTCTGGAGGAGCGATTGCGACCAAAATCCGTGCAGTCCTCAGGGCGGGACATGGCTCTATCCACGAGCGGGTTGGTGTCCGGGGGACAGGGTTATTCCATGGAGCCTGGACGCGACCAATTATGCGACCCCAGGTCAAACGGCTGTAATCGATTATGACATCGAGCCTTATGAGAACCTTTGTCGCCCCGGAAATCCCGACTGTGAGCCCGGGGTCACATGTCCTGACTGTGATTATAATTACAACGGACATACGCCGCCTGGGTACGTGGTGCAGTCGCATTTGATCTATTATAAAATCCCTCCCATGGGACAGATTGAGGGCGTTGTCACAGACGGAGAAAATGTGCTTGCCGCCGCGCTTGTCCGAGCGGAAGGCGATTATTCGTACGTGACTCTGACCGATGATAATGGTGCTTTTGTCATTCCAGAGGTGATCGTTGGCGAGTATCGGCTGACCGCGTCGATTTTCGGTTTTCAAATCGTCTCGACCGATCTCATCGAAGTCGTGGAAGATCATGTCGAGAATATCGAAATAATCCTGCCGCCGCTGCCTCTCAGCGCGTTGTCCGGCACGGTGAAAGACGCGTACGATCATAATATCCCGCCTCTCGACGGCGCAGAGATTATGCTGCTTGATACGCCAGTCGAGCCTACGATATCTGATCAGGAGGGTCGTTTTTCCTTCCTGGATCTGCCAATCGGCACATACCGAGCGCGGGCAACGCATCCGAACTATCTGCCGTTAGAAGCCGAGGTCGAGGTGATGGAAGGCGAGGAGTTGGAGACTATTTTCCGCCTGATTCCAATTTACACCTTCGAGGAGCATGATCACGGATTTCAAGGTCAAGGCGAATGGGAATCCGGCGTTCCGACCTCGTCCGGGGGACCAGATCAGGCATATCATGGGCAACGCTGTTGGGGAACGGATCTGGACGACGTATACGAGGGACCGATCAGCATATATCTGACCACGCCCGAATATGATCTGGACGCGTCGGCTCCGCCGTATGAATTGAGCTTTTATCAATGGTATCAAGCGGTTCAGACATGGGACGGAGGTCAGGTGCATATCTCCGTAGATCATGGCGAGACTTGGAGTTTGATCGATCCGGTCGGCGGATACCCCAGCCCGGTGGTCGTGGCTCTGGGAATAACGCCCGGATACTCAGACCACAGCGATGGATGGCAATTCGCACGGTTTGATCTGTCCGATTTTGCCGGTCAATCGGCTATGTTCCGATTTTGGTTCGGGGGAGCGGAGGATCAATCGGATCTGGGATGGTTTATCGACCATGTCACAGTGCAAGGGCAAAACGATATCCCTTCTGTCTCAATCGAAGAGGATGGTCAGGTTGTCGTCTCGCCAGCGCAATATCGGCTTTTCCAAAACCATCCAAATCCTTTTAATCCCACGACTGTGATCCGTTTCTCGATACCAGAATCCAACACAGTAGCCGTGACTATATACGACGCGACCGGTCGCCTGGTCAAAACGCTCATTGAAGATAAAATGTACCCCGCAGGAACCCACTCTTTGCAATGGAACGGCACAGGGCAAAACAACGAGTCCGTTGTCAGCGGCGTCTATTTTTATCGCTTGGAAGCGGGAAATTTTGCCCAGGCAAAGCGCATGACTTTGCTCAAATAAAAAAAATCTTGTCGGTCGAAATAATCTGGACAAGACAGGCATATCAGTATCCCCTGAACGCCTCGGGCTGTCAATTTTCCTTGACAGCCCGAGGTCTAAACTGTATCATACATTAGTTGGTAGCTTACTTTATGGTCAATTATTAATGATTAACAAAGAGCTCCTCTCCGCATAAAACGGAAAGAAAAAGCTCTATCTATTCTGGAGTTGTAAATAAGTAATATGAAAAAAAAATATCGCCATATTTTAATAGTGGATGATAATCCGAGCATTCGCGGTCCCTTGGGATTTTTGTTGGAAGAGGAAGGGTTTGATGTCGAAGTCGCGGAAAACGGACATGAGGCAATGGAAAAAATTAGACAAAAACTCCCATCTCTTATTTTTCTTGATCTTATGATGCCGGGAAAAAATGGATATGAAGTTTGCAAAGAGATCAAAACAGATCCGACAATGAAAGATATTTATATCGTTGTCTTAACGGCAAAAGGGCAGCCGCAAGACAAAGAAAAAGTGCTGTCGTTCGGCGCAAATGAATATATTTCCAAACCCTTTAGTCCGGTAAAAATTGTTGACAAAGTACAGGAGCTCTTGAAATGACCCTGCCTGGTGAAAATGTATTAAAAAGTTTGAATTTTATGATTTGGAGATATTATGGATAAAAAAGATAGTGCTCGATCTTACAAAATAATACTGAATCCGGTGAAAGATGATAAGACGAAACAAATTGTGCTCAAAAAATTGATCACATTGACTAAAAAACCGGAATCTGTGATTCAATCTATTATGGCAAAGGCTCCGATTGTCGTTTTCAAGTCGGTCAGCGAGCAGAAAGCTCGGGTGATTAAAAAGCACTTCGGATCCTCTGTCACCTTAAAATTGATAGGTGAAAAAATAAAGCCTGCACGGAAAAAACCGGAGCCTCCCAGGCAGGTGGCTCCGCCTAAACCGGTTGAGGAGCCGGCAAACTCCTTCGGTTTTAGCGATGAGGAGCAAGCTGTGACGCCGCCTCCGATTCCGATGAAAAAAGAGCCTGTTTCTCCTCCTCCCGCGGCTGGGATGTCCATCGGTTTTGATAATGAACCACCGCCTAAAAGCCAAATAAAGCCTTCTATGACTCACGACGCTTCACCTTCTCCCCCGACTCCTCCTCCAACGCCTTCCCCGATCAAGAAAAAATCGGGAAAAGCCTTTAAGGACAATTACAAAGATAATAGCGATGATAAGGGTTTTGCATACGAATTTTTCTGCGAACAATGCGAGAAAGGCTATCGACCCGACTATTTCTCGATCCCTTCCGGTATTGGATACAGTATTTCCCTATTTTTCAAGTTTTTCGGGAAAAAGTTGTCGGGAAAAATGCCCCACGATCTCTCCTGGATGAGAGAGGATGAGAAAAAATCTTTCCAACGAAGTAGTTTTAACAAGTCCTTGAAGTCCGCGGAAGCGCACTTTTTTAAATGTGAAAAATGCGGAAAACGCGTCTGCAGCAAATGCTGGAACACGTCCAAGAAAGAATGCTCCTCCTGCGCGCCGGTGAGCCATAATGATCTGCCGGGGTATATGCAAAAAAAAATCGAAAAGGATAAGCGAGAAAAAGAAGAGCGTGGAAGAAGCAAATTCTGTCCGGGATGCGGTTCTGAAAAGGTCGCAGCAGCAAAGTTCTGCGAGGTCTGCGGAGCTTCTTACGACTGACCTGAAACGCGTCTCACGAAATATTGGTAAACCAAAGAACCTAAGGGGGTACCCTTAGGTTCTCATCCTTGTCGTCACCCACGTTTTTGAAGCGTCGCCATGGCGATCTATTCCCAGTCATTCCCCGAAACCCATTAAGGTAAAAATATGAGGTTAATTCAAAAAATCCTGTTTTTTTTATTGATCCCCACCCCATTACTCGCAAATTCTTACTCGGATATCTTCTTCAGTTCAATGCCGTTGCACGCACGATCCGCGGGTATGGCGTACACAGAAGTTTCCATGCCCTCGCTATCGGTCGGCGTATTGACAAATCCCGGCGTGTTGGGATTTAGCCAGGAACTCACATGCGTCTTTAACTCCCACAGATACACAGGGAGGTCCCCCAGACGGTTTTTTGCCGCGAGTTATCACCTCAAAAAAATCGGAACAGTCGCCATTGGATATAACCGGCAGCGCTATGTCCCGCAGGTAACTTTTGATGGGAACATCTCTGACAGCTATTACATTTCTAATACATGCGATACGGACGTCTACTCCCTCTCGTTCGGAACCGCATTCCTGAATATGATAGGGATCGGCGCGACCCTAAATCGCTTCACCGGAACCAAGATTCAATCCGACTTCCCATACGGGGATGTATTGCGGATTGAATATGATGACTGGCTTTTGAATATAGGGATGCTTTTCAAATCCCCGATATTCCGCTTCCGCTCCAGCTACATTGACGACGAGTTCCGCGCGGGCGTCTCCATAAACCAAATAGGGCTGGACAACGCAGATACGCAAAAACGATACGGCGCGGCATACGAAATCGCGCCAGTCATTTTCATCCCTTCTTTGGACAGAGATGTCCATCCAATCCGCATAATTTTTGCTTATGAGCGGATGACGCCATTTTTGGATATACAGGGCGAGAAAAACGCGAAAAGTTGGGGAATGGAGCTCAATTTTGGCGGATTTTTGTCCTATCGATTCGGATCCCATACGACTTTTTCCGGTGGAGAAGACAATACGCAAGGCTTTGGTCTCCAGCTCCCGTTGGATATTTTGACCAAAGACGAACTTCCGATTTGGTTGGAATATGATCGGGCGGATTGTCGCGGTAGCAAAGTCTATCACTCTATAAAAATTAAAATTCGATTTGAAGGTCGGTTAAGCAATATTTTTTGAATCTATCCACAAGGTCAGCAGAGTCCGCAGATTTAATCTATTTAATCCGCGTAATTTGCGGACTCTTCACTAAATGAAATAACGAGAGAGGAAATTATGGTAGAAAAACCAACGTTACGACAAAACATAGAGATTATTCCCGTGATACACGAGAACGAAACCGGCATTCTTTTATCGGATCATCTGATGCCGGGTCAGGGCATATTTGTCGGAAAAAAGGATATCCTGCTGCTGACTTTTTTTGATGGAAAGCACACGGCTCGGGATATACAATATCAGGCGACCAAGCAACAAGACGGCGTGATCATTCCCATTGAGGAGATCAAGGAATTTATCAGAATCCTTGATGAAAATGGCTTTTTGGATAGCGATCAATATCGCAAGATGATCGCCGATCTTTTTGACGAATATAAGTCCAAGCCGGATCGATCTTCTCTGATGCTGATGGAAACGTTTAGCGACAATCAGAGTCTGGAAGAATATTTGGATAGCAAATTTCAGGGCGTTGAGGAGAAAATCGTCGAGAATTTGCCGGAAAAAGTGAGAGGTCTCATGGTTCCGCATATCGACGTGGAGCGCGGGAGAATCTCTTATGTCCATTCTTATCAAACACTAAGAAAATACCCGGAAGCGGATTGCTATATCGTCCTGGGCGTCAATCATAGCTATCCCACTGGGAATCCCTTTATCGCGACTGACCGGAATTACGCCACGCCTTTGGGCGGGATGGATACCGATATGGAGATGTTGAACAAGCTGAACCATAAGCTGGATTGGGACTTGCTCGACGGCGAACTCGCGCATCGAGGCGAGCATTCGGTTGAGTTTCCCACGCTGTTTCTGAACTATATCTATCCAGGAATTCAGGCGAAAATGCTGCCGATTTTGTGCAACTTCATCGACAAGGAAGACCCGAAAATCGATCTCTTTGTGCACGCGCTGAAGGAGATTATTGAGCAAGACCCCAGAAATATCATATTGATCGCCAGCGTGGATTTCACCCATGCCGGCGCGCAGTTTGGATGGCAAAAAGAGGTGGATGAGATCGATCGAGTCCGGATCAAACGGGAAGACATGGAGACCCTGGAATTTATGGCGAAAAACGACCCGGACGGCTTTTATAATGATATTATGAAAGATCAAAACGCACGCAATATCGACGCGCTCGGAGCAGGGTATGTTTTTCTGAAGCTTCTCCCAGACATCCCAGGCAGACTTATCAATTATGAGCAAGCCTTTCATCCTCATAATACGGTGACATTTGCCGGCATGATCTTTTAGATCGTATCATAAAAGTTCACAGAGCGCATAATCTGCAGAGTAGCTTTCCATACCCCAACGAATATGGAGATATATTGATGATAGACCCTAATAAATTGCTAACCCCACGAGAATATGGACGACTGCTATACCAGATTTTTTTCAAAGGTCGCACATTGCGAAAAACGTACGCAGAGCAGACAAAGGACTGGACAAAAAAACAAACGGTTATTTATCTGGTTCGAGTTCACTGTTATACATTTTTTCTAATCTTAGCGACTTTATCCGCGGTTCCGAACTCAAAAATGAGCTAAATTTTTTGCCCACGGAAGAGGAGAGCTACCCAAAATTTTATCAACTCGGGTATGACAACATCACGCGATTTAGCATGGGGCATGAATAATAGATGATGGAGGACTTATGAAAAAAATCCCCTACGGAATATCGAGTTTTGAGAGAATCGCAACGCAGAATTATTATTATATCGATAAAACCCGCTTTATCCCAGAATTGGAATCGATCGGAGTTTTCCTCTTTTTCATACGCCCGCGTCGGTTTGGCAAATCCTCTCTGTTGACCTTGCTGGAGAGCTACTATGACATCGCCCGCAAGGAGGAATTCGATACGCTATTTCGTGATACTTATATAAAAAAGCACCCCACGCCTGAAAAAAACAGTTATCTGATACTTAAGTTTAATTTCTCACAAGTGAATCCCGATCCTGAGAAGGTGGAGGAATCTTTTAATGAACACATCAATGAGTGCATTTTTACCTTTGATGAGAAATATCGCGGATTTTTAGGTGATAAATATTTTAAAATCATGGACACGAAAAAAAGTGCTCATGGAAAAATTGGCTTTCTTTTTAACTACATGGGTCAAATCGGTCGCAAAGTCTATGTCCTCATTGACGAATATGATCACTTTGCCAATACGATCTTGTCCACAGCTGGTGCTTCGAGTTATCATCAGATCACACATGGAACAGGGTTCCTCCGCTTCTTTTTCAATGTGTTGAAAGGCGCGGCAGATACATCCCGCAGCAGCGTGGGTCGGCTATTCATCACAGGCGTTTCGCCGGTAACAATGGACGATGTGACAAGCGGTTTTAATATTGGTCTAAATATTAGCCTTTACCCTGAATTTAATGAGCTTTTGGGATTTACTGATCGGGACATGGGTCATATCATTGATTATTTCAAACTCAGCGCATTCTCTGACAGGAATACACTCATAGCCACAATGAAAGAATGGTGCGGCAATTATCGATTTTTTGACGACGCGGATATTGATATGTATAATCCGACAATGATTTTGCATATTGTGCAACACCTGAAGCGATTGAAAAAACTTCCCAAAAATATGGTGGATCACAACCTGCGAATCGACTACTCGAAACTGCGCCATTTATTGACTATAGATCGCCGGCTGAACGGCAATTTTGCCCGTCTTTCCACGATAATAGAGAGAGGCGGAATTACTGCGGACATAGCGGACAGTTTTCCTGTGGAGCGATTGACGCATTCGGAAAATTTCATCTCGCTCCTCTATTATTTTGGATTATTGACCTATGGGGGCAGGGATATTTTGCGCATCCCCAACCGGACAGTCAAAAAGTTGATGTATGACTATCTCCGTGATGGTTATGAGGATGTGGATGTTTTCGCTGTGGACTTGTGGGAACTCGCTAACTTGATTCGGGGCATGGCGTATCGCGGTGAGTGGCGACAAGCCTTTAATTTTCTGGCAGATGAGGTGGAGAAGCAGACAGCGATTCGAGATTATCTGACCGGTGAAAAGGTGATCCAGACCTTTCTGTTGGCATATTTGAATGTGACTGATTTTTATTTGACCCGGACAGAAGATGAGTTTAATAAGGGATTTGTCGATCTATATCTTGAACCTTTTCTGGAGAAATATGACGATCTGAAATATGGCTATTTGATCGAACTCAAATATATACGCCGCGGCGATTATACTGATAGCTCAGCAAAGGAAAAAGTAGAGGAAAAGTGGATCGAGGCAGAAAAACAGTTGCGCCAATATGCAGATGATCCGCGCCTAATCGGGGATAAACGAATTCAGACAAAATATGTGGCACTGCTGTTCTGCGGATGGGAATTAAAGGCGACAAAGGAATTTAATTTTTGAAATATAAAACACAGATTATTTTTAAGACAGTTAAAGGATTTACAGACGGAACGAAACGTCTGAACCTGCACAAAATTCTCATAATTTGGGAATTGGTTGCGAGACCCATACCCGACTTATCGCTGAAAAAGGGAGTAAAATGACGTCGTACATCATCAAGCGTATATTATTGATATTTCCGACCTTATTCGGGATTTCGATCATCACCTTTATCATCATCAAGATGGCACCTGGAGATCCGACTGCTTTTAAGATGGGCAGTCAGGAACAGGGCTTGTCCGCTGATCAAAATATGGCTAAAGCAGTGGTGGAGCAGACCCGCGAGATATATGGTTTGGACAAGCCGCTTATGCTCAATTTCCGGGTTTTTACATACCAGTCGGACTGGGAGGATTTGCAAGCGTTTCTGGCTTCTCATCCAGGGATCGAGTCGTCTGATCCCGCGTATGACGAGGAACTGACTCTGCTCAAGCAGGCTGATGAGACTGCTGTGGCTTTCCTTATGGATCAGGTCGAGAACAGCGACTTGAGCGACCTGGAACTGCGAGCGGCAATCGAAGTCCTGACGTTGAAGCAAAAACTCCCCATTGATCCGAGTATGGATATGGCGACTCAGTTGGGCTATATCAACACGTGGTGGCACGGCAAGCGAGACTCAAGCGGCTCGCTGAAGCCGGGAGAGGCGGATCAGTATCAATTTTCGACATGGCAAAAGTTGAAGATGGTTTTTACTGAGGCGCAATATCCTCGCTGGCTGGTTCGGATGATGATATTCGATTTTGGAAACTCGATCAAGGACAACCGCCCGATTCTG
Source organism: Candidatus Cloacimonetes bacterium 4572_55 (assembly GCA_002084765.1). Taxonomy (GTDB): domain Bacteria; phylum 4572-55; class 4572-55; order 4572-55; family 4572-55; genus 4572-55. The sequence goes on along the minus strand of NBMB01000001.1, from coordinate 33,846 downwards.
GATCATCTGAAAGAAAAATTGCCGGTTACGCTGATCTTTACTATCGCCTCATTTTTTATTTCCTATCTGATCGCCATACCGTTGGGCATCTATTCTGCGACGCATCAGTATTCGCTACTTGACAAGACCACGACAGTCGCGCTGTTCGTTCTCTACTCGCTTCCCAACTTCTGGGTAGCGACCATGGCGATTGTCTATTTCGGTGGTGGCGACTTTCTGGATTGGTTCCCAGTAGCGGGATTAAACAGCGTCGGGTATGAGGATATGAGATTTTTCGACAAGACAAAAGACCTTCTTTCTCATATTATATTGCCTTTATCCGTATGGACTTACAGCAGTTTTACACAACTGTCTCGGTTCATGCGCGGTTCCATGCTGGAGGTGATCCGTCAGGACTACATCCGCACCGCTCGGGCAAAGGGATTATCGGAGAGAGTCGTGGTGTACAAACATGCGCTGCGCAATTCCCTGATCCCGATCATCACGATATTCGCCAATATCCTGCCCTATGCGATCTCCGGATCGATCATTATCGAGTTCATTTTCTCGATTCCGGGCATGGGTCAGTGGGCGTATCAATCGATCCTATTCCGGGACTACCCGGCGATCATGGCGATATTCACCCTGACAGCGATTATGACATTGATCGGCATCCTCCTCGCGGACATCCTATACGCGCTTGTCGATCCCAGAATCTCCTTTGACTCCAAACCCGCATGAGGGCTACGATGGAACTGCAACCTCGAGAAAATGAATTTACCCGAAGCTATTACGATATTGTGCGGGCGCAATTTCAGCGCAACAAACTGGCTTTGTCCGCGCTGCATGTTATCTATTTTTTGATATTTATTTTTGTTTTTGCGGACTTTATCGCAAACGACAAGCCCATTATCATGCGCTATCAGGGCGAGACCTATTCCCCACTGCTTCGGGAATATGGCGTTAAGTTGCTGGGAATGCAGTGGCAGGAGGAGTTCAAAACCCAGCAGTTTAAGTTGTTGGAGCAGAAAAAATTCAGCGAGGGAGACTGGGCAATCTACCCGCCTGTTCCCTACTCGTCAACCGGATATGATCTGAAGCAGACGCTAACTCCCCCGAGCCGCCACCATCTTCTTGGCACGGACGAAATCGGTCGAGACCTACTTTCTCAAGTTGTTCACGGCGCGCGGGTATCGTTACTGGTCGGATTTGTATCCGTAGTGCTTTATGTGATAATCGGCGTATTTCTCGGCGCGCTGGCAGGCTATTACGGTGGATGGGTGGACATGATCGTACTGCGCATGATCGAGGTGATGATCACCCTGCCCCGACTTTTTCTGATCATCACGATCGTCGCGGTGATCGAGTCCCAATCGATCCTGAATATTATGATTATACTGGGACTGACCAGTTGGACGCGGGTCGCGCGATTCACAAGAGCCGAATTTCTGAAGGTGAAAAACGAGGATTATGTGCAGGCAGCCCGAGCCCTCGGATACAACGACTTTCGCACCATATTTCTCCACGCCCTGCCCAACACGCTGACTCCGGTTCTGGTTACAGCCACATTCGGCATAGCGCAAGCCATTCTGATCGAATCGGGACTGAGCTTTCTCGGATTCGGCGCGCCGCCAGAACAGGCTACATGGGGCGCGTTGCTCTCCAGTGCTCGCGACATCCTACCCAGCGGTTGGTGGCTGACCACATTTCCGGGATTTGCTATTTTTCTCACAGTCACGGTATATAATCTTGTGGGCGAGGGACTGCGAGACGCGCTTGATCCTCGTCTGAAGCAGTAAGCGCAATGAATCATTCCGCGGATAAAGCATGACATTTTTACAAAAATTCCCTATTATTCTGATCGTTATCTTTCTCATCTCGACATATTCCTTGATCTGGTCCGAGACGGAGAGGTCAGATTCTAATTCGGAATATGGTCCCCCACTCCCCAATTATTTGGGATGCACCTCCTCATTTTGCGAATTTCGTCGCACCCACTTCCACGGAGGCATAGATCTGCGAACCAGCGGAGAAGGTATGCCTGTCCTGGCTGTGGGTGACGGCTACATACGCAGGATCGACATTTCCGCAGTCGGTTACGGCAAATTAATTTATCTGCAAATGCTGGACGGGCGGGTCGCTCTGTATGCCCATTTGAAAAATTTCCCCCCTGATATCGAAGTTTTTATCCACAATCAACAGAAAGAAAAGAATCGTTATCGGGTCGCCTTCGACTTATCGCCGACAGCATTTCCGGTGAAAAAGGGGGATGTGATCGCATTTTCTGGTTCGACTGGCGCGGGTCCGCCTCATTTGCATTTTGAGCTACGGGAGGGCATGGATTGTCCGATCAATCCTCTGACCCATGGCAGGCAAGTTCCAGACACCCGTCCTCCTGTCTTTTACCGGCTGGCTTTCACTCCGATGGATCAACGCTCGTACGTATCGACGTCAAAACCGATCCCATTGTCGCCGAGTTCTCCTACCGACGCGGATCTGATCTATGCCGTAGAGGAACCGGTGATCATCGAAGGAACGGTCGACGTCAATGTGCATGTGCATGATTTTATCAATTTGACAGAAAACATCATGTCTCCATATAAGTTGGATCTATATTTCGATAACAAACATCTCTATAGCGCATGTTTTGACCGATTTTGCCAACCTCTCACAAACCAAAGCCGTTTGCAGTATGACCTGGAGCTATTCTGTGATACCGGCGTTGGATTTCATGCCCTTTATAAAACTCGCCAAAATAAGTTGCCTTTTTACGAGGAATTTCCTGGTGAAGACGGCTTGATTCGAGCAATTGACTATCCCCCGGGATTGCATCGGATAAAGATTGTTGCAGAAGACGCGGCTGGAAATCAAGGGGTCGCGCTTGTGCCAATAATTATCGGGCAACCCTCTCTTTTTGCCGACACAAAAATCTATCAAAATGACGCTCAGTGGCATATCGACTTCGGCGCGTCCATTTCCGATATCGAGGTCTCTCTATCACGGACAGAAACCGAAGGGGATTGGCAGGTCTTAACCGATTATTGGTGGGAGGTCCCAGAAAAACGAATCGGGTTTTATTCGCCCTTTGCTCCTGAACAGTCATTTTTTATTCGGGTACAAGTGATCGATATATGGCTGAACCCATTTTTTCCGATCTATGAATTTGCCGAGCCAGAGCTTCCCGCTGTGTCCGATCTGAAGCCGACCGATCTGATGATGGAAACAAGCGTGAAGCGGAACTATGTTCAGGTGGACGTTTTTACCGATCCGCTTGGAGCGATCAAGCCAACCGCGATTATCAAAGAAAGTGGCAGGATGTGGCATGAGATCGATCTAAAAATGCTGGAACCGGGTCGTTTTTCCGGTCGCTTTGCGCCGGAGAATGAGAATCCGCAGGCTGTTCGGATCGAGAGCTATCTGGTATCGGCAAACGGATATCAGGTTGCAAAGACAGATCGGATTTGGTTATGCCCCATTCAGCCGAGGATCGCCCATTCGGTTGTCTTCCCTATGGAATTGGGTCTCTCTGCGGAGATCGAATTCTATTTCCCGACAGACAGCGTGGCAGAAAATTTTATCTTGGGACTCAATACCACAATCCCAGACGGCTCTGCTTCCGCTGAGATGCCTTTGTTTCAGATCGAACCAGCTTACGTGCTTTTTGATAAGTCGATTTCGATTATCGTTTCCGCGCCTGATTTTGTCAAAAATTTGGATAAACTGGCTCTGTATGAACGCCGAGGAAAGTCATATCGATTTGTCAGTAATGAGCGAAAAGGAAGACGATTTACAGCCAAAACCCCAATCTTGGGCGATTTCGTCCTTCTATCGGACAACGACCCGCCCCGCATCCGTTCTCTGTTTCCTGCGAACAAGAAAAACGTTTATCTGAAAAAACCGACGTTTAAGGCTTGGATTTACGATAACTTAAGCGGAATTCATCAAGACGACATCACATTTTATTTGGATGAAGAACGGGTCTTTGCTGAATATGACATTGATCAAAATTTTCTCTTTTATGAGGTACGCAAAAATTTGTCTATCGGTGCCCATTCGATAACTCTCGAGGTAAAAGATCGAGTCGGAAATGTGGCAAAACAGGTCAATCAATTTACAATATCTTCCAAATAATTTTGCGCCGGGAGGCGCATTTAGATCACAGCTAAAAAAGGAAAATTATGGTAGAGATTATTCGAGTCGATCCGACCGGAATTGCCGCGGAACTTGGCATTGAACCGGGGGATCATATTACGCATATTAACGAACAGCCGATTCGGGATAAACTAGATTTCTACTACTTTATTGCCGACGACATCACTGAGCTGAGGCTCATGGACCATCGCACCCTTCAGCCTTCCTATCTGGAGATCGAAAAGGATCCGGAAGACGATCTGGGCTTGACAGTCGCAGAGATGAAGGTCAAAACGTGCGGGTGCAACTGTATTTTTTGTTTTGTCGACCAAAATCCTCCTGGCATGAGATCCGCCCTCTATTTCAAAGATGGGGACTATCGATTTTCCTTTTTGCAGGGGCATTTTGTGACCTTGAACAACGTGGGAAAACGCTCCCTGCGGCGTATTATTGATCAGAGACTCTCTCCTCTGAATGTCTCAATCCACACAACCGATCCTGACTTGCGCGTCCAAATGACCGGTCATCCGAAGGCTGGTTCCGTCATGGAGAAAATCCGCTCCCTGACTCAGGCCGGAATTGTGATTCACGCCCAAATCGTGCTGTGTCCTGGGGTGAACGACGACAATATTTTGATCAAATCGCTGGAGGAGCTTGCCGAATTTTATCCTGGACTTGCGAGTCTCTCGATCGTGCCGGTCGGGATCACCAAGTATCAGAAACATCCCCTTTTATCGCAGCGTGTGGACTCGAAATACGCGGCGGAAGTTCTGTTACAGATAGAGCGATTGCGGGAGCGATTCAAAAAAAAATTTGGCTCTTATCTGGCGTTTCCATCGGACGAATGGTATCTCACAGCCGGGCATGATCTCCCTCATACAGAGGCTTATGAGAATTTTCCACAATATGAAAATGGAGTCGGCATGTGCCGCAGCCTGCTGGACGATCTGAAAGAGATCGAGCCGCTCCTTCCTTCCCGTTTGGAGAATCCGAGAAAAGCGTCAATTGTCACCGCAGAGCTTATCGCCCCGACTTTAGAGAAAAATCTGTTGCCAGTGCTCAATTCAATCGAGAATTTCGAGGCGATTTTGCTGCCCACGATCAACCGCTTTTACGGGAAAACGATCACAGTAAGCGGCAGGCGACCACGAGAAAGGGAACTCGGATCATGTTGGCGCGGCATGAAACCGCGAACTGGATAGAACAGGTGCTCGGCTGTCCGCTCCAAAAATGATTCCGCGCATTTTTACCTCTCTTTCTTTTAATCGCTTGCAATTAGGGGGAAATATAGTTGACAGTGATAGGCATATATTATATACTAATTGGTGTGGATTCGTTGAAAATTAAGGATTGTTTTACGACCGCAACATTATGCGATTAAACTGAAGCTGAGAAGCTGGTTTTAATCCGGTATGGGAAAGGTGTAATATGAAAATTAACCAAAACCAAATGAATCGGATAATCGAAATGGCTAAGAATTACGGCGCAAATCGTTTGATCCTGTTTGGAAGCTATTTGACAAACCCGGATAAGGCGCGTGATCTTGATTTAGCTTGCGATGGAATAAAGGGTTGGAAAATATATGAATTTGGCGGATGCCTTGAAAATGAATTGCGTATTCAAATTGATGTCGTTCCCCTGACTCCAAAAAACCACTTTACCCGCCTGATCGAGCAACGAGGAAAAGTTCTGATATGACTTATGATGAGCTCAACGAAGATATCCAGACTGAATTGGGTTGGATGGCGACAGTCGTTCAGGAACTCGTTGAACTTAGACAAGATACTGATAGTATTGAGCCAACGAATCGAGAAAGGACAGCAGCTTCTGCATATTTAGCCCAATTCTACAACGGGGTGGAAAACATTCTCAAAAGATTTAGCAGGCCAGGCGACCACGAGAAAGGGAACTCGGATCATGTTGGCGCGGCATGAAACCGCGAACTGGATAGAACAGGTGCTCGGCTGTCCGCTCCAAAAATGATTCCGCGCGTTTTTACCTCTCTTTTTTTTAAATTTCTTGCAATTAGGAGAAAATATAGTTGACAGTGATAGATATAGATATTATATACTAATTGGTATTGATCAGTTGATAATTAAGGATTGTTTCTTGATATTAACTTTTTACATATAAAAGTTAATACTTATTTTTCACTTTTTTATTATTTCTTTACCTTGAAAGGAGGCTACGTTTATGTTACGATTCGGATTGATTGTTTTATTAACTCTTCTCTTAGCCGCGTCTGCGGGTTTTTCGGAAGAAGACGCTGCAAAGGATGCGCAGCTCGTCTATAAAGGCGCGAAGGGCTGCAAATGTCACAATGGCAAAATGTCGGAAAAAGGCGCTGAGAAATCTTCACTAGCGATATGGAAAGCCGGTCCTCATGCCAAAGCCTATGAATCTCTTGGAACCGATGAGGCAAAAGCTCTGGTTGAAGAAGGAAAAAATCCGCAAGAAATGGACGAATGTCTGCGCTGTCATGTGACTGGACATGGAATTGACGTCAAGTATCACGGAAAAAAATATGATAAGACCGATGGTATTTGGTGCGAAACTTGTCATGGAGCCGGTGAGAATTATTTTAAGATGAAGGTGATGAAAGCAATTTCCGCCGGCGAGAAAGATGGAGCGGAATTGGGTCTTGTAAAACCGACTGAGGAACTCTGTGTGACTTGCCATAACGAGGAAAGTCCCACATTTAAAGAGTTCAAGTTTGAGGAATCGGTCAAAAAAATTACGCACCCGATCATGGGCGAAGCAAAAAAAGATGTGAAAAGCGAAGCAAAAGAAGATGTGAAAAGCGATTCAAAAGAAGACGAGAAGAGTCAATCGGAATAAGGCGAAAAGTGAATTTCGGTACGAATATATATTGGAATATTAAGACAGGGGCGGGATTTATCTCGCCCTTTTTCATTATTTTCCTATAATTTATTTACATATGAATTTGAACCAAAAAATCGCGTGCGGGTCATATTCGCCATAGCATCTCGTTCTGACAGACTCGGCGGAACATCCGCGTCTGCTCAAAATCAAAAACTTCTAATTCATAAGGATTGACAAATGGAATGCTCGCTTTCTAACAGATTCTTAGCATTTTTCGCCTACTTTTTTTTCATTGGAAGCATCCTTTTTTTGATCTCGCCTATTTCTGTCGCCTCCCCATTAGAGTTTGAACGTCTATCGGTCAAAGATGGGTTGTCACATGGCATTGTTTATTCAATTCTCCAAGATAGACAAGGCTATATGTGGTTTGGCTCTCAGGCGGGATTGAATCGGTATGACGGTTATAATTTTCAGATTTACCGAGCCGACCCCTTGAAACCCTACTCGCTGAGTTCTCATAGCATTGATCGTATTATGGAGGACCATACAGGTCTGATTTGGATCGCGACCTGGGGCGGAGGAATCAATATTTTTGACCCTTGGACAGAGCAATTCTACCACGTCCGGCATGACCCATCGGATTCCCTGAGTTTAAGCGACGACCGCATCCAATCTATTTTTGAAGACGCGGAGGGCAATGTATGGATCGGCACATATCGCGGTGGAATGAATAAATGGGTCAGACAAATGCGGAAATTTTACGATCATCCCAATCATAGAGAAAGTCCCCTGCCCGACAAGCTTCGGTTTATCCGTTATCAAGCCGACTTCGACGACCCGCATAGCGTCAGCGAAAATCGGATATGGTCGATAAAAGAGACGAGCGACGGCTCTATCTGGGTCGGTACCGACGACGGACTGAATCGACTCGATCCCGATACTGGGAAATTTTCGCATTATCGTCATGATCCAGCCGATCCGAATAGCCCGAGCCACTCGCGTGTGAGAGCACTATACGCGACCCATGACGACATCCTCTGGGTCGGCGCGCAGAATGGGTTGAGCCGATTTGATCCCGAGACAGAAACTTTTACCCATTATCGCTATTCTCCACCCTCTCCTTCCCCTCTGTCAGATAAAACAGATAAAACGGGTCTAAAAAATAACATTATCACCACCATTTTTGAAGATAGTCGCGGCTCGCTTTGGATCGGTTCAGAAAACGACGGTCTGATCCATTTCGATCCAGACGCAGAACAGTTCCAAATATACTTAAATAACCCTTATGATAGTAATAGTTTAAGTTATAACGATATTCGATCTATTTATGAAGATGCTTCTGGAATTCTTTGGGTCGGCACAAGGGGCGGAGGCATCAATAAGCTGAATTTGAATCCGAAAGGATTTCGGTTGATCACAGAAAATCCGACCCTGCCAGTGAGCCTTAGCCATAGCCGTGTGACCGCGGTGTATCACGACAGCGAGTATAACCGCTTATGGATCGGAACCGACGGCGGGGGATTGAATCTGGCGCAGCGAGACTCGGATGGTCAGCCCGTTTGGATCACGGTTTATAAGAACGATTCCGATGATCCGAGCAGCCTCTGTGACAACCGTCTCCGATCCATTTTTCGGGACTCCGCGGGTTCCCTCTGGATTGGCTCGTACTCGAACGGAGTCAGCCGAATCGATCCCAAAACCTATCAGCGTATTGTCTCGTCAGATCAACCGGAAGGGATCAAGGTCGAATTCCATCATATACGGCATGATCTGGATTCACCCGTAAGTCTTTCGGATAATCGGGTGTGGACGATCCAAGAGAACAGCGATGGATATCTGTGGTTCTGCACCGATCAAGGTTTGGATAGGTTTAAGTTATCGGGCGACCCATCGACTTTCTCGAATGGCGATTACATGAGCCGCGCAGACCTCCCGCCCAAATTAAGCGGAAAATCAACGCTCTGTATGACCGAAGACCATACCGGCACTACCTGGATCAGCATTTGGGGCGAGGGGCTGAACTGTCTAACCGACAAGGGCGTTACTCGCTATCGCCGAGATGCGCGGGACTCGCTAAGTCTGAGCAACGATAATGTCTCGGTGATCTATAAGGATCGGAATCAATCGATTTGGGTCGGAACCAGTCACGGGTTGAATCGGATTATGCAGGACAACGCAGACAACTCTGTCACGTTTTCGCAATATTTTAACGAAACCTGCTCGGCTTGCAATGAGATTCAAGCGATCTTGGAAGACGACGCGGGGTTTTTATGGATCAGCTCCCAGGGCGGCTTGTCAAAATTCGATCCGAAAAACGGAACGTTTCGTAACTACAATATAAATGACGGCTTGCAGGGAGACGAATTTTTCCAGCGGGCTTCTTATCAAAGCGAAAATGGAGAGATGTTTTTCGGCGGGATTCATGGATTAAGTGCTTTTTTTCCGGATCAGGTCAAGGACAATTCCCATATTCCGCAGATTGTGATAACCGCTTTCAAAAAATTTGATAAGACCCAAAAATTTGATAGAGCATTGTCTTATATAGACCACATTCAGCTTTCATACAGGGATAACTATTTTGCTTTTGAATTTGCCGCGCTGGATTACGTCGATCCTTCGAAAAATCGATACGCTTATAAACTGGAAGGGTTTGACAAAGATTGGATCTACCCGGATCAACGCCGTTACGCGGGTTATACCAATCTGGACGGCGGAAAGTATCTCTTTCGGGTAAAAGGATCAAACAACGACGGCGTGTGGAACGAGACAAGTATCTCGTTACATATCGTCATTGATCCGCCCTTTTGGAAAACCTGGTGGTTTTATACGCTGGAGATATTGACGGCTATAGGGTTCGTCATAGGAATCGTCATATTTCAACAAAACCGAGTCCGAAAGGATATGGAGAATAAACAACGGGCGCAAGAGCTGGAAAAAGCGCGTAATATTCAATTGTCGCTGATACCAAGCACGCCGCCAGAATTGCCGGACTTTTCTATAGCAGCGTATATGGAAACCGCCAAAGAGGTCGGCGGAGATTATTACGACTTTATCCCGGTTGCGGAGAAAGACAAAATGTATATCACCATCGGAGACGTGTCGGGAAAAGGCGTGCCGGCAAGCCTGTTGATGGTCGTGGTGAGGACAATTTTCCACACGCTTGCCGCGGAAAATCTTTCCACCCTGGATATTCTGGTGCGCACAAATCAACGAATTTACCCAGATTTGTCTAAAATGAAAAATCCCATGTTCATCACGTTGTTGTTATTTGCATGGGATAAAAAAAATAAAGTATTATCTTATACCGCCGCGGGTCACGAACGAATTTTGATCTTTCGTCAAGCACGTGGGGAGTGCGAGGTGATAAAATCGGGCGGGGTCTGTCTCGGCATTGTGGACACTATCGAATATGTGCTTGAGGAAAAAGAACTTACGCTTGAGACTGGCGATGTGATGCTGATCTACACCGACGGCGTTACAGAGTATATCAATACGGATCAAGAAATGTTCGGTCTGAATCGCTTGGTCTCATACGTTGGGAAAATCGGAGATCTTTCGCCTGATAAAATTGTGGACAGGTTGCTTAAGCAGTTACAAGAATTTGGGGGAGGTGCTGTAACTCGATAACCTGCCATTTGTTAGTGAATGGGTGTATTACTTAGCTTTTGCTGTATCTGCGTAATCTGCGGACCATTTTTATCTTTTCATAAGGGGAAAAATCGATGAGAAAGACGATTATTTTATTACTAAGTTTGCTATGGTTTTCTGGACAGTTGTATGCGGATTCGGGCGATCCGCAACTACAGAGCCGGCATGAATTTTGTTCGATGAAGGGTCATTTTTCTGCGAATTTGTTGGATCAAATCACCGACGATATTCCGGGTCAGGAGAATTTTGACGTATTAGAATATGGGATTGAGTTGAACTTGACCGACTATATAAATCACCGGATAGTCGGCTCTCTGACCATGCGGGCCGCCGCGACCCTGGACGGCATCAGCTCGGCTCAGCTCCACTTTGCCAATAATATGACTGTGCATGGAGTCGGTGCTGCTGGCACAGGGTATACGCATATCAACCAAGGTCCACTTAACAGCTATATCGATATTACGTTGGATCGGGCTTATCAGAGCGGAGAGATTTTCGAGGTCTCGGTCTCCTATAGCGGACAGCCGGAAGAGACTGGTCTGCAATCCTTTGCCTTTGATTATCATAATGGAGTTCCGCTTATAACCACCTTGAGCGAGCCTTACGGTGCCAGGAGCTGGTGGCCCTGCAAAGATATTCCATCTGATAAGGCGGATCAAGTTGATTTGATCGTGACTGTTCCAGACAACCTGGTGGTCTCCTCAAACGGGGTTCTGCTGTCCGACACCGATAATGGCGACGGCTCCCGAACGTTTCATTGGCGGGAGAGCTACCCCATCTGCACCTATTTGGTCTCTATCGCCGTGACAAATTACGCGGTTCAACGCGATTATTATATCAACGCGGACAACGATTCACTACCGATCTACTACTACGTTTATCCCGAAGTGCAGGCGATTGCCTTCGATCATTTCTCCACTACGCCGGATATCCTGGGAGCACTCGTCACGTATTTCGGGGAATATCCATTTATGGATGAAAAATATGGCAATACCATGTTTCCGTGGGGCGGCGCGATGGAGCACCAGACCAACACCAGCTACGGTGCTCATCTGATCTATTCGGACTATTATCGCTATGTCAATACGCATGAGATTACACATCAGTGGTTTGGCGATTTGATCTCGCCGGAATCGTGGAATCATATCTGGTTAAACGAAGGATTTGCCAGCTATGGGGAGGCGTTATGGACAGAATATTTGTATCCCAATTCAGACGCGTATAAAGATTATATGCTGGGGATGCAGCATGTGCAGGATACCGACGACGGATCGATTTATGTCCCTGATGAGATGTTGAACGATATCGGGCGGATTTTTAGCGGTCGTCTCTCCTACGACAAAGGCGCGTGGGCGTTGCACATGTTGCGTCATGTCATGGGCGACGACGACTTCTTTGAAGCACTGCAAACCTATCGCTTCGACCCCGCGCTGATGTATGGCACTGCGACAACTGAGGATTTCCAGGCGCACGCGGAAGAGGCAGACGGAGTTGATCTGGACTGGTTTTTCGACGAATGGATCTATGGCGAATATCATCCCAAATATAATTGGGGATGGACTCACCGGGAAAATCCAGACGGAGGGTACACGCTGAATGTTCTGATCGAGCAGGTTCAGAGCTGGCAACTGTTCAAGATGCCAATCGATCTGATCGCCAGTTTTGGCGGCGGCGATGAAATGACCATCGTAGCATGGGATAGTCTTGCGAGTCAACAATTTACATATATCGTGGATTCGGAGCCGACCGGCGTGCAATTCGATCCCAGAGAATGGATTCTGCGAACGGCTAATCAAATCGCTGTCGGCATAGATGATAATGGCGTTGCGACTTATCATAATATGCTGGCTCAAAATTTCCCCAATCCCTTTAATCCAGAGACCGTCATATATTTCCAGCTTACCGAGCCTCAAAATGTCCGGATGGAGATATACGACATCAATGGAAGACGCGTCAAGACCTTGATGGATCAGTCGATTTCCAGAGGATCGCATAGCGTCCGATGGAACGGCGTAAATGACCAGGGAGACTCGGTCAACAGCGGTATTTATTTTTATCGGCTGACAGGGGAGTCGTTTCAGGATACAAAGCGGATGACGTTTATCAAATAAGTAATCATACGCGCTATCTTTTGATTACATAAATGGTTACGCAAAATCCCGGAGGCAATTGTCTCTGGGATTTTTTTATATTCAGGGACGGAAATTGCCTTTTCTCTTGATAATTATCTGAAAAAACGCTACTTTTGAGCGTATCGTGTACTGTATTCATAGCCTGTGACAAAAGAAATGTTCGAAACACTGTCCAAATCTGAAGGAGGTATTATCAAAAAAGATGAAACGCGAATAGCGCAGACAGCACAAATCTCTCCGAGTTTGAAAAAATTTGTATGTTTCCAAGAACCTGAATACACATAGTAATATGCCTTAAGGAGGTATAAAAATGTTTTACAAAGCGATGAAGTTTATTGTTATTTCCGTTGTTTTCTTTTATGCAACGACGCTCTGCGCGACGCAAGCCCACGAGCAACAAGAACATAATAGAGAATCTATCTGCGACGATGTGACCGACGTCCCGCAAAATGAATGCGAGGCTCTGGTCGCTCTCTATGATAGCACTGGTGGCGATAACTGGACAGATAATAGCAACTGGAAGTCAGGCACGGTCTGCAATGATTGGGATCGCGTGACAGTCAGCGGCGGTCATGTGACAGAGTTGGATATTTCCTACAATTCCCTGAGCGGTTCTATCCCGACAGAAATCGGGAACCTGACAAGCCTGACAAGGTTGTATCTTTCCTACAATGACCTGAGCGGGTCTATCCCGACAGAAATCGGGAACCTGACAAGGCTGATATGGTTGGATCTTCAAAACAATTCCCTGAGCAGGTCTATCCCTGCGTCTCTTGTGAATTGCCCCTTAATTTATTTGGATCTGGGTTACAACATGCTGACTGCGTCTGACGCGGCTTTGCTCACGTTTTTATCAGATAAGGATTCGGATTGGGATCAAACCCAGACTGTTCCGCCTGCCCATGTGAGCGCGTCCACCAGCGCAAGAACTACGGACGTGAACGTGAGCTGGACCGTGATCCCTTACACGGGAGATGGGGGACATTATCAGGTTTTGTATAGCGAGACATCCGGCGGTGCGTACACTGCCGCGTCTGGGACAACGGCAAATAAGAGCGCGAGTAGCTATGAAGTGACCGGACTGAACGACGGAACCGACTATTACTTTGTGGTCCAGACATTTACGCCGGCTCATGGGGATCAGCAGAACGATCTGACCAGCCCCATCAGTGAAGAGGCGACTTTCGGAGGTTTAGTAACTCTGACCCCGGATCTGTTCTCGATTGAGCAGAATTATCCGAATCCCTTTAACCCGATCACGACCATTCGCTATGCGATTCCCAGAGCGAGTGATGTTGGAGATACGAGTCTATAATATTTCTGGCCAACAGGTCAAGACACTGGTTGACACGCCGCAGGACGCTGGGTATTACTCGGTTGTTTGGGACGGTCTCAACGATCGCGGAAATCAGGTCGGCAGTGGCACATATTTCTATGTGATCAAGGCTGGTATGGATGAGGCGATGAAAAAAATGATTCTGTTGAAATAAGGAAGATCCGCCGCGCTTTCTCGGAGGCGCGGCTAACTTGATGATCATTAAGTCTCTGAAAAAACCGGTCCTATATTGTTAATGCGCGCCATTTTTCTCCTCCAACATCCTTTGATGCCATTTGAACAGAGGAGCCAGTTGCGGAATTGCCGGAATGGAGCCGCCAAACCCGAGATAACGCACCGGGAACATATTTATTGTTGTTACAGGAATCTGTTTCAATAGTTTAAAATTTGCCGAAACTCCATAATTACGAGCGCATCGGATGAGATAGTCGTCGATCAGGTCTCCCTTATCGGAATCGAATACGTTGGGCAGACGCAATGCCTGATCGGCGATTTTGTAAGAGATGATTATATTATTGCGGTCAGGTTCCAGATCAGGTTCTAGACTCGCGTCCAGCGTCAATCGGTTTAAAGAAGCCACATAAAACCGTCTCCAACCGCGCATATCCTCCAACACTTCTGGATGCGCGTCCAGTCTGCGATGATACCCTTCCTCGGTTAGCCACCAGGAGTCGATATGACGTTCGATAATCGCGACGAGTTGTTGATGCGTATTCCTGGCGGGAATCAGATTCAGCCCCTTTATGCGGAAAATCGATAACATATCGCCGACTGTCCACTTGTTATTTTCAAACTGGACCATTGTCTCCTCCAAACAGGAGGATAATTGCTCCGAAAGAGATTCCAAATCGCGGAAAGTGAAAGAAAGCGGTCCGCTGGTCATAAGCAGGCTATCGGGATAGATCAGAGCCGCAATCTCCTCGACTGCATCCGCCAATTTTTTGAGCGGCTCTTTTCTGATCGTCGCCCTCTGCCCTCTCCGAATCTCAGTGAGAAACGCGATCAATCGAATTTCTTCTTTACGGCGACGGATCGTTTCTTTGATATTTTTGATAAATCCGGGTTTATTTTGGAAGTCGATCAGGTCAGAAGCCGACGGGACAGAAATACTTTTCAACTTGGCAAAATAGAACAGATTGTCCCAATAAAAAGACGGACTCGTTTCGCCTGTTTCCAAATTGAAGATAATGGAATCAACATGCGCGGGAGATTCTCCCCAAGTAAAAAGCGTCTGTCGGGTTTGGGTTTCATTCAAAAAATGCGCCAAGGTATCAATATCTCCGCCGGATTGAATATCCTTCCACAAAGCGTCCGCGGATTTTTTGTCAGGAACTCGAACCAGTCGCACAAGTCGCGGAGAAGCGGTCTTGGCGCAAGCATCCTGAATTTCCTCATCCGATACAAGCACTTTGTCCCGCACTTCCGTACCATACAGCCGATCTCTGACCAAAGCCTGCTCCAAACTTTGCAAAACATTCCGAGCTTTGGGGTCCTGATTTAGACCCGTCTCAAGCCCGTCCACCTCCAACAGGTGCTCAGCGATCATTGACAGGAGAACCTCTGTTTTGAGGTGGTCTTTCCACATTTTGATATGCTTATTGCGCCGGATTACTCCTTCATAACGTTGTATAAACTCATGGACAGTAATAGCTTCGCCATTGACGACTGCCAACGTCCTATCGTCCCGTTCCGACGACTGTACAGGACTGATCGGAGACAGAAACACTACCGCGATTATCCATATAAGCAAGTGCTTCCATTCTGCGAAATCCGCGAAATCCGTGGACAAATTATTCATATTTCAGTTATCTCCGCCGCCGTTTGCTCGTCATTTTTGCCGACTTCGACCAATCCCATCCATTTTTCCCTGCAAAAGATTGCAAAAGTCGAAAAAATAGCTCTTGATCTTGATGGGTGATGACCGACGCCGCGTCTGCGGTCTCCAGACAATAGGGGTACCCGCTGCCGACAATGATTTCGCCGCGTATGATATTGACCGCGTCCGAAAATCCCTCTTCATACATCCAGAGCGGAAACTCAATACGAGATGGCAGAGAGCGGTTCGACATTTTCAGATAAAAAAATCCGATATTGTTCTGCCAATTTTTATGATATTCCTGCTGAATTCCCATCCGCCGAGAGATCATAATCGGGGTGCGCTCCCCGATTTTCAGCAGGGGACCCAACAATTGCGCGTCGTAAACTGCGCTCGGATCGATCCGTTCTCGATAATAAGTGCCCAGCATGCGGATGACGTCAAATGCGCGAGAATGCGCGGTAAAACCAATGATCGGCACGCGCTTCTCGGCTGAAATATTCAAAAGCCGCATAAGCTCTGCGATGTATTCCTGCTTGGTCTCCTTTAACCGCTCGGCAAAGGAAAGAAGCAGGGGACCGTCGTAAAAAATCATCGGCTTATGCGAGCAGTCGCTCGGGATCTCTTCGATATATCGTCGAATTCGAGCCATTTCCATACGCGTTCTAATCAAATCAACCGCTTGGGAGTAGCTTGGGGAATAGCTTGTTTCCTTCTCCTGTTGCAACCGATTCGGCGGCAAAACCTCGATTTCATTATCCTTTATATAATCTCCATCAGGCGTGTGGCGGTTCTCAAACCAACCGATCTGAACAATTCCCACAGGAAACAGAGGTTGATCCGGCGACGGTCGAATTTGCGATCCATCTACGGCAAAAGTAGGTCTGTGCAATAGATGGCGATACGCCCATTCCCGCGCCTGCCGATGGTTCTCCCACGAAACGTTGAACGGCGTCCGAAAATCAGGATATTTCTCCCATTCCTTAGAAATCGTCGCGCCGTGCCAGCCCTTATCCAGCCGCGACCGAACCTCATCCGGCGATTCTCGGCTAAAATCCACCAACATCCGGCGCAGCGTCTCTCTTACTTCGTAATCAGCGGACTCTTCTTTATCTTCAACTTTATATAATTGAATTAATCCGCGTAATCAGCGGACTCTTCTTTATCTTCAACTTTATATAATTGAATTAATCAGCGGACTCTTCATATCCATCCTCATTGACTCGAATCGCATGATCCGTCACCCGCTCAAAAGTATCGTCATGGCTGATCACAAACAGTTGGGAAAACCCCTTAATCTGTCGGATCTGCTCAGCAAGATTCCGCCGTCGGGACTCGTCCATATTGGCGGTCGGCTCGTCAAAAAACGCCAGATCCACGTTAGACAACTCCCGCAAGAGAGCCAATCGGATGGCAAGAGCCGCGGTCATCTGCTCGCCGCCGGACAGGTTGTTGAAAGATCGAACGCGTCCTTCCTCCTCGATCAATATTTCATAATCGCTTGCCCAGCTTAAAGTTAATGAGAAATTTCCGGATATCTCCCGATAAATACCATCCGCAATACGAGAAATATTGACTTGATAGAGCGTGGCAATATGGGGACCAGCCTCTTTTAACAAATTTCTGGTAAAAGTGATAAAAGATTCCATTTTTTCTAATTGATTCAAAGCACTCTGAATTTTTTCTCGCTCCCGAGCCAACTGATCCAAATAGATTTTTCGTTCCTTTAAGCCTTTAATTTTTTCTTGATTATGACGCAAATTTTCTTTCGAGACCGTGGTCTGATCTCGAAGTTGCGCCGTCAGTTCCTGCAAACCGACATGCTTTTTTTGATCATACAACGCGTTGGCTTCTTGGAACTGTCGCTCATGGACTTGCAGGTCTTGATCGACCGCCTCGACCTTCTTGACCGCGTCTTCATACGATTTTCGAGCTGTCGGCAATGTTTTCGCGTCCCGCTCATGCGCCAAATAACGCGTGTAATCGGACTCATACCTCCTCTGATCCGACCGAGCGAGCTGCCATTCTTCATCCAACGTATCATAAATTTTCAACGCCTCAGTGAGAGCGGCATGATCCACACGCGCCTGCTTCCCAATTTTTTCCAAATCGGCAAATTTTTGTTTTTGCACAGATTCCGTATCGATATTTTTCTGCAATGCAACCGAATGCGCGTAAGGATCTCCCAATTTTTTCAATTGACCTCGGACATCTCTCATTTTTTTTTGCGTATCGGCAAGAGGAGCAATATTCTCCTCTGTCACCCGCAACTCATCTCGCTTCCCCATGAGATCCGTCTGCTGATCCCGTCGCTGATCCTGGATCATCGTCAGCATCTGATATTGGCTCCGAGCTTTCCTTGCCTCGCCCAATCTTCGGCGCAATTTTCCCATCTCATCCTGCAACTTCTTCAAATCAGATCGATCCACACACGGGTGAGACGACAATTTCTCTCCCAAAATTTTTGATTCGTCATTCATTTGGGAAATTTGCGCGTGCAGATGATCCCGTTGCCGATTCAATTGCCTCATCCCTTGCACCTGAATCGCCGCGTCTTTCGCTTTTGTCACCTGTTTTTTCATATCTCGAAGCTCTTTTTTCAGACGACCCGCATGTTGAGAATGATCCTCGACCTCGGTCTTGAAAAAGTCCTCCAGCGTTTGATTTTCCGGCACATTCCGACATTTTTCATTTAAAAAAGGGCATAAACCGCCTTTTACTTGGCGCAAGACACGTTTATCGTTTTCCATCTTTGCCTTCATCTCGGCGGACTGATTTTGCAGCGCAGACTGCCGATCGCACAAGCCCTCATATTGCTCCGCAAGGGGGATCAAAGTCTCTATTTTCTCGGACAGTTCTTGGACCTCCCGCAGTTGGGACGACAATTGACCGAGTTGCGTTTTCAGCTTGCCGGATTGCTCTGACCACTGTTGCCGTTGGAAACGAATCCTCTTATAAGACTGCTCCTTTTCCTGAAGCTCTGACCATTCATTTTCCAACTGGTCCACTTTTTCTGCCAACGGGCGGCATCCCTCAGACTCGGCAATTTTTTTGTCCAGCCCAAGAACCCGTTGTTCGATTATCCGAACCTCCTTTTGAAGGCTTTTCATCTGCGCCTCCAACTGTCTCAAAGCTCCAAAATTGGTTTGGAGCTTTGTCAGATCATCTTCTAACTGATTCTGTTCGATCAGCTTAGGACGCAAATCATCCAACGCGTCCTTATCCTGCTCGATCTGTTGTAACTTCTCGCGGATCGCCTTGAATTCATACCGAAGTTGGATCAATTCTTGATCTTTTTCATGGGATTGACGACGCGCCTTATCTCGCTCCTTTCGTCGCTGATTCAGCTCCTCGATTTTTTCCGAAGTCGCCAAATAAGATCGATATCCGATATCGGTTTCATCAATAATCTGCTGCGCGACTTCCGCGGATTCTATAATTTTCTGAGCCGCGTTCCGATTTTGATCCGCATGGAATTTTTGCAGACGAGTCCGCTCCGACAGAGCCTTTAGCTCACCAACCCGACGAACCAGATCATCAGTCTCTTTTAATCGATCAAGATTTTCTGACACCCTTTCCTCCAACTCTTTAACTTTGCCTTGCAAATTAGAGATCAAGAGTTCCGTTTTTTTCAGATCATCCGTCACAATGGGAGCCTGTTTTAGCTCCCCGTCAAGAGAAGCCGCCTTATTTTTCCGATCCTGACGCTTGGCTTCATTCAGCCGCTGAGTATCGAGCAACTTATCCGAGGCAAAACGAAATTCATCGATTCGTAATACTTTGTCAAATATAGACTTACGAGTGGCTGGTGTTTTTTGGAAATCTGACGTGAAAGTCCCCTGGGGAACTCCGATAGTTGTCTGAAAAAATTCCGACAAGTTGGTCGTTGGATCCAAGCCCAAATGTGGGTATAACCACGCCAATGTATCCCGTTTTTTCTCCGCAATCCGAGAATTTAACTGGTTGTCCACTACATAATAGACGGTTCCGGTACTTCGCACCACAGTGTAAGGGCGGTTATCAGACGCGGATAAAAAAGTGACCCGAACCTCGCCGCGCTTGGCTCCTCGCCTGACCAAATCCATTTTTTTATAAGGAACATAGTCGAAAAGCGCATAAGCAATGGCTTCGATTATTGTTGTCTTACCGGCTCCGTTTGGTCCGCAAATCGCGTTTGTCCCCGGTTGGAAACTGTATTCCGCATCCTTATAATTCTTGAAATTTTCCAGTACCACTTTTGTGATTTGCATACTTTCCCCCCAATTTTTCGTATGAATATGGCATATCAATCCGTTTGATTTCTAAGATTTTTCGCTCAATTCCTCCAACTGTTCTTTTTCATCGGCAGCGGTCAAGGAGGAGATCAGCTCGTCCAATTCTCCATTAAGCACAGCATCTAATTTATACAATGTCAAGCCGATACGATGGTCGGTGATCCGTCCCTGCGGGAAGTTATACGTGCGAATTTTCCCACTCCGATCCCCGGAACCGACTTGCAACTTGCGTTTATGCGACAATCTCTCCTGCTGTTCATTGATCGCCCGCTCCAACAAACGAGAACGCAGCACTTTCATGGCTCTTGACCTATTCTTATGCTGCGATTTTTCGTCCTGGCATGAGACGACCAGACCCGTCGGTACGTGTGTGATCCGCACCGCTGAATCGGTTGTATTGACCGACTGTCCACCCGGTCCCGATGAGCGATACACGTCAACCCGTATCTCATTGGGTTTGATCTCCACATCCACCTCGTCGGCTTCCGGCATAATCGCCACAGTCGCCGCGCTGGTGTGGATACGGCCACTGGACTCGGTCTGTGGCACCCGCTGCACCCGATGGGTTCCGCTCTCATACTTCATTTTGCTGTAAACTTCACTGCCTTCGACGGAAAAAACGATTTCCTTAAACCCGCCCACGCCAGTCGAATTGGAGCTCATCACGTCGATTTTCCAGCGGTTCAATTCCGCGTAACGAGAATACATGCGGAACAAATCCGCAGCGAACAGACCCGACTCCTCGCCTCCGGTCCCAGCTCGAATCTCAACAATGACATTCCGGCTATCATTGGGATCGTGAGGCAGCAACAAACTTCGAATTCGATTCTCTATCAGCACTTTTTCCTTCTGATGGATCTCCAACTCCTCTCGCGCCAACTCCACCAATTCAGGATCGTCGTCGTTTTTTAGAATGTCCTCCTCATCGGCTATGGTCCCCAGCAAATCCTGATATTCCCGATAAGCCGAGATCAATTCCTGAACCTGAGCACTCTCTTTTGCAGTATCTTTCAGCTTTTTTTGATCCTTGAATATCTGCAGATCTGTCATAGCATGATCCAACTCTTTCCCACGGGCAATTAATCGCTCAAATTGAGATTTGCTGAGCATATCGCGTCCTCTCCTCTTTTTTTGAAATAAAAAATTTTCGATCATAATTCGCTCAATCGCTTTCTGTCCGGATATAAGATACAGCGTATGACCCGTTTTCGCTATGATTTTTCCCTTGACAGAAAATAGTAAATTGGTTATTTCTTATTGTAGGCACTTTGTCTCAGAGGAAAGAATGTCTGCACAGTGAGACATCGCCACCTCGCCATTCAATAGCCTGAAATAATCCACTGGACGACCCCACCATCAGCATGGAACACTACCCTAATACTTGAAATCGAGAAACTATCTAAATGGCATTCCCAAGCATAATTCTGAAAAAAGTTGGTCTTCACAAAAGACAAATTTGGAACAAAGGATTGATATCTGGCAGTCTTATCGCGGTTCTGATAATTTTCCTTTTTTCAGCATTTCCGGCGTTTTGCCAGCATTACGTCTTTCATACGTACACCACATCGGACGGCCTGCCCCAGAGCCAGATTCTTGCTATCTATCAAGACCGCACTGGGTATATGTGGTTTGGAACCTATGACGGCGCATGTCGTTATGACGGCAAAGATTTCCTGGTCTATAATTCTGATACGTTCCCAGATAAAAATATTACGGCCATCAACGAAGATCGTTTTGGTCGTTTTTGGCTTGGCACGCAAAACGGTGGGGTGATTTATGGAAATCTAAACGAGTCGCCACATATATTGACTGAAGGCAATAGTCCCTTGCCTCATAACCGAATCAACGGGTTCTACACAGCGAAAAATGGGGATATCTGGATAGCGACAAATCGCGGGGTCTGCCAAGTCCGGTTCAATAGCAAGGATGATCTGCAATGGACAGTCTTCAGCATGGAAAATGCCTTGGTAAACAACCGAGTCAATACGATTTTTGAGGATCGGTTGGGAGAAATCTGGATCGGCTCGTGGGGAGGTGGCCTGGCGCGGCTGGATATAGAAAAGGAGAAGTGTTATCTGCTCCCCGGCTTACCAGAGACACGAATTGCCGGGTCTTCTCAGGATCATCTCGGCGGGCATTGGCTGGCGTTAGCCGGCGGAAACTTTGCCCGATTTGACGTGAACGAAGCCGGCGATCCAATCATACAAGTCTATAATCTGAAAGATTGGGATATTCAAGACCGGGTCAACGCGGTCCTGCATCATTCCAACAACATCCTGTATTTGGCGACGGAAGGTCACGGCGTGATCTCCTTTCATCTTTCCGATTCCCTTATTCCGACAGACCCGACGATCTATTCCACGCGTCACGGATTGGCAGGAAATCAGATTCGGTCCCTGTGGGAGGATAGCGAGCATACCCTCTGGATCGGAACAAACGGCGGCGGACTATGCAAGTTCCTGGGGCAGGCGTTTTGCAATTTTACCACAGTTTCCGGTCTGCCGCAGAACATGATCAGCTCCATTATCGAAGACAGCCAGCATCGCATCTGGATCGGTGCTTTCGACGAGGGGATATGCCTATACGACGGACAACACTACGACTATCTGACCGTGAAAGAGGGACTCCCCAGCAATGAGATAGAGATGCTGACAGAAGACCTTCTCGGGCAAGTCTGGATCGGTACGCGGCAGCAATTATGTTATTATAAAAAGGGCAAGGTGATCGTCAATATCGACCGGGGAGAGCCGCTTTTTATACGAGCAAACACTGGATGCGCCATGCGTGACAATTCAGTCTGGTTCGGGACAAATGGTTCTGGTATATACATTTATCGAGATGGCGCGTTCGATCGATTGACCTCTTCTGATGGATTGGTTTATGACCATGTGCGCTCCATCATTCAGGATCGACAAGGAACCATCTGGATCGGCACAGGCAGAGGACTCAGCCGCTACGACGGAGAGAATTTCGTCAATTTTACCGAAGAAAACGGCCTGATCGACGACCATATCACTATGTTGATGGAGGACAGCCGCGGGCGGATATGGATCGCATCTGACGGTGGAAAAGGCGTGGCATACTATGATAACGGCGCATTTTACGGCGTGTCAACGGAGGACGGGTTAAGCCATAACACGATCTACTCTTTGGTGGAGGATTTGGACGGCAATATTTGGTTTGAAGGAAATAAAGGCGTCGATAAATTCGACGGGGAAGAATTTCGTAATTTTAACATCACCCATGGATTGGTTAATGATCAGGGCGTCGTGAGAGCGGCAATCCGGGATCATTCTGGGTATCTCTGGTTCGGCACAATTGGCGGAATTTCCAGATTAGACCCAAAAAAAATAACGACCAATCTGACGCCGCCGCCGATTTATATCACAGAATTTCTTGTCAACGAGCAACCACAGCTATTGCGAAGCGGGATGAATTTTCATAGTAAAGATAACTATATCTCATTTAAATTCAGCGGGTTATCATATGTCAATGAAAATCAAGTTTATTACCAATATTATCTGGAAGGCTTGGAGACGGATTGGATGGAGCCGACGAAACAAAATATGATCAAAAATGTCCGCTACCCAAATCTTACTGCCGGGAACTACACTTTTCATGTCAAAGCCAAAAATAACGATAACGTTTGGAGCTCCCATCCCGCTTCAATCAGCTTTACGATTCTCGCCCCTTTTTGGCGACGTTCCTGGTTCATTTTCCTATTGATTTTTTCTATTTTCGGGGTGGGTTACGGCGGATATTTCTGGCGGACGCATCGTCTGCGACAGCAAAAAACAGTGCTGGAGATAATGGTTGAGGAACGGACTGAGGAAATTGTCCACAAAAATATAGAGTTGTATCATGGACAGGAGATCATTGCCGAGAAAAAAGAGGAGCTGGAACGGCAGAAGGAAAAGCTTCAAAAAATCAATACGCATCTGGAACAGTTGAACGGGCTAAAAAATCAATTTTTAGGCATGGCGGCTCACGATTTGCGAAATCCCTTGGGTGTGATCACCGCGTACCTCGAGATTCTTGAGGACGAGGATATCGATCCCGACGAGCAGAAAAGACTCTTCCGGCTAATGACGAATCTGGCGCAACACATGCACGAGATGATCACCAGCCTATTGGATGTGGTCGCTATCGAATCCGGAAAGGTGAAGCTGAATCGGGAACGACATGATTTCAAAAAAATCATTGAGGAGTGCCTGACGCTTTATAATTTGCAAGCGGATAAAAAAAATATCCAAGTCCGTGTGGAATTGCCAGAGGAACTCCCCCCCATGTTCGTGGATTACAACCGCATCCTGGAGGTGTTGGGCAACCTGGTCAGCAACGCGTTGAAATACTCGCATTCCAAAACAACTATCACGATCCAAGCGGCGAAGGAAGGAGATTTTCTAGCAGTTCATGTCAAGGATCAGGGGCTGGGCTTATCCAAAGAGGATATGAAAAAAGTTTTCGGATCATTCCAGAAATTAAGCTCGCGACCCACCGCGGGCGAAAGTCGAACCGGCTTAGGACTGGCGATTGTGAAAAAGTTGGTGGAATGTCATGGGGGGCGCGTTTGGGTAAAAAGCGAACTCTCGAAAGGATCCACATTCTCTTTTACCGCGCCGATCTATCAGGGACAAGCCCCGGATTCGCAAAAGTTATGAATCGATTTCTCGACTCTCTCCCCAAAAATTGACAGGATAATGTCCTTTTTTGACCACGCCTCGCTACAAAAATCGAGTGTCGAAAATTTCCCGCCTTATACGAACGATTTTCTTTGACAATCCCAAAAAAAATGACTACTTTGCCAATACAAAATTGGATTGAATTTTTTTTAAAAAAGGCAAACCGATTAAATTATTCGCTCGCGCGTCTTATACAACGCGCTATTATCTGAAGTATAACGTATTACGACGATTGAGTCACAACATGCACGATAAAGAGAGAAAAATCAGCTCCTATATTTTACGCAACCAGCAGGTGGCGATCGCTTATCGAAACGGCTATTTTCAAAAGGCGTGCGAAGAGCTTGACACAGCGATTGAGGCTTTTTCTGAGCATGAGGAAAAAATTAATTGGGAACAATTTGCTGAAAAAATTGAAAACCTACTCTTTTATTTAGAAGAAGCGCGTTTCTATGGGCGCTGGTCTGTTGGCTGGGATGTTGCGTCCGCTTATGGTCATATCGACATTCGAGAAATCAGCGCGGCGGATCATATCGAGATGTTTTATTCACACGTTCGCAGCATCCGACGTCTGATTCGTCACGAGAACGCGGTGATCCAATTCCACAAAAATTTGGGGACAGAAGATACGGCTCTTAAAACTTATGCGAATAAAGTGATCGCAGACGACGAGAGTAATGTGCTTACTCTATTAAAATCTTTGGGGAGTCGCGTTCAGTTATTTGGCGAGGCTTTTTCCCAAATTCATAATAAAATTGAAAAAATCGACGAACATATTCATCTGATTGTCATTTAAGAAACGCGAGGAAAATTTTCTTGCGTGCTGAATTTATTTGTTTACTTTAATCAAGAAGGGTTTTTATGGAAAAGTATGTCTACGGTTTTGGTTCCGGTAAATCCGATGGCCGCGCCGATATGAAGAATCTTCTCGGTGGAAAGGGAGCCAATTTGGCAGAGATGTCAAATCTTGGGATTCCGGTTCCAGCAGGTTTTACAATCACCACGGATGTGTGCACCTATTATTATCAGAATGATAATACCTATCCGGACGAGTTGAAGGATCAAGTGCTCGCAGCGTTGAAGACGACCGAGGAAGCTATGGGCGCAAAGTTTGGCGATGTCGAGAATCCATTGTTGATCTCGGTTCGATCAGGCGCCCGACAATCGATGCCCGGTATGATGGAGACCGTTCTGAATGTGGGTCTAAACAGCAAAACAATTGAGGCGTTGATCAAGAAGACAGATAACGCCCGGTTTGTTTATGACGCGTACCGCCGCTTGATCACCATGTACGCAGATGTGGTGATGGAAAAAGCCGCTGGCGTCGATCCGGAGGAAGGCAAAGGAATCCGGTTTCAGCTCGAAGAGATTATGGAAGAGATGAAAACGGAAAAGGGATATACCAACGACTCCGACCTGGAAGTTGATGATCTCAAAAAGTTGGTGCAATTATTTAAATCAAAGATCGAAGAAACGCTGGGCAAAAAATTTCCAGACGATCCTTACGAT
The DNA here is from genome assembly GCA_002084765.1 of Candidatus Cloacimonetes bacterium 4572_55. Taxonomy (GTDB): domain Bacteria; phylum 4572-55; class 4572-55; order 4572-55; family 4572-55; genus 4572-55. Next base: position 7,516 of record NBMB01000001.1, on the reverse strand, counting down.
CAACTTTGGGGCGGGATCAGCGCGGTTTTCTCCAGTTGGAACGGAAAACGGGCAATCGCCTATCGCCGGATTGAAGGAATTCCCGACGAATGGGGCACCGCTGTAAACGTACAATCTATGGTGTATGGAAATATGGGCGATAGCTCTGCTACGGGCGTCGCTTTTACACGCAATCCCGCCACTGGCGAAAATCTGTTCTACGGCGAGTGGCTGATAAACGCTCAAGGCGAAGACGTGGTCGCGGGTATCCGCACGCCAAATCCATTGAATATCAAAAATAAGACCGAGGAGACCAAAGATTCCGTGAGTCTGGAAGAGGCAATTCCCGACGCGTACACGCAACTTTTCGAGATCCGAAACAAATTGGAATCCCACTATAAGGATATGCAGGACGTCGAATTCACTATCCAAGAGGGACGTCTGTGGATGCTGCAGACCCGTACCGGAAAACGCAATGGTCCCGCGGCGGTCAAGATGGCGGTCGATATGGCGGACGAGGGTCTGATCCATATAAAAACCGCTTTATCCCGCGTGAAGCCTTCCCAACTGGATGAGTTGCTGCATGATATGCTCGATCCCAATGAGGAGAAGAAATCGAAAGAGTTGGCAAAAGGTCTGCCGGCAGGTCCGGGCGGTGCTTCCGGTCAAATTGTTCTGACTGCAGACGACGCGGAAGCGTGGAAAAAGGATGGCAAAAAAGTGGTCCTGGTTCGTAATGAAACCTCCCCCGAAGATGTGCATGGCATGCACGCGGCTGAGGCAATCTTGACAGCGACCGGCGGTATGACCAGCCATGCCGCTCTTGTAGCGCGCGGCTGGGGTAAGTGTTGCATTGTCGGCTGCGGCGCGCTGAATATCGATCTGAAGAAAAAAGAAATATCGATTGGAGACCTGACTGTCAAAGAGGGCGATTGGATTTCCTTAAATGGAAGCTCAGGGCGCGTCTATCTCGGTGATGTCAAAACGATTAAGCCGAATATGAAAAAGAATAAGGAATATAGCCAACTGATGGAATGGGCTGACACATATCGCCGGTTGGGCGTGCGCACCAACGCGGATAGTCCCGCGGACGCGCAACAAGCTATCGAATTCGGCGCGGAAGGCATCGGCTTGACTCGCACTGAGCACATGTTCTTTGGCGACGACCGGATCGTAGCCATGCGGAAAATGATTCTGGCTGATAATCTGGAGGATAGAGAAAAAGCGTTAGGAGAATTGCTTCCATATCAACGAGAAGATTTCTACGGCATTCTGAAAGCGATGAAGGATAAACCGGTGACAATTCGGACGTTAGATCCGCCGCTTCACGAATTTCTGCCACATGAAGAGGACGCGCAGAAAATCGTTGCGGAACAGATGGGCGTCTCGGTAGACGAGATTCGTCAAAAGGTGGAGAACCTGCATGAATTTAACCCGATGTTGGGGCATCGCGGTTGCCGCCTCGGAGTGACCTATCCTGAGATCACCCGCATGCAGGCTCAGGCTATTATCGAAGCCGCCTGCCAGTTGACCAAAGAGGGATATAAGGTATATCCAGAAATCATGATTCCGTTGATCGGCACCAGGGCGGAACTGGCTCATCAGAGAAAGGTGGTTGTGGAGATCGCCGAGAAAGTGATCAAAGATATGGGTCAGAAAGTGAATTATCTGGTCGGCACAATGATCGAGATTCCGAGAGCCGCTATCACGGCGGATCAAGTCGCTGAAGAAGCGGACTTTTTCTCCTTTGGAACCAACGATCTGACGCAAATGGCCTTTGGCTATAGCCGAGACGACGCCGCGAAATTTCTGCCGGAATTTTATGATAAAAAAATCCTGCCGGAAGACCCGTTCCAAAGCATTGATCGGGAAGGCGTGGGTCAATTGGTAAAAATGGGCGTGGAAAAAGGTCGCGCGACCAAGCCAGACCTGAAGATCGGGATTTGCGGAGAACATGGGGGAGATCCCAGCTCGGTCGAATTCTGTCATCAAATCGGGCTGGACTATGTCTCTTGCTCACCGTATCGAGTGCCGATTGCGCGCTTAGCCGCGGCTCAGGCAGTTCTATCCGAGAAGTAATAAATCGATCGTGATTGATCCAAACCTGACAGGTCCCTCATTGGAATCTGTCAGGTTTTTCTATTATTTTAAAAAACGAAAAAAGGACTGAAAATGGCTAAGAGAAAACACACTCCTTTTTATGAAAATCATGTTGCCGCTAAGGGAAAGATGGTTGATTTCGGCGATTGGAAGATGCCGATTCAATATACCGGAATTATAGAGGAACACCGTCGAGTCCGTTCGACTATCGGCTTATTTGACGTCTCCCACATGGGCGAGATCCGAATAGAAGGCGACGATGCGATCGACTTTGTACAGCGGTTGACGGTCAACGACGTCTCTAAGTTGGCTGTGGGTCAGGTGCAATATAGCTGTATGTGCTATCCGAATGGCGGGATTGTCGATGACCTGCTGGTGTATCGTTTCCCATGTCATTATCTCCTTGTGGTCAACGCGGCAAACGTAGATAAGGATTATCAATGGCTGCTTGATAATAGAGCTGATGATAAAATTGAGATAAAAAACATCAGCGATAATATAGCGCAACTGGCATTGCAAGGTCCGAAAACAACAGACGTCCTGAGAAATTTGACGTCGATTGAACTGGACAAGATACCATTTTATTGGTTTGCCAGGGGCAAAGTGTGCGACGTCCCGATGATCGTCTCTCGGACTGGATATACCGGCGAGGATGGATTTGAATTATATTTTGAGGATTTGGACAAAGCCGGTTATGTCTGGGATCAGATCATGCAGGCTGGCAAAAAATATGATATCCAACCTATCGGGCTGGGCGCGCGGGACACGCTTCGGCTGGAGATGAAATACGCGCTGTACGGCAATGATATCGATCAAACCACCACGCCGTTAGAAGCGGGTTTGGGATGGATCACCAAGATGAATAAGGGTGATTTTATTGGCAGAGATGCGCTGCTCCCCCAAAAGAAAAAACGCGGCTTAAAACGTCGTCTAATCTGTTTCGAGATCGAGGGCAAGCGGGTGGCTCGACACGGCTATCCTGTTCAGAAAGAGGGCGAGGAAATCGGACATGTCTGTAGCGGTTCCTTTTCCCCTTCCTTAGAGAAGGCGATCGGCACGGCTTATGTCAAAACCGGTTTTCATAAATCAGGGACTGAGATCGATATTTTGATACGAAAAAAGATTGTTTCGGCAAAAATTGTGAAACCTCCATTTTATAAAGAAGGATCGCATTTATAATCTCATCGCTGGAATCCGAGCGGAGATCCAAGACAAAAACCTAAGGGTTCTCAAACCCTTAGGTTTTTTTTGTTTACCATTTATTCCGAGACAAGCAAGTCGGCATAAAGAGGAAATTTTTCACACAACTCCTTCACTTCCGCCTTGACTTTTGGATAGATCGACACGTCGTCCGCGTTGGAAATCACCCGATCGATCAATTCCGATATTTGCTCCATCTCCGGCTCCTTCATACCTCGAGTGGTCAACGCCGGAGTTCCGAGACGTAAGCCGCTGGTGATCATAGGCTTGCGTTTATCAAAAGGCACTGTATTCTTATTCGCGGTAATGCCCGACTCATTCAACACCCGTTCCGCCTTCTTCCCGCTGATTCTTTTATTGCTCACATTGATCCGCTTTTTACTTAGGTTGACCAATATCAAGTGATTATCAGTCCCACCAGAAACCAGCTTATAGCCGAGATTGATCAGTGCTTTCGCCAATGCTTGCGCGTTTTTGATCACCTGTTCTTGGTAGATCTTGAAATCTGGATGCAACGCTTCTTTGAACGCGACTGCCTTCGCCGCGATCACATGCATCAAGGGACCTCCCTGAATCCCTGGGAAAACCGACTTGTTAATCCCCGCGGCGTACTCTCCCGTGCAGAGAATTAATCCGCCTCTGGGACCTCGCAGCGTCTTGTGGGTCGTGGAGGTGACCACATGCGCGTGAGAAATCGGGCTGGGATGCAGACCCGTTGCCACCAACCCGGCAATATGCGCCATATCCGCCATTAGAATCGCGCCAACTTCATCGGCAATCTCTCGGAATTTCTTAAAATCAATGGTACGAGGATACGCGCTCGCGCCTGCAATGATCAACTTCGGATTCTCCCTTAGAGCAATATCTCGCAACTCGTCGTAATCAATCATTTCTGTCTCTTGACTCACGCCGTATTGCGCCACATTGAAATACATGCCGGAAAAATTGATCGGGTGACCGTGCGTTAAGTGTCCCCCATGGCTCAAATTCATGCCCAAAATCGTATCACCGGGTTTAAGAAAATTCAGGAATGCCGCCATATTTGCCTGCGCACCGGAATGTGGTTGGACATTGGCATGCTCCGCGCCGAAAAGTAGCTTGGCTCGATCCCGAGCCAAATCTTCCGCCACGTCAACATGCTCGCACCCGCCATAATATCGTCTTCCGGGGTAGCCTTCCGCATATTTGTTGGTCATGACAGAACCCAACGCTTGCAAAACCGGCTCGCTGACAAAATTCTCAGATGCAATTAATTCCAATTTATAAATTTGCCGTTTAATTTCGTTTTGTATGGATTCAAAAATCTCAGGATCGGCTTCAGATAACAGTCTCACGATTCATTCTCCTTCTTTAAAAATATTTATGGACAGCAACAGGTTCGACCCTGCTCTTTCACTTCATTTCACATAATTCAACGGAATAACAAATTTCACAGAATAACAGAATAATAGAAGTTAAGTAAAGCACTTCCTTTTTGCAAATTTTTTTTCTTTATACCTGACATATTCTGAAAAAAAATCTGAATTCGACCAGCTTTAGCCCTCTGCGAAATCCGCGAAATCTGCGGATCTCCCATAAAAATCGAATCTTTTCAATTGATTCCTGTATAAGCTGTTCGCAATGAGACGCCCAACCGGTCACTCGTTGGCAAGAACTCGACTATCTCGCAAACAATCCTTGATTTTTTTTCATCAATCTTTATATTTTGTAAAAAGTGCAACCTGAATAATTCATCTCCATACGATTATGATTAATTCAGGTTAGAAGCGAAATTTTAACTTTTGGAGGATTTTTTAATGAAAAATAGAATTTTTCTATTTGGCTTATTGCTTCTAATTCATCTATCGACCCACGCGTCGGTTTACGGCGTGGATTTTGAGACATTGACCTCTTTTGTCACTTCTGGACCGCATGAAACATTTTTGGAGCGCGCCACGTCTTTTGGCGATATCAATGGAGACACGCATACGGACGCGCTGCTGATGACCAGGAATTTGAGAGACGGCGAGTTTAATCTGCATATATTTTACGGAAGAAGGAGCTGGGACGCCGAGGTTTCCACCGACAACTCGGATGTGATCATTCGTATGACGCGCGAGGCAAGTTTTAACAACATTTGGGCGCGAGGCGACATTGACGACGACGGCAAAGCGGACTTTCTTTTCAACTCTGACACGGAAGTTTTTATTTTTTACGGGGGGGCACTGAAACGAGATATGACTCCAAACGATGCGGATATCTTGATCCAAAGTCGAGAACCAATTTTGATCACATCGGTTATCAGCGGCGACGTGAACAACGATGGTTTTGACGATATTATTATCGGCGCGAAGAAAGAAAACATCGGATTTGTCTATATTTTTTATAATGAAATTCTGACTCCGTACATTGATGTGAGCAAAGCGGATTTGATTATAGAAGGAGAGGAGCCAAACGACAGTTTCGGAAAATCTCTTCGGGTCTTATCCGACATGACATCGGACAAAAGAAATGAGTTGCTGATCGGCGCGCCAAAGGCGTTTGAAAGCGGTGCGGTGTATCTGTTCTATCGCCCGTATCAGACCGGAGAAATCTATGCGGAAACAGCCGACGTCATCTTTTTCGGCAATGAAAATGTACGAGAAAAATTCGGCTATACGATTGAGGACGGAGGCGATCTAAACGGCGACGGCACACATGATATTGTTATCGGCGCACAGAAGGCAAAAGGTCTGGACTCGGACATGGGCGCGGTCTATATCTATCACGGAAAAGATTTCTGGGAAAGCGTCGAGATCGACCAGGCCGACGCTATCGTGACCGGCGATAAAGGCGGCGATCTTTTCGGAAAAGGGTTTGCTCCGATCTCCGACGTCACTGAGGATGGAAAAGGCGAGCTGGTCGTCGGCTCCGAGTGGTCTGTCTCCGAAAACGACCCGACCGGTCGGATATACTTCTTCAACGGAGAGCAGCTCATCTCCAAAATGGATGCGATCACCGCGGAAAAAAAGCTGACCGGAATCAGCAATGAGGTTCGATATAACGGCATTGTCCAACCAGCCGGAGATTTCGATAATGACAAAAAAAACGACTTCTTTGTCATGTCTCAAGAACTCCATCAGTCCGAGAATCTGCAAGTTCTAAAGGTGATGACTATCCGGTAATCTCCAGTTAGAGTCCGAAATCCACGCCGCTTTGTCAGGCTTCATGCCATCGTATGCCGCTCGATCCGGTCGAGAGTCGCATACGATGGCAAACAACCCATGATGAGCCGATGTCCAGTTACCCAATTTTTATCGAAAAAATGCAATCGTTCACTATCTTCCACTATCTTTAACAAAAGGAGACATAACCTATGCTCCCTAATTTAATCATCGTCGGAGCGATGAAAAGCGGTACTTCCAGCCTGCATTATTACCTCAATCTTCACCCAGAAATTTTTATGTCCAAGCCCAAAGAGCTGGACTTTTTTGTGCGAGAACGCAATTGGGATAAAGGACCGGATTGGTATAGATCATATTTCTCTGGGGACGCGCCCGTGCGCGGCGAATCTTCGACAAGCTACACCCAATGCCATAAATTTTCCGGCGTCCCAGAAAGAATGCACTCGATGATTCCAGATGCAAAATTGATCTACATTTTGCGAGATCCAATAGACCGCATCCCCTCGCATTATCGCCAATTAAATTATTTAAAAATCGAAAAGCGGACATTCTCGGAAATAGCGGCGGATCCGAACAACAACGAGTATCTCGATACCAGCCGCTACTACTACCAGTTAAAAAAATTCACGCCCTATTATCCCCTATCAAAAATATTGGTTCTCACATTAGAGGAGCTTAAAAATCGTCAACAGGAGACGTTAAAAAAAGTATTCCATTTCCTGGGAGTGGACGACTCTTTTTATTGTTCAGACCTCACCAGCATTCGCAATCGATCCATCGATAAAAGACCTAAAAATTGGCTCGGACGCGTCATTTTCAATATCCCTTTCAAGGATAAAGTCAAGGGCTATTTCCCGTGGTCTATCCGTCGAAAGATTCGCTCTCTAACCGCATCGAAAACTCCGAAACATCAACAAGCCCCAATCAGTAACGAATTGCGACAAAAACTGATTCCTTATTTGCAGGATGATGTCGATCAATTGAGAGTGCTGACTTCCAAAAATTTCCATGAATGGTGCCTGTGAATGACTCACGGAAATTACGTTGATCTGAATTGCTAAATTTTTTTTTTTTTTGTTTTTTTTTTTTTTTTT